>CAVQIQ010000011.1:0-39457 GCA_963712645.1 uncultured Actinomycetes bacterium | reverse complement strand
GCCGGCGGCGGCGGCCAAGGCGATGGTCCTGGCGCTGGTCGTCGGCATCCCTGTGTCGGCGGTCGCCGCCGACGCCGTGACCGGGTTCGTCGCGGGTATCGGCGCCGGCGGGGCTCTCGCGATGCGGGTCGACCTGGATCGTTCCTGGAAGGCCCGCGCCCTTGCCGTCGTGGTGGTGACCGCGTGGGCGTTCGTGACGGTCCGCGTGATGCCCGAGGCGGTCCTGCTGCTGGCTCCGATCCTCCCGTTCACGAGCGTCGGCGTGGCCGACCACCTGCTCGAGATCAGGAGGGAGCGACGCGAAGCACCGCACCTTCCCACGGACCGAGGCTGAGCTCGCCCTCGACGGGCTCACCGTCGCGTTCGCGTCGCGTGCCGATCGCGATCGTGCTCGCGCCGGTCGTGATCGATGACGGGTCGTCCGACAGGTTCACCGCCGCGATCGTGTCGCCGCTTCGTCGCCACGCCCACACTCCGGCGGGCGACGGGAGCGATTCGTAGGCGCCCGAACGCAGATCCGGCGTCTCGCGTCGCAGGGCGATGAGGTCGCGGCACAGGTGGAGCATCGAATCCCGGTCCCCGCGCTGATCCTCGACGTTGATCGCGCGAGGGTCGCCGATCGGCAGCCAGGGGCGAACGTCGACGGACGTGAACCCGGCCCCCGGCCGCGCGTTCCATCGCATCGGGGTCCGTCCGGCGTCGCGGCTCGGCTGTTCTGCTCCCCCTCCCCCGACCAGGTCGAGCTGAGCGTCCTCCGGCATCGGAACGTCGATCATCCCGATCTCGTCCCCGTAGTAGAGGAAGGGCGTCCCTCGAAGCGCCAGCAGTGCCATGAGCGCACAGCGGGAGCGCTCATTCCATCCGCCGCACCATCTCGTCGGGAACCGGCCGACGTCGTGGTTCGACCCTGTCCAGGCGGGTTGCGATCCAGGTGGGAGCGCTGCCTCGGTGGATCCCACCACCCCCCGGAAGGCCTCGGCCCGGAACTCGGAGAAGACCAACGAGAAGTTGAAGCAGAGGTGAAGCTCGTCGTCACCCGTTCCGTAGAAGCGCGCGAGTTGCCGGGGCTCGAAGACCCATGTCTCGGCGACGAGGATCCGTTGCGGGTCGTAGCCGTCGGCGATCGTCCGCCAGCCCCGATAGATGTCGTGCACCTCCGGACGATTCAGGTTGTGGACCTGCCGCTGACCCCGCCGACGGATCTCCGGGGGGTCGTCGTCCGTCGCCGGAGGGTTGTCGCGCAGTTCCGGGTCGTGGATCAGCCCGTTCGCGACGTCGATCCGGAAACCTGCGATGCCCCGGTCGAACCAGAACCGCAGGATGCCGTCGAACTCGTCTCGTACCTCCTCGTTCCACCAGTTGAGATCGGGCTGCTCGGGGAGGAAGTTGTGGAGGTAGTACTGACCTGTGTCGGGGTCGAGCTCCCATGCGCTTCCTCCGAACACCGACCTCCAGTTGTTCGGTGAGGATCCGTCGGCGCGTGGATCTGCCCACACATACCAGTCGCGATGCGCGGCCTCCCGCGAGGACCTAGCGTCGACGAACCACGGATGCCGGTCGCTCGTGTGGTTCGGCACGAGATCGAGGATCACCCTGATGTCCCGGGAGGCAGCGTCCGAGACCAGCCGGTCGAGCGTCGCCAGGTCGCCGAGCTCCGGATGCACGTCGCGGTAGTCCGAGACGTCGTACCCCCAATCCCGATCCGGGGACGGCGTGATGGGGGAGAGCCAGATCCCGTCCACCCCCAGCCACTCGAGGTGGTCGAGGTGTTCGATCACGCCCTGCAGGTCGCCGGTGCCGTCGCCGTCGCTGTCGGCGAAGGAGCGGACGTAGATCTGGTACAGGACCCCGTCCCGCCACCACGCGGCATCCTCGTTCGGCATCGGCCAAGTATCGCGGCCGCCCGAGGGCCCGCCCACTACCCTGCGGGAGGATGGCATCGCCCGAGCGGATCAGGCAGGCCACGCGCGAGGAATGGGAGCGCGTCCGCGAGCTCCGCCTCCGCGCCCTCGCCGACGCGCCCGATGCCTTCGGGTCCACGCTCGAGCGCGAGCGGTCACTCGGTCGTCCGGAGTGGATCGCCTGGACCGAAGGGTGGGAGGGCGCGACGAACGCGATGTTCGTCGCCGAGCGCGGTGATCGATGGATCGGGATGGCCGTGGGTTCGCGCACCGGCGAGGAGGCCGACGCCCACCTCTACGGGATGTGGGTGGACCCGACGTGGCGGGGCGCGGGGGTCGGCGCGCGGCTGGTGGAGGGCGTCCTGACGTGGGCGCGGTCGTGGGGCGCGCGCTCGGTGATCCTGGGGGTCACCGAGAACAACGACGGAGCGGTCGGCTTCTACGAGCATCTGGGGTTCGCCGACACCGGTGAGCGATACCCGCTGCGCGAGGGGAGCCGACTGACCTGCCGCACCTTGCGTCGCGAACCCTGACGACGTCCTGCCGGACGGTCCTCGGAGGACCCCTGTTACGGTTGCTCGATGCGGGCGGCCGGGGCTCCATGGATCCGTCCCGCGGTCGCCGTGCAGACGCTGTTCGTCCTGTTCGGCGTCTTCATCGCGGCCTCGTTCCCGTTCCTCTCGCTGTTCCTGGACGGCAAGGGCCTGACCGCGGGCGAGATCGGCGCGGTGATCGCCGTGATGGCGATCGCGCGCGTGCTCCTGAGCCCGCTCTGGGGCCATCTCGCCGATACCTCGCTCGGCCGGCGCCGCGCGTTGCAGATCGGGGCCGTGGGAGGCGCGATCGGGGCGTTCGCGCTGTTCGGGGCGCAGACCTACCCGGCGATCGTGGCCGCCGCGTTCGTCTTCGCCGGCCTCAGCGCCACCGTGGCGCCGAACGTCGACGCGATCGCCCTGGAGTTCCTGGGCGACGACCGGATGAACGAATACGGGCGCATCCGCGGATGGGAGAGCCTGGCGTACGCGACGGCGTGCCTGTTGATCGGCGTGCTCCTGCAGCAGGTGGGCATCCGCTGGGCGATGCCGGTCGTCGCCTCGGCGGCCCTCGCCATCTTCGTGTGGGCCGCCGTCGCGATCGAGCCCGACCGGCCGGCTCGCTCGATCCGGCACGGGCGGCTCGGCGCCGTGGGCGCGGTGTTCCGGGCGGCCCCGAGGTTCTGGATGTTCCTGCTCGCCCTGCTCCTGGTGTGGACCGGGTTCAACGCGGCATGGAACTTCATCGGTCTGAAGATCGAGCGCGCAGGCGGTGGCGCGCTGCTGGTGGGGATCGGGACGGCGCTCGGCGGGCTGGTCGAGGTGCCCGTGATGCGGCTCTCGTCGCGGTTCGCGAAACGTTTCGGCCTGCGAGCCGTGTACGTAGCCGGGTGCGTCGTGTACGCGACGGGGTTCCTGCTGTGGGGTCTGGTCGAGGACCCGACGATCCTGTCCGTCCTCACCGTGTTCGAAGGCGCCGGGTTCGCGCTCCTGTTCACGACGATGGTGGTCGTGATCGGCCGCATGCTCCCGTCGAACCTCTACTCGACCGGTCAGTCGCTCGCCGCGACGATGGGGTTCGGGATCGCTCCGATCATCGGCGCGGGGCTCGGCGGGCTCGTGTTCGATCGCTTCGGCCCGTCGACGCTGTACGTCGGCGCCTCGCTCCTCACGCTCGCCGGAGGGGCCGTCGCGTGGATCGCGCTGTCCACGCCCGCCCTGTCCCGTCCCGCACGGGACGTCGAACCCGTCCTGTGAGGGGGCCGTGCCCGGTCGGTTCGCGCCGCGTCGGGGGCTTGACGTACGATGCCCCGAGACCCTGACGAGGAGGTCGACGTGGTCAGCGCGTTCATCCTGATCCAGACCGAGGTGGGACGGGCCAGCAACGTGACCCGGGAGATCAACGGCGTGAAAGGCATCGTGTCCGTCGACCCCGTGACCGGTCCCTACGACGTCATCGCCCGTGGTGAGGCGGCCGACCTCGACGAGCTCGCCAAGGCGATCGTGATGCCGATCCAGTCGGTCGAGGGTGTCACGCGCACCCTGACCTGCCCGGTGCTCTCGCTCTAGCTGCTTCGGGCACCTTCCCAGGAACGCACGAGCCCATCGCGGGCCCCTTCAGGGCGCCCCGGCTGCGCCGATACCACGTGGGGAGGTGGTGGCATGGGTTCGGAACGCGGCTTCGTGTCGGTGCGGATGCTCGTCCTGTTCGGGCTCGTGGTGGCGGCCGTGTGGGTCGTGCCGCTCCTGATGCTGCAGGACACGAAGACCGAACCGGCGGCGGCGGGTCCGACGGCCGCCGGCTCGACGGCGATCGGCGAGCCGGCCGGCGGGACGACCGGCGCGACCGGTGCGACCGGCGCGACCCCCGCGGGCGACCCCGTCTCCGATCCGATCCGGGAGGCGAACGACGTGCGGGCCCAGG
The DNA here is from genome assembly GCA_963712645.1 of uncultured Actinomycetes bacterium. Taxonomy (GTDB): domain Bacteria; phylum Actinomycetota; class UBA4738; order UBA4738; family HRBIN12; genus DASSJM01. The sequence continues at coordinate 35,099 of CAVQIQ010000011.1, read as the reverse complement.
CGATGCTGAACCAGGCGATCCGGGTCGCGCAGGTCTACTACGCGGAGCATGGTTCGTTCGACGGGCTCGGACCCGACGCGGCCGCCGCGTACGACCCCTCGATCGTCTACGGGCAGGGCGCCCCCGCCCCGGACATCGTGGCGATGTCGGTCTCGCCGACGACGGTCGTGCTCGTGACCGTCGTCGAGCCGAACGGCGAGTACCTGTGCGCCGCCGCGATGGGCGACATCGTGACGTTCGGACGGACCAACGCGACGATGCCAGCCGAGTGCCAGGGCGGCTGGGACTAGCCGGGCGACTCGTCTCGGAACCACAGCTGCACGTCGCTCCGCTCCGCGAGCTCGAGCGTCTCCGGGAGATCGGCCGCGAGCTCGCCGATCCGTTCCAGGAGCCGGCCGCGCTGCGGTTCGGGCAGGGACGCGATGTCGCTCGACGTCGCGTACAGATCCGCGAGCCGCGCCGAGGCCATCGTGCGCGTCATCGCGAACGAACGGCGTTCGAGCGCCGTGAACCCCTCGATGCGCTCGGGCGGCTCGAACCACGAGCGGTACGCGTCGACGACCGGCGACGACGCCCGTTCGCGTTCGACGACCTCGTCGATCTGCCGCATGCCCGGCCGCAGGCGATCGGCGCGCTCGTCCGACCGGGCCCAGAACAGCGCCAGCGCGCCGACCGGGCGGAGCACGCGCCGGATCTCGGCGAGGGCGGCCTCGGCGTCGAAGTGGTGGAACGCGTTCCCGACCACGACGGCGTCGGCCTGGCCGTCGCCGATCGGGATCGCCTCGGCGGTCCCGGGGACGGCGGTCACGTCGGGCAGGTTCGTCGCGAGGACCGCACGCATGTTGGCGGCGGGTTCGACGGCGACGACGCGGACGTCGAGCCGGACGAACCGACGCGAGAGCTGTCCGGTCCCGGCAGCCAGGTCGACCACGAGCGATCCGGGTTCGAGCTGGGCGCGATCGGCCACCCATCGGACCGCCTCGGTCGCGTAGGTCGGGCGCAGCTCGTGGTAGTCGGTCGCGTCCACGTTCTCGAAGCTGAACCGCATCGTTGCGCATCGTACGCGGCGTACCCTTGCCGGATGCCGCCGCCCGAACGCCCGCCCGCCGGCCCCCCGTCCGTCCCGTCTTCTGGGCGTTCGGAGCCGGCCCCCCCTCCCTTGCCGCGGCGTCTCCTCGGCGAGGAGACGCTGATCGTCCTGTCGCTCTCGCTGCTCGCGAGCGCGGTCTTCGCGATCCTCAGCCTGCTCGAGGCGCCCCTTCGCGGCGTCACCGTGGCCTCGGTGTCGCAGAGTACCCAGCTCGCGCGGCAGATCTTCGGCACGCTGTTCTCGCTGGCGCCGGTGTGGCTGGTGGTCTACCTCGTCCGCCGCAGCGGCGAGGGGCTCGAGGGGATCGGGCTGCGGTGGGACCGTCCCCGGCAGGACATCGGGCGTGGCGCGCTCCTGTTCCTGGTCGTCGGGGCGGCCGGCATCGGGCTGTACCTCGTGGCGGTCGCGCTCGGCGTGAACCGGTTCGTCGTGCCGGTGCCGCCGCTCGGGCACTGGTGGACGGTGCCCGTCCTGCTGTTGAACGCCGCCGAGGCCGCGCTGCTCGAGGAGGTCGTCGTCGTCGCCTACCTCATCACGCGGCTGCGGCAGCTCGGTCTGACCGAGGTGGCCGCCGTCGGCGCGAGCGCGCTGCTGCGCGGCAGCTACCACCTGTACCAGGGATGGGGCGGGTTCCTCGGCAACGTGGCGATGGGCGTGCTGTTCGGGTTCGTGTTCACGCGCACCAAGCGCGCGTGGCCGATCGTGATCGCGCACTTCCTGCTCGACACCGCGGCCGGGATCGGGTTCATCCTGTTCCGCAAGCACCTGCCGGGGTTCGGATGAGCGCGCCGCTCGCCCGGCGGTCGCTGTCGCCGGCGCTGCGCCGGGTGGCTGCGGGCGGGTTCGCGCACGTCGAGGGTCTGGTGGGCGAGGCGTTCCTGCGCGACCTCCGGCGGGAGGTCGAGGGCGGCCCGCTGCGGAGGATGGCGGGGACGTTCGGCGCGGCCGGGGTGCAGATGGAGATCGACGGCTACGACCTCGAGGCGCCGTTCGAAGGCTTCCCGCTCCTGACCGAGCTGGCGTCCTCGTTCACGACGCGGGTCCGTTCGGACGGCGGCGAGATCCGCGGGCTCCGGACCTGGCAACCGAACGAGGCGGGGGTCGCCGTCTACCGCTCGGGCTCGGTCGGCGTCACCTCGCACCTGGACGGTCGCTGGTACCGGCGGCTCGTCGCGGTGTTCACGGTCGCCGGTTCGGCGCGGTTCGAGGTGAGGTCGTCGCGCGAGGGCGACCTGCTCGAACGCTGGGACGCACGTGCCGGCTCTGTCACGTTGATGCGCGCGCCGGGTCTCGGCGGCGTCCGCGACGGCCGTCCGTACCATGCGGTGCAGGGTCCCCGGCGCGGCACGCGATCCTCGCTCGCGCTCCGCATGCGGGTCGATCCGCCCGGTCGGTGATCGCGCGGCGGTCAGGCCCAGGAGGTGAACCAGTAACGGAGCTTGAAGGCGGCGTCGCTCACCGGCGCGGCCGTCAGGATCGGCCAGAACCAGAAGAACAGGATCACCGACGCGGCGACGAAGCCGACGACGAAGGGGAGGAACGGACGCGACCGGGAGCCGGCGACGTGCAGCTCGGAGAGGTCGCGGAGCGCGTAGACGCAGGCGAGAACGAAGAACGGCGTGAGGGTCGTCGCGTAGAAGAAGAACTGCGGGCGTGAGACCAGGAACCAGGGGAGGTACAGCCCGGCGATCGTGACGATCACGAACCCCGCCCGCCAATCGCGCTTGCGCCACCACGCGTACGCGACGTAGGGGATCGCGAGCAGGCTGCCCCAGAAGATCGCTGGGTTGCCCTGCGCGTAGATCACCTGGCGGACACCGTCGGAGCTGAAGGCCCCGTAGTAGTACGTAGGTCGGGCGAGGACGATCCACTTCCACGCCGGTGCGAAGTAGGCGTGCCACGGTTGCCCCTGATCGTTCACCGCCTTCAGGTCGGCGTGGAACCGCGCGGCCCTGCCCTGCATATCGGCCCACCGCTGCAGATCCCACCCGAAGTGCAGGAACCACGGGATGTAGGTGGCGAAGTAGACGATGGCCGGCGTGACCATCAGCGCCAGGACGAAGCCGAACCCCTCCGTCGTGATCGTCGTGACGATCGGTTTCGACGTGCCGAACCGCTTGCGCCGCATGACTTCCCACAGGAACCCGAGCGCGATCGCCGTGACGAAGGCGGTCAGCCCCGACCACTTCGTGGCCATCGCGGCGCCGCCGGCCGCGCCGGCGGCGAACCGGTAGGGACGCCACAGCGGCGCCGGCAGACGCCGCCTCGGCTTGACGCTCGCCTCCGCGTGGCTCGGGCCGTCCATCGCGGGGACCGGCGGCGGCGTCCGATGCTCGATCCACCGTCGGTCGAGTAAGAGGAAGACGAACACGAGCACGACCCAGAACGCGACGAAGATGTCGAGCGTTCCGGTGCGCGATTGGACGAGGTTCAGGCTCTCGGTGGCCAACAGCAGGCCGCCCGTGAACGTCCAGATGGGACTCGCCCACAGCAGCTGGATGATGACGGCGAGCAGCATCACCGTCGCGGTCCCCGTGACCGCGGCGCCGGCGCGCCACCCCATCGACTCCGTCCCGAACGCCAGCTCGCCGAGCGCGATCATCCATTTCCCGAGCGGCGGATGGACCCACGCGCCGGTGTCCCATTCGTTCTCTCGCCAGTACCGCTCGTCGGCGCTGTTGATGTCGCATCGCTGGTCGGAGTAGCCGAGCAGGATGCACGCGGACTTCGTGTAGTAGTACTCGTCGAAGACGCGGTGCTCCGGGTACGCGAGGTGCACGAACCGCAGGTAGCCCGCGATCAGCCCGACGGCCAGGACCGCCACGACCGGCCGGTTGAACCGCTTGACCCACCCGTACATCCGCAGCGAGGGGCTGGGAGGGGGCTGCACGAACGGCGGTGCGGGCCTGGTGAGCGTGGACATCCGACCGATGGTACGGCAGGGATGCCGCTCACGAGGGGCGTTGCGCCGTGCGTTTGGCCCGGTCCTTCAGCCGGATCACGAACTGGAGCCCCTGGTAGACGTCGTCGACCGAGGCCGACTTGTTGTCGACCAGCTCCGCGTCCAGCCCAACGCGCTGGACGATCTCGAAGGTGAGATCGGTGTCGACCTCCGCGGCCTTCTTGGGCCAGGCCACCCAGAGCCTGCCGGCCGGGTCCAGCGCCCGAACGGCGGCGGGGAAGCGACGCCGGAGGTCGGCCAGGGTCGTGGTGAACAGGAGCACCACGTCGAGTGGTCCTCGTGCCGACCGGGCGAACGAGGCTCCGGTCGGAACCGGCCCGAGAGAGAAGCCACTCGGTGCGCCGACGACCAGGACCCGGGAGCCCTCGCGGATCCCGAGCTTGCGCGCGAGCGGCGTCGCCGAGTAGTCCCGGTGTCCGGCCGGCCGTTGAGACTGGGTCACGTCCGGCACTGTAGCGGCGTCCGACTGCGGGCTACGTCGTTCGGCGGTTCCTCTCCACGCATCGCGTGGGACCATCGAGACATGGCCGGATACCTCTATGTGGTGGGCACGCCGATCGGCAACCTCGCCGATCTGTCCGAACGCGCACGCGAAACGCTCGGCACCGTCGATCTCGTCGCGGCCGAGGACACGCGCCGGACGGGGCGCCTGCTCGAGCACATCGGCGTCAGGGTGCGGATGCTCTCCCTGTTCGAGGGCAACGAGCGTCAACGCATCGACGAGCTGCTCGATCGTCTGCGCGACGGCCAGCGGGTCGCGCTCGTCTCCGACGCGGGTATGCCTGCCGTCTCCGATCCGGGGTTCCGCCTCCTGCGGGCGGCCGCCGATGCCGGGATCCAGATCCGCGTGGTCCCGGGCCCGTCGGCGGTCACGGCCGCGCTCGTGGTCTCGGGTCTGCCCACCGACCGGTGGGTGTTCGAGGGCTTCCTCCCGCGCCGCCCGAGCGAGCGGCGCGAGCGGCTCCGAGCGCTCGTCCACGATCCGCGGACCGTCGTCCTGTTCGAGTCCCCGCTGCGCGTGATCACCCTCCTCCGCGACGTCTTGGTGGAGCTCGGCGACCGCCGTGCCGTCGTGGCCCGAGAGCTCACCAAGCTCCACGAGGAGATCGTGCGAGGCCGGATCTCCGAGGTGATCGCGTCCCTGCTGGACTCCGAGCCGCGCGGGGAGCTGGTGGTCGTGATCGAGGGGGCCGAGGCGCGGGTGTCCGGCCTGGACGAGATGGTCGAGGAGGCCCGCCGTCTGGTCGCGGACGGGATGCGGAAGCGCGAGGCGGCCGTCGCGGTCGCCCGACGAGGCGGCGGATCGGCGAACGAGATCTACGGAGCGCTGGTCGACGGCGAGGGCCAGGCGGACTGAACCCCCGCTCGGCGCGTCCCTCCTGACTCAAGCGGTGCTGTTCGTCGGCCGATGGAACGACAGACCCACGTCGGGATCGCGATCGGACGGATCGATGAACCGGCTCGAGCTCCCCGCCCCTCCGATCTCCCAGCCGTACTTCCCGTTCCCGCCCGCCCCGCGCACGTGGTCGAACCCGCCCCCCGCGTCTCAGGGACGCCGGCGACGTCAGGCGTTCCTCACCGTCGCGGTCGGGCTCGTGATGATCCTCGTCTCGGGGGTCGCCGGCATCGTCGCGGCCGAGACCTCGAGGAGCGACCCGGGGCCGCACCTCGGTGGCGAGCGGTCCCACGCCTTCATCGGGCGCTCGGCGAGTGGCGAGCCCTTCCGCTGGGATCCGTGCTCGACGATCCACTACCAGATCGACCCAGGGCCGGTCGGCGACCGGATCGTCGACGACGTGGAGGAAGCGGTCCGGCGGACGAGCGAGGCCAGCGGCCTCCGGTTCCGGTTCGACGGCGTGGTGCACGCGTCCGTGGACGATCTCCTGGATGCCGGCAGCTTCGTGACGGAGGCCGGCGGTCTGCACTGGAGCCCGATCCTGATCGCGTTCCGATCCCGCTCGGCGATGCGAGGGCTGGGCGTCCGGCATGCGCTCGGGGTCACGTTCCCCGTGACGAGCCGGTTCGACGCGGAGCAGTTCGTGAGCGGGGTCGTCGTGATCAACGCGAGCGCGCACCTGGAGGAGGGGTTCGACCGCGCCCCGTCGTTCGGCACGGTGGTCCAGCACGAGCTCGGGCACGCGGTAGGGCTGGCCCACATCCTCGACCCCTTCCAGCTGATGAGTCCGATGCCGGTCGTGGTGGACTGGGGCAGGGGCGACCGCGCGGGTCTGGAGGAACTGGGCGACGGCCCGTGCCTCGACGTCCCGACCGCCGAGCTCCACGCGGCCATCGTCCCGCGCCCCTGACGGATCCGACCCTTCGAGGGGCTCGGCTACCATGGCCCGATCATGGGCAAAGACGTCTTCTATGTCACGTCGGCGATCCCGTACGTGAACGCGGAGCCACACGTCGGGACCGCCTACGAGATCATCGCCTGCGACATGCTGGCTCGGTACCAGCGCTCGAGGGGCGGGCGGGTCCACTTCCTCACCGGAACCGACGAGCACAGCCTCAATGTGGCGCGCGCGTCGGCCGAGCAGGGCATCTCCCCGCAGGAGTGGGTCGACCGCATGGTCCCGAAGTGGATCGAGGTGTGGCGCCGGCTCCAGATCTCGAACGACGACTTCATCCGCACCTCGGAGGAACGCCACGCCGAACGGGTCCAGCGCTTCGTCGAGCGTCTCCGCGACCGGGGGGAGGTCTACCTCGGCACGTACCGCGGGCCGTACTGCCCTTCGTGTGAAGAGTTCAAGCAGGAGAAGGAGCTGATCGACGGGAACTGCCCGATCCACGGTATCCCCGTCGAGTACCTGGAGGAGGAGAACTACTTCTTCCCCCTGTCGAAATACCAGGACTCGACTGCTGGAGCTCTACGAGGAGCGCCCGACCTTCGTGAGCCCGAGACCCGTCGCAACGAGATCCTCGCCTTCGTCCGAGGAGGACTCCAGGACCTCTCGATCTGCTCGGACGGGCACCGATTGGGGGATCCCCCTGCCCTGGGACGACCGCCATGTGATCTACGTCTGGGTGGACGCGCTCCTGAACTACGTCACCGCCGTCGGGTTCGGGACCGACGAGCCGTTCTTCGCCGAGGTGTGGCCGCCGGACGCCAGATCATCGGCAAGGACATCACGCGGTTCCACGCCGTGATCTGGCCGGCCCTCCTGATGGCCGCCGGGCTCGAGGTGCCCGGGACTATCTTCGGCCACGGGTTCGTGAACGTCGGCGGCGAGAAGATGTCGAAGAGCAAGGGGACCGGGAGCCATCCCTTCGACCTGATCGATCACTTCGGCGTGGACTCCTACCGCTACTACTTCCTGCGGGAGATCCCGTTCGGTCAGGACGGCAACTTCTCGTGGGAGTCGATGGTCGATCGCCACAACGCGGACCTCGCGAACGGCCTCGGCAACCTGGCGAGCCGGATCCTCGCGATGCTCGGGTCCTCCTTCGACGGCGTGGTGCCCGAGCCGGAGGCCGAGGGCGTCGCGGACGACCTCCCGGCGCTGACCGCCGACGTCGCCCGGCGATACGAGGAGCACATGGCCGAGCTCGCGCTGACCCAGGCGCTGGCCGCCGTCTGGGAGATCGTCGGACGAGCCAACGGGTACCTCGTGGAACGCCAGCCGTGGAACCTCGCCAAGGACGAGTCCCACCGGGCAGAGCTCGCCGGGGTCCTGTACGCGTCGGCCGAGACGCTCCGCATCCTGGCGATCCTGATCGCTCCGATCATGCCCGGGGCCGCGGCGCGGCTCTGGGAGCAGCTCGGGATCGAGGCGCCCCTCGACGCGCAACGGTTCCCGGAGGCGGCCGCCTGGGGCCGGCTGCGGCCGGGAACCAAGACCGTCAAAGGCGACCCGCTGTTCCCCCGGCTCGACTCCTGAGTGAGGGTTCCTGCCGTCACGTTTCACGTGGGACTCACCTCCTCGACTTCCGATCGAGAGCGGCGGACGGTGCGAGGACCCGGTGGTTCGAGATCTTCGACTCGGGGTCGAGGATCGGTGGCGACGACTAGTGTGTCGGGGCCCGTGAACGAGTCGAACTCTGAACCGCCGATGAAGAGCGGCGCCGTCGACACCCACTGTCACCTGTTCCTGCTCGAGGGCGACCCAGCCGAGGCGGTCCAGACGGCTCGGGCCGGGGGTGTCGACACCCTCGTCTGCGTCGGTATCGACCCCGGGTCGAGCCGTCGGTCGGTCGAGCTCGCCGCGTCGTGGCCCGGGGTCTGGGCGACCGCCGGCATGCACCCACACGACGCGAGCGCCTGGGACACCGAGGCCGCGGCCGAGATCGAGGGGCTGCTCACGAACCCGCTCGTGGTCGCGGTGGGTGAGTGCGGTCTCGACTTCTTCCGCATGCGGTCGCCGCGGCCTGATCAGGAGCGCGCGCTCCGCTCGCAGGTGAGCCTCGCGCAGGCGTACGACCTTCCACTCGTGATCCACGTCCGGGACGCCTGGCCCGAGATCGTTCGAGTGCTCGATGAGGGTTCCGCCGAACGCGTGGTCCTCCATTGCTTCAGCGGCGATGCCAAGATCGCCACGGGGTGCGCGGAGCGCGGCTGGTACCTCTCGTTCGCAGGGAACGTGACCTATCCGAAGAACGCTCACCTCCGCGAGGCCGCCGCGGCGGTGACGCTCGACCGGATCCTCGTCGAGACCGACAGCCCCTTCCTCGCGCCCCAACGGCTCCGCGGACGCGACAACGCGCCGTCGAACGTCGTCGACGTGATCGAGGCGGTCGCGCTCGCTCGGGACGAGTCTGTGGAAATCGTGAGGGAAACCACCGCCGAGAACGCCAGGATCGCCTTTCCTAGGCTTGGGTAGGCCCTCGGAATCGTCGAGATTGAAGTTTGCAGTAAGAGTTGAGGGTTTGATACGGTTCTCCCCGCACGTCGTCGAAAAGGCTTCGGTCCGGCAACGGCCGCTTCCCCCCGGAGCCTTCTTCCGCGAGGAGGAAGGGTGCCGGTTCGTCCGTCGCGGGTCCGCCGGTTGCGGGCACGCAAGGCGATGGGGAACGCGCTGCTCGCGAGCGTGGTGCTCGTGGGGGGTCTCACGTACGTCGCGATCCAGAAGACCGTGACGCTCGTGGTGGACCAGGGGCGACCCGAGGCCGTTCGAACGATGAGCGCGAGCGTCGGGGAGCTCCTCGACGCGCAGGGGATCCTCGTTGGGTACGGCGACCTGGTGACGCCGCCGACGCAGACCTCGCTCGCGGACGGGATGACCGTCATCGTGGAGCGCGGTTGGCTCGACGGGATCACGGGCTCCGGGCCCGACGATGTGGGGGTCTGGGTGATGGAGGGAGCGACCGCGCCGCATCTGATGCTCGCGTCGCGGTCCGGCGAGGACTGGTTCTCCGCGGGAGATCCGGCCGGGTGGTCGCAGAGGGTGTCGGCGAACGTCGTGGTGAAGGGGAAGGACCACGACGTCCTCACCAACGCCGATACCGTTCGCGACCTCCTCTCGGCCATGGGGATCACACCCGACCGCGACGACCGCGTCCTTCCGTCACCCAGGACCCCCCTCATAGAAGGGATGCACGTCCGCTACGACGCGATCGCGTACCGAACCCGCGATGTCCGCGTCCCGATCCCGTACACCACGTACACGACGTACTCCAACACGCTGAGCCCCGGAGCGGTCCGCGTCGAACGCGCGGGCGTCGACGGCCTGATGGTGGAGCGCACGCAGATCAAGTTCGTGAACGGCAAGGCCGTCGCCACCGTGGTGCTGTCCAGGACCGTCCTCCAGGGGGCGATCGCCGCTCGGCGCGTCGTCGGCCGCGAGGTCGGGACCCGGGGCACCCGGGTCGGGACCCAGGGCACCCAGGTCGGCGACGCCAGCTGGTACTCGTTCGCGCCGGAGGGCGGGCTCACCGCGGCTCACCCGTGGCTCCCGTTCGGTACGGTGGTCACCGTCACGAACATCGCGAACGGCGAGACCGTTCAGGTGGTGATCAACGATCGGGGGCCCTTCGGCGGACGGATCATCGACCTCTCCGACGAGGCGTTCGCCCGGATCGCCCCGCTCTCCCAGGGCGTCTGTCAGGTCCGCGTCAGCTGGTGAGCGCGGGGACGGCCTCGGCCGCTCCCAACTGAAGGACCTCGCGGCGCGCCACGGGATCCGGCCGACCAGGATCCGGGGCCAGCACTTCCTCGCCGACCCGAACCTCGCCCGCGCGATCGTGGCCGATGCCGGCGTTCGCGAAGGCGATCGGGTCGTCGAGGTCGGCGCCGGTCTCGGGTCCCTCACGGTCCCGCTCGCCGAGGCGGGAGCCCACGTCCTCGCGATCGAGGTAGACCACAGGTTGTCGCAGGCGCTCCGGGAGGTCGTCGGGTCCTACCCGAACGTCCGCATCGAGGTGTCGGACGCGATGCGCACCGAGTGGACGACGGCGCTCGGCGCCGACCACTGGTCGATGGTCTCGAACCTGCCCTACAACGTCTCGGTCCCGCTCATCCTGGACCTCCTGCAGACGGGGTCGATCGACCGGTACGTCGTGATGGTGCAGCGCGAGGTCGGAGAGCGGCTCGTGGCGCGTCCCGGCGAGGAGGCCTACGGGGCGGTGAGCGTTCGGGTCGCCTACCGGGCCGACGCCCGCGTGCTCCGCCGGGTGCCGGCGGACGTGTTCTGGCCGCGTCCGAAGGTCGACTCGGTGCTCGTCCGGCTCGACCCCCGGCCGCCCGCCGTCGACGTAGATCCGGGGGCGCTGTTCGCTGTCGTCGACGAGGGGTTCGCCGAGCGGCGCAAGACGATGGCGAACGCACTCCGACGGCTCGGCAGCGACGCCGGGGACGCCGCCGAGATCATGCGAGCGCTCGACCCGGACCCGAGCGTCCGCGCCGAGCGGCTCGGGCTGGACGCGTTCGCCGCGATCGCGCGCGCGATGCTCGAACGGGGGTGGACGCCCTGACCGGGAGGACGATCCGGCGTGAGGCGCACGGCAAGATCAACCTGTTCCTGCGGGTGCTCTCGACGCGCGAGGACGGGTACCACGAGATCGAGAGCCTGGTCGTCCCGATCTCGCTCGCCGACCGCGTCGTGGTCAGGCCGGCCGAAGAGCTCCGGGTCGAGATCGCAGGCGAGCCGGCGCTCTCGGGGGGCGGGCTCAACCTCGCCCTTGTGGCAGCGCTCGCGCTGGCGGACGTCTGCCCCGACGCCGCCGGGGCCCTGGTGGAGATCGAGAAGCTGATCCCGGTCGCGGGGGGTCTCGGCGGCGGGAGCGCCGACGCGGCCGCCACGTTGCTCGCGCTCAACGAGCTGTGGGGGTGCGAGGTCGACGCCGCCACCCTCGAGGAGATCGGCGAGCGGATCGGTTCGGACGTGCCCGCGATGCTGTCCGGCGAACCCGTCCTGATGGGCGGGCGTGGTGAGCGCCTCGCACCGGCCGAGGTCCCGTCGTTCCACTGGGTACTGGTCCGATCCGGGTTCGGCGTCCGGTCGCCGGACGCGTATCGGTGGTGGGACGAGGACGGGGCATTGACCGGACCCGACCCCGATCGCCTGCTCGCCGCCGCGGCCGCGGGGGATGCCGAGGCGCTCGGCCCCCTCCTGTTCAACGACCTCGAGCGGTCCGTCGCCGCCCGGCACCCCGAGATCGGAGAGGCGGCGCGGGGCCTGATCGACTCGGGTGCGCTCGGCGCGGTGATGAGCGGGAGCGGTTCCTCCGTGATCGGCCTGGCACGGGACGAGGCGCACGCCCGAGAGCTGGCGGCGGGGTTCGACGAGGCGGAACCGGTCGTGGGCCCGCCGGTGGACGCGGCATAATCGGGACCCGGTCCGGGGTCGTCTAACGGCAAGACGCGGGCCTTTGGAGCCTTCGATGGAGGTTCGACTCCTCCCCCCGGAACGAAACGCTCGTCGAGGAAGGGAGATCCGATCCCGTGTCCCAGCTTGCCTGTCCGACGTGCGGTGCCCTCAACCCGGTGGGCTTCGGCTTCTGCGGTTCCTGCGGCTCGTCCTTGGAGCGTGTCTGCCCAACCTGCGGGGCCGCCAACCCGCCCGCCAACCGCTTCTGCGGCTCGTGCGGGACCGGCCTCGGCGAGACTCCAGGGGCCTCGCGGGGGATCGAGGAGCGGAAGGTGGTGTCGATGCTGTTCGCCGACCTCACGGCGTCGACGGAGATGGCGTCCCGTCTGGACCCGGAGGACCTGCGTGCCGTCCTGCGTCCCTTCTTCGACGCGATGACCGAGGAGATCGACCGGTACGGCGGGACGGTGGAGAAGTACATCGGCGACGCGATCGTGGCCGCGTTCGGGGCGCCCGTCGCACACGAGGACGATCCCGAACGGGCGATCCGTTGCGCGCTCGCGATGCAGCGTCGGTTGCCCGACCTGAACGACGCGCTCGCCGAGCAGGCGGGCGTCGAACTCTCGCTGCGGATCGGGATCAACACGGGGGAGGTGATCGCGCACTCGATCGAGGAGGGGATCGTCACGGGTGAGGCGGTGAACATCGCGGCGCGCTTCCAGTCCCTTGGGGCCCCGGGTCGCGTCGTCATCGGGGAGCGAACACACCGGCACACCCGCCACGCATTCACGTTCGCCGACCTGGGCGAGGTGACGGTCAAGGGCGTCGATCGTCCGCTCCGCATCTACGAGGTGGACGGCGAGGCGGTCCAACCCGAGGTGGCAGGCCGCGAGACGCCGTTCGTCGGCCGCGAGGCCGAGATGGACCTGGTCCGGCTCCTGTATTCGCGCACCGTGAGGGAGGGCCGTCCGGGCCTCGTCACGATCGTCGGACCCCCGGGCATCGGGAAGAGTCGCCTTTCGCGCGAGGCGGCGAGGGCCCTCGAGGCGGAGGGTGCTCGGGTCGTTCGAGGTCGATGCCTGCCCTACGGCGACGGCCTCACGTACTGGCCCCTCGCAGAGATCCTGAAGAAGGATGCCGGGATCCTCGACAGCGACACATCGGCGACGGCCCTCGGCAAGGCGCGAGCCCGACTGGACCCGCGCTTCCCCGGAGACGAGGGGATCGGCGTGACGAGCATCCTGCTCTCGTCGATCGGCGTCGAGCTCGACTCCGACCCGCTGACGGGGGCCGAGCCGCAGACGGCGCAGCACATGATCGTTCGAGCGTGGCAGCGGTACGTCGAGGCGCTGGCCGCGGATCGACCGTTGGTCGCCTTGATCGAGGATCTGCACTGGGCCGATCCGAGGCTGCTCGACCTCGTCGAAGCGATCGCGACGAGAGCCAACGGCGTGACGCTCCTCCTGTGCATGGCCCGACCGGAGCTGTTCGAGCGACGTCCCGGGTGGGGGGGCGGCGTGGCGAACACGACCGCGATCGCCCTCTCACCGCTCTCGGCGGGCGACGGGGCGACGCTGATCGAACACCTGTTGGACGGTCAGGCTCCGGCCGAGATCGTGGGCCCGATCCTCCACCGTTCCGAGGGCAACCCCTTCTTCGCGGGCGAGCTCCTGCGGATGATGATCGAGGACGGGACGATCGCTCGACGAGCCCATGGCTGGACGCTCGTGCGGGCCCTCGCTTCGGAGCTCCCCGACACCGTGCAAGGCGTCATCGCGTCGCGGATCGACCTCCTGGGACCGGACGAGAAGCGAGCGATCCAGGACGCGTCGGTGATGGGACGAACCTTCTGGCCCGGTGGGCTCTCTCGGCTCGGGACGCGCGACGCCGAGCGGCGGGTGGACGGGTTGATCTCCAAGGGTCTGGTCCGGGCCAACGAGACATCGTCGGTCGAGGGCGAACGCGAGCTGTTGTTCGCCCACGTGCTGATCCGCGACGTCGCCTACACGAGCATCCCGAAGGCACGCCGTCGCGAGGCCCACGCCGCCGTCGGAGCATGGATCGAGGAGGGGACGGCGGGCCGAGCGGAGGAGTTCGCCGAGATCCTCGCCCACCACTTCTCGCTCGCCGGCGACCGGGCGAGGTCGGCTCGGTACGCGTTGCTCGCGGGGCAGCGGTTGCTCCGCGTGTTCGCGGCGGACGAGGCCATCGCCTGGTTCGATCGCGCCCTGGAGGCCGCGGACGCCTCGGACGAGCCGATGCGCGCGGAGGTCTCGTTCTCCCGCGGGAGCGCGAAGGAACAGCTCGGGCGGTACGAAGAAGCCCGAGCCGACTACGAGGACGCCGCGCGAGACGCCCCGGAGGCGGACGGATCGGCCGAGGCCCGCGCCGTCGCGGCGGTGACGCACGTGCTGTTCCTGTTGGACCGCTACGACGAGGGCCTGGAGCGCGTACCCGAGGCCCTCGAACGCGCGAGGTCGGCCGGTCTGGCCGACGTCGAAGCGCGTCTGCTCTATACGGCGGGTGGGCTGCGGTTCGGCAGGGCCGACTTCTCCGCCGCCATCTCGCTCCACGAGCAGGCCCTGTCGGTCGGGCAGGACGCCGGCGACGTCGAAGGGCAGGCGATGGCGCATCACGGCCTGTGCGAGACCTACTTCTTCCAGGGGCCGTTCGAGTCCGGACTCGCGCACGGGCTGGAGGCCGATCGGCTCTTCCGCCACCTCGGCCAGCGCCAGATGATCGCCCACAACGCGTACATGATCGCCTGGCTGCTCGGGATCACCGGACGTCCGGACGAGGCGATGGCCCAGGTCGAGGCCTCGATCGAGACCTCGCGCGAGATCGGGAGCGCGAGAGAGGAGGGCTTCGCCCTGTTCGACCGCAGCGAGCTGCACCTGTCCGCCGGCCGGTTGGACGCGGCGTCGGCCGACGCCGAGCGCGGGACCTCGATCTTCGTCGACCTCGGGCTCGTACGCGGCGAGCTGGTGGGTCACAACGTGTCGAACGATGCCGCGTCCGAGTCGTGGTCGCTCGGTGCGATCGCGGAGCACGCCGAACGCGCGTCGTCGATCTCGCACGACCTGTCCGGCACGTTCCAACGGTCGATCGCACTCAGCTACGCCGCCTGGGCCGCGCTCGTCGATGGTCATCGCGGCGAGGCGGAGGAGCTCCTGGACGAAGCCCGTTCGCTCGACGACGCGTTCCTCGACATCGGGTGGGCGGGCCGAGCCGAGGTCCTCCTGTGGGAGTGGGCGGGTGACCCGGACGCCCTCGAACGGATCGGGGCCCGCCTGTCCAGCCTCGTGCTGCCGACCAACGCCTTCTGGGGGGCGTGGGGTCCGTACGCGCGAGGGCTGTCGGCGTTCCTGCAGGGTCGTCACGAGGAGGCGCTCGACCACGCCGGCACGGCGTTGCGGGCCGCATCGAGCGTTCGCGAACGACGGCTGCGTTGGCGCTCGGCGGGCCTGGCGGCGCGGGCGCTCGAGGCGCTCGGCAGGCCCGACGACGCGCGGCGCCACCGCGAGGACGCCGCCGCCATCGTCCGTGAGATCGCCGAGGGGTCCTCGGGACCGCTCCGGGACGGGTTCCTCGCTCGCCCCGACGTCGCCGAGCTCCTCGAGCGCGCACCGCCCGGCTGACCGGCCGTCTTGCCAGCCGGCGCCCCCCGCCGGTACAAAGGGAGTCCGCCCACCGAGAGGAACCCGTGCCCCCGACGAACTCGCTCGTTGCCGTCGTGCTCGCCGCAGGCATAGGCAAGCGCCTGAAGTCGGCCGTGCCCAAGGTGCTGCACCCGCTCTGCGGCCGGCCCGCCCTGTGGTGGGTGCTGCAGGACCTCCGCGCCGCACGCCCATCGAAGATCGTGATCGTCCTGCATCACGGGGCAGAGGAGGTCCGCGAGGCCGTCCGGTCCTGGGGCATCGTTCCCGAGCCCGTCTTCGTGGAGCAGGGCGAGGCGCTCGGAACGGGCCACGCCGTCCTCGCGGCCGAGAAGTCGGCCGGGCGGGCATCCGAGGTGCTGATCGCGAACGGCGACTTCGACCCGGTTGCCCCCGAGGACGTCCGCACGCTGATCCGGGTCCACCGGCGGACGAAGGCCGCCGCCACGATGATCACGACCGAGGTCGAGCGTCCCGGGAGGTACTCGCGCATCGTCCGCGACGGCGACCGCCTCGTCTCGATCGTCGAGGGGAGCGATGCGCCCACCTCGATGCGGTCGATCCGCGAGGTCGGCACCAACTGGATCGTCTTCCGACGCGACGACCTGTTCCGAGCGCTCCCGCTCGTGGGGCGCGAGAACGCGCAGGGCGAGTACTACCTCAACGATGTCTTCCCGATCCTGATCGAGAAGGGCGAACGCGTGTCGGTCGTTCTGGTCGACACCGGCGGAGCGATGGGCATCAACTCGCGCGCGGACCTCGCGATGGCCACGCGCGTCCTCCGCGAGCGGATCAACGCGCGCCACCTCGCCAACGGCGTGACCCTGGATGATCCGGAGACCACCTACATCGACGTGGACGTCCGGATCGGCCGCGACACGGTGATCCACCCGATGACGTTCCTGTCGGGCGAGACCCGGATCGCGACGGGGTGCGAGATCGGGCCGGCGACGCGGGTCGTCGACACGTCGGTGGGGGAGGGCGCCGTCGTCGAGTTCTCGGTCGTGCGCTCCTCGCGGATCGGGGCTCGGGCGCAGGTGGGACCGTACGCGCATGTGCGTCCCGGGACCAGGCTGGGTCCGGACGCGAAGGTCGGGGCGTTCGTCGAGATAAAGGCGTCCGAGATCGACGAGGGCGCGAAGGTGCCGCACCTGACCTACGTCGGGGACGCGAAGATCGGCCGGCGGGCCAACATCGGTGCCGGGACCGTGACGGTCAACTACGACGGGTACGAGAAGCATCGGACGCGGATCGGGGACGATGCGCGCGTGGGTTCGGATACGATGCTCGTGGCGCCGGTGAAGCTCGGCAAGGGGGCGGTGACGGGCGCGGGATCGGTGATCACGACGGACGTCCCGGCGGGTGCGCTCGCCGTGGAACGTTCGGAACAACGGGTGGTCAGGGGCTACCGCAAGCGGCGGGACGCCGAGGCGGAGACCGGCAGGAAGCAGGGGAAGAGAACGGGCAACACCGAAGCGCGGGGGAAGGGCAAGGGGGCGCACTGAGGTGGAGATCGTCACCAAGAAGCGGATGATGCTCTTCTCGGGCACGACGCATCCCGCGCTGTCCGAGGAGATCGCCGAACACCTGGGGATCCCCATCGCGCCGTGCGTGATCCGACGGTTCGGTTCCGGTGAGATCTACGTCCGTCCCGAGGACTCGGTACGCGGCGCCGACGTGTTCGTGATCCAGACGCACGCCGACCCGGTCAACGAGTCCATCATGGAGCAGCTGATCCTGCTCGACGCGATGAAGCGGGCGTCGGCCAAGCGGATCACCGCGGTGGTCCCGTACTACGGCTATGCGCGCCAGGACAAGAAGGTGCTCGCGCGGGAGCCGATCAGCGCGAAGCTCGTCGCCGACCTGCTGAGCGCCGCCGGGTCGGACCGCGTGGTCTCGGTCGACCTGCACGCGGGGCAGATCCAGGGGTACTTCGACCACCCCTTCGACCACCTGACGGCGCTGCCGGTGCTCTCGGGCTACCTGCAGAACGAGCTCGGATTGCACGGGGACGACCTGGTGATCGTCTCGCCCGACGCCGGACGTATCAAGACCGCCGAGCGTCTGCGCGAGTACCTGCACGCCGACCTCGCGTTCCTGTACAAGCGCCGGTCGCGCAAGGAGGCGCACAAGATCGAGGAGATGGCGGTCGTCGGTGAGGTCAGGGGACGGCCCTGCATCCTCGTGGACGACATGATCGACACGGCGAGCACCGTCGCCAAAGGGGCCACCGCGCTCGCACAGCAGGGGGCCGGTCCGATCTACGCGGCCGCGACCCACCCGGTGCTCTCGGGCAAGGCCGTGCAGAACCTCGAGGAGGCGCCGATCACGGAGGTCGTCGTGACGAACACGATGCCGATCCCGGAGGAGAAGCGGTTCGGGAAGCTGAAGGTGCTCTCGATCGCGCCGCTGATCGCCGACGCGCTTCGAGCCGTGTTCGAGGAGAGCAGCGTCTCCGAGATCTTCCACGGCGAGAACCAGTAGGCGGTCAGGGCGAGTACTGCTCCTCGATCTCTGTCACCATCCCATTCTCGACGGTGATCCACCACTGGCTCTGTCCGCGATAGATCAGATCTCCGTCGGTCACGTCCGTCTGCCGCTCGATCGCCTGCGCGAACAGCGAGAGGTCGCCGTCGAAGAAGGTCTCGCAGCAGTGGTTCCAATCGAGGAGCCGCAGTCGGAGGTCCGGCGAGAGGTTGAGCGTTCGGAGCATCGGGTTGTCGTTGACGACGAAGTGGTCGTTCGGCACGTGACCGGTGTCGCCCGTGGCCTCCTGGTACGCCTGGTCGGCCTCCTTGCCCGAGAGGAAGTACGCCAGGTCGAACTCGATCGTCCCGGCGTCGACGTCGACGGAGCGCACGTATCCGAAATGACGGCCGTCCTCCAGAGCGGCTCCCGGGAACGGCGCGGGCCTGGCGCCGCCGACGGTTCCGCCGATGACGACGTTGCCGGCGGCGTCGAACCCGCGGAGGTCGATCTTGCTCTCCGGCGCGACGACCAGCGCGAACGCGTTCAGGTCGGGATCGATCGTGTTCGGCACGTCGAGGACGTTGGCGGACACGACGGAGCCGTCGGAGCCGTCGGCCGAGGAGGCTTCCACCCTCACGACCGCCTCGGGCACCGCTCCGAACACGACGCGCTCGGCGGCGGCACCATCGCCGAAGACGTGGCTCGTGAGCATCAGTTCGTCCGGGGTGTCGTGGTACCCGCCGCTCCCGGTGCCGAACGACTCTGCGTTGAGTGTCAGGCTGAGACCGTCGACCTGGTGAGTAGCAGTCAGGTCCCAGTCCTCGCCGCCGGCGGTTCCGGTCGTGAGGACCACGGACGTGGGCGCCTCGTTGGCTGGAGCGAACGTCATCGAGGCGAACGCCGAAGCCAGCGCCTGGCGATCGCCAGCGCCAGCATCCGGCGCGATGCCGATCCGAGCTTCGAACGTTCGGCCGGAAGCGGTCCACGCCGTTCGCTCGAAGGTCCACCCCGGATAACAGGAGGACTCGGAAGCGTCCACGCCCAAGGGCTCGGGCGACGCGGGCCAACCCACCGCCGCGGGCCCGTCGAGCGCGAGCGGCTCCTCCTGTACGGTCATCAGCAGGTCCGGCGAGTCGCCTTTCACCATGCCCGGGCAACCCAATGCGTCGCCGGGATCGGTCGGGGCGAGGGCCAGGATCAGCCGAGGGAGGTCGACCGTCGTCGGGTGGGATCCGTTGAGCCCCGCCTCGTCGGGGTCGATCAGGCTCCACGCCTGCGGGTAGGCGATCGTGATCCCGTTGAGGGTGCCGGTCGTCGTCGGCCCCTCGCCGGCCGGCTGGCTGTTCCCGACCGGGAGCAGCATCGTGGCGCCGGCCACGACCCCGACGGCGATCGCGAGCGCCGAGAGCCCCACGACGCCCCCGAACACCGCCTGCCGGCGGCGGACGGACCGCCGGAGCCCTTCGGGCGCCGCGATCGGGGTCGGGACGCGCCGGGCGTCCTCGTGGAGCACCTCTTGCAGGTCGCGTTCGAGATCGTTCACGTGTCCTCACTCCTCGGGATCCGTTCGCGGAGCGTCTCCATCGCGCGGGCGACCATCGACCGCACGGCGGCCGCGGAGCAGCCCAGCGCCTCGCCCGCCTGCTGTTCGGACAGGTCGGCGTAGTAGCGGAGCACCACCGCGGCACGCTGCCGCGGCGGCAAGGCCGAGAGCGCTGCCCGCAGCTCGTCGCGCCGGCCGTGGTCCGGCTCGTCGACCGGCGCCGGATGGCGCGCCTGGCCGCGCACGTACGCGGCCTCCACCTTCCGGCGGCGGAAGTGCGAGGTGCACGCGTTCACCACCGCGCGGCGAAGGTACGCCTCGAACGCCTCGGGCTGCCGGAGGTGCCGGAAGCGGCCCACCGAGCGCAGGAAGGCGTCGTGGGCGATGTCCCGGGCCAGGTCGGCGTCGCCGGTGATCAGGGAGGCGACGCGGACGGCGCCCGACATGTGCCGCACGTAGAGGTCCTCGAGATCGGTCCGATCCGCCACGACGGTGCGGACGATACCGGTGTCCTGGCTCATCACCCTCCAGACGCGTGAGCCCCCGGTCTCATAGCGGCAGCCTGTTGGTACCATGCCCGGCCGAGACCCCAACGCCTCGAAGGACCGAACATGGCCGAAGTCAAGCTCGTCGCCGAGCCCAGGGAGGGCACCGGCAAGGGCGTGGCCCGCAAGCTGCGGGCCGCCGGCCGCGTGCCGGGGGTGCTGTACGGGCACGGGATGGACTCCACCCCGCTGTCCGTGGACGCGAAGGACCTGTTCCACGTACTCCATACCGGCGCCGGCACCAACGTCCTGGTCGACCTCGTCGTCGACGGGACCGAGCACCTGATCATCCCGCGCGACGTCCAGCGCGATCACATCCACGGTCGCTTCATCCACGTCGACTTCCTCGCCGTCCGTCGCGACGAGAAGCTCCACCTGTCGATCCCGGTGCGCATCGTGGGCGAATCCGTCGGCGTGAAGGCCGGCGGCGTCGTCGAGCACCACCTGTGGGAGCTCGAGGTCGAGTCCCTGCCCGGCGACGTGCCCGAGGCGATCGACGCCGACATCACGTCCCTCGAGATCGGGATGTCGCTGCGCGTGAGCGATCTCGTCGCACCCAAGGGCGCGACGATCCTGACCAACCCCGAGGAGTCGGTCGTCGCGGTGCAGCAGCCCCAGATGGCCGTCGAGCTCGAGGAGGAGGAGGCCGCCGCCGAGGCCGAGGCCGCCGAGGGCGAGGCCGCCGAGGGCGCGGAGGGCGAGGCCGCCGAGGGCGAGGGGGCCGAAGGCTCCGACGAGCGGTCCGAGGGCTAGACGCCCTCGCCGCCATGACCTGGCTCGTCGCGGGGCTCGGCAACCCCGGCGAGCCGTACGCGAAGACCCGTCACAACCTCGGCTACCGGGTCGTGGACGAGCTCGCCGCCCGCGAGGGCGAACGGTTCCGCAAGGCGCGGTTCGTCGGCGCGGACGTCGGCGAGATCCGCGTGGGGGGCGAACGCGTCCTGCTCGCGAAGTCCCGCTCGTTCATGAACGAGAGCGGTCCGGCGATCGCCTCGCTCGCGCGCAGGCAGGACGTCGAACCCGACCACGTGATCGCGGTGCATGACGAGATCGATCTGCCCTTCGGGGCGCTCCGCGTGAAGTCCGGCGGCTCGACGGCCGGCCACAACGGCCTGCGTTCGCTGCAGCAGGCGCTCCGAACGCCCGACTTCTTCCGCGTGCGCCTGGGCGTCGGCCGTCCGACCGGTCGCACGCAGGCGGCGGACTGGGTGCTCGACGCGTTCGCCAAGCGCGAGGAGCCCGACGTGGCGATCCTCGTCGACGACGCGGCCGACGCGGTCCGCTCCCTGATCGCCGACGGCCTGCTCCCGACGCAGGACCGATACAATCGCTCCGCCCCGCGCGAACCGTAGCGGGGCCGAAGACGATCGCGTGGCAAGGCCTCGTTCGCCGAACGAGGCCTGTTCGTGCTGTCCGGCGACGCTTCCAAGGGACGACGATCGGGGAGGTCATGTGAGCCTGGAGCAGGCGCTCGACGCGCTGATCGGTTCGCGGGCGTTCGAACGCCTGCTGCTCGAGCGGGCCCGCCCACTCGTCGCCCGCGCGGATGCGGGCGAGGACGCGCTGGTGGCGGCGCTCGCTCGGGCGCTCGGCGCTCCGGTGCTGCTCGTCGCGCCCGGCCCGCGGGAGGCGGAACGACTCGCCCGCGGGGCGCGAGCGTGGCTCGGGGACGATGGGGCGGCACTCCTTCCGTCGTGGGAGGCGCTCCCGTACGAGGGCATCAGTCCCTCGCCGGAGGTCTCGGCGCGCCGGGCCGACGCCGTGCGCCGGCTGCGGGCGGCCAAGGGCGCGTTCGTCCTGGTCGCCCCCGCGCTCGCCACGATGCAGGGCCTCGTCCCCACCCTCGGCGAGGTCCCGCCGGTCGAGCTGGTCAAGGGGATCGAGCTCCCGCCGGACGATCTCGCCGAGCGGCTCGTCGCGCTCGGGTACGCGCGCACGGACGTGGTCGAGCACCGCGGTGAGTTCGCCGTCCGGGGCGGGGTGCTGGACGTGTTCCCCGGGACCTCGCGTCGTCCGGTGCGCCTCGAGTACTGGGGAGACGAGATCGAGTCGCTCCGCGAGTTCGTGCCGTCGTCGCAGCTGTCGACCGGGCCCGTCGTCGGCGTCGAGGTGTCGCCGGTGCGCGAGCTGGTCCCCGACGACGCGCTGGCCGAACGCGCGCGAACGCGGGCGCCCCGCTACCTCGACCGGTTCCGCGACGGGCTCGAGCGGATCGCGGAGGGCCTTCACGCCGAGGGGCTCGAGTCGCTCGCCCCATTGCTGTTCGACCGGATGCCGGTCCCCGCCGAGCTGCTGCCGGAGGGCTCGTGGGTCGTGGTCTCGGAGGCCCGCCGCACGTTCGACCGGGCGCATCGGGCGTTCGAGGACGCCGAGGCGCTCGCCGAGGCATCGAACTGGCCCGGCCCGCGCGCGGTCCACGACCTGGGGGAGGCGCTCGAGGGTCCGGTCCGGCTGGAGCTCACGGGGTTCACCGAGGGCATCGACACGGGTCTGGAGGGCTGGGGCTCGGCACAGGGCAACCCCGCCGAGCTCGCGCGACGTGCTTCGGAGCTGGCCGCGCGCGGCTACCGTGTGCTTCTGACGGCGCGCGGCCACGGCTCGCTCGAACGCGTCCGCGAGTTCGTCGCGTTGCCGCAGGCCGAGCCCGTCGAGGCCGAGCTGCAGGCCGGCTTCGTGTT
Source organism: uncultured Actinomycetes bacterium (assembly GCA_963712645.1). Taxonomy (GTDB): domain Bacteria; phylum Actinomycetota; class UBA4738; order UBA4738; family HRBIN12; genus DASSJM01. Next base: position 12,411 of record CAVQIQ010000011.1, on the reverse strand, counting down.
CCCCGCCGGCAGGCTCGCGGTGGCGACCGAGGAGGATCTGTTCGGCTCGCGGCGCCACACGCGCGACGCCCCGAGGTTCGCCACGCGTCGGACCGACGCGATCGCCGAGGAGCTCGAGGTCGGCGACTTCGCCGTGCACCGCGTGCACGGCGTCGCGCGCTACATCGGCGTGCAGCGGCGCGAGATCGGTGGCTCCGAACGCGACTACATGGTGCTCGAGTACGCCTCGGGCGACCGGCTCTCGGTCCCGACCGACCAGGTGGGGATGGTGGCGAAGTACCTCGGCGGCGAGACGCCTCGCCTGTCGCGCCTGGGGACGAGCGACTGGGCGCGCACGACCGGGCGCGTGAAGCGCGCCGTGAAGGACATGGCGGGCGAGCTCGTGCGGCTGTACTCGGTCCGGCTGTCGATCGAGCGCCCCCCGTACGGCCCCGACACCCCGTGGCAGATGGAGCTCGAGGACGCGTTCCCGCACGAGGAGACCGGCGACCAGGTCACGGCGATCGAAGAGGTCAAGGCCGACCTGCTGCGAGCGCGCCCGATGGACCGTTTGATCTGCGGCGACGTGGGGTTCGGCAAGACCGAGATCGCGGTGCGGGCCGCGTTCAAGGTCGTGATGGAGGGCAGGCAGGTGGCGGTGCTCGTGCCGACGACCCTGCTCGCCGAGCAGCACCTGATCACGTTCGGCGAGCGCTACGCGCCGTTCCCTGTCAAGGTCGCGATGCTGTCGCGCTTCGTCTCGAAGCCGGAGCAGGAGCGCATCGTCGAGGACCTGCGCCGCGGCGCGATCGACGTCGTGATCGGGACCCACCGTCTGTTGTCGGCCGACATCGGGTTCAGGGACCTCGGGCTCGTGGTGGTCGACGAGGAGCAGCGGTTCGGCGTGGCGCACAAGGAACGTCTGAAGAGGCTCCGCGCGCAGGTCGACGTCCTCACGATGACGGCGACCCCGATCCCACGGACGCTCGAGATGGCGCTCGCCGGCATCCGCGACATGTCGACCGTCGACACGCCTCCCGAGGACCGGCAGCCGGTGCTCACGTACGTCGGTCAGTACGACGAGGGCCTCGCGCTCGGCGCCGTCCGGCGCGAGCTGCTGCGCGAGGGCCAGGTCTTCTGGGTCCACAACCGCGTCGCGACGATCGAGCGCCAGGCCGCGTGGTTGCGGGAGCAGGTCCCCGACGCTCGCATCGTGGTCGCGCACGGTCAGATGGACGAGGACATGCTCGAGCGGCGGATGATCCGGTTCTGGGACCGCGAGGCCGACATCCTGATGTCGACCGTGATCATCGAGTCCGGCCTGGACGTGCCGAACGCGAACACGCTCGTCGTGGACGCGGCGAACCTGCTCGGGCTCGCGCAGATGTACCAGCTGCGGGGTCGCGTGGGACGCAGCCACGAGCGGGCGTTCGCGTACTTCTTCTTCCCGCCGCAGCGCGAGCTCACGGAGGAGGCGCACGAGCGGCTCACGACGATCGCGCGGCACCAGGCGCTCGGCAGCGGGTTCCAGATCGCGCTCCGCGACCTGGAGATCCGGGGAGCGGGCAACGTCCTCGGCGCCGAACAGCACGGCCACATCGCGGCGGTGGGGTTCGACACGTACGCGCGGCTGCTCCAGGAGTCGGTCGCGGAGATGAGGGGGGAGCCGCTGCCGGAGGACAAGGAGATCCGCATCGACCTCCCGGTGCGGGCGTTCGTGCCGCCGGGCTGGCTCGAACAGGAGGCGCTCCGGCTCGACCTCTACCGGCGGATCTCCTCGGCCGGCGACCACGGCCTGCTCGAGCGCGTCCGCACCGAGACCGTGGACCGGTTCGGCCAGCTCCCGGAGGAGGTCGAGACGCTGTTCGCGGTGGCGTCGCTCCGGATCACGTGTGCGAGGCTCGGCGTGGGCGAGGTCTCGACCTACCGGCAGCAGATCCGCGTCAAGCCGCTCGACCTGCCCGAGCCGCTCGAACACGACCTGCGCGAACGGGTCCCGGGGGCTCGCTACCTGCGCACGACCCAGACCCTGAACCTCGACATCGGCCGCGTCCCGGGTTCGGAGCTCCCGTGGCTGGTGGAGCGCGGCCTGGTCCGGGCCACGGGCGAAGACGAGGTCGTTGCTACGATGACCCCGTGATCCCCCTCCCGCGTCGCGTTCGCTTGCTCGCGATCCTGTGCGTCGTCGTGCTGTTCACGGCCTGCGCGAACGATCCGTCGTCGGCGGCCACCGTGGGAGACGGCGAGATCTCGATCGACCAGCTGCACGCGGACGTCGCGCTGTTCGGCTTCCTGACGGGCCTGTCCGGTGCGACGTGCGGTACGCCGATGGGGAACGAGACCCAGGAGGCGGCCTGTGCACGGTTCGCGCTCGCGAACGATATCCGCGAGGAGCTCGCGAAGGCCTACGCGACCGAGAACGACCTGAAGGTCGATGCCGCCGACGTGACGGACGCCCTCACCCAGCTCCAGCAGGGCCTCGGGGGAGCCGACGCGCTCACGGCACAGCTGTCCGACGCCGGCATCACGCGGGCCCAGGTCCAGGCGTTCGCCGCGCGCCTGCTCCTCGTGAACGCGGTGCGGCAGGCGGTGGTCAAGGAGCGGTTGGACGAGGAGGCGCTCCGCGACGCCTACCAGGCGAACCTCGCGCAGTTCACCACGCTCGATGTGGAGCACATCCTCGTCGCGGACGAGGCCGACGCCGAGCGGATCGCGGCCGAGGTCACGCCGGCGACGTTCGGGGAGACGGCGCAGCGCGAGTCCATCGACCAGCAGTCGGCGGTGCAGGGTGGGAGCCTGGGGTCGTTCTCCGAGGCGCAGTTCCAGACGCAGTTCGATCCGGACTTCGTCGCGGCCACCCTGGCGCTGAAACCGGGCGAGATCTCGGCACCCGTCCAGACGCAGTTCGGCTGGCACGTGATCCACCTCGTGCGACGCGACGTGGCGCCGTTCGAGGACGTCCGTGATCAGCTCGAGGCGAATCAGAGCGGGACGGTGTTGAACGACTGGTTCACCGAACAGCTCGGGACGACCAACGTCGAGGTGAATCCTCGGTTCGGGCGCTTCGATCAGGACACCGGCGAGGTGCTGCCGATCCGGAGCACCGCCCAGGAACCGGCGGGCGGCTCGGGCTCCACCGGGTCCACGGGCTCGAACGCCGGCTCGTGACCGAGCGCGACGACCTCCTGTCGCACGTTCCGAGCGGACCGGTGCCCTCGTCGCAGGCGGGAGCCCGGCTGCTGGATCTCGTGCGCGTGATGGCGCGGCTCCGGGCGCCGGACGGCTGCCCGTGGGACCGGGAGCAGACCCACGCCTCCCTCGCCCGCCACCTGCAGGAGGAGACCCACGAGGTCCTCGACGCGATCGACGCCGACGACCGCGAACGGCTCCGCGAGGAGCTCGGCGACGTCCTGCTGCAGGTCGCGTTCCACGCGCAGCTGGCGGCCGACGACGGGGCATGGGACGTCGACGACGTCGCCCAGGGGATCGTCGAGAAGCTGATCCGGCGTCACCCGCACGTGTTCGGCGACGTCGAGGTGGCGGGCGCCGACGAGGTGCTCGTGAACTGGGAGCGGATCAAGGCGGGAGAGAAGGGCGAGAAGCCGCTCGAGGACGACATCCCCGCGTCCCTGCCCGCCCTCGCGCGCGCCTCGAAGGTGCAACGCCGGGCGGCGGGCTGGGGGTTCGAGTGGCGTTCGACCGACTCGGCGATCGAGGCACTGAAGGAAGAGGTCGGCGAGCTCGAGTCGCACACGGGTTCGGACAACGCCGAGGAGGAGATCGGCGACGTGCTGTTCGCGACGGTGTCCGTCGCGCGGAAGCTCGGCGTCGACCCGGAGAGCGCGCTTCGCCGGACGATCCGGGGTTTCGCCGAACGCTACGAGCGGTTCAACGATCTGCTCGAGGAGCGCGGCCTCCGGCTCGACGACCTGCCCGAGGACGAGGTCCGCGCGCTGTTCCGCCGCGCGCGTTCGTGACGGCGTCGGCCGTCGGGGATCGCGACGCCGACCGATTGGTCAGCGGGTGTAGACCGCGAGATCCCAGACCACGCGACGGCGCTCGTGCCGGACCCGCCGGAACCCCGCCGCACGGATGCGCTCGTCGACGCGGTCGAGGTCGTGGATGAAGACCCGGAACCCCCCGTACTTGGACGGACGCAACCGGTAGCCCACGTTCTCGAGCGTGCTCCACAGCCGGTTCCACCAGCCCGTCGGCCCCTTCGAGATCGGAGCCGTGATCGCGAACACGCTCCGCGCCGCGCCGAGCGTGTGTTCGAGCAGGTTCTCGGTGTCGGGGTAGCAACACACCACCCGGTTGATCACGACGATGTCGGCGGCGGGCAGATCGAGCTTCGCGCCGTCGCCGACCTCGAACCGCATCCGGTCGCCGACGCCGCGTGCGGCCGCCAGCTTGCGGGCCTCCTCGATCGCCTTCGGGGACAGGTCGTACCCGGTGCCGCTCGCGCCGCCCCGGGTGACCACCTCGATCGCCAGGTCGCCGATGCCGCACCCGACGTCGAGCACCGTGCGGTCGGCCACCCCGGCCTCGGTGATCGCGTCGAGCAGGGAGGCCGTCACCTTGGCGGCGGTTGGCTTCGTCCTCGCCTGCGACGTCCAGTCGTCGACCCAGTCGTCGAAGCAGCAGCGTTCGGGCCCGGGGTCCTCCATCTCGTCCATTGGCTCGTCCATTGGGGCGCAACCGTACCCGACGCGAAATCACCGGTACCACCCGTACCCGGCCGTAGGATATGGGCCCCCATGTCCCTGATCGAAGCCGTCCAGGCGCGCGAGGTGCTCGATTCGCGCGGCAACCCCACCGTCGAGGTCGACGCGATCCTCGTGGACGGCGCGTTCGGCCGGGCGGCCGTGCCCAGCGGCGCCTCGACCGGCGAGCACGAGGCGCTCGAGCTCCGGGACGGGGACCCCAAGCGGTTCGGCGGCAAAGGGGTGCTCCGCGCGGTGACGAACGTGAACGAGGTGATCGCGCCGGCGCTCGAGGGCATCGACGCGTACGACCAGCGTGAGCTCGACCGCGTGCTCCTCGAGCTGGACGGCACCGCCGACAAGTCGAACCTCGGCGCGAACGCGGTCCTCGGCGTCTCGCTCGCGCTGGCCCACGCGGCCGCGGACTCGCTCGGCCTCCCGCTCTACCGGGCGCTCGGGGGCCCGAACGCCCACGTGCTCCCGCTGCCGCTCATGAACGTGATCAACGGCGGCGCGCACGCCGACAACGAGCTCGAGCTGCAGGAGTTCATGCTCGCGCCGGTGGGGGCCGCTTCGTTCTCCGAGGCCGTCCGCTGGTGCTCCGAGATCTACCAGGCGCTCAAGGCCATCCTGCGCTCGAGGGGACTCTCCACGGGCGTCGGCGACGAGGGTGGGTTCGCGCCCGAGCTGGGCACCGCGGCCGAGGCGCTCGAGCTGCTCGTCGAGGCGATCGACACCACGGGGCTGGAACCCGGCGACGAGGTCGCCCTCGCGATGGATCCGGCCTGCTCCGAGGTCTACCGCGACGGTTCGTACCACCTCGAGGGCGCCCCGCGGAGCGCCGACGACATGGTCCGGTTCTGGAGCGGGCTGCTCGACGCGTTCCCCATCGTGTCGATCGAGGACGGTCTGGCACAGGACGACTGGGAGGGGTGGGCGGACCTCACGGCCGAGCTGGGCGCTCGGTGCCAGCTGGTGGGCGACGACATCTTCGTGACGAACCCCGACCGGCTCGCACGCGGGATCCGCGAACGCGTGGCCACCGCGATCCTGGTCAAGCCGAACCAGATCGGCACGCTGACCGAGACCCTCGACACGATCGAGCTCGCCGTGCGCAACGGCTACGGGCAGGTCGTGAGCCACCGTTCGGGCGAGACCGAGGACACGACGATCGCCGACATCGCCGTGGCGACCAACGCCGGGCAGATCAAGACGGGTGCGCCGACGCGTGGCGAGCGGACCGCCAAGTACAACCGGTTGCTGCGGATCGAGGAGGAGCTCGGCGAGCAGGCGCGCTACCTGGGCGCCGCGGCGATCCGGCGTGCCGCGACGTGAGCCCATCGTTCGGAGGCTGCCCGGCATGAGCGCGACCAAGACGAGGAGCAGGCCGTCGCCACGCCCTCGGCTCGAGCGCGACGGGCCGAGGCTCACGGGCCGCGCCGCCGCCCTGCTCGTCGCCGTGGCGATCCTGGCCGTGATGGCGATCGTGCCGATCGGGCGCTACCTCGATCAGCGCTCGGCGATCGCCGACATCGAACGTCGTGCGGCGGCGCTCGAGGCCGAGAACGCCGACCTGCGCGCCGAGATCTCGCGACTCCACGACCCTGCGGAGCTCGAGGAGCTCGCCCGGTCGTGCCTTGGGATGGTGGGGCCGGGCGAGGTCGCGTTCGTCATACCCGGTCGGACGGCCGACCCGTCCGACTGCTGATCGCGGAGAGGCGAGAGGCTCCGTTCACCCTTGACTGCGGCCCGATGTGACGAACGTGTGAACAGATCTCTGCCTCCCGAGCCCTACCCGAGCCGGCGGCTAATCCCCCGAAGGAGGTGGTGATGATGATCGGATCGCTCGCGGCCTACGGATACGGAGGGGGCGGCTCCGGGGGGACCTATTGGGTGGTCGTTGTCGTCGTGGCGGCGGTCGTGATCGCCGCAGGCTCATGGCTGTTCGTTCGCATGCGGCGTCGTGCAGCCGATCGAACTCACCCGAGTCCGTAAAGCGCCCCCGGCGAGGTGAGATCGTGCGCCTCTCGCGACCGGCGGCTATCAGCGGACCGACACGGTCTACTCCCGGGCGTTCCTTGACAGCTTCCTGGGCCCGTAGCGCGTCCAGTCGATCGGCCGAGTGCTCATGACGTTCCTGGGTACCGGTGTCGTATAGGTCGTCACATCAGCCCAGGTCTTGGAAGGCCGAGGCAGCGTGGCGGGGCTCTGGCACTCCGTAAGCGGACTCGGCAACTCACCTGGCCACCGGACACACCTGGAGCCGGGCCACACGGCGAGCCTGCCGTCAAGCACGAGCCCACGGTCCAGCTCCACGGCCCCCTCTCCACACCTTTGACTGCTTGCCGGGGACGCTGGATGCTACCCGCATGACCTCGAGGCCGAGGTGGCTGCTCTGGGCGCGCGGCATCTTGCTCAGCGCGATCTGTGGGCACTGGATCGCGAACTGGGTGCTCGATCGCAACGAGTACGCGCAGGCGGGCCTGGAATACACGTGGCGCGCGTCCATCCCCATCCTCATCCAGACGATCCTGGCCCTGCTGGTCGTGCTCTTGCTCGGGCCGCTGGCTGCGAGATGGAGGAGCCCCAACATCTCGCGAGCCCCCATCGGCACCTTCCGCTTGTTCCTTCTGACACGGCTGGTGACGTCTCAGCTCCTCCTCTTCCTCCTCCTGGAAGTGAGCGAACGACTCGTCCAACGCGAGCCTTTCAGCGAAGGTTTGCTTGAGTCGGGATTCGTATTCGAACTCCTTTTCGCGATCGGATCCGCACTGGTTGTCGCCGCGCTCGGATCGGTCGCGCTCCGCGTCATGCGGGCTCCTCGTCGCGAGCCGACGGCGGCGACGGGCGAGGACCGCGTCGCCTCCATCGCTGAGTATCTGGTGTTCTCTCGCCCACTCATCGTGGTGGGCGACGTGCGCGCCCCCCCGCTCCTTTCGGCGTAACGAACGCGATCCGGCCGCCCTCGGGCCACGGACCGGCCGCTTCCGCGTGCCCGGCCGAGGTGGATCGGCACGCACGCGAGCGATGCCCGAACGGAGAGATGTCCGTGAAGATCCACAGATCAGACCAGCCACCGCATCTCCAGCATGCGGACGAGTCGAACAAGGGCTCCGACTGGCCATTCCCTCACCCGACGCGAGGGACGTGCGTCCCTGACTGCTCCTCATACGGAACATGCCACTGCGGCTGCGGCGCTCGACCGAAGCTCAGCCATATCACGGTTCTGTCGGCAGATCGGGTTGCGGGGCGACCGTTTACGTTCGTATCCGGCCACCAGTTGAGGGTGATCCACCCGCGAGCCGGCGTATGGTCGAAGAACGGGGTGCCCATCGAGAAGATCCGCCCGTTGCTGTTCTGGTTGCGGGAACGGCACGGATCGATCAAGGCCGTGGCGATCTTGCTGGATACGCCTGAAGCGACGATCAGGGGCTATGCGTACAACACCAAGCGCAAGCGGGTCCCACCAGAGACCGCGAGGAAGATCGCGAATCTCGTGCTAGCGCACCGAAGGAAACGTCGCCCTCTCGACATGTGGGAGGAGCAGCCCGGACTCCGGCCATTGGTCCGCTTGGAGCGTCAACGAAGGCGGAGCTAGCGTTCGGGGCGACACGTACGCCGGCCTGGAAGAGCGACAGACCTTGTGCCTTCGCTACCTGCCTCTCCTGATTCGCGGCAGTTCCTACGTGACCGCCGCCCCCAGGGCCGAGCGTCGACGAGGGATCCCCCTGACACCGTCGGCACCGTCGGCACGTCGGGACCCGCATCGACTCGGCCTGGTGGCTGCTCCATCTGTACCCTCCCCGGGGTCGTATTGACGCCCCAAACGGGCCGATGGGAGACTGGCCATCTGGCGATGCGCCGGAGAGGAACGACCCGGCGGACGACGAAGTTCGGTACGAGGAGGAGTCCTGGCAGATCTTGAGGTCGGCGCGGTCATCGACGGGACCGTCAGCCGCATCACCCCGTACGGCGCCTTCCTGACCCTGGAGGGCGGAAAGATGGGGCTCGTCCACATCTCCGAGATCGACAGGAACTACGTCAAGGACGTCCACGAGCACCTCCGCGAGAACGACGTCGTCCAGGCGAAGGTCATCGCCATCAAGGAGGACGGCAAGATCGATCTCTCGATCAAGGCGCTGCAGGACCCCGCGCCCACGCGTCAGCGCCGCGGCTCCGACCCGGACTTCGAGGCCCGCCTGAAGAAGTTCATGCGCCAGAGCGAGGAGCGCCAGGTGGACTTCAAGCGCTCCGTCGAGCACAAGCGCAAGTAAGTCCCCAGGCGAACCGGAGGACGAGCCGGTGGGGGAGCTCCGCGGAAGCGACCTCCGGATCGTCGCGGAACAGCTCGGTCGCGAGCCCACGGTCCCGTTCACGATCGTCGCACGGTGCCCAGGCGGTCATCCCCTGGTCATCCGGAACGCGGTCGTCGACGAACGAGGCGATCCCTTCCCCACGACGTTCTGGCTCACGTGCCCCGATGCGGTCCGGGCGGTCTCCCGCCTGGAGGCGGAGGGCTGGATCTCGAGGCTGAACGAGCGGCTCGAGGCCGAGCCCGACTTCGCCGACGCGGTCGCGAGCGCCCACGCCGAGTACGCCCGCGAACGAGCACGGGACGATCCGCGCGCCGAGCAGCACGGCGGGGTGGGCGGGACCAGGAAAGGCCTGAAGTGCCTCCACGCGCACTACGCCAACCACCTCGCCGGCGGCGATGACGCCGTAGGGGCGTGGGTGGCGGGGACGGTCGAGCCGATCCACGACGAACGCCCGGGCCGCGTGGCGGCCGTGGACCAGGGGACGAACTCGACCCGCCTGCTCGTCGCCGGGCCGGACGAGGCAGGTGGGTTCGAGGATCTCGCGCGCGACATGGTGATCACCCGGCTGGGTCAGGGTGTCGACGAGACCGGCAGGCTCGCCTCCGAGGCCCTCCAGCGCACGCTCGTGGTGCTCACGCGCTACGTCCGCCGAGCCAAGGCCCTGCACGTCGAACGGATCCGCGTCGCCGCGACGGCCGCGGTCCGCGACGCCGCCAACGCGGCCGAGTTCGAACGCCCCGTCGGCGAGCTCGCCGGATCCCCGCTCGAGATCGTGAGCGGGGAGGAGGAGGCACGGCTCTCGTTCCTCGGCGCCACCCGGGGGCTGGACGCCCCGCCGCCCTTCCTCGTGCTCGACATCGGCGGCGGCTCGACCGAGTTCGTCCTGGGCTCGGAGCGTCCGTCGGCCACGATCTCGACGCAGATGGGGAGCGTCCGGCTCACCGAACGCTTCGTGCGGAGCGATCCGTCCGAGGCGGGTGAGCTGGACCGGATGCGTGCGGCCGTCGGCGAGCTGCTGGACGACGTCGAGCGTGCGATCCCCGTCCGCGACGCGCACACGTTCGTCGCGGTGGCGGGGACGTCGACGACCGTCCAGGCCATCGCGATGGGGCTGAACTTCTACGACCCCGAGCGGATCCACCGCACCCGCCTCACGCGTGGCGAGGCCGCGCGCGTCGCCGCGCAGTTGGCCGCGATGACGACCGCCGAACGAGCCGCGCTGCCCGTGATGGCGCCGGGTCGCGCCGACGTGATCGTCGCGGGGTCGGTGATCCTGGTCGAGGTGATGGAGCGGTTCGGGTTCGACGAGGCGATCGTGTCCGAGACCGACATCCTCGACGGGCTCGTGCTCGAGATGCTCGGGCCTGCCTGATGCCCGCGTTCGGTGGCTGGACCGGGTGGGTCGCCCTCGGGCGCGTGCCTGAGGAATGGCGACCGACTTTCGGCCAGGGGAAGTACCGACTTTCGGCCAGGGGAAGTACCGACTTTCGGCCCATAGCAGGGCGACCACCGGTCGGCCTACGGTGGCGCGGAGGAAGCGGCCCGGCGCCTCGTGCCGACGGCGCCCGGTGCACGGCAGGAGGTGAGGTCGGATGGCCATCGACGAGCCTGGTCTTTCGCCGCAGGGTGAAGGCGAGCTCGCAGCTCGATCGGAGAACGGTGGTCTGCCCGCGACGACGTTCGACACGGTACGGCGCGGCTTCGCCCCCGATCAGGTCGCCGAGTACATGCAGCGCGTGGCGACGCTCGTGTTGAGCCTCGAGGCGCGGCTCAGGGAGATGACGTCCGAGCTCCTCGAGACGGCCCGGGAGCGCGACGACGCGCGAGCCGCGCTCGAGGCCTCGGCCGCCCGACTTCCGAACGACGGCGCCTCGGACCGAGTGACCGAGCTCGTTCAGACGTTCGACCATGAGGTGAGCGGGCTGCTCCGCGACGCCGAGGTCGAGGCCGAACGCCTCCAGTCGGACGTGCGGATGGAGGCGGATCGCATCCTCGCGCACGCGAGGGATGAGGCCAAGCGCGTCCTCGGGGAGGCGGAGGCCGAAGCCGAACGGATCCGGGCGGATGCGCGGACGCTGCAGCGGGAATCCCAGATCCGTGCCGGACGACTGATCATCGAGGCGCGGGAGCAGGCCGACCAAGCCGAGAGCCACCTCGCGACGGTGCGGGGGCGGATGCTCGACACGTTCCGGGACATCCGCGAGCGGACGATCAGCGCGCTGGGCGAGGTCGAGGCCGTGATCGAGAGCGGAGCCACGTCCGATCGGGTGGTGATCGTCGACGATGGCGCCGAGCTCGCAGGGGACGATACCCCGGGGCTCGCGGCCGACGATGGCGCCGCGCTCGCACGCGCCGACCTTCCGGAGGTTCCCCGACCGGATCTGTGAGCCGAGGAGCCGGACGTAGGTCGTCGGTGCGATCGCGGGGTGTTCGGTAACCTGTGCCGCCGTGCCGAAGAGGACCCGCCACCGACAGCTCGCGAGGCAGCATCAGCGTCGCCAGGCCGAGCGCAGGAACCAGCAGCGCAGGCGTCAGACGACGACCATCGTGGTCGCGCTCGTGATCGCCCTCGTTGGCGGGGGGATCGCCTATGTCGCGTTCACCGGCGGCGACGACACGCAGGCAGGAGCCTCCGGCGCGACCGGGACGACGAACGAACCGACCCCCGGGCCCACGGGCGCGACGTCGAGCCCGAACACCGTCGAGCCCCAGCCCGGCCCCGCCGAGGTCGCCTGCGGCGGCACGGAGCCGAAGGACGCGACGAAGCCCAAGCCGCAGTTCTCGGAGCCTCAACAGGTCGTGCAGGAGGGGACGACGTACACGGCCGAGATGCAGACCTCGTGCGGCACGATCGTGATCGAGCTCCTGGCCGACCGGGCGCCACAGACGGTGAACTCGTTCGTGTTCCTCGCGGAGAAGGGGTATTTCGACGGACAGCGCTTCCACCGCCTCGACACGTCGATCGACGTGATCCAAGGCGGCGACCCGACGGGCACCGGGTCCGGAGGGCCCGGGTACACGATCCCCGACGAGCTCACCGGGGATGAGTCGTACGGCCCCGGCGTCCTGGCGATGGCCAACGCCGGGCCCGATACCGGTGGCAGCCAGTTCTTCCTCATCACGGGCGACGCGGGGCACAACCTCGACGCGAACCCCGCGTACACGATCTTCGGGATGGTGGTCGAGGGCCTGGACGTCGCCAAGCGGATCCAGGAGCTGCCGATCCAAGACCCCTCCGCCGGCATCCCGGGCCAGCAGCCGAAGCAGTCCGTGTACATCGAGAAGGTCACGATCCGCGAGGGCGGGTAGGGGGTAGGCTGCCGGTCGCCCGGGTGCCGGAACTGGCAGACGGATGCGCCTTAAAAGCGCTGGTCCCGAAAGGGACGTGTGGGTTCGAATCCCACCCCGGGCAC
>CAVQIQ010000010.1:0-102943 GCA_963712645.1 uncultured Actinomycetes bacterium | reverse complement strand
TGGCGAGAGCGACCGGGTGGTCGTAGTTCATGCCGGCGTTATACCGCGTGCGGGGTTACGCATATCCGACACCAGTGTCGGTTCGATCGAGCCTAGGGCAACGATATCGAGAGGCCCGGCATAGCATCGAGCATGGCCTGGTCCGCCGAGGACATCCCGGACCAGTCGGGCAGGGTCGCCGTCATCACCGGGGCGAACGGCGGCCTCGGGCTCGAGGTCTCCAGGGAGCTCGCCCGGAGGGGCGCGCACGTCGTGATGGCGGCGCGCGACCACGAGAAGGCTGTGGAGGCTCGCGCCTCCATCCTTGCCGAGATCCCCGACGCCTCGCTCGAGCTGCAGCCGCTCGACCTCGCATCGCTGGCCTCGGTGCGCGAGTCCGCCGGGCGGATCCTCGGCGCCAATCTCGATATCGACATGCTCGTCAACAACGCGGGTGTGATGGCGATCCCCGAGCGGCGGACCGAGGACGGGTTCGAGATGCAACTCGCCGTCAACCATCTCGGCCACTTCGCGCTCACCGCGCTGCTCATGCCTGCCTTGCTCCGAAGCCACGACGCCCGCGTCGTCTCGGTTACCAGCACCGGGCGTCACAGCGGTCGCGCGATCGACCCGGACAACCCACACCTCGAAGGTCGCTACGACCCCTGGCGCGCGTACGGCCAGTCGAAGCTCGCGAACGTGCACTTCGCACTCGAGCTCGATCGGCGCTTCCGAGCCGCAGACGTGGCGGCGAGGAGCATCGTCGTCCATCCGGGATTTACGAACACCGATCTGCAGGCGCGAAGCGTGCGGGAAACCGGCGGCGGCCGGAGCCAGCGGTTCTTCCGGGCGGCCGTGGTCCGGTTCGGCATGACGCCCGCCCGAGGCGCACTCGCGCTGCTGCGAGCGGCGACGGATCCGAACGCCGTCGGTGGCCGTATCTACACGCCACGGTGGGTGAACTGGGGTTCTCCGGTACGCCGGCCGTTGTTCGGCCGTGCTCGCAGCCGTGATGCGATGACGGCCCTCTGGGAGGTGTCGCAGCGCGAGACCGGCATCACGTTCGATGTGAAGCCGGCGTGACCCTCTGCAAGCTCCTATCGAGGCCGCTGGTCTCCGGGGCTAGGTGTGCGTGCGATGGATTCAGCCGGGGCTACTTGGACGTCTCCCCGTCCATGGTCGAGCTCCCGATGAAGACCGCCCCCTCGGCGATCGCGAGCGTCGTCGACGTGACGTCACCCTCCACACGAGCGCGTGGGCCGAGTACCACCCTGCCCTTGCCGACGATGTTGCCTTTGACCACTCCACCCACGTCTACGTTGTGGGCTCGGATGTTTCCGTCGAGCCGGCTATCGGCCGGGAGGGTCACGTCGCCCTTGGCGGCGAGGTTGCCCTTGACCTGCCCGGCCAGGACGATGCTCCCGGCCTGGATGTTCGCTTCCACCCGACCCTGAGCTGAGAGCATCACCTCCCGTTCGGCGGTGATCTTGCCCCTGACCTCTCCCTCGACCCTGAGGGAGCCGGCCGCCACGACCGTGCCCTCGATCCGGGTGCCCGGACCGACCACCGATACCTCGGAGTTCTCGTCTCCACCGAACATGAGGCACCTCCTGGACCGCAAGCGTATCCGTCCTTGCAAGCCGAACGCGATGGTTCGCGTGGCGGGTCGGCCCTGGGGGAGAATGCCGCCGTGGCCGCCGACCAGATGACCGCCGACCGGCCGTTCTCACTCGTCCTCGCCGGCGTCGACGGGTCGGAACGTGCCCGGGAGGCCGCGCGCCAGGCCTCACGCCTCGCCTCGGCCGCTCGCGCGCAGCTGATCGTCGCCTACGTCATCGAGGACCGCCCGTACGAAGAGGGGGACGCGGAACGCGCCCTCGAGGCCGCGAGCGCCGCCGCGCGGGCCGCCGGCGTCGACCCTGAGGCTCGGGTCCTGACCGGCGATGCCGGCGAGGCACTCGTCGCGGAGGCCGAACGCGACGGCGTCGACCTCCTCTGCGTAGGGCCCGACTCGGGGCTGCTCGGCGGCGCGATCCGGTTCGGCCGTGCGGCCGGGAGGATCCTGCGCGACGCCGCGTGCTCGGTCCTGATCGCTCGGCCGGCCGGACCGGCGTTCCCCCGGCACATCGCGTGCGCGATCGACGGGTCGGAAGCCTCCGTGCTCACGGCGCTCGCCGCCGCCGGCGTCGCCAGGGCCACCGACGCGGAGCTCCGACTGGTGCACGTCGTCCCGGTCTTCCGAGGGCGCAACGAGGAGTGGACGTTGGAACCACAGGACCAGAGCCCGCCGGAGCTCGAGCCCTCCGTGAGGGCCGTGTCGGGCCTCGGCCTCGAGCCGATCCGCGAGATGGCGATGGGTCGTCCCGAGCACACGCTCGTGCGCGTGGCCGAGCGCGACGAGGTCGACCTCGTGGTCGTGGGTCACCGGGGCGTGAGCGGGATGACGCGCCGGCTGCTCGGCAGCGTGAGCGAGCACGTGGCCCACCACGCCCCGTGCTCGGTTTTCATCGTCCGGCCCCCGGGTACGACCCGTGCCTGACCCACGGGTCGCCGGTTCCTTGTTGCCTCCCTGGGGCGGCGAGTAGGGTTGCGCCCTTCCCGCCGTCCGAACGGCAAGCCCAGAACCACCTATACCGAACCAGCCATGGCCGACACAGACCCGTCACCGACCGCCGGTACATCCGTCGTGGACGCGACCGCCGCGTCGGAAGACGCCACGGCGGCCGCGGGATCCGGGCCCAAGGTGATGCGCGTCGCGCTCAAGCTCACGACGTTCGCGGTCGCGCTGTTCCTGTTCGTGTTGGCGATCCAGCTGATGAAGGAGGGCGCGAAGGCGCTCGCGCCCACGCTCGAGGGCAGTCCGCTCTTCAGCAACGCGGTTTCCACGCTCGGGTTCGGGTGGCTCGGCGCGTACATCGTGCTCTCGGGCTCGCCGATCGCGGCCGTTGCGCTCAGCCTGTACGTGGGCGGCGCGACCACCCAACTCCAGACGTTCACGATGCTCTCTGGTTCGCGGCTGGGCGCGTCGTTCGTCGTCCTGCTGGTCGGGTTCCTGTACGCGCTGCGCAACCGCGGCCGAAACCGGGGCGAGTCGATCGGGATGGGCGTGCTCGCGCTCTCGCTCACCGCCGTCGTGTACGTGCCCGGCATGCTGATCGGCTACGCCATCTTGAAGTCCGGGATGCTCGACGGGATCCACTGGAGCGCGTCCCACGACGTCCTGTCGATCGTCGACCTGATCTGGGGGCCCGCGATCGACGTCATCACCAGGCTGCCGGGCTGGACGCTGCTGCCGATCGGACTCGGGCTGATCCTGCTGGCGTTCCGGCTGCTGGACAACGTGCTGCCGCAGCTGGACGGGGAGCGGCACGGCGGCGGCAAGGGCTCGTGGATGAAGCGGCCGTGGCCGATGTTCGGCCTCGGGTGCCTGGTCGCGACGCTCACGCTCTCGGTCTCGGTGGCGCTCACGCTGCTGGTGCCGCTCGCGAGCCGCGGCTACATCACGCGTCGCGAGTCGATCCCCTACATCATGGGCGCGAACATCACGACGCTCGCCGACACGCTGGTGGCCGCGATGATCCTCGGGAACCCGGTCGCCGTGCAGATCGTCCTCGCCGAGGCGATCGCGGTCAGCGTCGTGTCGCTGTTCTACCTCGCGCTGCTGTACGGGCCGCTCACGCGCGGGATCATGGCGCTCGACGAGTGGGTGGTGTCGACGAACCGACGGCTGTGGTTCTTCGTCGCGATCCTGTTCGTGTTGCCGGCGCTGCTCCTCACGTCCGGCATCTGGATCGGCCCGATCGCGCACTGAGGACTCCTACCGCGGTCCCTGCGCCTCCGCCTCTCGTGAGCGCCGCAGCCGTTGCTCGGCCTCCGCCTTGTCGCCTCGGCGTTCGGAGACCTTGGCGAGGGCGCGCCAGGTCCAGCTCGCGAGTTGGCGCTCGCCGAGCTCCTCGGAGATGCGGATCGCCTTGCGGAGATCCTCCTCGGCCTCGTCCAGGCGGCCGAGCTCGCGCTTGGCGATGCCGCGCTCGGCGGTCGCGTCGCCGAGCTCCCACCGGGCGCCCAGGTCCTCGAACACGGCGATCGCGCGGTCGAAGCACGGGAGCGACTCCTCGAACCGGCCCAGGTCCTCCAGGATCCGGGCCCGTTGCACCGTGGTCATCGCGATCGAGAACTGGTCGCCGATCTCCTCGGCGAGCGCGAACGCCTCGTCGCTCAGCTCGAGCGCCTGCCGCAGCGCCTCGTCGGGCGACACGCCGGGGCGACCCGGGCCGCCCGTCATGTTGATCGAGAGCGAGTTGAGCGCCCGCACGCGCGCCCAGCCGTCCTCGGGGTCGGCGACCTCGAGCGCGCGGCGCCAGATCTTCTCGGCCGCCTCGTGGTCGCCGCGCGTCCACGGTACCCAGCCGGCGAACAGCAGCGTGCGGGTGCATGCCCACGGCTCGTCCATCGCCTCCGCCGCGGCGAGCGACTCGTCCAGGAGCTTCTCCGCCTTGTCGAGGTCGGCCTCGACGTTGATCGCGATGTCGCCGAGGAACCGCAGCGCGAGCGAGAGCGTGAACGGATCGTCGACCTCGCGGCCGAGCTCCACCGCGCGGCCGAGCACCTCGGTGGCCGCCGGGTACTCGCCGAGCCAGTACCGCGCCTCGCCGATCCCGGCGAGCGCGCGTGCCTCGCGGACGCCCCAGCGCTCCTCGGGACCGGCGAGAGCCAGGGTCCGCTCGTAGTAGTCGACCGCCGTGCGGCTCTCCATCCGGCGCCGCGCGTGGTCGCCCGCCTCCAGGAGCGCCTCGGCGGCGCGCTCGGGCACCGTGCGATCTTCGCGATCGAGGTCGAGGGACGCGATCGCGGCGAGCTCGAGGTGGTCGGCTGCCCACGACCGGTGTCCGGTCTCGGCCAGCCGCTCGGCGATCAGCTGGTGCAGGCGTACGCGCTCCCGCTTGGGCAGGCTCGCGTACGCGACCTCCTTCAGGGTCGCGTGCCGGACGCGCCAGCGCGCCACCGAGCGAGCGTCGTCCTCGGGCACGAGGATCTCGGCCTCCTCGAGCTGCCGGATCTCGTCGGCGGTGGCCTCGGGGTCGACCGTGTGCAGCTCGTGCATGTCGAACGAGACGAAGAACGCCGACGCGCGGCGGGTGAGCTCGCGCAGTCGGGGGTCGAGGTGGTCGAGCCTGGCCGCCACGACGGCCTGCACGGTGGGCGGCAGGCTCGGGCGCGCCGCGGAGGGTCCGCCGTCGGAGCCGTCGGGCAGCAGCATCCCGGTCGTCTCGATGATGAAGAACGGGTTGCCGCCGGCGCGCTCGGCGATCTCGGCCGCCTCGGCGTCCTCGATGCGGCGGCCCGAGGCCTGCCGGGCGAGATCGACCGACTCGTCGGAGCTCAGCGGCTCGAGGCGGAGCCGGACGGCGTTCTCGGTCGTGGTGCCCCACGCCGGACGTTCGTCGAGAAGCGTCGTCCGCGCGAGCGCGAGGACGAGCGCCTTGCGGTGGCCGCTGCGGGCCGGCGAGCCGAGGCGTTCGATCAGCTCGAGCATCGGCGGGCGGAGCCCGTGCGCGTCCTCGAACACGAGCACGGCCGGCCTCTCGCGGGCGAGGCCGTCGACGAGCGCGACGAACCCGGCCTGCACGTCCTGCACGAACGACGCGTGCGACGGGCGCTCGGCCATCCCGAACAGCAGCGCGAGCCGCTCGACGAGTTGCTTGGCGTCGCCGGGTGCGACGGTGCGGTCGGCGAGCTCGTGGATGCGGCGCCGGGTCTTCTCGGGCGGGTCGTCCTCCTCGAGGCCGGCGAGCTCGGCCACGATCGTCGCGGCCGGCGCGAACGTGGCCGTGTCGGTGAACGGTCGCGCGCGGCCTGTGAGCACGGGCACGTCGTCGTCGAGACCCGCGACGAGCTCGTCGGCCAGGCGCGACTTCCCGATGCCGGGTTCGCCCAGGACGCTCACGAGCACCGGATGTCCCGTGTCGGTGGCGCGGTGGAGGCTCTCGCGCAGGATCGCGAGCTCGCTCGAGCGCCCGACGAACGGGATGGTCCTGCGAGCGCTTCGCGGCGTGAGCGCCTCGACGGGGAAGCCGGCGATCGTGTCCCCGTCGAAGCCCTTCGCGGTGGCCTCCCGCCGATCCCCGTACGAGACCGCGTTGGCCGTGAGCGCGACCGTGGTCTCGCCGGCGAGTACCTCGCCGGGTGTGGCGGCGGCCTGGAGCCGGGCCGCGGCGTTCACGACCGGACCGGTGACCAGGAGCTGGCCGGCCGGGCCGAGGCCGGTGGCGGCCTCGCCCGACTCGACGCCGACGTGGACGTCGAGGGGTTCGGGGAGGCTCAGTGTCTCGCTGAGGCGGCGGGTCCGGGCTCGGATCGCGAGACCGGCCCGGACGGCGCGGAGCGCGTCGTCCTCGTGCACGGTCGGCAGGCCGAACACCGCCATGACGGCGTCGCCGATGAACTTCTCGGCGCGGCCGCGGAGCGCGAGGAGCTCCTCGGACGCGGCCTCGAAGAAGAAGCCGAGGATCTCGCGGGCGCGTTCGGGATCCAGGCGCTGCGCCAGGCCGGTGGAGTCCACGAGGTCGGCGAACAGCACCGTGACCATCTTGCGTTCCTCGGTGCCGAGCGGCGTGCCGACGGGCGAGCCGCAGTTCGGGCAGAAGCTCGCGCCCTCCGGGAGCGGTTCGCCGCAGACCGGGCAGGGAGTCATGGGTCTCAGGATAGGGGCGGCGGGTGACGGGCCATCGGGGGCCTTCGGGATGGGTCATCGGGGGCCTTCGAACGGGCTGGGCTCGCGGAGGACGACGAAGTCGGCGAGACCATCGTCTGGGTCCGGCCTGAGCGTGCCGAGGAGACCGAAGCCCTGCGCGTGGATGATGTCGGGGTCGGGCGCACGTCCTCCGGGGCGACGGAGGCCGATCACGAGCTCGAACCCGGTCGCCCGGGCGACCCGCATGAGCGTTCGGATCGTGGGTGTCCGGTTGCCCGTCTCGAGGGTGGCGAGGGTGGGCTGCGAGGTGCCCACGGCGCGAGCGAGGGACCGCTGGGACAGACCCGAGAGCTCGCGCGCGACGAGGATCACATGGCCGGCCCCCAGCGGTGAGGGGAGGGGTGGTGGGATCTCCCGGACGGCACCGATACCGAAATCGGTATCGACCGGCGCCGGAATCTCCACACTCGCCATAACCGGACGGTACGTCGCCGCGCCGATCGAATGCTAGCCGTCGATCGGCGGCGAGGCTCAGGCCGCCGTGAGCTCGGCGGGGTGGATCGTGACCGTCCGGAGCTCGCCGTCGCGCCAGACGAGCGCCTCGACCGACCGGCCGATCACGTCCCCGACCATCAGCCGTTGCAGGTCGCGGGCGTCCGAGATCGGCACGCCGTCGAGCTCGACGATCAGGTCGTTGGATCGGATACCGGCTCGGGCGGCGGGGCTGCCCCCGACGACCTCCATGACCTCGACGCCGTGGTCGCGTCCCACCGCGGCGGCCACGCGCGGCGGCAGGGGTCGCCCGCCACCGGCGATCCCGATGTAGGCGCGCTGGAACCGGCCCGACGTCATGAGTGCGTGCATGATGCGGCGCGTCGAGTCGTCGATCGGGACCGCGAGGCCGAGCCCGATCCCGGCGACGGCGGTGTTGATGCCGACGACGCGAGCGCGCCCGTCGGCGAGCGCCCCGCCCGAGTTCCCGGGGTTCAGCGCGGCGTCGGTCTGGATGACGTTGTCGACGACGCGGCCCGCCTGCACCGGGAGCGCGCGGCCGAGGGCGCTCACCACGCCGGCGGTGACGGATCCGGCGAAGCCCATCGGGTTCCCGATCGCCACGACGAGTTGCCCGACGCGGAGCCCCGCCGCCTCGCCGAGCTCCGCCGGTTCGAGGTCGCCGCCGCCCTGGAGCCGGAGCACCGCCAGGTCGGAGAGCTCGTCGCGGCCGACCACGTCGAACGGGATCTCGCGCCCGTCCACGAACGAGGCCGAGCCCCGATCCGTCCCGCCCACCACGTGGGCCGAGGTCAACGCGAACCCGTCCGGCGTGATCACCACGCCCGAACCAGCGCCGTCCACGCCGCCCCCACGCACGCGTTGCCGGACCCGGAGGCTGGCGACCGAGGGGATCAGGCGTTCTGCGACCGAGGTGACCACGCGCGAGTACGCGTCGAGCGCTTCCTCACCCGGTTCCGAGACGCCGTCCATGCGTTCCATCTTCCCGCTGGGAACGCTCCCGCGTTGCCGTTGATTCCGTCGTCGGGCGCTTCGACCCGGCCGCTTCGGGCGAGCACACGTTCCCACGCACCCATGTCACCGGGCTCACGGTAGGAGCCGACGAGGTCGGCTACCGTGTGGCACATGTGTATGCTCTACACATGTACAGCGAGCGGCTGCAGATCCTCGTGACCGCGGAGCAGCGCAGGCGGTGGGAGCTCGAGGCCAAGCGCCGGGGCACGTCCGTCGCCGGCCTCATCCGGGACTCGGTCGACCGAGACGTGGGCTCGCCCGAAGGCGGAGATCGCGCGAGCGCCGTCGATGCGATCCGCGCGATGCGCGGACGGTTCCTTCCTCCGGACGAGCTCGACCGCCTCGTCGAGGAGGAGCGGGCCCGCCGGCCGCGTTGACGTTCTTCGTCGATGCCAACGTCATCGTGTACGCCGCGACCGAGGGCGAGTACCGATCCTCCTGCCTCCGGATCCTCGAGGCGGTGGCGAACGGCGACGCGGACGGGCGGACCTCGCCGACGGTCCTCGAGGAGGTCTGGTACGTCGAGCGTTCGGGCCGAGCCGGTCCGCTCGACGGCCTCGCGGCACGGGCCTACGCGGTGTTCACGCCGTTGCTCCCCGTCACCGACGAGGCGTTCCGGGTCGCCCTGTCCGTCCGCACGCGCCGGCTCGGTCCCGCCGATCGGGTCCACGTCGGTACCTGTCGATCGTCGGGGATCGACGCCATCGTGACCGCGGACTCGGGCTTCGGAGGTCTCCGAGGGTTGCGGCGCGTCGACCCGCTCGATCCCTCTGCGATACGGAGGCTGCTCTCCGGCTCGTAGGCCCCGCCGGCGTCGCCCGAGGGTCGATCACGTCGCCGTCGGTTCCTCTTCGAGCTCCCCGACGATGGCGACGTCGGGCGAGTAGTCGATCGGCACCGCGATGAGGCTCGGGCCGTCCGCCGCGAGCGCCTCCTCGAGCCGCTTCGCGAAGTCCGTGGCCGTGTCGCACCGCCAGGCTGGGATGCCGAACGACTCGGCGAAGCGCACGAGATCCGGGTTGCCGAATTCCGTGCCGAAGTGGCGCCCGAACCGCTTCTCCTGCTTCCACGCGATGGAGCCGAACCCATCGTCCTGCCAGACGACGTTGACGACGGCGGTCCCCAGCCGAACCGCGGTCTCGAGCTCCTGCGCGTTCATCATGAACCCGCCGTCGCCACTGACCGCCACCACGTTGCGGTCGGGGTGGACCAGCTTCGTGGCGATGGCCGCCGGGAGGGCAAAGCCCATCGCGGCCAGGCCGTTCGAGATGAGCACCGTGTCCGGTTCGTAGGCGGGGAACATCCGGCCGATCCAGAGCTTGTGGAGCCCCACGTCCGAGACCAGGACGTCCCGCTTCCCGAGCGCTCGGCGAAGCTCGACGAGCACCCTCGGTGGTTGCAGCGGCGACTCCGGGTCGTCGTCGGCGCGACGCAGGCGCTCGCGCACGGCATCTCGCAGGCGCGTGGAGCCGGCGGGGTGTGACGCCCGCTCGACCTTGCGCGTCAGTCGCTCGAGGCTCCGCGACACGTCACCGACGAGCTCGGCGGTGGGGATGAAGTGCTCGTCGATCTCTGCGGGGACCGTGTCGATGCACACGATCCCCTTGTCCTTGTTCGGGTTCCAGTGCCGCGGGGCGTGCTCGACCAGATCGTAGCCGATCGCGATCACCAGATCGGCCTCGTCGAACCCGGTCATCCGGTAGTCGCCGGGCTGCAGACCCACCGCTCCCAGCGCGAGGTCGACGTCGGGGTCCATCAGCCCCTTGGCCATGAACGTCGTCGCGACCGGGATACCGGTTCTCCGCGCGAACGCGCGAACGGCGTTGGCCGCTCGCCCGCGGACCGCCCCGTTCCCGGCGAGCGCGATCGGGTGCGCGGCGTGGCGGATGAGCTCCGCGGCACGAGCGATGTCGCCGGACGAGGCATCGGGATGCACCGGCTCCGTCCGGGTGAGCGGCTCGCCCTGCGTGTCCGCCGCCATCACGTCCTCGGGAAGCTCGATGTGGGTGGATCCCGGCTTCTCGGCCTCGGCTACCTTGAAGGCCTTGCGGACGACCTCGGGGATGATCGCCGGGTCGCTCACGCGCGCGTTCCACTTGGTGATCGGGCGCATGATCGCCAGGACGTCGATGTACTGATGGGACTCCTTGTGCATCCGTTCCAGGTCGCCCTGGCCGGTCAGGACGACGATCGGGGCGCGATCGAGGAACGCGTCGGCCACCCCGGTCACGAGGTTCGTCGCGCCGGGCCCCAGGGTCGCGAGACAGACGCCCGCTCGACCTGTGAGGCGGCCGAAGGCGTCGGCCATGTACGCGGCCGCCTGCTCGTGCCGCGTCGGAACGAAGCGGACGGTCGAGCGCGACAACGACTCGTTCAGGTCGACGGTCTCCTCTCCGGGCACACCGAACACGTACCGGACGCCCTCGGCCTCGAGGCAGGAGACGAGGAGATCGGAGGCCTTTCGACCGGACATGTCGAGCCGAGTCTATGTCGCTGCTCGTGGGATCCGACCCTGGCATACTCCGATCCGTGATCCCGATCCGGGACGCGAACCCCACCAAACACGTCCCGGTCGTCACGATCGCGCTCATCGCCGCCAACGTCGCGGTGTTCCTGTTCTGGCAGCCGTCGTTCGGCACGCAGCTCGAGCAGCAGACGTTCTACTACTGCCACGCCGAGATCCCGTGGGAGGTCTCGCACCAGGAGAACCTCGCGCAGGGAGGTCTCGGCGCGCGCGTCGCGCTCGATGAGGACCTCGGACCCCGCGCCGGAGCGGACGTGCAGCCGTACCTGCGGCGGGAGTGTCCGAACAAGAGCTGGTGGCTCGCGATCTTCGTCGCGATGTTCCTGCACGGGGGATGGTTCCACCTCGCCGGCAACATGCTGTTCCTGTGGGTCTTCGGGAACAACGTCGAGGATCGGCTGGGCTACGTCGTCTACCCGCTCTTCTACGTGCTGGGCGGGCTGGCGGCATCGGCGCTGCAGCTCGTCTTCGGCGCGAACTCGACGATCCCGAACCTGGGCGCGTCCGGCGCGATCGGCGGGATCCTCGGCGCGTACATCGTGCTGTTCCCGCACGCCCGGGTGACGACGCTCGTGATCTTCTTCTTCATCACGGTCATCGAGATCCCCGCGGGCGTGGTGCTGGCGATCTGGTTCGTGCTCCAGCTCTTCAGCGGCGTGGGTCAGCTCGGGGCGGACGTGGGAGGTGGGGTCGCGTACTGGGCGCACGTCGGTGGGTTCGCGTTCGGCGCGCTCGTGGCCTGGCTCTTCTACCGGCGTCGCGGCGGGCTCGGGCCCACGGCGTACGGCGTCGGGCAGGGGCCCCTCGGCCAATGATGTCGTTTCCGATATCATCTCGAGGGTGGATGCCCGTTCGATCGTGCTCGAGGCCCGGCTCGGGGCGGGGGTGTCGCAGCGCGAGCTGGCTCGGCGATCGGGGGTACCTCAGGCGGCGATCTCGCGCATCGAGCGCGGGCTCGTGTCTCCGAGAACGGAGACGCTGGATCGCCTCCTGCGAGCCTGCGGCCGGGACCTCGGGCTGGTGGTGCGACCCGGGACGGGCCTGGACCGCAGCCTGATCCGGGAACGCCTCCGTCTCACGACCGCCGAGCGTGGGCGGCTCGCCGTCAGGGAGTGGGAGAACACGCGCGCCTTCGATCGGGCCGTGCGTCGGTGAGCGAGCCTCCGTTCGATCCGTTGACGGCGTTGCGGACGCTGCTCGAGCGCGACGTCCGGTTCGTCCTGATCGGTGGGTTCGCCGGAGCCCTCCGAGGTTCACCGGTGATCACGGGCGATCTCGACATCTGCTACGCGCGCGACGACGACAACCTCGAGCGACTGGCCGACGCGCTCCGGTCGCTCGACGCTCATCTCCGCGGCGCCCCGCCGGACGTGCCCTTCCTCCTGGATGCCCGCACGCTGCGCGCCGGCGATCACTTCACGTTCAGCACATCGGTGGGCGCGCTCGACATCCTCGGCACGCCGTCGGGGACGAAGGGGTTCGCCGACCTCGACGCGAACGCGTCCGACGAGGTGGTCGACGGACTCACGGTGCGGGTCGCGTCGATCGAGGATCTGATCCGCATGAAGCGCGCGGCCGGCCGGCCGAAGGATCTCATCGAGCTCGAATGGTTAGCCGCCGTGCGGGACGAGGTCGGCGGACCGGACGAGGCCTGAGGGGATTCATCGGCCCCCGGGTCTGCACGATCACCCGGCGCGCGCGTTCCTGAGTTCCCGGAATCGCAGGTGGCCGGAGCCGTGAGAGGACTACGCGGGCGCCGGGTGGGTACCTCGCTCGTGGCGCGGATCTCCGTCCAGGTCCGCTGAAGGAGGCTCGGATGCTCGGTGCGGATATCGACATCTCGTTCTGGGACGTGATCGTGTACATCGTGGCCGGGTTGGTCATCGGCGCGATCGCCCGCCTGCTGCTCCCGGGGCGACAGGAGATGAGCATCGTCGCGACGATCGTCCTGGGCGTGATCGCGGCTGTCATCGGCGGCCTCGCGTGGGAGGCGCTCTTCCCGGACAACGACGGGGTCGCGTGGATCGGCTCCATCGTCGTCGCGGTCGTCCTGCTCTGGCTCTACGTCATGGTCGCGGGCCGGGGACGCCGCGGCGCGGCATCGTAGCCGAGTCGGTCCGTCCCGAGGGTCCCGGCCCGCGTCGGCGTCGGACAGTACCTTCGGCCGCATGGCCACGGTGACGGCCGGAGCCGAGACGGATAGGATATGGAGCATGAGCAGGCTCCATATCCGCTCCATCGAGCCTCCGCTGGACGATCCCGAGACCACGGACGCGGCCATCGACGTCCTGAAGTCGATGGAGGCGATGGGGCTCCTGCCCGACGACGTCGACGAGCTCACCCTCGAGGTGATCCGCGCGGTGGCCACTCGCGCCGCCGAGGTGGGGATCGGCGAGTCGGCGGCCGCGTCGCTGCACCGCCCGCCGAGGCCCCCCGGCCACGTCGCCGCCGCGCTCCGCGAGCTGGGGCTCGCGCTCGAGGGCTCGCCGATGCCGGCGTTCGAGTGGCCCGCGATGCTCGACCTGTTCGGCGCCGAGCGGCTGGCCGAGCTGCTCGGCGTCTCGGTCGCCAGCCTCCGCCGGTACGCCAAGGACGAACGCCCGACGCCCGACCTCGTGGCCGCGCGCCTGCACCTGCTCGCGCGGATCGTGGGGGAGCTTCGAGGCGCGTACTCCGAGGTCGGGGTGCGCCGGTGGTTCGAACGCTCACGTACCGCGCTCCGCGGTCGTGCGCCGGATGACCTCCTGACCGGCGCCTGGGACCCCGACGGGGCGGACGCCGAACGCGTGGTCGCGCTCGCGCGCTCGCTGACGGCCTCGCCAGCGACGTGATCGTCTTCCGCCACACTGACCCTCGGTTCCCGTTCCTGTGGGAGACCGCGGGCCAGCCCGGCGGTCGCTGGAACGCCGAGGGCGAGGGCCCGGTGAACACGTTCGCCGACCGTCCCGAGGGCGCGTGGGCCGAGCTCCTGCGGCACGAGGAGATCACCGACCCGCGCGATGTGCCCGAGATCCGTCGCTCGCTGTGGGCGGTCGACGTGGGCGAGCTCCCCACCGCCCAGCCTGAGATCCCACGCGTCACGTTGACTGGGGGACCGCGCTCGTACGTCGCGTGCCGACGCGAGGCCGCCCGGCTGCGAGGGCTCGGCACCCAAGGGTTCACCGCGCCGTCGGCCGCGCTCGTCCGAGGTGGCGCGCACGGCTGGCGCGTCGAGGGCGGCCTGCGCCCCGGACCCGAACGCGACGGCACCGTGGTCGTGCTCTTCGGCGCCCGCCCCGACCTCGTCGGATGGGAGGCCGCGTACGAGGGCCGGCCCTCGGACGAGCTCCTCTCGCGGGTCCGGCACTTCGGACGGCGCTAGGCCCCAACTGTCCCGCTGGCCCGGATCGGCGGGCCGTCACTAGGATGCGGCATGGTCTGCACGCGGTGCGGGACGGTCGCCCCCGAGGGCGCCCGCTTCTGCGCCTCGTGCGGGAACGAGCTCGCCACCGGCTCGCCGCGCGAGGAGCGCAAGCTCGTCTCGATCCTGTTCGTCGACATCGTGGGTTCGACGGCGCACGCCGACGGCGCCGACCCCGAGGACGTCCGCGATCGGAACCAGCTCTACTACGACGAGGTCCGCAGCAGGATCGAGCAGTACGGGGGGACGCTCGAGAAGTACATCGGCGACGCGGTGATGGCGGTGTTCGGTGCGCCGCTCGCGCGGAGCGACGACGCCGAACGTGCGGTGCGCGCGTCGCTCTCGATCCTCGACGGGATCCGCGAGCTCAACGAACGGCATCCCAGCATCGCGCTCGACGTCCGCGCGGGCGTCACGACCGGCGAGGCGATCGTGGCGGTCGACGCCGCGCCCGAGGACGCGCTCGCGACCGGCGACGTCGTGAACACCGCCGCCCGGCTGCAGACCGCGGCGCCGCCGGGCCACGTGATCGTCGACGCGCAGAGCTACCACCTGACCCGTCACGCGTTCGCGTTCGAGGTCGTCCCGCCGATCGAGGCGAAGGGCAAGCGCGAACCCATCCACGCGTGGCTCGTCGGCGAGGCGCTCGGCACGCCGGCGGGCCGGCCGACCTCCGAGACACCGCTCGTCGGGCGGGACCACGAGCTGTCCCTGATCGCTTCCGTCTGGGATCGGGCCGTCACCTCGGAACATCCGCACCTCGTGACGGTGTTCGGGCCCGCCGGGATCGGGAAGTCGCGGCTCGCCCACGAGGTCGCCGAGGACGCCCGGTCCAAGGGCGGCAGCGAGCTCTGGGGCCGGAGCCTGCCGTACGAGGAGCAGAGCCCGTTCCGCGCCGCCGCCGAGATGGTGCGCGCCGCCGCCGGCATCTTCGAGGCCGAACCGGTGGCGGACGCGAGGGGCAAGCTCGCGACGCTCGCGGGTTCGCTGTTCCCCGAGCCCGACGTCGCCGAGGAGACGCGGTACCTGTCGCTGCTGCTGGGCCTCGGGCTGGACGAACCGCCGGACGAGCCGGTCCACCTGCTGTTCGCGATGCGCCGACTGATCGAGCACGTGTCCGAACGCGACCCGCTGCTGCTCGTGTTCGAGGACCTGCACTGGGCCGACGACGCGCTGCTCGACCTGATCGACTACCTCGTCGCGCACGTCCGGGACCACCGCGTGGTGTTCCTCGCGCTCGCGCGTCCCGAGTTCCTCGAACGGCGGCCCACCTGGGGCGCCGGGATGATCGGCCACACCACGTTGCCGCTCGAGGCCCTGACGCCCGGCGAGACCGCCCAGGTCGTCGGCGCGCTGCTCCCCTCGCCGGAGGCCGGGGCGGTGGAGCGGGTGGTCGCGACCGCCGGCGGAAACCCGCTGTTCATCGAGGAGCTGGTCGCGGCACTCGAGGATGACCCGAACGCCGACGAGCTGCCCGCGACCGTTCGGGCCGCGATCGCGGCGCGCATCGACGCGTTGACGCCGCTCGCGCGCACCGCGCTGCTGAACGCGTCGGTGATCGGGGCCACGTTCTGGCGCGGGGTGGTGGAGGGGCTCGGCGGGATCGAGGACATCGACGAGGCGCTCGACGCGCTCGAGGCCCGGGGCCTGGTGCACCGGCGCGGCGAGAGCCGGGTCGAGGGCGACGTCGAGTACTCGTTCAAGCACATCCTGACTCGGGACACGGCGTACGGGACCCTGCCGAGGGCCCGGCGCCGCGAGCTGCACGCGGCCGCCGCCGCCTTCATCGAGGGCGCCACGAGCGGGAGCTCCGAGCTCGCATGGCTCCTCGCGCACCACTGGCGCGAGGCCGGCGAGACGGAACGCGCGATCGGCTACTTGCTCGCGGCGGCGGCCCGCGCTCGCGACGCACTCGCGATCGAGGAGACGTACGACCTGTTCTCGCGGGCGATCGATCTCGCGCAGACCGACGAGGAACGCCGCCGGATCCGACTGGAGCGCGGTCTGGCGCTCGAGCAGCTGGAGGACTACGCGCGGGCCGACCGGGAGCTGGCCGAGGTGATCCCCGAGCTGGACGGCGTGGACGAGATCGAGGCGCTGCTCGCGCGGGGGCATTCGACGCTGTGGACCGAGCAGACCGAGGCGACGATGGCGATCGCCGCCCGGGTGGTGGAGCTCGTCGCCGAACGCGACGTCCGCGAGCTCGAGGGCCCCGCGCTCGCCCTGATGTCGCAAGGGCACGGGATGCGCGGCGACGAGGGAGACCTCGATCAGGCGCTGATGCACGGGGACCGCGCACTCGAGGTGTGGATCCCGGGGACGAGGCTGTCCGAGCTCGCGGAGCACTACCACCTGCACGCCGATGCCTACTACTGGACCGGCGGCTACGAGCGCGCACTCGAGCTGTCGCGGCTCTCGGCCCAGACGGGTGGGCTCGAGCCGCACAGCGCCGAGTTCGTCCTCCGCGGCGCGGGGATGCGCGGGCTGATCCTCGCGGGGATGGGACGGTACGAGGAATCGCTCGCGGCGGCCGACGCGGCGATCGCCACCGCGCGCAGGCTCGGACGCAGGGACAACGTCGTGCTGAACTACTCGACCATGCCGCTCCGCGAGATCTACGCGGTGGAGGAGGCGCTCCGGCGGAGCGAGACCGTCGTGGACCGGCTCGGGCCGTCCGACTTCAACATGCCGTGGATGAACGCGCGCGCCGACCTGATCGGCGCCCATCTGCTCGGCGGCGCGCTCGGCCTCGTCGAGCGGGAGTGGCCGAGCGCGTGGGACGACGCCCTCGCGGTCTCGGCGTGGGAGCACTGGTTGATCACCGGGCGGCTCGCGGCGTACCGAGCCGAGTGGGAGCTCGAGGCGGGGCAGTTCGACGACGCCGTGACCTGGGCCCGTCGCGCGATCGACACCGCTCGCGGCGTCCACCGCCGCAAGTACGAGGCGATCGCCCTCACGTTGCTCGGCCGGGCACTCACGGCGCAGGGGCAGGGCGAGGCAGCGGCCACCGAGCTCGGGACCGCGGTCGAGATCGCGGACGCGCTCGGGTCGCCGGTCCTGCGGTGGCAGGCGCGCGCCGCGTTGGCGCGGGCGTCGTCGAAGGGTCCGAACGGCGCCGATCCCGAGGCGCTCCTGCTGGAGGCGGCCACGATCGTCCGCGAGGTTGCGGCGTCGCTCGCCCCGGAGCGGGGGAAGGCCTATCTCGCCGCGCGTCCGGTCGTCGAGGTCCTCGAGGCCGCCGACTGAGCTCCTGAACCTGGCCGGGCCGCCACGCGGGACAGCAGTCGTTCGCGGTGCCTGTAGGTGGCGGTCGGTCCGACCCTCATGCCACCGCCGGAGCGCGAACGTCAGCAGCGCCAAGCCGGCCACTACGGTGGCCGAACCGGACGGCGTCCGAGCGCGATCCACACCTCGTCGACGGCGAGGCCCTCGAACGTCGGGACCAGCAGGTCGGCCTCGGATAGGTCGAGCCCTGCCGTGGCGTCGTTCGGGACGCAGACGCAGGGGATCCCGGCGGCCTTCGCGGCCCGGATCCCGTTCGGCGAGTCCTCGACGGCGAACGTCGAGCCGGCCGGGGCTTCGAGCAGCTCGAGCGCGGCCAGGTAGAGGTGGGGGTTCGGCTTGGCCCGGGTCGTGTCGCCGTCGGCGCATACCATCGCTGCCCAGCCGTCGGGCCAGCCGAGGCGTTCGAGGTGCGTGACCAGCCACTCGCTCCGATCGCTGCTGACGAGAGCCCGCGGCACGCCCGCCTGGTCGAGCTGCCGCAGGAACGCTGCGACCCCGGGCCGCAGGGGCACGCGGTCCGCGGCCTCCCGGATCCGCTCCTCGGTGCGCGCGCGGACCTCGTCGACGTCGAAGGGGAGGCCACGCAAGCGGCCAAGCTCCTCGTAGGGGTCGAACCCGCCCACCGTGCCGATCGCGGCCGACCACGTCGGAAGCGTGAGCTCGTGGCCGTGCTCCTCGTACAGGTCACGAAAGACCCCGTACACGGCGGTCTCGGAGTCCCAGAGCGTGCCGTCGAAGTCGAACAACACCGCGCGCAGGTCGGCCGTCATGTCGAGGCGGACCGAAGGAAGCCGCGGACCGAGGCGAAGAACCGGTCCGCTGCCGACGTCCAGGTCGGGAGGGTCTGGGCGCGTCTCCGCGCGCCGGCCGCGAGTCGGTCGCGCAGGCTCCGATCCGTCGTGATCGCCCGGAGCGCGGATGCCAGGCCGGCGACGTCGCCGGGCTCGGACATGAGCGCTTCGCGACCGTGGTCCGCGAGGCGCGGGAGGTTGCCGGAGCGCCAGCCGACCACCGGGAGGCCGGCCGCGAGCGCCTCGGCCCACGCGGTCCCGTACGCGTCCGCGAACGAGCAGAGGGCGAACACGTCCGCGGAACGGTAGAGCCGGCCGACCTCCTCGATCGGCACCGAGCCGCGCACGACCACGCGGTCGCGGAGGTCCGGCGCCGAGATCCGACGTCGGACGCGTTCCGCGTACCCGCGATCGGTGTCCGTCTCGCCCACCAGCCACAGGGTCGCGGACCGCCCCGGCAGCGTCGCGAACGCCTCGACGAGCTCGAGGATCCCCTTGAGGGGCGTCCAGTTCGCGACGCAGAGCACCGAGGCGACGCGGCCGCGACGGAGGTCGAGCGGCGGTCCGGCCGCGATCGGGACGTCGCACCCGGGCGGGACGAACGCGATCCGCTCGGATGCGACGCCGATCGCGCGCAGGTCGTCGATCAGTCCCTCGCCGGCGACGATGACCCCCGCCGCCGACCGGTACGCGAGGCCGTCGAGCGCGCGCTGGGCGGATGCACGGCCCCGCCCGTGGTCGAGGCCGCCCGGCGGCTGGTGAGCGACCGCGATGACGGGCGTACGCACCCCGCGGATCCAGGGCGCGACGAACGCCGCCGCGATGCTGTCGAGGAGGATCGCGTCCGATCCCTCGGCCGCCGCGCGCAGCGTCCACGCCGCCGGCAGCGCGGGGATCGGCCAGGGGAGCGACGGGACGGATCCGAACCGGAGCTCGATCCCGTGGTCGGCCGCGGCCGCGGCCATCATCCGGTGGTACCGGTACCCGCCCGTCCGCCGATGCGGATCGCCGAGCGTGACGAGCGCGAGCCGCAGCTGCGCCACCTCGACGTCAGACCTTTGCACGGATCCCTCCGAACGCGTCGGCCGACTCCCACACACGTACCGCAACGACCTCGGCCCCATCACCGCCGAGTGGCTCCGCCAGCCGGTCGTGGATCCACGCGGCGAAGACCTCGACCGTCACGACCTCGGTCCCGCAGACCTCGGAGAGGTCGCGGTCGCGGGCGTATCCGGCCACATCGGCGAGCGAGCGCGTGAGGACGTCGAGGTCGCACACCATGCCGCGCTCGTCCAGCCGTTCCCGTTCGGCCATGACCTCGACGCGGTAGTCGTGCGGGTGTCGCTCGTTCTCCGGCGGTGGTCGATCCGGCATCGCGTGGAACGCCCGGAAGGACGTCGAGGCGCCGACCTCGAACATCAGTACCTCAGGGCGACGTGCATCATGCCTTCGTCCCCGCGATCCAGCGCGGCGTAGGCGTCGGCGGCTCGTTCGAACGCGACCTCGGTTGTCGCGAGCAGCTTGAGTGGGAGCTCGGTCATCAGGCGGGCAGAGGCACGCCGACGCCTCGGCACGTCCCATCGATCCGCCTGGCGCGACGGGATCGTCGAGACCTGCGTGCTCCGGATCCGCAACCGGCGCCGATGGAACGCGCCGCCGAGCGGGAGCGCCACCTCCTTGTTCCCGTACCAGCTGCAGACCAGCGCCTCTCCCTCGTGCGCGAGGAGCTCCAGCGCGAGCGGAAGGGCACCGGGGGTCCCCGTCGCGTCGACGACCAGGGACACGCCCGCGCCCGAGGTCGAGATCTCGACGTCTCGCCGGATCTCCGAGGCGTCCACGGCCCGGACGCCGAACCGGATCGCGGTCGTGCGACGGTCGGCCCGCGGATCGACGCCGACCACGTCGGGTCCCGAACGCTGGAGCAGGGCCGCCGTCAGCACGCCCACCGGCCCGAGCCCCAGGACCACGACGGGCTCCTCGATGCGCGCGCCGGCGTCGAGTGAAACCTGGAGCGCGGTCTCGACCAGGGGGAACATCGTGGCGACCTGCCCGTCGACCGCGTCGAGCGGCACGATCTCCGAGGCCCGCACCGTGAACCGGTCCTGGTGAGGATGGAACGCGAAGACGGTCGAACCCTCTTCGATCCCGGGCACCCGGGAGCGCTCCACCTCGCCCACGCAGCTGTAGCCGTACCCGAAGGGGAATCGGAAGCTGCCGGTCAACGACGGGAGCGTCTCGTCGACTTCGAGGCCGGGGTCCAGCTCCCCACGATAGGCGAGCAGCTCCGTCCCGCCGCTGATGCCGGACCATCGCGTCCGGACGAGGAGCTCCTCGGGGGCCGGAGGGTGAACCTCCACGCGCTGGATCTCGACACGGCGGGGGGCGACGAACCGGAGCGCGCGTCCCTCCACGTCGTTCCGGTACCCCTGATCGGCTGCATCCAACCGCCTGGGCGATTGCGGCGAGACCCAGATGGGAACACACCTGCCGGTGTCCGCAACCACGATCGTCCCGAGAGAGGTCGCGAACCTCACGCTGCCCACGCCGTTCGGCGGATGGGAGACCCACGCGTTCGAATGGGCGGGGTCGATCCACCTGTGCCTGTGCCGCGGCCGGATGGGTGACGGCGAGGACGTCCTGGTCCGGATGCACTCCGAGTGCGTGACGGGCGACGCGCTCGGTTCCCTTCGGTGCGACTGCGGGATCCAACTGCGGCATGCCTTCAGGACGATCGCCGCCGAGGGGCGCGGCGTGCTTGTCTACTCGACCGGGCACGAGGGGCGGGGGATCGGGCTCGCGAACAAGCTCCGCGCGTACCTGCTCCAGGATCGCGGGTTCGACACGGCGGAGGCCAACGAGCACCTCGGGTTCCGCGTGGACGAGCGGACCTTCGATGACGTCGCGGCATGCCTTCGAGTTCTGGGCGTTCGCTCGGTCCGGCTGATGTCGAACAACCGGGACAAGGCCGCCGCGTTGGAGGCGGCGGGGATCCCGGTCCGATCGGTGGTCGGTCTGCCGACGGCGGCGCACGCGCGCAACGTCCGATACCTCTCGACGAAGCAGGCCGTGATGGGTCACGAGGCCCCGATGGGGGTGCCGCTCACCGACGACGCCGGTCCACCTCCAGACGTCGGTTCCCTCCTCGGCGAGGTGCGGGCCACGACGACGCGCCCATACGTCGTCGTGAAGTACGCGCAGACGATCGACGGGCGGATCGCGACCTCGACCGGCGACGCCCGGTGGATCAGCGGGGAGGAGGAGCGCCGGACCTCGCACGCCCTGCGCGCCGCGTGCGACGCGGTGCTCGTCGGCGTCGGGACGATCCTCGCCGACGACCCCCAGCTCACGGTCCGGATGGTGCCCGGCGCATCTCCGATCCGCGTCGTCCTCGATCCGCGGCTTCGGCTGCCCGATGATGCCCGCGTGCTCGACGCCGACGGCGTGACGACGATCGTCACCACCGGCGCCTCGTCGGCGGAGCGCCGCACCGAGCTCCGTCGTCGCGGCGTCTCGATCATCGTCGTGCCGGCGGGGCCGCAAGGCGTCGACCTGCGCGCGGCGCTCGAGGCGCTGTTCGCCGACGGGATCCGGTCCCTGCTCGTGGAGGGCGGAGCCCGGGTGATCACGTCGTTCCTGTCGCTGGGGCTCGCCGATCGACTCGTGGTGGCGATCGCGCCGCGCGTGATGGGCAGCGGGACCGACGCGGTGAACGATCTGGGGATCACGGAGGTTGCGAGCTCGATCCGGCTCGAGCGCCGAGCGGTCCACGTCGTCGGCGACGACGTGCTGATCGTCGGCGACCTCGCAACCTGACGCGGTCCTCGTCGCCTGGTCGGCCGACGGTACCGCGGACCCGATCAACGCTGCGGCGGGCGCTCCTCGAACGTCGGTCGCAGCGGCAGCCCCGAGCGGCCCTCGTCGGGTCGGACAGCCAGGACCTGGTGCACATGCGTCCGGCCCCCCTCGAAGTTCAGGCCCGAGGCCGCCATGTACAGGCGCCAGACGCGCGCCCGGCCCGGACCGACCTCGGACACGGCGTCGTCCCAGCCGTCCTCGAGGTTGCGCACCCACGCCCGCAGCGTGAGCGCGTAGTGCTCGCGCAGGCTCTCGACGTGGCGGACCTCGAACCCCGTGCCCTGCATCGTCGAGACGACGCTCCCGAGCTCGTGCAGCTCGCCGTCGGGGAAGACGTAGCGGTCGATGAAGCCGTTCGACCGGAAGCGGGTGCGGCCGGCATTCGGCGGCCGGGCGATCCCGTGGTTCAAGAGCCGCCCGCCGGGACGCAGGAGCCGCCGCAGCCCGCCGAAGTACACCCGCAGCCGCGACAGCCCCACGTGCTCGTACATCCCGATCGAGCTGATCGCGTCGAACGGGCCGTCGCGCACGTCGCGATAGTCCTGGTACCGGATCTCGACGCGATCGGCCAGGCCGGCCTCGGCGACCGCCTTCTCGGCCCAATCGGCCTGGCGCCGTGAGAGCGTCACACCCACCGCGTGAACGCCGTGGTTCGCGGCCGCGTGCAGGACCATCCCGCCCCAGCCGCAGCCCACGTCGAGCAGCCGCATCCCGGGTTCGAGCCCGAGCTTGCGCGACACGAGCTCGTACTTCACCGCCTGCGCGTCCTCGAGCGTGACGTCCTCGCGCTCCCACACGGCGCACGAGTACGTCATCGAGGGGCCGAGCACGATCCGGTAGAACGCGTTCGAGACGTCGTAGTGGTGGGCGATCGCGGCCGCGTCCCGTTCCTTCGAGTGCCGGACGCCGCCCAGGCGCGCCTCCTCCGCCGGGACCGGGAGCGCGCCGAACCCGGTCCGCAGCACCGACGAGCCCGCGAGCCGGAGCACCTCCGCCCACTGCCGGGGGCCGAACGCCCGCACGTCGGGGATCCGGTCGCGGAGCGCGGCGAGCGCCGCGTACAGGTCGCCCTCAACGTCGAGCTCGCCCGACACGTACGCGCGACCAAGTCCGAGCTCGCCCGGCGCCGTGATCAGACGCCGGAACACCACCGCCGAGAGGACCAGGAGCGTGGCCGGCGCGTCGGCGGGCCCGAGTCGGCTCCCGTCGTACGCGCGCACCGCGATGGGGAGATCGGGGCCGAGGACGGCCTCGATGGCACGAGCCACCGTCACCGTTCCAGGGTACGGCTGGTACGCGCTTCCCGCTCGTGGCCCGGTCAGCGCCTGCCCTGGGCCGAGGCCTTCAACAGGATCTGCGTGACGAGGTACGGGCTCATGCCGAGCTTGCCCGCGATCTGCTCGGGCGTCATCCCCATGGCTCGATAGGTGAGCGCCAGCCGCTCCTGCGCCTGGCTCCATCGGGGGCGTGAGGGCCGAACCGAGGAGGTGGGGACCAGCTCGGGGACCGACGCCGGGGTGTGAGCCGGAGGGGTACGGGGGCGGGGGCGGGGCGAACCCGATGCGGCCTCGGGCTCCTTCTTGAAGCCGCCCTTCGCCATCTCCCGCTCGGTCCGCTCGTCGAGCACCACGAACTGGTCGGCGGCCTTGTTCACACCGACCGAGGCGATCGTGAGCGCCTTCGCCGCGCGCTCGCGGCACGAGCGCTTGGTGCAGTACTCGTACTTCACGGCGCGCTCGGGATGCAGCTCGTCGCCGCAGATCGTGCAGGTGGGC
This sequence comes from uncultured Actinomycetes bacterium, assembly GCA_963712645.1. Classification (GTDB taxonomy): domain Bacteria; phylum Actinomycetota; class UBA4738; order UBA4738; family HRBIN12; genus DASSJM01. The sequence goes on along the minus strand of CAVQIQ010000010.1, from coordinate 79,113 downwards.
ATGGCTCCCTCGTGGGTTCGGTGGGGTCGGCGGCCAGTCTTGCAACGCTCTAGACGCCTCCGACATTCCCGCCGGGATCGGGTCAGCCGGTATACTCGTCGGGCGCCCACACCGCGTGGGCGGGTCCGCGCCCCAAACCGTCGGCCGCGCGCGTTCAGCCCCAACCACTCGGCTGAAGGCTTCAACGCTGGAGGCACGAGTGCAGACGACCGAACGCACGACCCCGCCCGCCGAGATGCTCGAGCTTCTCGAGCCCACGATGCTCCGTGGCCTCGAACGCCACCTCTCGACCGCCACCGAATGGTTCCCGCACGAGTACGTCCCCTACGAGGTCGGCCGCAACTACGTGGACGAACCGTGGGAGGAGACCGACAGCGCGCTCGGGATCGTCTCTCGCACGGCGCTCGAGGTGAACCTGCTCACCGAGGACAACCTGCCCTACTACCACTTGGCGCTGTGGGAGATCTTCGGCCGGGGCGGCGTCTGGGGCGAGTGGGTCCGCCGGTGGACGGCCGAGGAGGGCCGGCACGCGATCGTGCTGCGCGACTACCTGACCGTCACGCGCGGTCTCGACCCGGTGGTGCTCGAGCGTGGGCGCATGGACCAGGTCTCGCGTGGCTACTACCCGGACGGCGGCGGCGGCTCGCGGACGCTCGACCCACTCGACGGCGTCGTGTACACGACGCTGCAGGAGCTCGCCACGCGCATCGCCCACCGCAACACCGGGACGTTCACGCAGGACCCGATCATCGAGAAGCTCACCGCCCGGATCGCGACCGACGAGAACCTGCATTACGTGTTCTACCGCGAGCTCGGCAAGGCGGCGCTCGAGATCGCGCCCTCGGAGATGATGCTCGCGATCAACCGCCAGGTGACGGGGTTCGCGATGCCCGGGCTCGACATCCCCGAGTTCAAGCAGAAGGCGATCGAGATCGCGAAGGCGGGGATCTACGACCTCCGGATCCACCACGACGAGGTGGTCCTGCCGGTCCTGTTCACGCACTGGAAGATCGACAAGGTGACGGGGCTGACCGACGAGGCCGAGCAGGCCCGCGACGGCATCACGAACTACCTTGCGATGCTCGACGCGATGGCGTCGCACTACGAGGAGAAGCGCGCGGCCCGCGGGTCCGGCTGAGCTCGCAGGGTCAGGCCGGGCCCTCGAACGGGCTGGGCTCGCGGAGTACCACGAAGTCGGCCAGGCCGTCCTCGGCGTTCGGTTGCAGGGTCCCCACGAGATCGAATCCTTCCGCGTGGAGCACGTCCGGATCCGGGGTGGGCGCATCTGGGTGACGGAGGCCGATCACGAGCTCGAACCCGGCGGCGTCGGCGATGCGCATGAGCGTTCGGACGGTGGGGATGCGGTTGCCGGTCTCCAGGGAGGCCAGGTTCGGCTGGGAGGTGTCGGTCCGTGCGGCGAGCTGGCGTTGCGAGAGCCCGGAGAGCTCGCGGACCACGAGGATCAGGTAGCCGGCACCGAGAGGGGAGGGGCGCGTTTCCGAGCCGAGACCGATATCGATTTCCGTATCGGGCGGGTGCCCGATGTTCACACCCTCCACGGTGGGACCCTACGTCTCGCCATCGACGCGTCCGTTTCTCGGGGTATCCTGCTGAACAACGATGGCTGCCTACGACTACCTCTGCATGGTGTGCGAGCACCGGTTCGAGGACCGGCGCCCGATGAACGCCTCGGTGGATACCGCGCTCGCGTGCCCGTCGTGCGGCAGCGACCGCGTGCGCCGGCAGTTCTCGTTCATCGCCGGCACAGCAACGACGGACTCGAGTCCCCACGCGATGGGCGGTTGCGCCTGCGGCGGCGCCTGCGCCTGCGGTCACTGACGCCGCGCCTACAGGCTGCGGCCATGCGACGAACCTGACGCGGTTCCGTGGCGTTTCCGCGACACGGCTTGTGCCTTGCGGCCGAACCCGCGAGCATCGCGCCATGGACGCCGAGATGAAGACGACGTTGGCGCTGTCGCTCGTGGGGATCGGCGCCGTCGCCACGGGCGCGCTCGGGATCGTGCTGCCGGCGGGGGAGCGGATCGCGGCCGGCCTCGCGCTGGTCGTCGGCGCCGGGATCGGTGTGGTGGTGCTCGCGATCGGGACGCAGATGGTGAGCGCCCCCGACGACTCCCCCGAGGCCTACGCGACGGTCATCCTGGTGGCCGCGGCGCTCGGTCTGGTCGGCACGATCGTGAGCCTCGCCCTGCTGTGGCGTCGTACCGCCGGCCAGCGCGGCGCCCGAGCCCGCGGCGACGGCGAACCCACCGAGGCGGCGAGGACCTCAGCGGCGGGCGACGGCTAGCGCCAGCCGCTCGAGCGACGCCTCGGTCATCGGCTGCAGGATGACGATCAGGTGGCCGATCCCGAGCTCGTCGTAGGCCGCCAACGCCTCCGCCAGCTCGTCGACCGATCCGCCGAATGTGCTCTCGGCGCCGTCCTCCTCGGTGGGTGGTGCGAGCGATGGATCCCTGATCTCGATGCCCACGGTGCGTTCGAGCGTCGCGGGGTCTCGGCCCTCCGCCGCGAGGGCCGCGTCGAGCGCCTCGAGGCGCCCGCGCAGACGCTCGTCGGGCGCGCCGTACCAGGCCGTGTTCCACGCGTCCGCGTGGCGGGCCGTCAGCCGCAGCATCCTCGGGCCGAACGCCGCCACCAGGACGGGGATGTCGCGCGACGGCGCGGGTTCGAGCACCGCGTCGCGCGTCGTGAAGTACTCGCCGTCGAAGGTCACCGTCTGGCCACGCAGCAACGGGACGAGGATCCCGAGCGCCTCCTCGAACCGGTCGACGCGGTGGTCCTTCGGGAGCCCGAACGCGTCGTACTCCGCGTCGTGCCAGCCGGCCCCGAGGCCGAGGATCAGCCGACCGCCGCTCACCTCGTCGGCCGTCGCGGCCATCTTGGCGACGAGCGCCGGGCTCCGGAAGGTCGAGCACAGGACGAGGGTGCCGATCTCGACGCGTTCGGTCGCGGCTGCGAGCGCGCTCACGACGGTCCACGCCTCGAGCTGCCCGTCGATCGGTCCGCTCGCCGGCTTGTGGAAGAAGTGGTCGTACATCCAGACCGAGTCCAGGCCGTGCGCCTCGGCGGCCCGCGCGAACGACGCGATCGCAGGCCACGACGGCCTCCCGCCGTCCGAGTCGCTCGCCGCCGCCGGCACGATCACGCCGATCTTCACGCGCGGAGTGTATGAAGGATCCGATGCCCGGTCCGCTGCGGGTGACCCGCTCCGTCCTGATCCCCGAGCGCGAGCTCACGTGGCGGTTCAGCCGTTCTTCGGGGCCGGGCGGCCAGTCGGTCAACACCGCCGACTCGCGCGTCGAGCTCAGTCTGGACGTCGCGAGGACCAGCGCGCTCGGACCGGTCCAGCGGGCTCGCGTCCTCGACCGCCTGTCGCGTCGGCTCGTCGACGGTGTCCTGACCGTGAAGGCGTCCGAGCACCGCTCGCAGCTCCGGAACCGGGAGGCCGCGCTCGAGCGCATGGCAGACACGCTGGCCGGCGCGCTCGCGCCGCCGCCTCCCCGCCGGCGTCCGACGAAGCCGAGGCGTGGCGCCGTCGAGCGCCGGCTCGCGGACAAGAAGCGCCGTTCGCGGACGAAGCGGCTCCGGCGGAACGAGCCGAGGAACCAGGAGGACTGAACGGTCGTCCCGGCGTGGACTACCATCCGGACCGATGGCCGATCCCGCGTACGACGCACAGACCGCGCTCGTGGTGGTCGACGTCCAGAACGACTTCGCGCATCCAGATGGTGGGCTGTACGTGCGGGGTGGTGAGAACCTCGTTCCGACGATCAACGCCCAGATCGCGAGGGCTCGAGAGGCCGGGGCCGTCGTCGTGTACACGGCCGACTGGCATCCCGCATCGACGCCGCACTTCGCCAAGGACGGCGGGATCTGGCCGGACCACTGCGTCATGGACACGTGGGGCGCGGAGTTCCACGCCGACCTCGACGTCGACGGTCCGGTCGTCCGGAAGGGCTCGAACGGAGAGGACGGGTACTCGGGGTTCACGATGCGGGATCCGACGACGCAGGAGACGGAGCCGACCGAGCTCGCCGAGCTCCTCCGCGACCGAGGCGTCACCCGGCTGGTCGTCTGTGGGCTGGCGACCGACTACTGCGTGAACTCGACGGCGCTCGACGGGATCAAGGAGGGCTTCCGGGTCCGGGTCCTCTTCGATGCGATCCGGGCGGTGGACCTCCAGCAAGGGGATGGCGAGCGAGCGATCGCGGAGGTCGAGCGCGCGGGCGCCGAGATCGTCCGGTGACCTAGAGGTCCATCAGCGCCTTGCGTTGCCCGCCGTCCATCGGGATGTGCGCGCCGTTCAGGTAGCTCGCGCGCGGGGACGCGAGGAACGCCACGAGGTTCGCGACCTCTTCCGGTTCGCAGATCCGTCCGAGCGGCAGGCTGCCCACCGCGAGCTCGTGCGCGGCGTCCTGGTCGATCCCCTTGTCGCGCGCGAACGCCTTCTCGAGCCCGTCCCACCTTTCGGTGTTGACCGGCCCGGGATTCACGGTGTTCACGCGGATCCCGAGCGGTCCGTACTGCTCGGCGAGCGACGATGCGAAGTTGATGTCGGCGGCGTTCGCGACGCCGGCCGTCATCTCCCAGTAGCTCGGCTTGAGGCCGTCGTTACCGACGACGAGGACGATGCTGCCGCCGCCCGCCTTGCGCATGTGGGGCACGACGGCGCGGCAGGTGCGGACGTAGCCCATGAACTTCAGGTTCAGGCTGCTGAACCAGTCGTCCTCCGTGAGGTTCTCGAGCAGGCCTCCCGGCGAGCTTCCCGCGCACGTGACGAGGATGTCGATGCGATCGAAGCGCTCGATCGCCTCGGCGACCGTCCGCTCGACGTCCTCGACGACGCTCATGTCGCCCCGCAGCGGCGCGACGTTCCCGCCGGTCTCGGTCGAGAGCTCGTCGGCAGTCCGTCGCAGGAGCTCGTCGCCGCGAGCGGTGATCGCGACCCTGCAGCCCTCGTGCGCGAGCAGCCGCGCGGTGGCCTTGCCGATGCCCTTGCTCGCCCCGGTGACGAACGCGACCGCGCCCTCGAGCCCGAGATCCATCACGCCTCCCCTCGGTGGCCGAACGCCGACCGCGCCGGATGATAGGGCATCAGCGACGGGGGACCGCCGGCCGCGCGAGCCCGTCGCCCGAGGGCCGGAGGATCTCGGCGGCCGCGAACAGCGCGTGCTCGCCGTCCGGCGGGGCGATCAGCTGCACGCCGATCGGGAGGCCGGCGCTCGACGTGGAGAACGGGATGGTGAGGGCGGGGAGCCCCGCGACGTTGGCGGGCGTGGTGAACCACGACGGCCCTCCGCGGTGGACGTCCATCGTGGAGCCGTCGCCCAGGTCAACCTCCCGGGCGTCGATCGGCGGCGCGACGTACGGCGTCGTTGCGGTGAGGAACAGGTCAACCCGATCGAAGGCGCCGGCGAACCAGCCCCGGATCCGCTCCGCGCGGGCCCGCGCGTCCGGGAGTTCGTCCCGGTGTGCGGAGCCCCATGTGAGCAGCGAGGCGATGCCGGCGCCGAGCGACGGGTCGCCGGTCAGCCCCCGGTAGCGCTCGGCGCACGGCGGCCACGCGAGCCGATTCCAGACGCGATGGACGTCGTCGAGCGACGAACCGTCGACGTCGCGCACCTCGAGCCCGGTGTCCTGGAAGCGTTCGGATACCTGCTTGATGGCAGCTCATGATCTCGAGCGCGCATCGCTCCCAGCGCCCGCCGCGGAGCAGGCCGACGACGGACGGAGCGATACCGTCGTTCGGCCGGTCGGCGACCACCTCCCACCCGAGCCGGAGATCCACGAGTGAACCCGCGAGCAGACCCGGGCAATCCATCTCGGGAGCGAGTGGCATCATGCCCACGGTCGACAGCCGTCCCTGCGTCGGCTTCAGGCCCCAGGTCCCGCAGAAGGCGGCGGGGATCCTGGCCGAACCCCCGGTGTCCGAGACCAGGCTGAGCGGGACGATGCCGGTCGCGACCGCGATCGCCGATCCTCCGCTCGACCCGCCGGTGATCCTGGTGAGATCCCACGGGTTCCGTGTCGGTCCGCACGACGATTCGAGGTTCGTCACCCCGGCGGCGAGCTCGTGCTGGTTGGTCTTCCCGATCACGATCGCACCCTCGTCGCGCAGTCGGGTGACGAGCGCCGCGTCGCGGTCGGCGGGTTCGGACGCGATCGCCGCGCAGCATCCCGTGGTCGGGTACCCGCGGACGTCGAACAGGTCCTTGACCGCGATCGGCATCCCGGCGAGTCGTCCGCCCCTGCCGACGTCGGCCGCGACCCGGGCCTCGTCCGCGAAGACCTGCGCGAACACGTTCGTCGACCCCTGCCACGCGTCGATGCCCTCGAGCGCGGCCTCGACGGATCTCGGAACGATCAACCACGCACCTGGCCTGCGAGCTCGCGGAGCCGATCCCGGTCGAGCTTGCCGATCGCGTTCATCGGGAGCTCGCCGATCGGGATGACGCGCTTGGGGCATTTGTACGCGGCGAGCCGCGCGCGCGCGTACGCGATCAGGTCGTCGCCGCTCGGCGCGCGGTCCGACTCGGGGACGACGAACGCGACGACCTCCTCGCCCCAGCGCTCCGAGGCCACCCCGACCACCGCCGCCGCGCTCACCCCGCCGTGGGTCTCGAGCGCGAGCTCCACCTCGCGCGGATTGACGTTGAGGCCGCCGGTGATGATGACCTCCTTGGAACGCCCCGTGATCGTGAGGAACCCGTCGCCCGGATCGACGCGGCCGATGTCTCCCGTTCGGAACCAGCCGCCCGTGTGGAAGGCGGTGGCGGTCTCGGCGTCGTCGGTGTAGCCGGCGAACACCTGCGGACCGCGGAACACGATCTCGCCGTCGGACCCCGGCTCGAGCGGCGTGCCGTCCGGGTCCGCGATCGCCATCGAGACCCCGGGCAGCGGCAGGCCCACGCTCCCGGGGCGGCGGTCGCCCAGGTACGGGTTGGACGTGTCGAGGCCGCTCTCGGTGGTGCCGTAGCGCTCGAGCGGTTCCCGACCGAGCAGCCCGCCGGCGCGCTCGAACAGCGCGGGGGAGAGCGGAGCGGACCCCGAGATCGCCAGGCGGAGCGAGGCGAACGCCGAGCCCCCGATGCCCTCGGTGCCGACGAGGCGCTGGTAGATCGCGGGGACGGCGAACAGCACCGTCGCGCGTTCGGTCGTGACGGTCCCCGCGAACCGAGCCGCATCGAAGTCGCCGTGGATCGCCGCCCGAGAGCCGGCGAGCAGTGTCGCGTGCACGGCGCCGAGCCCGTGCTGGTGCGAGAGCGGCAGGGCGTGGACGAGCACGTCGTCGGCGGTCCAGCGCCAGGCGAGCATGGCCGACCGGATCGACGACAACAGGTTCGCGTGCGAGAGTGGCACGCCCTTGGGCCGGCCGGTGGTCCCGGAGGTGAACGCCAGCAGCGCCGTCGCCGACCCGGCGGCGTCGAGGGGCTCGAGCGGCCGGCCCGTCGCCTCGGCCTCGGCCAGACTCGGACCCCGAGCGTCATCCAACGCCACCACCGGCATGGCGCCGGCGGCGAGTGTTCGAAGAGTAGGGAGCGCGGCTCCGCCCGCAAACGCGACGACCGGTCCGGCCGTCGCCGCGATCCCGGCGAGCTCGGGCCCGGTGAGCGTCGCCCCGACGGGGATGGCGGTCGCACCCACCCGGAGCGTCGCGAGGTACGCGACGACGAGGGCGAGCGAGTTCGGGGCGCACAGGAGCACGCGGTGGCCGGGTTCGACCCCGCGGCTGCGGAGCGAACCGGCGACGCGGGCCGCGCGCTCGTCCAGGGCACGGTGGGTGGCCGCCACGCCATCGATCGCGAGCGCGGGCGCATCTCCTCGAGCCTCGGCCGTCGCGTGGAACGCCACCGCGAGCGATCCGGAGCCCAGCTCTCGGAGGAGCTCGTCGTCCGCATCCCGCCCGAGGTGCGTGCGCCACGCCGCACTCGTCGCCCGTGCGATCGCCGCGTTGGCGAGCGGGTCAGGCATCGTCGCGCGTAGGAACGGGGAGCGAGCCCTCCGGGACCTCCCCCGACCACGCCGCCACGTTGTCCCGCCGCTCGCGCCGGAGGGAGTCGAGCAGACCGTCCGAGGCAACGAGCCGCTTGACCCGCGCGACAGCGGCGCGGTCGAGGCGGGCGATCCGCGTCGCGAGCTCGAGGGCGGCGGCATCGGCGTCGTCGGCGACACGGTCGACGAGACCGATCGCCGCGGCCTCGTCGGCCGACACGTCACGCATCGTCAGACAGAGATCCATCGCGCGTCCCCTGCCCACGAGCGAAGCGAGCCCCCACGCCCCGACGGCGAGCCCGTGCCCCGGCCCGGCGAACCGGATCCTGGCGTTCGGGCCGGCGACCCGGAGGTCGGACGCGATCGCGAGCTGGGCGCCGCCGCCGATCGCCGGGCCGCCGACCGCGGTCACGACCGGCGCGGGCGACGTGAGCATCCGTTCGTACAGTTCGTAGAGGAGGTCGCTCACGGCCACGCGCTGGTCCGCCCCCAGCGAGAGGTCCAGGCCCGCGCAGAACGCCTGGGGTCCGCTGCTGCCGAGGATCACGACCGCGGGATCGGGCGGCGCGAACGCCTCCAACAGCGCATCGACGAGCTCGCGGTCGACCGCGTTGCGCTGAGAAGGCCGGTCCATGCGGAGGCGGAGCACGTCCTCGACGGGCTCGTCCGCCCGAAGGACGCTCACCGCGGCTGGACCAGCTCGACGATGATCCCGCCGAACGGCTCGGGGTCGAGGAAGGCGATGATCGTGTTCCCGGCGCCGGGACGGGGCGCCGCACCGGTCGGGCGCACGCCCTTGTCGGCGAGCTCCCGCAGCGCGGCCTCGAGATCGTCGACCTCGAAGGCGACGTGCTGGATCCCGGGCCCCGAGCTCGCGAGCCAGTCCGCGCTGAAGCCCTCCGCCGTGAGCGGTCTGATCAGCTCCACGAGGGTCTCGCCGCACGGGAGGAACGCGATCTCGAGCTCGTCGCCGTAGGGCTCGGTGTGATCGAGCTCGAGCCCGAGCACGTCGCGGAACCCGCCGACCGCCGGTTCGAGGTCGGGGACGATCATCCCCAGGTGGTGGACGCGGCCGATGTTCATCCGGCGAGCTCCGCGACCACGCGCGCCGGCGCGCCGTTCTCCCCGGCGATCCGGATCGGGAACGCGCTGACGGTGAACCCGTCCGGTGGGAGCTCCGGCAGCCGCATCAGGTTCTCGATCAGCAGCACGTCGGCGCGCAGGAGCACGACGTGGTTCGGGAAGGGCCTGCCATGGTCCACGGCGAAGTCGAGCCCGATCGCCGACGGCGCGGCCGCCGCGATCGCCTCGGCCGCATCGAGCGCGAGGTACGGGTTCCCGCCGTAGAGCTGTGACGTCTCGAACGCGCGATCGGTCCATCCGGTCGCGAGCATGAGGATCGCCCCGCGACATGCGGTCGGCTCGAACCCCGCCGCGAGCAGCTCCCGCAGGCCGATCTCCGATCCCGGTTCGGAGCCGGTGAGATCGAGCCGCACGCCCGGGCGGTGGAACCGGTCGATCGCGATCTCGTCGATCGCCGCGCCGTCGGCGATGAAGTGCGACGGCGCGTCGATGTGCGTGGCCGTGTGCAGGCTGAGGGACATCACGGTGTTGCGGAGCCCGTCGCGTTCGAGCAGATGCAGCGGCACGAACGTCGGCTCGGGGTGCCCGGGGACCGGCACGGTCTTGGGGGACAACGGCATCGACAGATCCACGAGCATCGGCGGTCCTCTCCCGGACGAGACGCGACTGTACTATGGGCCTTCCCCGCAGTCCGGCTCGAGGAGACGGGTTGAAACCGGCGAGCTTCGCGTATCACCGCGCCGCCTCGGTGGGCGAAGCGCTCGAGCTCCTCGCGCGCGAGGGTGAGGATGCCAAGGTGATCGCCGGCGGGCAGAGCCTCGTGCCGCTCATGGCGTTCCGCCTCGCGAGACCGTCGGCGTTGATCGACATCAACCGCATCGCGGAGCTGCGCTACGTGCGGCGCGACGGCGACGCCCTGCAGATCGGAGCGCTCGCCACCCATCGCGACATCGAGACCAACGCGGAGCCCGGCGTGCTCGACGGGTACTCGATCCTCCCTCGTGCCGCACGCTTCATCGGCCACTACCCGATCCGTACGCGTGGCACGTTCGGGGGCAGCATCGCGCATGCCGATCCGACCTCCGAGTGGTGCATGCTCGCGCTGCTCCTCGATGCCGAGATCGTCGCGACCGGCGCGCAGGGCTCGCGGACCATCGCCGCCTCGGACTTCTTCCGCGGGGTGTTCACGACCGCGCTCGGCGTCGACGAGGTGGTGACCGGGGTCCGGTTCCCCGCCCCCGCGCCGCGATCGGCTATCCGCGAGTTCGCGCGGCGGCAGGGGGACTTCGCGGTCGTCGCCGTCGCCACCGCCCTCGAGGTGGAGGACGGGCGCGTGCGGTCGGCGCGGATCGCCCTCGCGGGGGTGAGCGACGCCCCGGTCCGTGCGACCGAGGCGGAGGCGATGCTCGCCGGGGCGACGCCCGGCGATGTGGTGTTCGACGAGGCGGGGCGGGCCGCGGCGGCGGGTCTGCGGCCGCCGTCCGACATCCACGGGAGCTCCGACTACCGTAAGGAGCTCGCCGCCGCGCTTGTCCGGCGGGCGCTCGGGGACGCGGTGAGCGCGGATGGCTGACGCGGCGGGGCAGCCGTCGAGTCCGAACGGCGCCCGATGGTCGGGCACGCCGGTCCGCCGCGTGGAGGACCCCCGGCTGCTCACGGGCGCGTCGCGGTTCGTCGACGACGTGGCCCCGGCCGGACTGCTGCACGCGGCGTTCGCCCGCTCGCCGTTCGCGTCCGCGCGGATCGCGTCGGTCGACGCCGTCGTCGCGCGCAGGGTCCCCGGCGTCGTGGAGGTGTGGGACGCGGCGGACCTCGAGCTGCCGGGGCTGCGCCCGATCCTCGAGCGCGAGGACTTCGTGGTCACGGAGATGCCGTTGCTCGCCCGCGAGGTCGTGCGGTTCGCCGGCGAGCCCGTCGCGATGGTGCTCGCCGGGTCGCGCTATGCGGCGGAGGACGGCGCCGAGGCCGTCGAGGTCGAGTTCGTCCCCGGTGAGGGCGTGTCGTCGATCGACGGGGCGACCGCGGACGGCGCGCCGCTCGTGCATGGCCCGGCGAGAGGGAACCTGCTCCTCGACGCCGCGATGGTCGACGACGCGGAGCTCGATGCCTATCTGGATGCGGCCGCCGTCGTGGTCGACGCGACGTTCTCGAGCGGCCGGCTGACCGCCGCGCCGATCGAGACGCGCGCGTGCGTCGCGGAGTGGGACGCGCGCGAACAGCGGCTGATCGTGCACATCTCGCACCAGATCCCGCACCTGGTGCGCACGACGATCGCCGACCTGCTGGGCCTGCCCGAACGTCGGGTCCGCGTGATCGCGCCCGACGTCGGCGGCGGCTTCGGTCTCAAGTGCGTCGTCGGACGCGAGGAGGTCCTCGTGTCGGCCGCTGCGGCGAGGCTGCAGCGGCCGGTGAAGTGGATCGAGGACCGGCTCGAGAACCTGACCGCGAGCTTCCACGGCCACGAGCAGCGCCACGCGGTCCGGGTGGGGTTCGGGGCCGACGGGACGCTGCTCGGCCTGGATGCCGACCTCGCCTGCGACGTGGGTGCGTACTCCTGCTTCCCGTTCACCTGCGGGGTCGAGCCGCTGATGGCCGCGACCGAGCTCCCCGGCCCGTACCGGCTCACCCGGTACCGGGCCCGCGCCAGGGCCGTCGCGACCAACAAGCCGCCGATCGCGCCGTACCGGGGTGTGTCCCGCCCGCAGATCACGTTCGTGATCGAGCGCGTGATGGACATCGCGGCCCGGCGGCTCGGTCTGGACCCCGTCGAGCTCCGGATGCGCAACCTGATCGGGCCGGACGAGTTCCCCTACCCGAGCGCCTCCGGCCTCCTGTACGACGAGGGTAGCTACCGTGCGTCGCTCGAGCGATGCGCCGCCGAGCTCGATCACGCGACATGGAGCGTCCGGCAGGCCGACGCCAGGGCCGAGGGTCGTCTGATCGGGCAGGGGTTCTCCTGCTTCTCGGAGCGGACCGCCTACGGGACACCCGCGTTCGCGTCGCGGAAGATGGCCGTCACCCCGGGGTTCGAGAGCGCGCACGTGCGGATGGACGCCTCGGGAGGCGTGACCGTGGCGGTCGGCACGCTCTCCCACGGTCAGGGGCACGAGACCACGTTCGCGCAGATCGCCGCCGACGAGCTCGGCCTGCGGCCGCAGGACGTTCGCGTCGTGCAGGGCGACACCGACGTGACGCCGTTCGGCTGGGGGACGTTCGCGAGCCGTTCGATCGCGATCGGCGGCGGCGCCGTGAAGCGGGCCGGCGAGCTGTTGGCCGAGCGGCTCGCGCGGATCGGCGCGCACCTGCTCGAGGTCGCGCCCGACGACGTCGAGCTCGCCGACGGGTCGATCTCGGTGCGTGGGGCGCCCGGCAGGTCCGTCGCGATCGCGGAGGTCGCTCGCGTCGCGCACCACGCGGCGCACCGGCTCCCGGCCGGGACCGAGCCCGGGCTCGAGGTGCGTTCGACCTTCGACCCTCCCGGCACGTTCTCGAACGCGACCCACGGAGCCGAGGTGGAGGTCGATCCCGCGACCGGGGCGGTCGCGATCAGACGGTACGTTGTGGTCGAGGACTGCGGGTCCGTGATCAACCCGATGATCGTCGAGGGGCAGGTGCACGGCGGTGTCGCGCAGGGGATCGCCGCGGCCCTGTACGAGCGTCTCGCGTACGACGAACAGGCCCAGCCGCTGTCGGGCACCTTCGCCGACTTCCTCGTCCCCACCGCCGCCGAGATCCCCCGCATCGAGATCCATCACCTGGAGACGCCGTCGGAGCATTCGGCGACCGGCGCCAAGGGGATGGGCGAAGGCGGCATGATCGGAGCCCCCGCGGCGATCGCGAACGCCGTTTCCGATGCGCTCGCACACCTCGGCGTCGAGATCGTCGAGGTGCCGATCGCGCCCGAGCGTCTGCTCGGCGCGATCCGCCAGCACCCCGCGAGCGTCTCGGTGGGTGGCGTCCCGTGACCGAGCGGCACCGCGTCACGCTCACCGTGAACGGCACGGAACACGTGGTGGAGGTCGAGCCACGCCGGACCCTCGTGGACGTGCTCCGTCACGATCTCGGCTACACGGGGACGCACGTCGGGTGCGAGCAGGGCGTGTGCGGTTCGTGCACGGTACTGCTGGACGGTGAACCCGTCCGCTCGTGCCTGCTGTTCGGCGTCCAGGCCGAAGCCGCCGACGTCCGGACGGTGGAGGGCCTGGGCGACCAGGAGCACCTGTCGCCGTTGCAGGAGATCTTCTCGTCGAGCCACGCGCTCCAGTGCGGGTTCTGCACGCCGGGGTTCCTGATGCTTGCGACCGCGTTCCTGCGTGAGAACCCCTCGCCCTCCGACGACGAGATCCGCGAAGCGATGTCGTCGAACCTGTGCCGGTGCACCGGCTACCAGAACATCCTGCGCGCCGTCCGCCGGGCCGCCGACGCGGTCGCCGACCCGTCGACGCAGCCGTGACCCGTGCCGGGAGGACGCTCCGGGTCGAGGACCCGCGACTGCTGGCCGGTCGCGGCCGCTTCGTCGACGACGTCGACCTCCCGGGTCAGCTGTGGCTCCGCGTGGTCCGGTCGCCGGTCGCCCATGCGATCCTGCGCGAGGTGGACACGAGCGCGGCGCGCGCGTCCGAACGCGTCTTCACCGTCGTGACGGCGGCGGACCTCCCTCCGATCGAACGGATCCCGGTCAGGGTCGAGGTCCCAGATCAGCCGCTCGACGACCATCTGCAACCGGTCCTGGCGCGGGAGCGGGTGCGCTACGTCGGGGAGCCCGTCGCCCTCCTCCTCGCCGAGGATCCGTACGCGGCCGAGGACGCGGCGGAGCTCGTCGCGGTCGACTACGAGGAGCTCCCGACGGTGCTCGACCTCCGGGCCGCCGAGCGCGCGGCCGAGCTCGAGATGGGCTACGGCGACGTCGAGGCGGCGTTCGCGAACGCGGCCCACGTCACCCGCGCCGAGTTCACGATCGGTCGCCATTCCGCGGTGCCGCTCGAGACGCGAGGGCTCCTCGCGGCGCCGCGCGACGGACGGCTCGAGATCTGGGGGACGACGAAGGTCCCGCACTTCAACCGGCGGGTGCTGGCCTCGATGCTCGGGATCCCCGTGGAGCAGATCCACCTGCACACGGCCGACGCGGGCGGAGGGTTCGGCGTCCGCGGCGAGTTCTATCCCGAAGACTTCCTGGTGCCCTGGCTCGCGGCGCGGAGCGATCGACCGGTGAAGTGGATCGAGGACCGCTCGGAGCACCTGGTCGCGACGAACCATTCGCGGCACCAGATCCACGCGATCGAGGCGGCGTTCGACGAGCAGCATCGGTTGCTCGCGATCGCCGACGAGGTGTGGCACGACAGCGGCGCGTACATCCGAACGCACGGCGTGCTGGTGGCCGACCTCACGCTCAGCATGCTCCCCGGTCCGTACCGGGTGCCCGCTTACCGAGGTACCGCGCACGTGGTGCTCACGCCGCGGACGCCGTGCGGTACCTACCGCGGCCCAGGACGTTACGAGGGGACCTTCGCGCGCGAACGGCTCCTCGATCTGGCGGCCCACGAACTGGGGCTCGACCCGCTCGACCTGCGGCGGCGCAACCTCCTGTCGTCCGACGAGCTCCCCCTGGAACGGGCGCTCTCGGCGATCGGGACCACGATGACGATCGACGCGGGTGACGTCGGCGGCCTGCTCGAGCGCACGATCGCCGAGGCCGGGTTCGATGAGTGGCGCGACGACTCGGCCCGCCGGCGGGCGCAGGGGCGGATGGTAGGGACCGGCGCCGCCGTCTTCATGGAGAAGAGCGGGCTGGGGCCGCTGGAGCACGCCGGGGTCGACCTGCTGCCCTCGGGCGAGGTCCGGGTGAGGGCCGGAGCGACGTCGCTCGGCCAGGGCGTCGAGACCGTCCTCGCGACGCTCGCCGCCGAACGGCTGGGTCTGGACGCGGGCGACGTCACGGTCGTGCTCGGCGATACGGACCTGGTCCCCGAGGGCGTCGGATCGTGGGCCAGTCGTTCGACCGTCCTGGCCGGGAACGCGGTCGCCCTCGCCGCCGACAGGGTCGCCCGGCTCGCCAGCGAGGCGGCGGCCGAGGCGCTCGAGGTGGACCCGGCCGATATCCGTTCGTCGGGTGGTCGGTTCGCGGCCGCGGGGTCGCCGGAACGAGCCGTGTCCCTCGCCGAGCTCGCGGGTCGCTCCGGCGGCTTCTCGGCAATGGAGACCTTCGAGATCGACCGGATGACGTACCCGTACGGGGTCCACCTCGCCCGCGTCGAGGTCGACCCAGACTCCGGCGGCGTCCGGATCCTCGGGTATTTCATCGGCTACGAGGTCGGCCGGGCGGTGGTCCCGGCACTGGTGGAGGGCCAGCTGGTGGGCGGCGCGGCGCAGGGCATCGCCGGCGCCCTCATGGAGGAGTTCCGATACACCGACGACGGCCAGCCTCTCGCGACCACGCTGGCCGACTACCTGGTGCCGACCGCCGGCGAGGTTCCACCGATCGGCGTGCTGATCTCGCAGGACTGGCCGGCGGAGAGCAACGCACTCGGGGTCCGCGGCGCCGGCGAGGGCGGCGCCACGGGGTGCGGCGCGGCGATCGCCGCGGCCGTGGACGACGCGATCGGTCGCCCCGGCCGGGTCCGCGCGCTGCCGATCCCGCTGCCCGAGCTCCGCGAGGCGGTCGCGGGGCGGGTCGTCGCCGGCGGTCGACCGCGTCCCGACTAGCGGTTCGAGACGCGGAACCGCTGACCGCAGGTCGTGCACTTCATCGAGGTTCGGGCCGCGGGTCCGGCGTGCGTGTACGGCTGCGTCTTCGTGGAACCGCAGAACGGACAGACCGGCCTGGCCGCGACCGGTCGGGGGGCGTCGCGGATGACCCACGCGTCCTGGAGATCGACCGAACCGCCGGCCTCCACCAACAGATCCCGGGCTGCCTCGGCCCGCTCGAGGGTCACCTTCGGGAGCGCGACGAACGGGAGCTCCACCTCGCCGAGGTCGACCGGTTTGGTCGAGATCTCGCCGAGCGCGTCGGCGACCTCGCGTTCGCGTCCCTCGGACCACCCGGTCAGCAGGACGGTCGCGCCCCTGATCTCGTCGTGCCGGCGCGGTCGGTCGCCCACCGGCTGCCTCCTTCGCGCCGAACGACGTTCGGCAGTGTAGGGCACGGGTCGTTGCTCCGATCGGCCGCGTGCCATCATCCGGGCCGGAGGACCCAAGCGTGAGCGAGACCGAGACCCTGGAGCGTGCGCGGCTGGCGCTCGAGGCGCACGCCTGGCAGCAGGCGTACGAAGGGTTCGCCGCCCTGGACGAGCAGGGCCTGTCGAGCGAGGACGTCGAGCGGCTCGCCGAATCCGCCTGGTGGAGCGCGCATCCGAACGAGAGCATCGACGCCTTCGAGCGCGCGTACGCGGCCTTCTCGGCCGAGGGCAAGCGACGCGACGCGGCCCGGGTCGGCCTTCGGCTCGCGATGGAGTACGCGGATCGGCTGGATTCGGCGGTATGGAACGGGTGGCTCCAACGCGCGTCCCGTCTGCTCGCCGACGAACCCGAGTCGGTCGAACACGGGTGGCTCGAGCTCTGCCTGGTCCGCTCGGCGTTCGAGCGGGACGACATCGAGGAGGTCGAGCGGCACGCGCTCGCGGCACAGGAGATCGGCGCGCGGCTGGACGACCGGGACCTCCAGGCGTTCGGCCTGGCCCTGCAGGGCGGGATCATGGTGATGCACACGCAGCTCGAGCAGGGCCTCTCGCTCGTGGACGAGGCGACGCTGGCCGCCGTCGGCGGCGAGCTCACGCCGTACGTCGCCGGGAACATCTACTGCCTGACGATCGGCGTCTGCCGAAGCGTCGCCGACTACCGCCGGGCGTCGGAGTGGACCGAGGCGGCCGCGAGGTGGTGCGAACGCGAGGCGATCACCGCCTTCCCGGGCGTCTGCCGCGTGCAGCGGGCCGAGATCATGCGGCTCCACGGGTCGTACGCCGAGGCCGAGGACGAGGCCAGCAAGGCACAGACCGAGCTCGAGGCGTTCGGGCGGCTCCCGCAGGCCGGCGCGGGCGCGAACGAGGTCGGCGAGGTGCGTCTGCGCCGGGGCGATCTCGACGGCGCCGAGGAGGCGTTCGAGCAGGCCCACCGCCTGGGGAACGAGGCACAGCCAGGGATCGCGTTGCTCCGACTCGCCCGCGGGCAGGTGGACGCGGCGCGTTCGTCGATCGGCACCGCGCTCTCGGACACGGCCGACCCATTCGACCGGGCGAGGCTCTTGCCGGCGCGGGTCGAGATCGCGCTTGCCGCGTACGACGTGACCGAGGCGCGCGAGGGCGCGGAGGAGCTCGAGCGGACCGCCGACGCGATCGGCGCGCCGATGCTGCAGGCGGCCGCGCACCAGGCGCTGGGCGCGACGCTCACGTTCGAGGAGGACGCCACGGCTGCGATCGCCGAGCTCCGCAAGGCCGTCCGCGCGTGGGCCGGGGCGGATGCGCCGTTCGAGGCCGCCCAGGCCCGCCGTTGGCTGGCCGTCGCGTACCGGGCGGGCGGCGACGAGGCATCCGCCGTGCTCGAGCTCCGGGCGGCGAAGGATGCGTTCGAGCGCCTGGGAGCCATCCGGGACGCCGAGCGGAGCGAGGAGATGATCCGCGCCGGCGACGCGAGCGATGCCGGACGCCGCGTCGTGCGCACGTTCATGTTCACGGACATCGTGGGCTCGACCGACCTGGTCCGCACGATCGGGGACGAGGCGTGGGAGGGGATCCTCCGCTGGCACGACGAAACGCTCCGAACCCAGATCGGCGCGCACCGCGGCGAGGTCGTCCACACGACCGGCGACGGGTTCTTCGCGTCGTTCGGCGACGCGGCGGCCGCGGCGAGCTGCGCGGTCGCGATCCAGCGGCGGCTCACCGACCACCGTCGCAAGCACGGGTTCGCGCCGCAGGTGCGGATCGGGCTGCATTCGGCCGAGGCGACGATGATCGCGGACGATTACGCGGGCCTCGGCGTCCACGAGGCCGCGCGCGTCGGCGCGATCGCGGAGGGCGGCGAGATCCTCGCGACGGCGTCGACCGTGTCGTCCGGGACGATCCCGTTCGGCTTCGGCGACGAGCGCGAGGTCTCGCTGAAGGGGCTCGACGAGCCCGTGCACGTGGTCGCGATCGACTGGCGGGCCGGCAGCTAGACGGAGCTCGAAGCGTGCCGGCGGGCACGTTCCTGGGCTCGCCTCTTGAGGCGAAGGTCGGCCAGGCTCATGACGAGCTGCGCGACGAGGGCCTCTCGATACTTCATGAACGCGCTCCGCCGCGCCCTTCGGCCGGCCGCGTCGCCGATCCTCGTCCGGGAGATCTCGCCGTGGAAACTCACCTGGGATGTTTCGGCCGGATGACCGCGCGGCTTGACCGGACGGGTCAGGTCGTGGGTTCGAGCCCGATGACCGGGATCCACCGGGAC
Source organism: uncultured Actinomycetes bacterium (assembly GCA_963712645.1). GTDB lineage: Bacteria > Actinomycetota > UBA4738 > UBA4738 > HRBIN12 > DASSJM01. The sequence continues at coordinate 60,606 of CAVQIQ010000010.1, read as the reverse complement.
GTCTTCTTCCTGTACTCGGCGAACCCGGGTCGCCGCTCCACCTGCCGCGCGTACAGCTCGTCGGCCTCGGGGCCGGTGATCTCGACTGCCCGCACGGGCACCGTGCGATCGCCGAGCTCGACCGAGGGCTCGGGGTCGGCGAGCACGTTGCGCACCCACATCGGATCGGTCGGTGCGCCGCCCATGGTGCCGAACACCACGAACCGGTCGCCGTCGGGCAGGTACACCAGCGGCTTCGCGCGCGGGAGGCCGCTCTTGATGCCCCTGGTGTGGAGGATCAGCAGCGTGGCGCCGTCGAAGTACCCGCCGACCCTGCCGCCGTTCGCGCGGAACTCCTCGATGATCCCGGCGTTCCGGTCGCTGGGTTCGGGCATGCGGGTCTCCTTCGGTGCTCGACCACCAGGGTACGGCGCCGGGAGTGGATCGCCGATGCTAGTCGGCCCGCGAGCGCGGCAGGAGGTTGACGCTCAACGCGACCGCCTCGGCGACGTCGATGATCTTGCGGTTGGAGCGCCGGGCCTCGTCACGCAACATCTCGAACGCGCGCTTCTCGTCGACCGCGTGCCGCTCCATCAGGATGCCCTTGGCCCGCTCGGTGATCGCGCGGCGGGCGAACGCGCCCTCGAGGCCCTGGTACTCGGCGAACCTGGACAGCACGACGTCGAGCGAGCTCTGCAGCGCCGACGCGTCCCGGCCGAGCGTGATGTAGGCGAAGATCCCGCGCTTGGCGGCCTGGCGGATGAAGGCCTCGTCCTCGACATCGAGGATCGCGATCACCGGGCACGCGGCCTCGGTCACGATCCGCCCGATCAGGTCGAGCGCGCGCTCCGTGCTCTCCCCGACGAGGACGATCGCGGCGTCCGCACGCACGGAGGCGGTGGCCGCAGCAACCTCGCCGAGGTCAGTCTGTCCCACGACCTCGTGGCCGAGCAGAGTGACGCTCTTCAGGACCTCGTCCAGGCGGTGCCCCTGCCCGTCCGAGACCAGGATCCGGAGCCGCTCGGGGCTCCCTTCGTCCTTCATGGCAGTATCTCCGACGCGTCGAGCCTACCCCAGCCGCCCCGCGGGCCGCCACACCGACCGGCAGCCGGAACGTCCTTCGTGCCTGAACATTGCGTGTTCGGCCCGTTCGGCGTACCGTGGGTGGGCGACCCCAGCTCCTGGCCGCGACGCGCCGATGTTCGGCGCACCTCGGAGCCCAACGGCACGCTCCCTCGAGGGAGGATCCGGTCCTCCAGGAAGCGAGTCGCGATGAGGGTTCCCTTCGAAAGCTTCTCGGTACTGGTGGAGGAATCCAACGGGGCCCTCCATCTCTACCTCGTCGGATGGCTCGACGCGTCCGCGGTGCCGGCCCTGTTGCAATCGGTGATGCGAGGCCGGCCCGGCGACGTCGTCCTCGACATCGAGGAGCTCGACTACATCGACGGGGCCGGGTGGCTCGGCGTGATCTCGTGCGAGCAGCGCGTGACGAACTGGGGCGGCCGGCTCCGGATCGACCACGGCATCCGGAAGATCCTCGAGCTCGCCTCCTCCGCCTCCTGATCGCCTGGACGGAGATGATCGTATGAGCGACTGGCGGGACCAAGAGGTCCGCAACGAATCGCGTTCGCGCGACAGGAACGAGTGGATCGCTCAGACGCGGGGGGACGTCGCGCTCGATCACGAGACCGACGAGCTGTTCGTGTGCGAGTGCAGCGACCCGGCGTGCCGAGCGCGGATCACCTTGACGCGCATCGAATACGAGGCCGTCCGCGGGTACCCGACGCGCTTCGTGATCGCGACCGATCACGAGAACCCGGAGGTCGACCAGCTCGTGTCCGAGGGTGGGCGCTTCACCGTGGTGGAGAAGATCGCCGGAACCCCCGCGCGGATCGCCCGCGAGACCGACCTTCGGCACCACGACGCCGAGTAGCGGACCTGGCCCGACCGCGAGGAGGGCACCACGTGAGTCCGGTCAGCGCGATCCCCGAGGGGATGCACACCATCACACCGCACATCTCGGCGGAGAGGCCACCTCGATGACGGTGGGGCTGATGGTCGGGACCGGCGCGGGGATGCTCGAGCTGACGGACGAGAGCGCGGCGACCGATCCGTCGTTCGGGCCGAGAGCCGTCACGGCGCTCGCGGTCGGCGACGGCCGAGCATGGGCGATCGCCGACGGGCGCTCGATCGTGCGGCTTGAGGCGGACGGGACGTGGTCGGACGTCGCACGGAGCGACGCGTTCGATCTCGCCTGCCTTGTTCCCACGTCGCACGGAGTGCTCGCGGGCACGGTGGAGGCCCACCTGCTCCGGCTCGTCGGCGACGACGGCGCCCTCGCGCCCCTCGAGGCGTTCGAAACGGTGGAGGGCCGGGAGACCTGGTTCACGCCGTGGGGCGGCCCGCCGGCCGTGCGTTCGATCGCCCGGGACCTCGCCGGGCGGCTCCACGCGAACGTCCACGTGGGCGGCATCCCCCGCTCGGTCGACGCGGGTGCGAGCTGGGTGCCGACCATCGACATCGACGCGGACGTCCACCAGGTCGTCGCGCACCCGACCGAACCCGACGTCGTTCTCGCCGCGGGCGCCGTCGGACTCGCCGTGAGCGTGGACGGGGGTTCGAGCTGGCGGGTCGAACGCGAGGGTCTGCATGCCACCTACGCCCGAGCCGTCGCGGTCGCCGGTGACCGGGTCCTGCTCTCGGTCTCGAACGGCCCCCGAGGAGGCCGGGGCGCGGTCTACCGGACCGCGCTCGAACCGGGTTCCACGTTCGAGCGTTGCACCGAAGGGCTGCCCGAGTGGTTCGACGGCAACATCGATTCCGGCTGGCTCGACGCGCGAGGATCCGAGGTCGCGTTCGGCACGGGCGACGGCGAGCTCTTCGTCTCGCACGACGCGGGGCAGCGCTGGACGCGCGCCGCCACCGACCTCCCGCCGATCCGGGCCGTCCGCCTCGTCTGAGTCGACCCGCGGACCCAGACCGCGGCTACCCGCTCGGGATCAGGCCGAACACCGTTCCCGGCGCCCCCGAACCGTTGGCGTTGCGCGGGCTCCCGAGAACGACCCACGCCCCCGCCGGCGGGAGCGCGTCGAGGTTCGTCATGTTCTCGATCGTGAGTCGGTGCTTGCGGAGCGTCAGCCACGTCGGCAGGAAGGCGGCGTCGGACGAGGGGTCGGGCCCGAACGTGTCGGTCCCGAGCGCGCCGGTCTTCGTCAGGACGCCGGTCTGGATCAGCCACCGGACCGCGTTCCGAGAGAACCCCGGTTGGTGGACGCCGGATCTCCCGGTGCCGCAGTTGAAGTAGTTCGGCTCCCCGTCGCGATCACCCCGCGCCCAGAAGTCCGAACATCCGGTGAGCAGCAGCACGGCCGCTCCCGAGGGCATCTGGCCGAACTCGTCCTCCCACGCCCGCAGGTCCGCCACGCGCACGACGTGATCCGGGTCGTTCGCGACCTCCTCGCGGACGTCCACCACGACCGCCGGGAGCACCAGATCGGAGGGGGAGAGGTCGTCCATGCACAGGGCGCCGTCGTGGAAATGGCACGGCGCGCTGTAGTGCGTCCCGGTGTGTGCGCCCTCGCGCGCGAGCTCGAGGTAGAAGCCGTCGTCGGGGATCGTGAACACGGTGCGGATCGAGAACGCCGGGTCGCCCGGGAACAGCGGCGTCCTCGCCGGATCGTTGACGTGGCTGAGGAACACGGCGCGATCGAATGCGGGGAGCTGGACCGGCGAGCGCTCCGCGCTCGAGGCGTGCTGCCGCAACGCGGAAGACGTGGCCGCCCCCCCGACGAACAGGACGAGCCCCGAGATCACCGAAACGGTCCTCCGAACGGATGTCGACATCGCGCCCTCCTCCCCATCCCCCGGCCCATCCCCCGGCCCATCCCCCGGCCCACCCGCCGGTCATCCCGGCCCCCGCCGGTCTCCGGACGCTAGCGCCGACGACGCGGGGACGCGAGTGGAGAGCCGGGTCGGAAGGGCCGCCCGGGCGGGCGGTGGCTACTCGTCGGTGCCGGACTCGACGATGTGGTCGGGCGTGTGGTGCGCGGCCGGGATGGTGCCGAGCTTGCCCGCCTGGTAGTCCTCGAACGCCTGCAGCAGCTCGGCCCTCGTGTTCATCACGAACGGGCCGTACCAGGCGACCGGTTCCCTGATCGGGCGGCCGCCGAGCAGGAGCACCTCGAGCTCGGGCGAGCGCGACTCCTGACCCTTCGACGCCTCGAGGCGGATCGCGTCGCCCGGTCCGAACGCCACCAGCTGCCCGGTCGAGACGGCGACCCTCTCGACGCCGGCCGAACCCGCGCCGGCGAGCACGTAGGCGAGCGCGTTGAAATCCACTCGCCAGGGGAGTTCGAGCGCAGCGCCAGGCGCGAGCGAGACATGCAGCATCGTCATCGGCGTGTAGGTCTGCCCCGGGCCGGCGTGACCGGCCACCTCGCCGGCGATCACCCGCACGAGCGCGCCCGCGTCCGGCGACGAGAGCAGCGAGACCTCGGTCGCGCGGAGGTCCTGGTACCGGGGCGGCGCCCACTTCTCGGCCTTCGGCAGGTTGACCCAGAGCTGGATCCCGTGGAACAGGCCGCCCGAGACCACCAGGTGCTCCGGCGGCCGTTCGATGTGCAGGATGCCGGCGCCCGCGGTCATCCACTGGGTGTCGCCGTTGGTGATCGTCCCGCCGCCGCCGTTCGAATCCTGGTGCTCGAAGATCCCGTCGATGATGTAGGTGACGGTCTCGAACCCGCGGTGCGGGTGCCACGGCGTGCCCTTCGGCTCGCCGGGCGCGTACTCGACCTCACCCATCTGGTCCATGTGCACGAACGGGTCGAGGTCGGCCAGGTCGACGCCGGCGAACGCCCGCCGAACCGGGAAGCCCTCACCCTCGAGGCCGCTGGGGGCGGCGCTCACGCCCCGCACGCGGCGGAAACGGGCCTCGGCAGGCACGGGCGGGACGCGGGGGAGCGTCGTCGGGTCCTCGACGGTGATCGCTGGCATGTCCCTCCCTCGAACCGGCCGGTCGCGCCGGCTATTCCGCTGCCGGGGCGGGGCGGCTCGCTACCCGACGCTCATCGATACCGCGTCGTCTTCCACCTCGATCTCGAGTCCTGCCTCGCCCGCCAGGGCGAACACGACGCGCTGGACGATCGGCGGCGCGTGGCGGAGCCGGACGCGCTTGCAGCTCTTGGCGATCTTGGTGACGGCGCGATAGGCACCGGCGTCGAAGAAGGTCGCCTCGGCGAGATCGATCGTCACGATGCCCACGCTCCCACGACATGCGGTCGCCAGCAGGCCGGCCGTCCCCCGATCGAGCTCTCCCGAAACGTGGAGCACGCGCTCCCGTCGTTCGACGCGCATCGGCGCCGAGGCCGTGAAACCGGTCGCGCTCGCCGCCACCGAGAGCGGGTGGGCGCGTTCGGCGCGTTCCAGCGCCTGGGGCGGGAAACGATCCTGAGGGAACTGGCACACGAGGACCGTGTCCCCTCGTTGCAGCACACCGAGCTCGTGCGCCATGTCCTCGAGCTCCCACCAGACCTGGACGTCCCGGATCGCGGCCAGGCTCCATTCCCCCTCGACGAGCAGGTGGGCGCCCGCGAACCCGTCGCGCAGCGCCGCGTCCACGGCGGCCTCGAGCGCGCGGACATAGATCTCGGGCCGGAAGATGTCGCCGGGGGCCAGGACGGGCGCCGCGTCCACCACGATCAGCCCCCCCGGGTGCCGCGGCCGGGGCAGGCCAAGACGGCTCACGTCGTCCGCGGGACCCGCCGACAGATAGAGGGCTCGGGCGCCGGCGCGTTCCGCGTGCTCCACGAACGCGCGGGCGAACCAGGCGAGGTCGTCGTCCGTGCGGGTGAGCGCGAACCCGTGGTCGCCGCCCCGCAGGGCGGCGGGCGATGCGAAGGCTTCGATCACGCTTCGAGGATAGGCCGCGGTCAAGGATCCTGCGAACCGGCTCCGGTCAGCCGCCGGCCACGGCGTCGCGACGCAGGTCGCGGAAGAGCGCTCGGGCGCGTTCGCCGAGCACGACGACGCTCATCCCGCCGATCGTCGTCCCGCTCCCGCTCGCGACCTCGTTCCGCGCGCGGCTCGGCTCGAACGCCGGCGCCGCGAGCAGGAGCTCGAAGATCTGGCTCATCGAGAGATCGGTCTGGAGCGAGCGGGTCCCGGCCAGCGCCCACGGCAGGAGCGCCTCCGCTCGGCCGTTCGCCACCTGTCGGCGGAGCGTGGTGAGCGCCGCGATGATCAACCGGCCCTGGTTGAAGGATCGGCTGAAATCGCCGGCGGGCACGTCGTGGCGCGCGCGGGCGAACGCAAGGGCCTCGCTCCGGTTCAGGTGCTCCGGGCCGGCTCGGAGGTGCGCCCCGGCCGCAGAGTCGTCGATCGGGTACGGGATCCGGACGTCGATGCCTCCGACGGCGTCGACCAGCCGCTCGAACCCGACGAACCCGGTCAGGACGAACGCGTCGATGTGGATCCCGGACACCTGCTCCACGGTCCGCACGAGCAGCTCTGGGCCGCCGAGCACGAGCGCGGCGTTGATCTTGTTCGTCCCCGACCCGGGGATCGCCACCCACGAGTCCCGCGGGATCCCCAGGATCGAGACGCGTCCGAGACGTGGGTTGACCCCGACGATGTGGATCGAGTCGGCGCGCGCGTTCACGGCCGACCGGCCGGGCCGGGCATCGCTGCCGATCACCAGGACGAAGAGGGGGCCGTTCGAGGGCAGCCCGGGCGCGAACGCCGCCCGCCCGACCTGCGCCTGCATCTGTTCGGGCCGTGGGGTCCGTCCGCGCACGTCGTAGGAGACGATGCGCCAGGCGCCGTTCGACCGCCGGAGCACGTAGTCCCCCTGGTTCGTGACTGGCGTGTGCGCGCTCCCGGAGACCGCCGAGGCCCGGAACTCCGTGTCGGCGAACGCCGCGAGCGGGTGCCCGCCGGCATCGCCCAGGAACCTGAGGCTGACGCTCGCGCGCCGCGGGACCACCTCGTCGAGCTCGCTCCGGACGGGTCCGATCGTGAGCTCCGCGAGGTCGTGCTCGGCCTCGCGGCGGGCGTCGCTCGAGAAGTGGGAGAACAGCGCCGGCCGATCGAGGGACGGCGCGAGGAAGGCGGTCTCGTAGAACTCCTCGAGATCTCGCCGGATGGCCTCGGCAGGTCCGGCGATGTCCGCGGGTCGCAGTGTGCCGTCCTCGGTCTTCCCAGTCGCCCGTACGAGCCGCATCGTCAGCTGGGGGGTCACCGGCATCCCAACCTGCGTTGGTGCGGGACCGGCGTCCGCCGGTCCCACGGAGCCGCCGGTGCAGGACGCCGCCACCAGCCCGGCGACGACGATGGCGACCGCGGTGATCCTCGACCCAGGCATGCGACCGCACAGGGTACGCGACCGCCCACGAACGTTCCGCAGATGCCCGGAACCGGCTCGATTCGGCCGCCGTTGGCGGAGGCGCGACCGGGGGCGGCCTCACACCTCGATAACGTCGCCCTCGGCCGCGACCGTGCATCGTCCGCCGTCGACACCCCAGCGGGCCACGACGTCGTCACGCATCTGGTCGAGCTGGGCGTCGGTGTGCATCGGATCGTGGTGGAACAACAGCAGCCGGTCGACCTCGGTCGTCTCGGCGAACCTGGCGACGTGCTCGGTCGTCGAATGCCCGAAACCCAGCCGGTGCTCGTACTCCTGCGGCGTGTACTGGCAGTCGTGGACTAGGACGTCTGCCCGGCGCGCCAGCGCGAACCCCGAGATCCAGTCGGGCGCGTCGCTCGTGAGGTCCGCCCCCAGGGCGGGCTCATGATCGGTGAGGTACGCGAGGACGCGCCCCTTCGACTCGATGCGGTAGCCCACGGTCGGCCCGGGATGGATGATCGCGTTCGAGGTGAAGCTGGCCCCGTCGATCTGCCATTCGGACTCGGAGGCGTCGTGGTACTCGATGGTCGCCGGCACCTCCGAGAGGTGGACGGGGAACAGCGGGGGGGAGAAGTACGTCGCGATCCGCTGCTCGAGCGACGCGACCGGCGATGCGGGACCCCAGATGTGCAGCTCGGTCTGACTGCGCCAGATCGGTTCGAACATCCCGAGACCCTCGAGGTGGTCCACGTGCAGGTGGGTGAGCAGGAGGAACATGCGTTCGGCGCCCTCACGCACGAGGCGCGCACCGAGCTCCCGGATGCCTGTGCCGGCGTCCAGGATCACGACGTCGCAGCCGGGCGGCCGGAGCTCGATGCACGATGTGTTGCCGCCGTAGCGCTTGGTATCGGGGCCGGGGGACGCCATCGAACCTCGGCTGCCCCAGATCCTCGCTCGCACTAGATCCGCTCCGGCTCCGGCAGTTGCCAGAACAGTGCCATCGCGCCGACGAAGTCCTCGGTGTGCGCGAACAGCGGGAACGCCGCGACCTCGATCGTCCGGTCGACGCCGTCGACGCTCGTGATCGTGACGACCTCGTGTGTCGGCTCGCGCTTCAGCATCGTGATGCCGAGGGCGAGCGACTCGAGGGGTTTCGGCCGGCCTGCCTCGTCTCGAGGGCGGAAGACGGTAGACCACTCCTCGGCGGGCATCCCGGCACCCTCGATGAACCGGCGGCCGAGAAGCCGCTCGGCAGCCTCGTTGTAGTAGATCGTCGTGCCCTCGGCGTCAACGAGGAAGACCGCCGTCGCGAGCTGTGCGGCGAACGCCCGAGCGAGGATCAGGACGAGGTTGCGCTGCTCGGGGACCCGCTCCACGGACAGAGCCTAGTACGAAGGTGGCCCTCTTCGGCCGTTCGACCGGGGAGACCCGGCCTTCCCCGGGTTGCTGGGCCGATTTCACCGGCAGCGTTCCACTTGCCCGTGGCAGGGCGTATGCCTTCCACTTGCCCGTGGTCCGGCGTATGCTCTGAAAGCCGAGTTGAACGGCCGTTCAAACCGCAGTTGGGAGAGGGACCGCGGATCTGCCCATGAAGCCCACCACCGACTTCTGGCTCCGGCCCGCCGAACGCGACTGGCGTCCGCGTCCCACGCTGACCGGCCGGGACCACACGAGCTTCGAGGTCTGGGACGAGGAGCGCGAGCGGATCTGGTGGGGGGACTGGGTCGCGTTCGGGCGTTCGGAGGAGGTGGCCGGTCCCGGTGACTACGTCGTTCGGAACGTTGCGGGGGAGTCGGTGTTCGTCGTCCGCAACGCCCAGGGGCGTTTGAACGGCTTCTACAACGTGTGCGCGCACCGCGGGACGAAGTTCCTGGACGACGACGACCGAGGCAACCGGCGCAAGGCGTTCACGTGTCCGTACCACGCGTGGACGTACGACCTGGACGGACGCCTCATCGGCACGCCGAACGTGCACGAGGACGAATGGTTCGACCGGTCCTCGTACCCGTTGCACCCGATCGGCGTCGACGAGTACGCGGGCTTCGTCTTCGTGAACCTCGCCGACCGTCCGCGTCCGCTGCTGGATGCCCTCACGCAGGGCACCGAGTCCATGACCGCGTTCGAGCGGTTCGCGATGCAGGACCTGCGGATCGGCGTTCGGATCGTGTACGAGGTCGAGGCCAACTGGAAGATCATCGTCGAGAACTACAACGAGTGCCTCCACTGTCCGACCGTCCACCCAGAGCTCGTCAAGGTGGTGCCGCTGTTCCGGTTCGGGGAGGTCTGGGACGACGAGATGCGTGACGGCGGGAACGCGATGGTCGAGGGCGCGACCTCGTTCACGATCGATGGGCGGTCCGAGCTCCCGACGCTCCCCGGACTGCTGCCCGAGGATCTCGGCCGGTACTACGGCTCGTACCAGTTCCCGAACCTGATGCTCAACCTGCACCCCGACTGCGTCATGTACTACCTCGGCTACCCGAGGGGTCCCTCCCACACCACGGTCGTCTCGGAATACCTGTTCCCGCCCGAGGTGATCGCCGACCCCGAGCGCTTCAAGCCTCGGCCGGTGGTCGAGCTCTGGGATCTGATCTCCAAACAAGACTGGGACGTGTGCGAGCGCGCGCAGACCGGTGTGGGCTCGCGCGCGTTCACGACGGGCGTCTACCCGCGGCAGGATCGGTTCCTCTACTCGTTCAACGAGGACTACCGGGTGCGGATGGGGCGCGAGCCGCTCGGCTAGCCGTTCCGGTCGGAGCCGAGCCCGTCGCGCTCGGCGAGCACGCGGACCGTCTCGCTGCCCACGCGCGCGAGACGTGCCATCTGCGCGGCGCCCACGTCGAAGGTGGCCGCGGCGTCGAACGAGCTGCCCTCGTCCACCATCTCGAACACGTCGTCGGACACGACCGCCATCGCGCCGCCGCGGAGCCCCCAGATCCGCGTCAGGACCAATACGACGCTCGACTCCATCTCGGCGGCGAGGGCGTTCTCACGTCGGGCGTCCTCGTAGACCGCATGCGCCCACGATTGGTGGTAGCCGCCGAACGCGACGCCCTCCTGCGGCGTGTAGAAGACGTCGGTCGAGAACGTCGTCCCGACGTGGTGCGTCACGCCCAGGCTCCGGGCCGCGTCGATCGTCGCGTTCACCACGCCGTGGTCGGCGACGGCCGGGAACTCGAGCGGCGCGTACAGGCGGGACGCGCCGTCGTACCGTACCGCCGAGTCGAAGATCGCGAGGTCGCCAACGCTGGCGCGCGTCTGGAGCGACCCGCACGTCCCGATCCGCACGAACGTCGTCGCGCCCACCCGGGCGAGCTCCTCGAGCGCGATCGCCGCGGACGGCGCCCCGATCCCGGTCGAGGTGCACGAGATCGGTGCTCCCCGGTACGTACCGGTGTAGGTCACGTACTCGCGGTTGCGCGCGACCTCGCGGGCTTCGTCCCAGTACGACGCGACGATCGGGACCCGGCCCGGATCGCCGGGCAGCAGCACGTACGGCGCGACGTCGCCGGGCGCGAGCTTGATGTGGTCCTGCAGGTTCACGTCGTGGGGTCTCGCGCCGCGTCCCGCTCGGCCACGATCCGGACGATCTCCGAGCCCATGCGGGCGAGCCGCTCGATCTCGTCGCCGCCGTGCTCGAACTGGTCCTGCGGGTCGAACTCGCCCGACGCGCCCGAGACCCTCAGCACGTTGTCCAGCACGACCGCGACCCCGCCGGCGCGAAGGCCCCAGACCCGTGCCAGCACGAAGATCACGCTCGCCTCCATCTCGGCGGCGATCACGTTCATGCGCTTGAGGTCCTCGAAGTGCTCGCCCCACGACGACTGCCAGTAGTCGTTGAACGACGAGCCCGGCCGCGGGTGCATCGCGTAGAAGCTGTCGGCGGTGCGGGTCGTGCCGACATGGAACGGGTACCCGAGCGCCTCGCCGGCGGCGATCGACGCGTCCACGATCTCGTGGCTGGCCACGGCGGGGAATTCGAGCGGCGCGTACAGCCTGGACGCGCCGTCGTAGCGCGCGGCCGAATCGAAGATCGCCATGTCGCCGTTGCGGACCCGGTCCTGGAACGTGCCACAGGTCCCGATCCGCACGAACGTCGTCGCGCCCACCCGCGCGAGCTCCTCCATCGCGATCGCCGTGGAGGGACAGCCGATCCCCGTCGACGTGCACGAGATCGGCACGCCCCGGTACGTGCCGGTGAACGTCACGTACTCGCGGTTGCTCGCGACCTCGCGCGACTCGTCCCACAGGCTGGCGACGAGCGGGACCCTGCCGGGGTCGCCCGGGAGCAGGACGTACGGCGCGATGTCGCCCGGCGCGAGCTTCAGGTGGTACTGGACGCTCATTCGCCGTCTTGTACCACCGGAGGCGTCATCTCCGCTCGGACCCCGACGAGGCGGACGGGCCGGTCGATGTCGAACCGCTCGAGCGCGCGAGCGGCGGCCTCGGCCACGCGGTCGGCGTCCGCCGTGGGCTCGGCGAGCGTGACGCCGTGGGTGCTGGTGAAGAACGGCGCGAACCGCACCTTGACCACCAGACGTGCGGCGAGCCGCTCGTCCCTTTGGAGATCGCCCGCGACCTCGCGCGCGGTGCGGGCGACCTCGGCCGCGACCTCGACCGGATCCGTGAGGTCGCGCTGGAACGTGTGCTCCCGGCTCCGGCCCTTGGCGGTCCACCCCTCGGGGTGCACGCTCGCCGGGCCCTCGCCGCGTCCGAGGCTCGCGAGCCACGGGCCCGTCGACGGTCCGAAGCGTTCGACGAGGGCGGCCTCGTCGGCGTCGGCGAGCTGGCCGATGGTACGGATCCCCAGGTCTTCGAGCTTGGCCGCGGTCTTGGCCCCGATGCCCCACAGCTCGGTGGTGGGGAGCGCGGGCATCGCCTCGTCCCATCGATCCGACGTGAGCACGAACACGCCGCGCGGCTTGCCGAACCCGCTCGCGAGCTTGGCCTGCAGGCGGTTGTCCCCGATCCCGATCGTGCACCACAGGCGCGTGCGTTCGAGCACCCGCTCCTGGATCCGCTTCGCGAACGTCTCGGGGTCTTCTGTCGTGACGGCCAGGAACGCCTCGTCCCACCCCGCGACCTCGACCTCGGCATCGAGCGTGCGGAGCGTCTCCATGACCTCGCGACTGGCGGCGTGGTAGGCGCGCTCGTCGACCGGGAGGAAGATCGCTTCGGGGTTGCGCTTGTACGCGGTCCGTAGCGGCATCGCGCTCCGGATCCCGAACGCGCGCGCCTCGTAGCTCGCGGTCGAGACCACCCCGCGCTTGCTCGGATCGCCGTCGCCGCCGACGACGATCGGCCTGCCCTGGAGCTCCGGGCGCCGGAGCCGTTCGACGGCCGCGATGAACTCGTCCAGATCGAGATGAAGCACGAAGCGCCGGGCCACGGCCCCAGCATCGCAAACCTGGGCCGTGGCTCGGCGCCACGATGCTCGGTCGGTTCAGCCGGTCGCGCGATCGCGCGTCGGCTCGTCCTCGTCGCGCTCGAGGAGCTCCTGGAAGAGTGCGCGGTAGTGGACCAGGCCCTGACGCAGGTCCTCGGTCGAGACGACGGAGGGGGTCGAACTCGTCGACGCGTTCGCGTCTTCGTCCAGCCGAACGGAGATGTCATGCGCGGCACGGTAGTGCTGCACGACGTCCGGGTGGTCGACGGAGATGTCCTCCGCCCGTCGCTCGAAGTCGTCCATCGGGTACCCGCGCTCCTCCATCACCGCGATGATGAGGGCGTCCGCCTGCGCCAGCGCGGTCGCCGGGTTGTCGACGAAGCGGGCCTGCGTCTGCTCCCAGCTTCGCCGCGAAGGTGACCTCGACCGAGCCGATCGAAGCCTCGGCCTCGGGCGGGTCGTCCCGGGGTTGGCCGGTCCCGCGGTGCGCGATACTCCGCATATGCGCGGGGCGGTGCTCTGGGACGTGGACGACCTGCGGATCGAGGAGCTCGAACTCGATCCGCCGAGGCCCGGGGAGGTCGCGATCCGGATGGCTGCCTCGGGCGTGTGCCGCTCGGACTACCACTCGGTGCACGGCATCCACCGGCACGCGATGCCGATCGTGCTCGGGCACGAGGGCTCGGCCGTGGTCGAGGAGCTCGGGGAGGGCGTCACGGGCGTGAAGCCCGGCGACCACGTCGTCTGCTCGTGGTTGCCGTACTGCGGGTCGTGCCGCCGGTGCACGGCCGGGCGTCCGGTGGTGTGCGAACGGCTGGCGGTCTTCGACGAGGGGTTCCTGGCCGACGGGACGACCCGCTTCTCGCACGCCGGGAGACGGATCCACCACAACGTGCCGTCCTCGTTCGCCGAGCGCTCGGTGGTACCGGCGAACACGGTCTTCCCCGTCGACCCGTCCCTGCCGCTCGAACAGGTTGCCCTCCTCGGATGCGCGGTCATGACCGGCGTCGGCGCGATACTGAACACTGCGAAGGTGCGCCCGGGAGACTCGGTGCTCGTGATCGGGTGCGGCGGCGTCGGGCTCTCGGCGATCCAGGGTGCGCGGATCGCGGGTGCCTCGCCGATCGTCGCGGTCGACGTCGTGGAGCCGAAGCTCGAGATCGCCAAGGAGCTCGGCGCGACCGAGACGGTGCTCGCGGGCCGCGACCCCGTCCCGGACGGGTTCGACCACGCCCTCGAGTGCCTGGGGCGCCCCGAGACCATCGAACAGGCGATGCGCGCCGTCGCGCCCGGCGGGACGGCCGTCCTCGTCGGGATGGCAGCGCCCGGCGCTCGGGCGCCGCTCGACGCCCTCCGCACCACGACCCAGGAGCTCACGGTCGTCGGTTCGTGGTACGGCAGCGTGGTGCCGCCGCGCGACCTGCCGCTGCTCGCGCACCTGTTGACGTTCGGCGAGCTGCGGCTCGAACCGATGATCGCCCGGACCATCGCGCTCGACGGCATCCACGATGCGCTGGCCCGGTTCGAGGCCGGGGACGAGGCGCGTTCGGTGATCGTCTACGACTGAGCGGGTGGCGGCGGCGGGAAGCCGAGCCCCCAGGCGTCGTTGCCGCCGTCGACGACGATCGTCGTGCCGGTGATGTACGCACCGCCGGAGGTAGACAGGAACGCGATCACGCTGGCCACCTCCTCGGCCGAGGCGATGCGGCCGAGCGGCGCCGTGCGCATCGCCTCCGCGACGAAGTCGTCGCCGTAGGCGCGGAACGCGTCCGTGTCGATCGCCCCCGTGGCGACGCACACCGCGCGGATCCGGTGGCGGCTCCACTCGATCGCGAGCCCGCTCGCCAGGTTCTCCAGGGCCGCCCGAGCGGCGGAGGCGTGCACCATCAACGGGATGCCCCGGCGCGGGCTGAACCCGATGAACACGACGAGCCCGCCGCCGCCCGGGATCATCGAGCGCTCGGCGACGGTCCGGGTGAGGTCCCACACCGCGTCGACGTTGAGGCGGTGCACCGCCCGCCAGCCCTTGGCCGAGATCTGTTCGGGCGTCGCGACGAACTGGCCGCCCGCGTTGTTCACCAGCACGTCGATCCTGCCGAACCGGTCCAGGACCGTATCGACGAGCGAGGCCACGTGGTCGGGTTCGCGGACGTCGGTGCCCGGCACCGACAGGACCTGAGCGCCGGCCGCCGTGAGCTCGGAGGCGACCTCCTCGAGCGGTTCGGCCCGCCTGCCGGCGATCACGACGCGGGCACCCGTGCGCGCGTACTCGCGCGCGATCGCTCGGCCCAGACCCGTTCCGCCGCCGGTCACGAGCGCGACGAGCCCTTCGTTTGCGTCGGGCGCGAGCGGGGAGCGGTACACCTCGGACATGCGCGCTCATGATGCCAGACCGATCCCACGCACGCGCTCGTGCCGAAGCTCGAGCCCTCCGTCCTTGACCCGGCGACCGCCGGGGGGTAGCACCTGGGCTCGTGGGCTCACGGCTGGACGAGCTGGTGCGGGCCACGCCCGCCACCCGCGATCGTTACGTCGACTTCCTGCGCGCCGCATCGATCGTCGCGGTCGTCTTCGGCCATTGGTTCATCTCGATCAACCACCTCGAACGCGACATCTACTCGACGACCAGCGCCGTCGGCCTGACCTCCGGGATGTGGCTCGGCACCTGGCTGTTCCAGGTGATGCCCGTCTTCTTCTTCGTGGGTGGCTTCTCCAACCTCGTGACCTACGACGCGTTCCAGCGACGAGGCGAACCGACCTCGGCGTTCGTGCGGAGCCGCCTGGAGCGCCTGTTGCGTCCCTCGCTCGTGTTCCTCGGGTTCTGGCTGATCGTGCAGGTGGCGCTCCACGTGTTCGACGTGGGCGGAGCAGCGGGGCCACGGCTCGTGGGGGAGACGCGGTTGCTCCGCGGCATGTATCCGCCGGCGGCGACGCTGCCGTTCGGGCCTCTGTGGTTCCTGGGCTTCTACATCGTGGTGGTGTGCATCGCACCGGCGACGATCTGGCTCCACCGCAGGTTCCGTTGGTGGGTGCCGGCCCTCATGGCCCTCGGAGCGATCGTCGTCGACGTCGTCGGCTTCGGCGCCGATCTCCACGCGCTCCGCTACCTGAACGTGGCGTTCGTGCTGCTCCTCCCGCATCAGCTCGGGTACTTCTACGCGGACGGCACGTTGAGCCGGCTGCCGCGGAGGGTGTTCGGGGCGATGGTGGCCGTCGGGCTCGGCGGCCTCCTCCTGCTGACGACGTCGTGGGTGTTCCAGGCGTTCGGACCGGCGAGTTCCGACTGGTTCGGCGGGATCGGGCACTACCCGAAGAGCCTGCTCGGCACCGATGTCGAGTCCGTGTCGAACGCCTACCCGCCCACCGTCTGCTTCCTGCTGGCGGATATCTGGTCGATCGGGGCCGTCATGCTGCTCCGCCCGACGCTCACCCGCTGGCTCGAACGCCCGCGTCCCTGGAAAGCGACGATCTTCCTGAGCGGCGTGATCATGACGCTGTTCCTGTGGCACATGACCGCGTATTTCATCGTCTTGCTGGCCTTGTGGCCGATCGGCGTAGGGCGCCAGCAGGACAGCACGGCCGCGTGGTGGCTGCTCCGCCCTGTGTTCATCGGGCTCTCGGCGTTGGTGCTCGGCGGCATCGTGGCGGTCGTCGGACGCTTCGAACGGCCCGTCCGGCGTTCCCCCGCAACGTGAAAGCCAGGATCCGCCTTCAAGTTTGGGGGCCTCGGATGCCGATTCCTTACGGGAGACTCACACACTCGGAAGGGGCCACCGCATGGTGCGCAGAGCGCCAGCCGCAGCGGTGGGGGTGATCGCTGGGTCCGGCGCCGACGTCGGCGCCGGCGGCGGCCATGTCGGGGCCGGTCACCAGGATCAGGCTGTCGTTGGACGGCGCCGCCCCGCGGCGTGGACGAAGCCGGGGAGTGTGTCCGTGACCGCGACGTAGAACGCCCCCGCCTCTCGGCGCGGGTGGCGTCGAGGCCCGGCTCTTCCCCCACGCGTCTTCGGAGCCGGGCCTCGGTCATTGCGGGATCGTCGATCGCGAAGCGGAGCACGCGAGGACCCATCTGCGATGGGTGCGCGTACCCTGACGGCATGGCGCAGACCGCTCCGGTCGAGACCGAACGCCCGGTGGGCGACGAAGACGTCGTCCCGGATGTGCCCTGGATCGTTATCGTCTGGAACGATCCGATCAACCTGATGTCCTACGTCGTGTACGTCTTCCAGAAGCTATTCGGCTACCCGAGGGACAAGGCCACCAGGCTGATGCTCGATGTGCACCAGAAGGGCCGAGCCGTCGTCTCCACGGGTCCCCGCGAGCGATGTGAGTTCGACGTGTCGCGCCTGCACGCGCACGGGCTGTGGGCCACGATGCAGAAGGACCGCTGAGCGTGCGGGGAGCGCCGGTCAAGCGGTCGCGCCGAGGCGGGTTCGATCTTCGGATCCCGACGGCGGAGCGCGAGGTCCTCGGCACCATCCCGGAGATGCTGCGTGCGCTGCTCGTCGACGGCGATGCCGCCGATCCGGCGCTGCAGCGACTGTACCCGAAGGCCTTCACCGACGACGAGGACGCGTCCGCCGAGTTCCACGACATCACGCACGACGAGCTGCTCGAGCAGCGGCTTGCCGCGATCGACACGATGGAGCGGACCCTGCGATCCGACCACGTCACCGAGGACGAGCTGCTCGCATGGCTCGCCGCCCTGAACGACATCCGCCTCGTGCTCGGTGTCCGGCTCGCCGTTACCGAGGAGGCGACGGTCGCGGACTTCGCCGGCGATCCCGAGGCCGAGCGCGCCTACGAGCTGTACCGCTACCTCTCCTATCTCGAGGAGCACGTCGTGGACGCCCTCTCCTCGTGATGCCGCTCGCCCCGCCCGCGCGGCCGGGGTAGTCTCCCCGGGTTGCCGACGAGAGGGGTCCAAGGATGTCTCGACGTGCCCGCACCGCCGGGCGGATCGTCGCGTTCGTCGCGCTGGTCTTCCTGATGACGGGGTGCATCAAGCTCAACATG
This sequence comes from uncultured Actinomycetes bacterium, assembly GCA_963712645.1. Lineage (GTDB taxonomy): Bacteria > Actinomycetota > UBA4738 > UBA4738 > HRBIN12 > DASSJM01. Next base: position 42,886 of record CAVQIQ010000010.1, on the reverse strand, counting down.
AATCTCGGGATCAACTCCGACAACACGGTGAGCGGGACCGTCGAGTTCGGCGTCCAGAAGGAACTGCTCGATCTGACCGGGCAGAACGTCGAGGACCTGCTCGGCAGCGACGCCCCGTTCCCGAGCAACGCCCCCGGGGTCACGGTGGAGCCCTTCGACGACGGCGAGTTCGTCGGCCGACGGTTCATCTTCGAGGACGTACCGATCGAGCAGTTCAACTCGGGCAGTCTCGTGGGAGGTACGGGCGCCACGGGCGCATCCGGCGCGACGGGCGCGGGGGACAGCTTGAACATCGCACGCCAGGGAGACACGTTCGTCGTGACCGGCGTGCTCGATCTGTCGAGCGCTCTGTCCGGCGCCACCGGGCCGTTCGGCGGCACCGGCGGCGCGCAGTTGTTCGAGAGCGCGGACATCAGGATCGCGATCACGTTCCCCGGCGAGGTGCTGCAGGCTCCGGGCGGAGAGATCGACGGCAACACCGTCACCTACGTGCCGGAGTTCGGCGAGCGGTTGGAGATCAACGCGACCGGCAGCGCCGTCGACAACGGCGAGGCCGCGGACGCGGTGGGTGGCAGCGATTCGTTCCTGCCGCTGATCCTGATCATCGCGGGCGTCGTGCTCGTGCTCCTGATCGTCGTCGTCCTCGTGGTTCGGAGCCGCAAGGGCGGCGGGGAGACGCCGTCGGGGTTCGGCGAGGCGGGTTCCGCGGCGGCGCCCCTCGCGGCGCCGCCGGGAGCACCCACGGACGCGCCTCCACCGGCGCCCCCGATGCCGCCGGCCGCGCCGCCGCCGCCGCCCGCGGAGGGCTGACGTCGGCAAGCGTGTCGCGGGGGCCGCGCGAGGGTCGCCACCCTGCGGTGGTCTACGTCGGCACGAGCGGGTGGCAGTACCGCCACTGGCGAGATGGCTTCTACCCGGCGGGGCTGGCTGGCGCCGACTGGCTCGCGTTCTACGCCGAGCGCTTCTCGACCGTCGAGGTCAACGCGTCGTTCTATCGCTTGCCGAAGCGTGAGACGGTCGAGCGATGGGCCGCGACCGTGCCCGACGGCTTCGTCCTGACCTTCAAGGCGAGCCGGTACGTGACGCACGTCCGCAGGCTGCGAGACTGCGCGGAGCCGCTCGAGCGGATGCGAGGCATTTTCGCGGGCGCCGGCAACAAGCTCGGGCCCGTGCTCTTCCAGCTACCGCCGACCCTTCGGGTCGACGAACCGTTACTCCGGGCCTTCCTCGGGTCGCTCCCGTCCGCGTTCCGGGCGGCGATCGAGTTCCGTCACCCGTCGTGGTTCACGGACGGGGTCCTCGAGGCGCTCGATGCGAGCGGGGCGGCTCTGGTCCACGCCGACCGTCCCGGGGTTCGCGTTTCGATCCCGACGTCGGGGGGATGGGCCTATCTGCGGTTCCACCAGGGCCGCTCGGATGGACCCCGCTATCGACGCTCGAAGCTCGCCGCGTACGCGGACGCGATCGCCGAAACGCGGCCGCGATCGGTGTTCGCGTATTTCAACAACGACACCGACGGTGCGGCCCCTCGGGATGCCGCCGCGTTCGCAGGGCTCCTCGCCGATCGACGCGTCGACGTGGCCGCGTAGGAGCGAGCCTGCGGTGGAGGCTCCGGATCCCTCGCGGGGGAGGATCCGGATCCCGGGGAGCGTCAGGCGGCCCTGGGTAGCACCCGTCGGATGAAGATGTCCTCGGGGAGAAGAGCCCACTCTCCGCCGTCGAGGCGGATCACCGTCTCGACCGGCGCGAGCGCACGTGTCGGGCCTTGGATCTCGACGATCCCGTCGTCCTGCCGCGCGGACGAGCGTCCGCACGCGCACGAGGCATGGGACCCTGCGAGCTCGAACGGTTCCTCACACGCGAAGCAGTACAGCCATTTGACGTGCGTCGGTGCGAGCATGTCGGTCATCGCCATCACCTCGGGTTGACGTGCGGTCCGACGAGCAGGGGGGAGGGGGCGCGCCGGACCGCACCGTCAATCTTCTCGGACCACCGGCTCGTCGCCGCTGGTCGTGGAAGGCACCCGGGGCTTCCGTACCCGGGCGTTCGGACCCCCAAACACCCAGGCGTACGCGAGGGGCCGGGCGGCGAGGCGGTCGCTCGCCGCTCAGCCGCGGAACGGTGCTGGTCGGTGCGCACGGGGTCGATGCCGAGCGTCGTCATCCGACCACCTTGATCGCGAGGATCGCGATGTCGTCCTTCGGCTGCCCGGTCCGGAAGCCAACGACCGCGTCCACCACACCGTCGGCGATCCGTTGCGCGTCGGCGCCCGTGAGTTCGGACAGGGCCTCGTGCAAGCGCGTCTCGCCGAACTCGTCGGCGTCCCGGCGCTCGTCGGTGACGCCGTCGGTGAGGACCTGGAACCGCACGCGCGCCTGGGTCTCGAGCCGGTAAGCGCGTTCGGCTTCCTCGCGGGCGAGCACCGCCTCCTCGCGCGCGGCCTCGGCCTCGGCATGCGCGTTCTCGGCGATCTCGCGCGCGCGTCGCTCCGCGTCGAGCATCCGCCGCTCGAGCGAGACCGTCGGGTCGGTCGTGTCGTCATCTCGTTGCACCGCTCCGAGGCTCCTCTCGATCGCTCCGGTCGAAGGTCGCGTGCGCGTCCTCTCGCTTCGCGACTCCCAGCGTGGCTTCCCGGGAGCGTGCCGGCCTACGCCCTCGCGATCGGCACAGCCACGCGGAGGACCTGGTCGTCGAACTCGGCGTCGGGGAACAGGCCCTCGATCAGCGCTCGGCGCGTCGCCCGTCCCGAGACCCCGTCGAGTCCCTCCGGGGCTCGGTCCAACCGGCCCCAGGGCTCGATCTCCACGAGCAGGCGGCCCCCGTCGACCAACGAGCGGACCTCGATGACGGCCGGCGGGGCGTCCTGCTCGATCGCCTGGGCGCATGCCTCGGTCGCGACGAGCCGGAGGTCGTCGACCGCCTCCTCCGAGCAACCGGTGCTGCGACCGACCGCCCCGACGAACGCGCGGACCGAGGCCACGTGCGCGGTCCCGGGTGGGATGCGGATCGAGAGTCGTTCCATGGGGCTCGACCTTCCGCGTCAGCCCGCGGGGAGTTCGGTGGTCGAGCCGACGATGTCGAACACGCGGTCCAACCCCGTGAGGGTGAGCACCTTCATCGGGGTCCCGCCGACCCCGACCAGGACCAGCTTGCCGTCGCGTTCCCGGACGCGCTTGAGACACGTCACCAGCGAGCCCAGGCTGCTCGAGTCCATGAAGTCGACCTTCGTGAGGTCCAGGGCCACGTGGTCGGCACCGTCCTGGATCAGCTCGAGCAGGTGCTCGCGGAGCGGCGGTGAGGTGTGGAGGTCGAGCTCGCCGGCGACCTCGACGACGGTCCACGGTTCTTCGATGCGCGTCCCGACGATGACATCCATCCGTTGCCCTCTCGGTCGTTGGGCTCGCACATCCCAAGAAGTCATCCAAGGCCGTGCCGAGCTTCCCTAGTATAGGGAGCGCGATGGCGAGCCCGACGAACGATGTCATCACCGTGTCCGTCCCGGCGACGGCGGGATCCGTCCACGTCCTGCGCGCCGTCACAACGTCGGTGGCCGCTCGGCTGCTCATCCCGTTCGACGGGATCGAGGATCTCCGCCTCGCCGTCGACGAGGCGTGCGCATGGTTGCTCGCCCGCGGGCGGTCGGCCACCGCCATGACCCTGCGGCTCCGGCCCCTGGATGATCGTCTGGAGGCGGAGGTCTCGATCGATGCAGCCGATGGGCCGTGGCCCCCACCCGACCTGGAGCAGAGCCTCCCGTGGAGGATCCTGTCGGCGCTCGTCGACACCGTCTCCCTGAACACGGACGTGGGTGGTCCGTCGATCCTCCTGACCAAGCGGACGCTCGAGCCGTCGCGGACGACATGAGCTCGGTCGAACGTCCGATCGGCGCAACCGATCGTGAAGTGGAGACCGAGCTGTTCAAGCGCCTGCCCGATGACGCCGATGCCCGTGAGCGGCTGGTCGGGATGTTCCTTCCGCTCGCGGAGTACTTCGCTCGTCGGTTCGACCGACGGGGCGAGCCGTTGGAGGACCTCGTGCAGGTCGCGAGCGTCGGACTCCTGAACGCGATCGACCGCTTCGATGTGGAGCGCGACGTCCAGTTCTCCACGTACGCCGCGGTCACGATCATCGGCGAGCTCAAGCGGCATTTCCGCGACAAGGGGTGGGCGATCCGTGTCCCGCGCCGGCTCCAGGAGGTAGGGCTTCGCGTGAACGCCGTCCTGCCAGAGCTCTCGCAGGAGCTGGGGCGCTCGCCGACCGTGGAGGAGATCGCTGCGCGCTGCGAGGCGTCACCCGAAGAGATCCTCGACGCGATGGAGGCTGTGCAGGCCTACTCGACGACGTCGCTGGACTCGCCGGTCGGAGAGGAGGGCGCGGCGCCGATCGACGTGCTCGGCGGTGACGACCCCTCGCTCGAGATCCTCGAGGGCTGGGCGGCGGTGGCACCCGCCGTGAAGGAGCTGCCGGAGCGGGAACGGAGGGTGCTGTACCTCCGCTTCTTCCGCGGGCTCACGCAGTCCGAGATCGCCAAGGAGGTCGGCGTCTCGCAGATGCACGTCAGCAGGATCCTCTCGCAGACCCTGTCGTTCCTCAGGGGCGCGGTGCTCGAAGAAGGAGATCCGCTCCGCGAGGCGGAACCTCACGGAGCGGATCTCGACGAGCCGTAGACGAGACGCTTATCGCGTCACGTGAAGATGCTCACTCCTCCCGGTCCCACGAGCAGTCCCACGATGATCAGGGCGATGCCCGCGAGCACGCCACCACGGATCAGCGTCACGATCCCGGCGATCACCAGGATCACGGCGAGGACCCACAGGAGCGTTGCCGCTCCGTTCGTGGCAGCAAGCATGAGACCCAACATGCTGGTTCCTCCTTCGAAGAGCTAGTCGAACGCCGGGACGATGTATCAGGCCAGGAAGGCCAGGATGGCGAGGACGATGATCACGATCGCCGTGTACTTGATCGCGGCGTATCCCGTCAGCCCCGAACCCGACTCGGGATCATGCTCGTGATACTCGTAGCTCGGGTGGCTCATGATCTCCACCTCCCAGACCGCACGGTGCGGCCTCGACTGGTGTACCCGCGCCATGACCACCACAAACCCGCGAGCATCCGGACCTCGCTCCGCTGCAGCGAGGTCGGAGACGTTTCGCGCACGCGGCGGGGCGGTAACTGGAGTCCGTGAGCGATCCGCGTTCGGGGAGCGTGGCTCCGTCGGGCGACGGCGCCCACGACGACGACGAGCAACCCGAGGAGCGTCTGAACCGAGAGCTGATCGAGCTCCTGAACGAGCTTCGGGTCGCGCTGCCCGGCGTCCAGGTGCTGTTCGCGTTCCTGCTCATCGTGCCGTTCAGCGACCGGTTCCACACGCTCACCGAGGGCCAGCGGGCGATCTACTTCGCGACGTTCGTCGGTACCACGATCGCCACCGGCTTCTTCATGGCGCCGACCGCCTACCACCGGATCCGGTTCCGCCAGGGCGACAAGGAGCGGATGCTCCGGACGTCGAACCGGTTCGCGATCGTGGGGATCGCCTTCCTCGCCTTGTCCATCACGTCGGCGGTGGTGCTCACGACCGACCTGATGTTCGGGCTGGCCACCGCCACGGTGATCGGGCTCGGCGTCTTGCTCTTCCTCGTCTGGGTCTGGTTCGCGATCCCGCTCGCGCGCAGGCTTCGGGACGAGGAGGGCGGCGGCTGATCCACGCCGCTGTTTGCTCGCACGTCCGCAGGGAACAGACGTGGATGGATCCGAACGGGGCGCGCGGAGCGGGACCAGGCGCGCGAACTGCGCCCTCCACCCGAGGGTCCCGAGGACGTAGCGCCCCCAACCCGAACACGATCCCGCGCACCTTGGGGCCCGCCGCGCCGTTCAGACTTTCGAACTCCGGCCGGCGGAATGCGTAGATCCCGCACTGGCAGGACTCGTCCGGCACGCCGTCGTGGATCGGCGGTGCCGACCCGTCGGGCCAGGTGACGGGCGCAGGCAGACGGCCGAGAACGGCTTGTTGAGCGGCCACGTCGTCGGATGGAACAGCGAGACCAGTCGAGGAGGTCGGCCGTTCGGCTCGGTGAGGATCGACCATTCCCGATAGCCGACGAGCGGAACGATGCCGTCGGGGACGGGTTGGTGCTCGAGCATCACACGGCTGCCGCGGGTTCCAGGATCGGTCCTCGGTCGAATCCGAGCGCTCGCGATCCCGCAGGCCTGGACGGACGTGTGGATCTGCCCCGACCCGCTCGGGCATCAGCAGGCGTCGGGGACCGACGCCGCCGGCAGGCGCCAGTACCTGTACCACGAGCGCTGGCGCGCTCGTCGCGACGCCGAGAAGTTCGACCGGATGCTGGCGTTCGCGTTGCGCCAGCGGGTTCAGGAGGCCTTGGGGACCAGCTCGTTCAGGACCTCGACCTCCGCCGGTCGACGCCCGCGCACGGCAGACAGGTACTCGTGCCGAGGCTCGTGCTGCCAGCAGAGCTCGGCGTGGTTGTAGCGGGACAGGACGGTTCTGCACCGGGAGGCCTCACAGATGCGTCCGGCGGCGCCCATGCGTGGACCCTTCCCCGCGGTCCCGGGCCGGCTCCCGACGAGTCGGAGCTGATCGCGCTCGAGACCGACTGCCATCGTGCTCATCCGCCCTCCTTGGCTCAGGCTGGACCGCTGGCCGCGCTGTACCCCCCCACGAACCCGCCCAAACCTGGGATCGGCCGAGACTCTTCGGGTGACCGTTCGAACCTGGGCCGGCACGGACCGGGTGTCCGGGCGTCGCTATCATGAGCGGCCGGAGGAACGAAGCATGGCGCACGAGTTCGAGATCGCTCGGGACATCGACGTCGACGCCCCCCCGGAGCGGGTGTGGGAGGCGGTGGCGACGGGTCGCGGCTGGGACTCCTGGTTCATGGGCCGCAACGAGATCGAGCCCCGCCAGGGCGGTCGCGTGCGCTGGAGCATCGGGGACTTCACCGCCGAGTCCACGGTGACCACCTGGGATCCGCCGAGACGCTTCGTGAGCACGGGCGTCGAGTCGCCCGGCGGGAACAAGCATCAGTTCGACTACCGGATCGACCAGCGCGAGGGCGGCGGCTCCACGATCCGGTACGTGCACAGCGGCATGCTCGGTGGGGACTGGGAGGCCGAGTACGAGGCGATGAGTGAGGGCGATCCGATGTACCTCGCGAAGCTCGCCGAATACATCACGTACTTCTCGGTCGGTTCGCGACCTCGATCGACGCCCACGGGCCCGACGTCCCGACCGCGACCCTGCGACTTGGAGGAACGAAGCATGGCGCACGAGTTCGAGATCGCTCGGGACATCGACGTCGACGCCCCCCCGGAGCGGGTGTGGGAGGCGGTGGCGACGGGTCGCGGCTGGGACTCCTGGTTCATGGGCCGCAACGAGATCGAGCCCCGCCAGGGCGGTCGCGTGCGCTGGAGCATCGGGGACTTCACCGCCGAGTCCACGGTGACCACCTGGGATCCGCCGAGGCGCTTCGTGAGCACGGGCGTCGAGTCGCCCGGCGGGAACAAGCATCAATTCGACTACCGGATCGACCAGCGTGAGGGCGGCGGCTCCACGATCCGGTACGTGCACAGCGGCATGCTCGGTGGGGACTGGGAGGCCGAGTACGAGGCGATGAGTGAGGGCGATCCGATGTACCTCGCGAAGCTCGCCGAATACATCACGTACTTCTCGGGTCGGTTCGCGACCTCGATCGACGCCCACGGGCCCGACGTCCCCGACCGCGACCGGGCCCTGGCGACGTTCCGGCAGGCCCTCGGCCTGAGCGACGACGCCGCGGTCGACGACAAGGTGCGGCTGACGCCCGAGGGGCTCGAGCCGATCGATGGTGTCGTCGACCACGTGTCCCCGAGCTTCCTCGGCGTGCGGTCGGACGACGCGATGTACCGGTTCATCTACGGGTTCGACGGCACGACGATGGTCGGGCACCATCTGTTCGCCGAGGGCGTGGACCAACGGCGGGCCGAGGCGGCGTGGTCGTCCTGGCTCACCCGCGTGTTCGGCGGCGACGGCAACGGTTCGAGCTAGACTGACGACCCCTCCCGCCAGGTCATCGGAGGTGCGGTGGCGCCCGAACGATCGTCCCCGACCGATCAACGCGACCGAGAACGCAACCGGGTCTCGCGTCTGCTGAAGTCGCACGCGCCGCCCGACTGGGAGCGGCGGTTCCGCGCGACCGAGCTGCTCGACGCCGTCATCGATGGCGAACCGATCCAGATGTTCGTGATGGCCGCCGACATCCGCGAGTCCACGACCCTCATGAAGGAGTCGGTGAGGTTCGAGCGGTTCGCGGCGATCATGGACAAGTTCGTGAGTTCGGTGCGGCTCGGGATACGGCGATCGGGCGGGTGGTTCGACAAGTTCACCGGCGACGGGTTCCTCGCGTACTGGATCGTGCAGTCCGCCGAGCCGGATGAGTACGAGGAGCGCTTCGTCCAGACCGCTGGCGACATCACGCACACCGCGAACATCCTGATCGACCTGTTCCACCGCCGCGTCCTCGAGGACTTCCGCGGCAACTCGCGGAACCTGTCGTCGGGCGTCGGGCTCTCGATGGGGCTGGACGCCGGGCCCGGCTACCTCGTGAAGATCGCGGACGAGCTCACGATCGTCGGCCCGCCGGTCGTGGGCTCGGTGCGGATGGTGACCGCCGCCGCGTCGCCGAAGGAGATCGTGGCGAACGTCTTCCTCGGCGAGCGCCTGCGGGAGGGGCAGGACGGCGTGTACGAGGCGCTGGGCGTCAGGGTGAACCGAGAGTTCCGTCCCACCAAGGAGTATCCGAGGGGTCAGGAGGTCTACGCGCTGACCTTCGAGCAGGACGGATCCGAGCCCGAGACGCCGAACGAGGACGCCGACGAGGAGGCCCCGCACGACGTGGTCGACGTCTCGGAGTCGACGGGGGCGGGCGACGGCAAGGTCTCCTGAGGAACCGGGGCACCATCCCCCCGTGACCCGGCTCGTCCCGAGCGACGCGCTGCGTCCGGACGAGGTCGCCGCCCTGCGCCAGCTGTTCGACGAGGCCTGGAGCGACGACGCCGAGGGGTTCACCGACCAGGACTGGAGCCACGCGGTCGGAGGGGTCCACGTGATCGCGGAGGCGGACGGGCGCGTGGTGGCGCACGCCTCGGTGGTCCAACGGGAGCTCCATACATCCGGCCATCGCCTGCGGACCGGGTACGTCGAGGCAGTCGCGACGCGCCCGAGCCATCAGCGGGAGGGACTCGGGTCCCTCGTCATCGGTGAGGTCGGCGAGCTCATCGATCGGACCTCTCGGCTGGGAGCGCTGGCGACCGGCGTCGTCGGCTTCTACGAGCGGCTCGGATGGGTGGCGTGGGGGGTCAGACCTCCGTCCGGACCGAGATGGGGCTCGTTCGAACACCCGAGGAAGACGGCAACGTCTTCGTCCGTCTGACCCCCACGTCCCCGAGCTCGACCTCTCGGCGCCGATCAGCTGCGAGTGGCGGCCGGGCGATGTGTGGTAGCCCTTGCACGATGTCCGGGAAGGTCGAGACCGGGAGGGATCCAGCTTGAGCATGATGGGCGGTACGTCGTTCGAGACCACGATCGCGCCGTGGTTGGCGGTTCGCGACGCGGAGGAGGCGGTGGACTTCTACCGGAGTGCGTTCGCTGCCGTCGAGGAATACCGACTCGAAGGCGACGACGGGCGGGTCGCCGTGGCGCGGCTCTCGATCCGCGGCGCGCCGGTCTGGATCCAGGACGACCCCGACGCGAGCCCGGTCGCGCCGGGTGTGGGTTCGGTCCGGATGATCGTGTCCGTCGAGGATCCATCCGCCCTCCTCGACCGGGCGGTCGCCGCCGGGGCTACCGTCGTGGCGCCCGTGCACGATGAGCACGGTTGGCGGACCGGTCGGCTGACGGATCCGTTCGGTCACGATTGGGAGCTCAGCCGAGAGCTCTGACCGGCCCTGGGCCTGCGTGGTCTCGCGAGGCCCGGTTTGACCGTCGGTGGGGCGCGACGTACGATGCCGGTCATTAGTAAGGAAACTTTCCTATTCCACGGTCGAGGAGGCGGACGCTTGCCACCTCCGTCGACGGATCACGGAACGGAAGGAGAGCAGCCCGTGCGTTCCACCGATCCCGCGCCGCACCGCGCGCTCCTCGCTTTCGGCCTCGCCTTCGTCATCATCTCGGTCGGCCTGACCATGCCCTCGAACGCGGCCCCGGTCTCCGCCTTCGTCCGGGTCAACCAGGTCGGGTACCCGGCTGCCTCCGCCAAGCGGGCCTACCTGATGTCGAGCGTGGCCGAGACCGGCGCGACGTTCACCGTGAGGAACGGGGTCGGGGGCGCGACCTTCTCGGGGCCGATCGGCCCGCTGCTCGGCGCGTGGAGCAACGCCTACCCGTTCGTCTACGCGCTCGACTTCGGGTCCGTGACCGCGCCCGAGGCCTACTCGATCGAGGTGAGCGGACCGGCTCCGGCGTCCTCGCCGACGTTCGCGATCGGGAGCGGGCAGGCCGTCTACCAGCAGGCGCTCGCGAACGCACTCTCCTTCTATCAGACCGAACGCGACGGCCCCGACTACATCCCGGGTCCCTTGCGCGCCGCGCCCGCGCATCTGCACGACCGGAGGGCGATGACCTACCTGCGTCCCCGCGTCGACCAGGACGGAGCCTTCTCCGGGGACCTCACGCGGCTCGGGACCCGCGTCGATGCGTCCGGCGGATGGTGGGACGCGGGCGACTACATCAAGGGCGTGCAGACCCTCAGCTACACGACGGACATGCTGCTCGTCGGCGTCCGCGACTTCCCGGCGCAGATGGGGTCGGGGTCGGCGACCTCGGATTTCACGTCCGAGGCCAGGTTCGGGACGGACTGGCTCCTGCGGATGTGGGACGACGACTCGATGACGCTGTTCTTCCAGGTGGGGATCGGCAACGGGAACGACGCCATCGTGGGCGATCACGATCTGTGGCGGCTCCCGCAACGCGACGACACCTTCGGCGGTACCGCTCGCCGGTTCCGGTACATCCGTCACCGGCCCGTGTTCCGCGCCGGCCCCCCGGAGTCGCCGATCAGCCCGAACCTGGCCGGCCGCATGGCGGCGGCGTTCGGCCTGTGCTTCCAGATCTACCGGCAGAGCGACCCCGCGTTCGCGAACGACTGCCTGCGCTCCGGCCAGCACGTCTTCGACCTCGCCGACACGGACCCGCAGGGCAAGCTGCTCACGTACCTGCCGTTCAGCTTCTATCCCGAGTCGGAGTGGCGGAGCGATCTCGAGCTCGCCGCCGTCGAGCTGTACTTCGCGGTCGCGAGCGGCAACCTCCCGGCCGGTCTGCCGCACACGGATCCTTCCTTCTATCTCCAGCAGGCGGCTCACTGGGCGAACGCCTACATCACGGGTCCGGACGACGCGGCCGACACCCTGAACCTGTACGACGTCAGCGGCCTCGCGCACTACGAGCTCCACCGGGCGATCGGCCAGGCCGGCAACCCCCCGGGTCTGGAAGTCACCCAGGGGGTGCTCCTCGCCGACCTGGACAGGGCGCTGGACCACGCGATCGCGCAGGCCTCGACCGATCCGTTCCAGTTCGGGTTCGGGTGGGCGAACTGGGACACCGCGACCCATGGGACCGGCCTGTCCGTGATGGCGAGCGAATACGCGCAGCTCACGGGTTCCGGCGAGCACGCCGCGTGGGCCGGCCGGTGGCTCGCGAACGTCCTCGGCGCGAACGCGTGGGGGTCCTCCTTCATCGTGGGCAGCGGCACGACGTTCCCGCACTGCATCCACCATCAGGTGGCCAACCTCGTGGGCTCGCTCGACGGTTCGACCCCGATCCTGAGCGGCGCAGTCGTCGAGGGCCCGAACGGCACGATGTACCACGGGTTCCAGGACCGGATGCGGAACTGCCCACCCGACGACCACGACGTGTTCGCGCGCTTCGGATCGGGGAAGGCGAGGTTCCGAGACGACATCGAGTCCTTCTCGACCGTCGAGCCGGCCGTCGACCTGTCCGCGACCTCGCCCCTCGCCTTCGCTTGGCAGGCCGTCGCGATCCCGCCGCCACCGCCCCCCCGCCGCCGGGATCCGAGACGGTGGTGACGATCCAGTTCGACGACGGCGTCGCGGATCAGTTCGGCACGCTCGAGATCCTGAACTTCCACCACATGCACGCGACGTTCTTCGTGAACGGCGCGGTGATCGGCGACGCGGAACACATGTCCCGGCAGCAGCTGAAGGATCTCGTCGCGGCCGGCAACGAGATCGGCGGGCAACGCTGCACCACGTCAACCTCAAGCCGCTGAAGACCGCCGATGCTCGCATGGAGGTATGCCAGGACCGAGTGGACCTCATCGACCACTGCCTGCAGCCGACCTCGTTCGCGTACCCGTTCGGGGACGTTCGACGCGGGCACCAAGCAGGTCGTCGCCGACTGCGGCTACAACAGCGGGCGAGGGGTCTCGGGCGTGAACGGCACCGCGGTGTTCGCCGAGACGATCCCGCCCGCCGATCCGCACGCCACTCGGACGCCGCCGAACCCGAAGCAGGGACGACGCTCGGCACGGTCCAGGGCTACGTGACCGACGCGGCGGCCAACGGCGGGGGCTGGGTGCAGCTCGTGTTCCACCACCTGTGCGACGGATGCGACGCGTACTCGATCACGCCGGAGACCTTCGACGCGTTGCTCGCGTGGCTGGAAGGCCAGGCGGCCAACGGGATCGTGGTCCGGACCACCTACCAGGTGATCGGTGGCCCCGTGCGTCCGCCCGTGGCGCCGTAGCGCACGGGCCAGGTCTGCCGAGCCGCGACCACCGAGCGGTGGGAACCTGAGCACGTGGTGGAACGCGGACGTGACCGACGCACGAGCCTCGTCCGTGCGCTCGCCGCGGGTGGCTCCGTCGCTCTCGACGAGGAGGCCGACGCGCTGCTCGAGGCCTCGAGCGACGGCGTCGGACCGATCGAGGAGCTGCTCGCTCGCCGGCTCGCCGGAGAGCCGCTCGCGTGGATCACCGGATGGGTGCTGTTCTGCGGCGCCCGCGTGGGCGTCGACCTCGGCGTGTTCGTGCCCCGCTCGCAGACCGAGGCACTGGCCCGGCGGGCGGTGGCGCTGCTGCCGGCCGAAGGGATCGCGGTCGATCTGTGCACCGGCAGCGGGGCGGTCGCCCTCGTCCTCGGCGCCGAACGTCCCCGGGCGACCGTGGTCGCCACCGACGTCGATCCCGCCGCCGTGGTGTGTGCCCGCCGCAACGGCGTGGAGGCTCTCCTTGGGGACCTCGACGAGCCGTTGCCGCACGCGCTCCGTGGGCGCGTCGACGTCATGACCGCCGTCGTCCCGTACGTGCCGACCGAGGAGCTCTATCTCCTGCCCCGTGACGTCCTCGCGCACGAACCCCGCAGCGCGCTCGACGGCGGGCCGCGGGGGACCGCGGTGCTCGAGCGTGCCGCCCGCGCCGCCGCTGGCTGGCTCCGGCCGGGCGGGAGCGTCCTGCTGGAGCTCGGCGGAGACCAGGCGGACGAGCTTTCCTCCTCCATGCTGAACGCCGGCCTCTCGGCGATCAGGGTGCATCGAGACCAGGACGGACGAGATCGCGCGATCGAGGGCCGCAGGCCCGATCCACCCCGCGCACTCGGGGACGGCCGCGCCTCGCGTGCGACCGGTTCCGCGGACTAGAGTCCGGTCGTGAGCGATCAGGAGGAACAGGTCGCGCGCAACGAGGCCACCTCGAGGGAGATCAACGAGGGGCTCGAGCAGGCCCACGAGGGGGGCTCCGTCCGACCGCTACCTCCGGATGGTGTGTGAGTGCGGCCTGGCCACGTGCGACCGAATGATCGCGATCACCACGCCGGAATACGAGCGGTTCGTCGTCGTGGTGAAGCGCGAGGGGACGCCCGCGGAGGTCGCCGAGCAGCAGGACCCGCGGAGCTAACGGGTGCTGGTGGAGCTACCGATCTCGAGCTCGAACCAGTACCTGCCCGCGCCGTGGCCCCACCTGCTGGCGAGGGTCTCGACCAGGTATAGGCCCCAGCCCGACTCCGCCCCCGGGCTCGGGCGGATGCCTCCGGCCACCGGCGGCGCGTCGCCGCGACCCCCGTCGATCACGTCGACCCGGAGCCTGCCGTTCTCCACCTCGGCCGTTACCCGGATCGTGTCGTTCGGGCCGAGCCGCGCGTGACGCATGCTGTTCGCGACGAGCTCGCTCACCAGGAGCTGGATCTCGACCAAGGCTGAGGCAGGGACGGGGAGCTCGGCGATGGCCGACCGCACGTCCGTCAGCACCCCCGACACCGCAGGCATCTCGAGATCCAGGCACTGCCTGGCCCCCGAGGCCGATCGCCGGCTCTGGACCTGCATCTGAGGGTTCTTCCCCTTCGGGCACCATCCAACACGTGTGGTCGAGCGAGAGCGGCCTTGACCGACCGGCACAGAATGGACCTCCAGACCCGATGAAGGGGGCACGCCGTGAAGTCCGAGATCCTGTACGGACCGTCCTACTCGCTCGCCGTCCTCTCGCTCTCGAGCGGGGAGAGCATCCAGGCCGAGTCCGGGGCGATGGTCAGCATGACCGAGGGCATCGACATGCAGACGTCCACGAAAGGTGGCGCGCTGAAGGGTCTGAAGCGTGCCGTCCTGGGCGGGGAATCGCTGTTCATCAACACCTTCACGGCCGACCGCGACGCGGGGATCACGATGGCCCCGGCGTTCCCGGGCGACGTCCGGCAGATACGACTGGAGCACGAAACGCTCTTCGTCCAGTCCGGGTCGTACATGGCCTCGACGGGCGACATCGCCATCGATACGAAATGGGGCGGCGCGAAGACGTTCTTCTCCGGTGAGGGCTTCTTCCTGCTGAAGCTCACAGGGACCGGCGACCTGCTGGTCTCGTCGTATGGAGCGATCCACGAGATCGCCCTCGAGCCTGGCCAGAAGGCGATCATCGACACCGGGCACGTCGTGGCCTTCAGCGAGACCGTGGGCTACGAGGTGCACAAGGTGAGCGGATGGAAGCAGACGATCCTGTCGGGGGAGGGGCTGGTCGTGTACCTGACCGGTCCCGGCCGCGCCCTGCTCCAGACCCGGAGTGCCGCCGCCTTGGCCGGGTGGCTGGCCCCGCTGCTCCCGACCGGTGGTGACTCCTCCAGCAAGGGCCTGAGCATCGGCGGATTCCAGCTCGGGGGCTGATGCCCGTGCGAGGGCGGGTTCCACCTCCGACCGCGGTGAGCTACGAGGCCTCGGAGTTCCGGAGCGCCGTGTTCAGGACGTGATCGAAGAGCCCGAGATCGTCGGGCTCGACCGTGAGCAACTCGCTCTTGCCCTGTTCCTCGAACCGGGCCCACACGCGGAGGTGAGTCGAGCCCGGGGACGATCGCGGCAACACCCACGGGCCCTTAGACCGTCAGCGGTCGGTCGGCGGTCGCCGCGGCTTCGCGGTCGCTCCCTTCCTGGAGGAGTCCCGCTCGACCCAGATGAGTCGGCCTACGTTCGTCCCGATCGGTCTGGTCACGCCGCCGACGTCGACCGGGATCGCCTGCACGCTCGCGTCCGCCCCGCTCACCTCGATCCGGGCGCCGGTCACCAGCCCGTACGCATCGAGCTCCCGGAGAAGGTCGGGGGCATCATGTTCGGCGACCTCCGAGATGCGTCGCACGCGTGCCGGCACGCCCGGCTGCAGGTCCGACAGCGCGACGAGCTCCCCGTAGGGGGGTTCGCGACCCGGGACGAGGTTGCCGTGCGGGCAGGTGGCGGGGTACCCGAGCGTCTCGTCGAGCCGGTCCGCCACTATCTCTGAGACCCCGGAGGCCAGACGCTGGGCCTCCTCGTCGGCGGCCGCCCAATCGAGCCCCAGGACGTCGGTCAGCCACCGTTCGAGCAGCCGGTGCACGCGGACGATCTTGGCGGCCAGGTCCTCGCCCGTCGGCGTGAGGGTGACGCTCCGGTCGCTCCCGATCTCGACGAAGCCGTCGCGGGCCAGGCGTTGCAGCGTCACCGTGACCGTGGGGGCGCTCACCCCCAGCCACTCGGCGAGACGTCCCGGTCGGACCCGTCCCTCCTCCTGCCGGATGTAGAAGATCGTCTCGGCGTAGTGCTTGACCGTCTCCGAGCGGACCGCGCGCTCGAGTGGGGCGGAGGGCTTTGGTGCGCGCGCGCCCGGGCGAGCCATGCGCGAATCGTAGCCGGGCCGGCGTTCGCGGGCCCGTGCCTTGACGCTTCGACGCGTCTAAGCCTAGAGTTCCCCATCGCGAAGGTCGGATTCGAGCGGCGAAACTGGGAGGGCACCGGATGAGCACGTGGCAGACGATCGTGCTCGGAGCGGTGGCGGGGTTCACGATCTTCCTCGGGCTTCCGCTCGGCCGTCTGAGGGGCGGGAGCCTCGGACTCAAGACCTTCCTCAGCGGTCTGTCGGCGGGCATCCTGGTCTTCCTCCTGTTCGACGTGCTCGCGCACGCGACCGAACCGCTCGAGGAAGCGGTGGTCGATGGATCCTGGGGCGAGCTCGTCGCCATCGGTCTCGTCTACGTCGTCGGCCTGGGCGTCGGGCTCCTGAGCCTCCCCTACTTCCTCCGGTTCACCCTCCACCGAGCGCGCGGGGCGAGCCTCGGGCCCGGCGCGATGGCGGTCGCGGAGATCGGTCTGACGCCGGATCGAGAGGCGCTCCGCCTCGGCATGACGATCGCGGCCGGGATCGGCCTGCACAACTTTTCCGAGGGTCTCGCGATCGGCCAGGCGGCCAACGCGAACGAGATCTCGCTGGCGGTCCTGCTCGTCGTGGGCTTCGCGCTCCACAACGCCACCGAGGGGTTCGGGATCGTCGGGCCCCTCGCCGGCGCCGGCGTCCAGGCGACGTGGGGGTGGCTCCTGGTCGCCGGCCTCGTCGCCGGTGGTCCGACCTTCCTCGGGACGATCGTCGGGACGGCGTTCAGCTCCGAGTACGTGTTCGTCGGCTTTCTGGCACTCGCCGCGGGGGCGATCCTGTACGTGATCGGCGAGCTGTTCGCGAGCGGCCGACGCCTGTCGTGGATCCTCACGCTGTGGGGCGTGCTCGGCGGGTTCCTGCTCGGTCTGGCGACCGATCTGGTGATCGAGGCGGCGGGCGGCTAGGCCGGGCACCTTCACGGTTGACCACCGTGGTACATCGCGAGAGGGTGCGAACGTGGTCCGTCGCGTTCTGATCGTGATCGGCGTTCGGGGGACCGGGCATGTCGCGGGCTGAACCCCCGGACATCGTTGAGAGCTCAGGCGCGCGCTCGGATCCATCGGCGGAGGCGGCGAGCCATCGCCCGCTCGCGTCGTTCTTCCGGCGCCGGATGCTGTTCGGCGTGTTCGGCGTGGTCCTCGTCGTCGCCGCCGTCGCGATCGCGTCGAGGGCGGACGCCCAGGCGACCGTTCCCCGTCTCATCGGCGCGCGGGTCGATCCCCAGCTCGACACGTTGCTGCTCCGGCTCGAGGCGGCCGACCTCGCGCTCGGCCACGTCACCGTGGGGCCGTGCCCCGAGTTCGAGATCCCCGGAGCCTCGCTCGAGCGGCTCCCCGGCACGATCATCGAGCAACACCCGAGCGGGGGAGCGAGCGTCGTCACGTCCACCGCCGTCGATGTGACCGTGTGCCTCCCCGAGACGGGCTGAGATCAGCCGAACGCGCCCCGGGAACGCCAGGGGTTCAAGGCCGCCGTCGGAGCTATCGACCCTTCCTCCGTGAGGGGGCTGAACCTCGCGGTCGCGGTGATCGCCGGGCGCCGCCTGATGGCCGGGAACGCCCCGCCGTGCCACGGTAGGCTGCGGCGATGCGGTGGATCGCGCTCCCGGCGGGCATCGTGATCCTCCTGTGGACGCTGCTCGATGTGTTCCGAACGCTGGTCATGCCGCGCGCGGCGCGCGGCCGGTCACGCCTCAGCCGGATCCTGTTCCGGCCGCTCTGGCGTCCGTGGAGATGGGTCGGCGTGCGCCGCAAGACGGTCCAGGGCCGCGAACGGGTCCTGGCCGGGGCGGCGCCCTTCTTCTTCCTCCTCCTACTGGTCGGCTGGGTGTCCTTCGCGTTGCTGGGGTACGCCCTGATCCTGTGGAGCCCCGCGTTCGTGGACGGGATCGGGAGGGGTGGTGATTCGTTCTCGGACGCCCTGTACGTGGCGGGATCGTCGTTGTTCACGCTCGGGTTCGGCGGCGACGTCACCGGATCGACACGAGCCGTCGTGGTCGCGGCGGGGGCGACCGGTCTCGGGCTGTTCGCCGTGGTGATCGCGTATCTGCCGGTGCTGTATCAGGCGTTCAACCGCCGGGAGGTCGGCGTACTGCTGCTCGACGCGCGCGCCGGGTCGCCACCCTCCGGTCCCGAGCTCCTCCACCGGATGGGCAGCGCGGGCGTCGCCTCCTCGTTGCCGGAGCTCTTCGAGGAGTGGGAGCGATGGGTGGCCGACGTGCTCGAGACCCACATGTCCTACCCCCTCCTCGCCGTGTTCCGCTCGCCGCACGACAACACCTCGTGGATCACGTCGCTCGGCTCGGTGCTCGACGCGGCGACGCTCATCATCACCTCCGTGGACGACGAGCCCGACGAGCGCGCGAGGCTCCTGTACGGGACGGGGGTCCACGCTGTGGAGGACCTCTTCTACTACTTGCGGCTCACGGAGCGGGAAGCGGTGATCCAACGCGACGAGTTCGAGGACGTCCTGGACGACATGAAGGAGGACGGCTTCGTGGTACGTCCCCTCGACGAGGCCTACGAACGATTCACGGAGAAGCGGGCGAAGTACGCGCCGCGGCTGGACGCGATCGCCGTGTTGCTGGCCGCGCCCCCGGGTCTGTGGATCGGCGACCGCTCCTTCCTGGGGGCGCGCACCTCGCACTGAGGTGTTCTGCGGCCGACGACCCTAGGGGCCGAGTTGTTGCACCCACTCCCGCAGGCGCGGGAGGTGCTCCGCGTAGTGCTCGGGGCCGGCCTTGTCGATCCAGCGATCGGCCTCGGGTGAGTGCTCGGGGAGCGAGCCCCACGCACGCAACATACGGTTGCGAGCGGTGATCGCCTGCGCGCGCACGTCCGGGTACGCGGTGTCGTGCAACGAGTCGAAGAAGGTCTCGTTCATGGCGTCGATGTCGATCTCCTCCGGCCGGTAGGTCCCGAACCTGATCTGCTCCAGGACGGCGCCCGCCTCGGCGAGCCAGCTTCCGATGTGGCCGATGAGATCCTTCGCGGTCCACCCTTCGGCGAAGTACCCGGGCTCCTCGACCTTGTCTTCGGGTAGCGAGTCGATGAACCCGTGGAGCTCGCTCCACAGTTGCTCCTCTTCGGCCATCAGGTCCCGGTCCGAACCCGTCTGCGCCATGGGAGGAGTATGACGTTCGGGCGGTGGCGGAACAGCGCGGCCTCGGTTAGAGATCGAGACCGTTGAGGCCGTGACTGCCGAGGATCAGCGAGATCTCGCCGCCGTGGTGGAGGTCGTGCTCGATCAGGTGCCAGACGACCCACTGCCTGGTGAACGCCTGGGTGCCCGTCGGGCGCGAACGCGAGAACCCGACGGTGAGGTCCTCCGGCGTCCAACGCTGGAGACAGTCGGCGATCATCGCCCACGAGCGTTCGAGGCCCTCGACGATCTCGGCCGGACCGCGCGGGTGGTCCTCGTCGTCCTCCCATCCCGCATCCTCGATCGCCAGACCGGGGACGGTCGTGCTCGTGACCCGGAACAGGTCGCGGAGGGCGGGATCGCCCTCGCCCAGGACGTCGTGGAACCAATAGGTCCGTGTTCCCGCCAAGTGGCCGCCCAGCTGCCAGACGGCCCAGAGCCCAGGAGCGGGCCGCAGGCGGAGCTGTTCCGCGCTCAGATCGCGGATCGCAGCCAGGAGCAGGCGGTGGTAGTTCGCCCACCCGTCGTAGAAGGTCTGTAGCTCGGGCGCTGCGGTTGCCATGCGTGCATCCTACGCAGGAGCGGTGACGCGGGAGCCAGCGCCATCACCGCTCCTCGTCCCTAGACTGTCTCGGTCGATCCCGGTGAGCATCGCCGGACACCGGTTTCGGAGAACGGAGGCTCAGCGTGCCAACGATCTTGCGTCCGAAGGCCGTTCGGACGGGCGATCTCGTCGCGGTGGCGGCCCTGTCCGGCGGGCTGGAGGAGGGTGAGGCGTCGCTGTTCGAGCGCGGCGTCGAGGCGATCGAGCAGATGGGGTTCGCGGTCCAGGTGTCGCCAGTGGTCGACCTGGACCGGCGGTGGTGGTGGGCGGCCGCGTCGCCCCCGGAGGTAGCCGAGGAGTTCAACCGTCTGCTGTGGGATCCGGAGGTGCGAGCGATCTTCGCGGTGACCGGCGGCCGGTTGGCGCTGAGCTATCTCGACCTGATCGACTTCGAAGCCGTGAGAGCTGATCCCAAGCCGCTGCTGGGCTTCAGCGACATCACCACGCTGCATCTGGCGCTGCATGCGCGCACCGACGTGGTGTCCCTGCACTCCGACTGTGTCACGCACGGGTTCGGCTACTGGCACGAGAGCGACGACGCCCGCCGCAAGGAGCTCGAGGACGTCTACCTCCGTGTGCTGACCGGCGACGGCGCCCCGGGTGTCCTGCCGCCGGGCCGTCGGTGGGAGTGCTGGCGTTCGGGCCGTGCGCAGGGTCCGCTCGTGGGCGGGATGCTCAATCGCCTGGTACGGGTCCAATCCACGTCCTACGCGCTGACCCCCGAGCACTTCGACGGCGCCATCCTGTTCTGGGAGGAGGCCTTCACGTCGACCGCGGTGGTCTGGAACGACCTGCACGTGCTGCGGCACGCGGGTGTGCTCGACCGGATCGCGGGCATGGTGGTCGGTGCCCCCTTCGAGGTCGAGCCCACCGAGGGTGGGCCGGAGACGCTCCGCGAGATCGTCCTCGACGTCGTGGGCGAGCGCGACATCCCGGTGCTCGGGAACGTCGACGTCGGCCACGACCCGCCGAACCTACCGATGCCGCTCGGTGTCCGCGCCGAGATGGACGCCGACGCCATGACGTTGTCGCTGCTGGAAGGCGCGGTCGACGCTGGCTGATCGACATCGATCCACGTGTCCGCGAAAGGGCCGAGGATGGCTACGTTCGCCTTGATCCATGGGGCCGGCGACGTCGGCTGGTACTGGCACCTGGTCGAGGCCGAACTGCGCGAACGAGGTCACGACGTCGTGGCACCGGACCTTCCGTGTGACGACGACACGGCCGGCCTGACGGAGTACGCGGACAGCGTGGTCGAGGCGATCGGCGAACGGACCGATCTGGTCGTGGCCGCCCAGTCGTTCGGGGCGTTCACGGCCCCGCTGATCTGCGAGCGCGTGGCGGTGGATCTCCTGGTCTTGGTCGCGCCCATGATCCCCGCGCCTAGGGAGGCGCCGGCGGACTACTGGACGGACACGCGCTACGAGGAGGAGGCCCGCGAGCGCTACGACGACGAGATCGCCCTGTTCTATCAGGACGTCCCGCCGGAGCTGGCGTCCGAGGCGCTGAAGCATGGGCGGGCGCAGTCAGAGGCTCGGATGGACGAGCCGCTGCCGCTTGAGGCGTGGCCGGACGTGCCTACGCGGGTCCTGCTCTGTCGAGACGATCGCTTGTTCCCGGCCCCCTTCCTTCGCCGTGTCGCCCAGGAGCGCCTCGGCATCACCCCGGACGAGATCGACGGCGGACACACCCCCGCCCTGAGTCGCCCGAAGGAGCTGACGGATCGTCTCGTGGTGTACGCGGCTCGGGCCGGCGTCGACTCACGGGTCCGGTAGGCCAAGGAGGCCGGGCGAGTCAGGCTGATCGCTCGCCGCCGATCAGTTCCACTCCATCTGCGTCATCATGATCGAGTGAGAGGGGTGTCTCGCCGATGATGAGAGGGGTCTCGGTCATGGGGAATGTCGAGGATCGTGAACGGCCTTCCGACGCAGACTCGGATGAGTGGGACGACGGTTCCGGGGAGGCCCTCGAGGAGATGATCGAGCACGCGGACCGCGCGTCCGGCGCCGAGTCGTTCGGCACGACGGCCGAGGAGCAGGAGCGGGGCGAACCGTTCGAGGCGCGCCTCGCCGAGGAGCGGACGGATCGACCTATCCTCGACACCGACCTGGGGCTCATCGACGAGGACGGGCCGGACGACGAGTCCGAGATGGTCGGCGAGGCGATCGGTCGATGGGACCCGTTCGTCGCACCTGAGGAATCGGCGATGTCGGTGCGCGACGAGGCACCGGGGGCCGTCGACCATCCCGATGACCACACCGATCGGGACGACGCCGACTCGAACACCGAGTAGCAGCCAGAGCGTTCGTGCGATCGCGCGCCGCGGCGGGTGGATCGGCTACTTCTCGATCGTCGGACCGCCGACGCTCACGGCGACCGAGGGGGCCTCGTCGCGCTGGCGCTCGACAGATACCTCGTCGTCATCCGCCTCCGACGGCTCCGGAGCTCGGGGGGCGACGCCGGGAACCCAGAAGGAGAAGCCAGATTCGTCAACGGACCACGTTGACCGTTCTGTTCAAGCCCTGCTTCATCTGTGTTCTACCGTGGAAGCGTTACGTCTGGCGGAGGACGTGGTCGATGGAGCCGGCGGGAGACACAGGATCGATGAGCATGCCAGAGGCGGTTGCAGACCCGCTCGGGATCGATCCGCGCGCGAACCACGCATGCAACGCCCCCGAGCGCACCAACGTGAGCGACCTTCTCGTCCGCACGCGGTGGGCGAGAGCGAATGACGCGCGTCACCGGGCGGGCGAGCGGCGCATGGATCCGTCGTGAGACCACCACTGAGCGAGCTCGAGCGGGTGATCGACGGCGATCTGGTCGCCGGGGATGAGCTCACAACGAGTCGCACGCCGAAGCCCTTCAACGCACGGTTCGACGATGCGATGCCGCAGGCGGTCGTGCGCTGCACCTCTCCCGGCGACGCCGCCGAGACGATCTCCTTCATCCGTCGTCACCGGCTCCGTTCGGCGGCACGCAGCGGCGGACATTGTTTGGCCGGGCGCTCAACAACGACCGGCATCCTGATCGACGTCTCACCGATGCGCACGGTGTCGATGGGTGACGGCACGTTGACGATCGGCGCCGGCGCCGTTCTGGGAGAGGTCTACGCCGAGGCTATCCGCCACGGCGTCACGATCGCAGGCGGCTCATGTCCGTCGGTCGGGATCGCCGGCCTCACGCTCGGTGGTGGGCTCGGGATCCTGGGCCGCAGGTACGGCGTGACCTCCGACCGCCTGGTGGGTGCTCGGATCGTGCTGGCCGACGGGCGGGTGATCGACTGCGACGAGCACCACGAAACGGATCTGTTCTGGGCGCTTCGGGGGGCCGGCACCGGTCACTTCGGCGTGGTGACGAGCCTCGTCTTCCGCCCGATCCCCGCACCGACGATCGCCACGACCTTCCATCTGGGGTGGCCGTTCGCGGATGCCGCCTCGGTCGCGCAGGCGTGGATGGCGTGGAGTCCCTCGGCGCCCGAAGCCCTTTCGGCCAGCATGGTCGTGGCCGCGACCGCCGAACCCGAGGAGGCTCCCACGGTGGAAGTCTTCGGCACGATGCTCGGCGCCGTCTCGGAGACGCGGAGCCAGCTCGAGGGCCTGACCTCTCGGCTCGGGTCGGATCCGAGCTCCACCTTCGTTGAGGAGATGGGGTACGGGGACACGCTTCGGTACTGGGCGGCCCGGGCCGGCGAGCGGCTGGAGGAGCCGCGGGCGGCGCCGGCGACGAGGTCGATCCACTCCGTCAAGTCGGAGTACTTCGCGCGACCACTCCCGACGGAGGCGATCGCGACGCTGCTCGAGGGCCTGACGGCGGATCGATCCAGGGGCCAGGCGCGGGAGCTCGACTTCTCACCTTGGGGAGGCGCCTACATCAGGATCGAGGCCGAGGCCACAGCCTTCGTGCACCGCGACGCGGCGTTCTGGGTCAAGCACGCCGCCGTCGTCCCGACGGATGCCACCGCCAACCAGCAGATGGCCGCGCGGGACTGGGTCGGGGCATCCTGGGCCTCCCTGCATCCCTGGGGGGCCGGCGGCGTGTTCCCGAACTTCGCGGACGCGGACCTCGAGGACTGGGGGCACGCCTACTACGGCTCGAACTACGAGCGGCTGGTCGAACTCAAGGCCCGCTACGACCCCGATAACCTGTTCCGCTTCTCCCAGTCGCTCCCGGTGTCATGAGGCGCTCATGAGCGTCCGAGCGAGAGCCACGGTTCTCATCCATCTCGCCGCTGCTGCGATGCTGAGCCGAGAACAGCCGGCCGCCGAGAAAGGCCCGGCATGAAGAGAGGGGAGAGTCCGGCATGAAGAAGAGGAACGTAATGTGCACCTGTTGATCAAACGGTGGCAGTACAGGCGGGATGTGCCTGGCGCACGGGCTGAAGCGAGGCCGGCGTCTCAGTCTCCGCCTACGAGCGCGATCGGACTCGATCGGAGCGCCCCCACGGCTGTCGAGTCGGCATCGACCCGACCGTCAAACCGGACGCTCCGCGAGAGCCTGTCGTAAGACCTGTTCGAGACCTTCCTCGACACCTGCGGCCGGGCGCCCAAGTACCTGGAACATGGTGACCGCGCTCTTGCTAAGCCTGATCTTTCCGACTAGATACCTTCCTTCGGGTACGGTCCTCAGGACGGTCGACGGGAGGGGTTCGATGTCGAAAGGCAGCACGGGGGCCGCCGCGGGCGGCGGTGCCCTCTACGGCCTCGGGATCTTCGGCGCGTTGTTCTACTACTGGCAGCAGGCCGACTCGTTCTGGGAATACGTCTGGGCGATCTTCCCAAAGGCGATCTTCTGGCCTGCCTACATGGTCTACGAGGGGTTCAGAGCACTCGGGGCGTGACGCCGAAGGCCCGCACATGAATGGTCGCCGACCCCGGTCGATGTGAGGGCGCCCAAGACGCTCGAAGCAGCGCGCAGCCAGATCGCTCGCGAAGCGTGACCCGTACGGCTGGCATGCGCCCGGGAGGGGCCCGCAGGACCCCTCCCGGGCGTCGATCCCTAGGGCCTCAGCGAAGCGAAATAGGCATCGAAGTCCGGCGTCCCGAGCTCGCGGCCGCGCGAATCGGCCCAGATCAGATACACCTTGTTGTCGGCGAACTGGATCGACATGTAGTCGCCCGCGAACCCGCACTGGAACGGGTTCACGTCACAGGGGACGTTGGGCATCGAGCCCGTCGTGATTCGCCTCTCGGACCAGGTGCTGCGGTTGCCGGAGCTGGCCAGCGAGATGTCGTTGCACCCCGTCGTCTCGCACGACCCGAACCGGCGGTCGTAGTAGCCCACGTAGAGGTTCCCGTCTTCACCCACGTCGCCCCACGGCTGCCACTGCGCGGCGGCGCTGCTCGTCACCTGCTTCGGGGGACCCCACGTGGCCCCGCCGTCCGTCGAGATCGACGCGAAGACGTCGTTGTTCATGTTCTTGCAGGGCAGGACGGGCAAGCCGAGGTCCGGGTCCGTGGCGCACGGCCCGCCGTTGCGGAAGTCGGCCCAGAACACGGCGAGCCGTCCCGTCTTCTCGTCGATGCCCATGGAGGGGAAGTCGTTCATCCGGTACCCGTTCGGGGGCAGACACTGGCGGAACAACGGACAGTCGGGGATCTCGTTGTCGGGAACGCTGAACGGCTGGAGGCCGATGTCGTCCGAGACCACCACCGGGTCCGTCCACGTGTCGCCGGCATCCGTCGACTTGACGAACATCTGCTGACAGATCCCCACCCCTCCCAACGGAGCCGCCTCGGGCGTGTTGCAGTTGTTGAACACGACGTTGACCGATCCATCGGGACCGACCACCGGATAAGAGCCCTGGTCGAAGTTGCAGGTGGACGGATCCTCGGTCGTATCGAACCCGTCGCCCCCGACGCAATCCGCCACGAGCTCCCGCTGATCTCGAGCGGGGTGGTCCAGGTCTGTCCGCCGTCCTCCGACCGCGTGAAGAAGATCGGGCTCTCGACGTAGAAGCCCTGGGTCGTCGAACCTGAAGATCGTCCACGTCACGTAGACGTTGTTCGTGAACGGGCTGCCAGGGAACGCGTCCGCTGCCATCAGGTTCTTGTCGTCACCGAAGGTGAACGGATCGGCGAAATTGTTGCTCGGCGCGATCCCGGTAG
Source organism: uncultured Actinomycetes bacterium (assembly GCA_963712645.1). Taxonomy (GTDB): domain Bacteria; phylum Actinomycetota; class UBA4738; order UBA4738; family HRBIN12; genus DASSJM01. Next base: position 16,868 of record CAVQIQ010000010.1, on the reverse strand, counting down.
CGCTCAACGGAGCCACGAAGCTCGGCTCGCAGCTGCCGGCGCCGGGGGTGTGGAGCGCCGACCCCTTCAGACACGAGTTCGCCTTCCACACGACCAGCGCGTCGTTGAAGTCCTGGAAGACGTCGAACGCGATCGCGCTGTAGTACAGGTTGCCGTCCGCGTCCCACGCATGGGCCGGGTCGGTGATCGCGTCGAAGGACCACTCCCCGCCCGGGACGAAGTCCGCCGCGAACCGTCCCACGGGGAGCTCCGCGTCGCCCCAGTGCTTCCCGCCGTCGAGGGAGAACTCGACCCCGGTGCGGTTGCCCGAGTACTTCGAGTCGTTGGAGCTTGCCACGATGTTGTTCGGGTCCGTCGGGTTGACGGCCACCCACTCCTCCGCCTGCTGACGGAACCCGCAGTCCTGGTTGACCCGTACGTTGTTGGGGAACCCCCCGCGCTTGAAGACGTTGGGGCAGCCGTACGTGCTGATCGTCGGGAGCCTGGAACCGCCCTTCGGCGCGGCCGTCGTTGCCCGGGCGACACCGAGGCCGAGCGACTGCATGACCGCCTGCTCCCTCCCGCTCGAGGGCATCGGGACCAACCGGCCGTTCGGAAGAAGCTGTGGCCGGCCGTGAGCCGTCCTCGACAGCATCTTGGCGAACGGGCCCCGCTCGACCACAGGCTCCGAGGACACCTCGATCGTCTGGATCAGAGCGATCGCGAGCAACGTCGCGATCGCGAGCGCCGTCCTTTTCATTTGGACCCCCTTACGAGGAACCGCGTGATACCGCGCGTCATGAGGGCCGCGCCCGTTCGAGCATCCCTCCTTCCACGTGGCGCGGCACAGAGAGATTGTTTGTCGCGCACCTGTCGCCCCGGTCTCCCGTGCTGTGCGCGTCTCGATCGTATGGACGCCGTTGCCGGCCGGACAATACGCAGTTTGCATTAGGGAACTACCGCGTCGGAGCGATGACCTCTCCTCATTCGAGGGCCTTGACCGGGACGACGTCGCGCTCGCCAGAGAACACCGTGGTGGCGCGGACCATCGTCACGGACCACATGGAGCGAGAGCGGCGGAAGGTCGGGTAGCGCTGGCCACAAGGTGGCCACAACAACGCCCTCCTCGGTCTGTCCGGGGAGGGCGGTTTGTGCAGGAAGATTGCTTGCCCCCGGGGCGAAATCGGACGAAAGGGACGAAAGCTGCCAGGCGCATTCGTCCAGGTGGAAGCGAAGTACGCCTTCGTGGTCCGAGTCTGGCCGCGTCTTGGCGATGACCGTGCGGAACGAAAGCCTTAGCGCCTTCGCCAGCCGGTCTGCGAACCCCGTCAGCGCCTCCGTTTCAGGGCGAGCCGTCGTCGAGGTGCCCACCGCTCCTTCGAGCCGAACGTGGCGCCTTCTCGAGGGTTGCGGGCTGCTACATCCGCCGTGTCCCACGACGACCTTGGCCCTCGAGAGGCGGCCCAGGCTGCGGATCCATCCTCGTTTGTCGTCTCGCAACGAGCGCAGTGCGCCACGGGGAATACCTCAGGAATTCGAGGTTCGTACGACGATAGGTCTGGAGTTACTCCGAAGTCACCTGCACATCCTTACCCACCGGATAGCCGGGACCGTCGCCTTGGATGCTCGACGCTGAAGCGGCGAGGCGGAAGACGGTCAGGGAGCATACGTGAGCAAGCTTTGCTGAGCGGTTCCCCATTGAGTCGGACGCGGTTCGGCGGCCATGAGGATCTCTCCGAGCATCTGATGAAGCATCCGGGCGAGGTCTGCCGGGGGGAAGACTGATCAATCGCCGAACCAGTCGTCCAGCGGAACCCGCGCGACGAGGGCGGAGACATCCCCGCGATCTCGGATCGCGCTGGCCGCATCGGCGAACGCCTTGACGGCGACCCAGGTGAGGCCCCCGCCGACGCTGATCCGTTGCGCTCCCGCGTCCACGATCTCGGCCACAGACAACACGGGTACGGCGAGAACGTTGACAGGCTTCGAGACCGCATCGCACAGAGCGCGGATCTCCTCGATGGTTCCCAGCCCCGGCGCATACAGGACGTCGGCGCCGGCTTCCTCGAACGATTGGAGCCGCCGGATCGTGTCGCCAAGGTCGGGGTTGTCGCGGATGTGGTTCTCCGCACGGGCCGTGAGCGTGAAGGGGAAGGCCACGCCATGGGCGGCCTCGACGGCGGCGCTGATCCGCTCCGCCGCGTGGCCGATCTCGTAGAGCTGACGGTTCTCCCGGTCGAAGTCCTCGATGGAACCGCCGACCGCCCCGGCCCTCGCGACCCGCGAGATCGCTTCGGCCGCGTCCGCGGGATCCGGCCCATAGCCGTTCTCGAGATCGGCGGAGACGGGGAGATCCGTCGCCGCGTCGATGGCCGCGACGTGGTGCGCCATCTGATCGAGCGTGACCACTCCGTCGACGAGCCCGAGCGTGAAGGCGAAGCCCGAACTCGTCGTCGCGAGCGCGGTGAACCCGAGTGCCTCGAGGACGCGGGCAGACCCCACGTCCCACGGGTTCGGGATCACGAACGGGTCGCCGGCGTGCATCGCTCGGAAGGCGGATCCCTTCTCCTGCTGCCTACTCACGGCCGACATGGATCACCACCTTCCCGCGATTACCGCCGGTCATGCTTCGCTCGAACGCGGCGCGGGCGTCATCGAGCTCGTAGACACGATCGATCACCGGACGGAGCTCACCACGTTCGACGATCATAGACACCTCGGCCTCCCGTTTCCCGATCGGTCAACTCCTGCAGGCGGTCGGTCACGGGCTCCTTGGCCCGCGCGGCCAGCTCGGCGATCAGCTGCCGAGTCACCCGATCGGGGTTCGACGTGACCGACGAGAAGACCGCGCCGGCTAGGTGAACCGCTTGACGAAGGCGAGCGCGGTCTCGGCGACCTCGCGCCAGCCGTGGTCGATCGTGAGCGCGTGGCCTCGGTTCGGCATCTTCACGATCTCCGTCACGCCAGGGTTGCGCCTCTGCCGCTTGTAGGCGGCGTTCGCGATCGCCCACGGCACTGTGTGGTCCATCTCGCCGTCGATGATCAGCAGGGGACCGCGGTCGGGGTTCTTCGTGTTCACCTTCGACTCCGTCCACGGGTTGAGGTTCGCGTTGCCCATCTGCACGAGGGAGATCCCGGAGCCGGCGACGTGGTATGTGTCGTAGAGCTCCTTCGCCTCCTGCTCGTCCAGCGCGTTCGCCCAGCCGTACGTGAACTGGTCGAACGTGAGCGTGATCGCGCGGCCGCGCGTGAGCGGGTTGAGCAGGAACGGGCCCACGCCCCTGAGCACGGAGGCCGGCAGCGGCAGGACCCCGCGGAAGACCCCGGGGTCGATCGCCACCGTGACCGCCGAGAGGCCCCGGCCCGCCAGGATCTGCGCCAGCAGGCCCCCGGTCGAGTGCCCGATGACGACCGGCTTCTTCTCCAGGGCATCGATGATCTCGATGGTGTGATCGGCGACCTGGTTCAAGGTCTTCTTCGCGAGGACATCCGGGTTCGCCCGGGCCTCCTCAACCGTGTCCGGATCGTCCGGCCAGTCCGGCGTCAGCGGCGCGTAGCCGGCCTGCTGGAAGAAGTCCGCCCAGTTGGCCCAGCTGCTCGGCAGCAGCCAGAGGCCGTGGATGAAGACCACCGGCGTCGCCGTGGTCGCATTCGCGCGCTCGATCTGGTCGAGTTCGTGATCGGCGATTGTTCCTGGGGGAACGTTCGTACTCATCTCGTCCTCCTCCGTCCGCTTGGGGACCGGCTCGACGATCGTCGGCTTCATTCGGAGCCTCCCTCTGGTTTCGACTTCGTGGGCCTCGTTCTTCCTATCCATGGGGGTTTGGCTGAGCCAGTCCTCGAAACGGGTCGGAGCGATCCGTGCATCTTCGCCGGGGATGAGAGAGCGGTCGTCGATCTGTGCGCCAAAGTAGGGCGCGCGGTCGTCGGCCGTCACCCCGCGTGCGTCGCCGGTCGCGCGCAGCACGCGGCGGACGAGTTCATCGAGACGGAACCGTTCGGGGCCGGCCAGCTCGACGGTGCCGTTCACCGGCGCGCCCACGGCCGCAACCGCCAAGGCGGCGGCGACGTCGTGGGCCGCCTCGGGCTGAACCAGCACGGGCGGTACAAGCACCGTCTCGCCGTCAGTGTTCGCTTCGGCGATGCGACCGAGGAACTCGAAGAACTGCGTCGCGCGGACGATCGTGTGGGGCACGGTGGCCGCCTTGATCGCCTCCTCCTGAGCGAGCTTGGCCCGGAAGTACCCGCTATCGGGCAGCCGGTCGGTGCCGACGACGGATAGCGCAACGTGGTGGCCCACCCCAGCGGCGGTCTCCGCGGCGAGGATGTTGCGAGACGAGGTCAGGAAGAAATCCATCACCGCTGTCTCGTCCCAGTCCGGCGCGTTCGAAACGTCGACGACGACTTCGGCCTCATCGAGCGCTTCGGCCAGTCCCCCGCCGGTGAGCGTGTCGACACCCGAGTCCGGCGACGCCGCCAGCGGGTCGTGGCCGGCTTCCCGGAGCTTCGCGACGAGCAGGGATCCGATGAGGCCGCTTCCACCGATCACGACGATCTTCATCGCGCGCGATCGTCGTGATCGGTGGCGCCGGGCACCTCGTTCCTGATAGTCAGCGCCGCCTCTTCCGGTGACGCGAACTCGTCCTCCTCGACGGAATCGTCCGACACCAGCTGACCCTCGACGTCCGGGTTCCCGTCGTCCTCGAGACCCACCGCCTCCTCCGTCGCCGGTCTATCCGGGCGCTCCTTGGCGAGCTCATCGTCGAGGCTCTCGCCGGCGAGCGCCTCCTCCTCCGTCGTTCCCCGGCTGTCGGCTCCGAACGGGCGATCGGCCCGCATGATCTCGGCCTCGAGCTCGTCGTCGCCGTCTTCATCCCACGGATCTTCCTTCTCCACAGCCGCCTCCTGCGTTCGTCCAACGAACGTCCTCGACGACTCTCTCATCAGCCGAACGTGAAGGCGAACGCCTCCGCGCCCCGGTCGAGGAACTCGATCCCGAACGTGCGGTCGGCGACCGGCCCCTGCTGCCGGACGAGCTGGTACATCCGCTGCTGGTCCAGCAGCCCCGCGCCCTCGGCGTCCACGTCGCTGCCGAACGCGACCCGCGGCGGCTCCCCATCGATCGATACCCGGAACAGGACGGGCGCGCCCCGCACTCTCCTTGTGCCCCCGGCAGTGTGCCCCCGGCAGTGTCTGGTTTCACGACATAGTTCCGCCCTGTCTCGCGACATCGTGCCGACCTCAGGACGAGGGGGTCGGAGATGTCGCTTGCCAGGCTGGTCGTCACCGCGGTCAGGATCGAGGGACGGACCAAGGCGGAGGTGTCCCGCGACTACGGGGTCTCGCCGCGGTGGGTCTATGAGCTCTGCCGGCGGTTCGACGCTCAGGGTGAGGCAGGTCTGGAGCCTCGGTCACGGCGGCCCCGCGGGAGCCCTCGGCAGACGCCCGTCCAGGTCGAGGAGGAGATCGTCGAGCTCCGAAAGGCACTCACCGACGAGGGCCTGGATGCCGGCGCCAACACGATCGCCTATCACCTGACCAAGCGTCACGGCAGCGCTCCGTCGGTCGCCACGATCTGGCGGATCCTTTCTCGCCGTGGCTTCGTGACCCCCCAGCCGCAGAAACGACCCAGGTCCTCGTTCATCCGGTTCCAGGCCGATCAACCGAACGAGCGCTGGCAGGCCGACATCACGCACTGGCACCTGGCCGACGACACCGAGGTGGAGATCTTGAACGTGATCGACGATCACTCCCGGTTCCTGGTGGCCTCCGATGTCCGGAAGATCACCAAGGCCGCCGACGTCGTGGCGACCTTCCATCGAGCCGCTGCGGCGCACGGATTCCCGGCATCGATGCTGACGGACAACGGTGCGGTGTTCACCGCGGCCCCCCGTAAGGGCCGGTGCGCGATCGAGCTGGAGACCGCGGCGCTGGGGATCGGCTACGTGCACTCCAGCCCCTATCACCCCCAGACCTGCGGCAAGGTGGAACGCTTTCACCAGACCGAGAAGAAGTGGCTCGCCAAGCAGAAACCGGCGGCGACACTGCTCGAGCTCCAGGCCAAGCTCGATCGCTTCGGTGCCTACTACAACGACGTCCGACCGCACCGGGCGATCGGGCGACGAACCCCTGCCGAGGCGTTCGCAGCCCGACCGAGGGCGACACCGCGGCTTCGGGGGTTTGTGGTCCCTGCCCACTTCCGGGTCCGCAGGGACAAGGTCGACATCACCGGGACGATCACGCTGCGCCACAACTCGCGACTGCACCACATCGGGCTAGGGCGTCGGCTCATCGGCACCCGGGTGCTCGTGCTCGTGGCCGATCTCGACGTCCGGGTGCTGAGCGAAGACGGAGAGCTGATCCGCAGGCTCACCCTCGATCCGACCCGCGACTACCAGCCTCACGGGCGATCGTGAGGTGGAAGGATGTCCCGAGACATATCGGCACGATGTCTCGAGACATCACACCTGTGCCCCCGGCAGGAATCGAACCTGCGACTCGCGGTTTAGGAATCAGATTCGGCCGGTTTCGCTACCTGCAGAAATAGCCTTGACTTGCCCTGTGACCTGCAAGTTCGTTCTCTTAACCAACCCGCCGGTTCTGGACGTTTCCCTGCCTTTCGCGGGACCACGACGGGGCCACTGCGGGTCCGTCGATCGAATCGCAATGCGGTGGCATCGAGTGCCTCCTGGGTGGTCATCGCTCCCTGCGGTCCCGCCAGCCGAGCTCCGGCGCGACGTAGCGCAGGATCGACTCGATGGCATGCGCGTTGTAGTCCACACCGAGCTGGTTCGGCACGGTCAGTAGAAGCGTGTCGGCGGCAGCGACGGCGGTGTCTTCCTTCAGTTGCCCGACCAGCTCTTCGGGCTCGGCGGCGTAGGACCGTCCGAAGACCGCCCGTGTGTTCGCGTCGATGTAGCCGATCTGGTCGCGCTCCTGCTCTGATCGGCCGAAGTAACCACGGTCACGGTCGTCGACGATGGCGAAGACGCTGCGGCTGACGGACACTCGCGGTTCGTGGGCGTGGCCCGCCTCTTCCCAGGCTGCCCGATAAGCGTCGATCTGCCTGCGCTGCTGGACGTGGAGCGGCTCGCCGCTCTCGTCGAACACGAGTGTCGAACTCATCAGGTTCATTGCCTCTTGCGCGGCCCAGACGGCCGTGGCGCTCGAGCCCGCCCCCCACCAGATCCGATCCCGTAGCCCGGGCGAGTAGGGCTCTAGGCGCAGCAGGCCGGGCGGGTTGGGAAACATCGGGCGAGGGTTCGGTTGAGCGAAGCCCTCACCTTTCAGCAGCTCGAGGAAGACCTGTGTGTGGCGGCGCGCCATGTCGGCATCCGTCTCACCTTCGCCGGGCTGGTGGCCGAAGTGGCGGAATCCATCGATCACCTGCTCGGGCGAGCCGCGACTGATACCGAGCTGCAGTCGGCCGCCGGCGATGACATCGGCCGCCCCGGCGTCCTCGGCCGTGTAGAACGGGTTCTCGTAGCGCATGTCGATGACGCCCGTTCCAATCTCGATCCGCGCGGTACGTGCACCCACGGCGGCGAGGAGCGGGAAAGGGGAGGCGAGCTGACGTGCAAAGTGGTGGACGCGGAAGTACGCGCCATCGGCGCCGAGCTCTTCGGCCGCGACAGCCAACTCGATCGACTGGAGCAGCGCATCTGACGCTGAACGCACCTGCGAGGACCGGGAATCGGACCAGTGGCCGAACGACAGGAACCCGATGTGCTTCATCGAACGCAGATTATCGAGCGCGAGAGCGGCTTCCATGATGAGCATGCGGATCGCTCCTGGAACGCTCTCCAGAAACGTGCCCGCGGCGATGGACCTCCTCGTTGCGGGCGGTGTATCACAAACCGCGATCGCCCGTTGGCGATGGAACCTCCTCGTTGCCGGCCTTCGAGCTCAAGGGCATCGCTGAGCCATTGATGCTGTATGAGGCCATCCCTTACGGCGATGCCTGGAAACGGGAAGCCGGCCGAGTACGTCCGGCGGCTTCTTCGGAGGTGCCTGAAGTCAGCGCTTACCCACGACCTTCACGTTTGCCGAAGTAAGGACGTTGTCGACGGGGATCGGATCGACATGATCCGTGATCACGGCGTGCGCCTGGAAGGCGATCGTTCCCAATGATGCATCGCTGCTCGTGAATGTGTATGCGAACCTAAAGGCAGCGGTTGTGCTCGCGGGGATCGTCTGCGTCTGAAGGTCGACGGTTTCGAATCCTCCCGGGACGGACCGCAATAGGTACACCTGCACATTCTCGGTGTAATCGCCGCTCGCAACATAGACGCTCACCGTCCTGGTGTGTCGCACGACACCGATCTTTGGAACGTCCACGCTGACGATGGCCACGTCATGGGTACGCACCGACACGATACGGGTTCTATTGTCTGTGCGCCCGTCGGTTGTCGTCACCGTGAGGGTCACGGCGTAGTCCCCGTCTTCCGCGTATTGATGGTTGGGACAGCATCCAGACGCGGAGGCGCCGTCCCCGAAGTACCACAGCGTCGAGACGAATGTCTGCCCGGCCGGATCGATGGAATCGTCCGTGAACGAGATCGTCGAGACGCGGTTCGGATCAGACGGATCGTAGTGAAAGTTTGCGACCGGTGATGGGGGCGGGGTACGCACGGGCACGACAAGAGCTGCACTGTCGGTGCGCCCATCGGTTGTCGTTACCGTTAGGGTCACGGTGTAGTCGCCGTCGGCTGCGAACTGATGGCTCGGGCAGCATCCTGAAGCGGAGGCGCCGTCCCCGAAATCCCACAGCCTCGAGGCGAAGGTACTTCCTCCTGGATCGAACGACTCGTCCGTAAACGAGGTGGGGGAGAGCGAGGTTGGATTCCACGGATAGAAGCCAAAATCGGCGACCGGTGATGGGGCATCAGTCAGGTTGAATGTGACAACCCCACCAACAAAGTTGCGGTCGGACACCGCGAAGTAGTACACGGTGTGGCCGACCAGCTGGACGGTAAGAGGTGGCCCCGGTTCGGGGCATGCCACTCGGGCAAGATCATCGATGGATGTGCCCGTGAACACCCCGACGATGCCGTCCACAAGGGTCGCGGTAACAGCCGCATCATCCGTCGGCGTGAAGACGTACCAGACGCTATGATTCAAAGAGCGCGGGCATAAATACGGCGACTGCCCAGGCTCGCGGGTCGCGCCACTGACGTCGATCGTTTCACTGAACGGAAGAGCAGCGATCGCCTTCGCATTGGCGAAGTCATCGTTTGCGGGCGGCGGTATCTGGGTCGCCGACAGCACGAGGTTGCCGCCTAATGGTTGGTGTGCCCCGACCCCGATATAGAGCTTTAGTCCGGCCGGTGCAGAAAACGTAACCTGCGCGTCGTCGGTGCACCCGAAGCTGCTCATGAGCGGATTGCTCGGATTGCCCCAGAAGACGCCGAGAGTCGTGTTGTAGTCGCTGCCAAACGTATTGATGTCGAGGCCAATGTCACTCGTGGGAGTGAACGTGTACCAGACGGTCACCCCGCCGAGACAGGAGGGATCGGTGCCGTCTGACCACGACGCTTCCGACGTGTCCTGCACCGCTTGATACGGAAGAGAGTCGATGACGACTGCCGATCCGATGTTGTCGTTCTCTGGCGGAGCTGCGATGGCCGGCGAAACTGGGGAGATGACGAAGGCGAGAATGCAGCCAAACAACACGCCGAGCCTCAACCGAATGCGCTTCTGCTTCATGAGTGTCCTCCAATCCGCGAGTGTGACCGGCCGTGAAGCGCGCGGCAATCGGGCCTTCGACCTAGGGAAATCACGCCCTCAAACCCCCCCGAGCACGACGATGGGGGACCGACTGAGCAACGTTTCTGCTGGTGTTGGCGCTGCATGTATCTCGGTGGGTCGTGAGGCTCGGCCAATCGACACGACCCGATTCCCAACCGCCGGCAGGTTCGGCCGTGACGTGTCGCGGTCGTGCGCGGGACAAATGCGGGACGACCGGCTCAGCTGACTGGCGACTCCGACTGGACAGGGGTCTGATCTGCGCTTCTCCTTGTAGTCCCAACGGGGTTCGAACCCGTGTCTCCACCTTGAGAGGTCGAGCCGGGCCGATTCCGTGACCTGCGGCGAACGTTGGAAAGCGCCGCTGACCTGGGGATTCCGTTCCTGGTCGATTCTCGTCGCCACCCCTCGATCTTGGTTGTCGTGGGATAGATACGGGATCAAAAGGATGGCCGAGGCTACAACCACCTTTGCATCGGTCTTCGAAACATTGCGGCCCCGCTGAGGTCGTCCGGCGTAGGCCCTGGCAGAGCACCGGCGCGACGTGCGCGGAGATACGAGCGCCGGTCGCCTCCAAAGGCGAGCATGTCTGCGATGTTTTCGCCGCATCGGGAGCAACCGTTCCCGGGTTTGGCGGCGATGCGCGCCTGAAGATTGCGCGATACGGTGTGGAGGATGAAGACGTTCAGGCGCTCCGCGAGCGCGTCCTCGACCGGTTCGAGGCGCTCGGACCCATCGGAGTGAAGGGCGTGGCGGACGCGGTCCCGTTGTTTCGAGCGGCACCCTGGTGATGGCGGAGGTCGCGCTCCGCGAGACGATCGACGCCGACCTCGGCACGCTGTTCGAGTTCCAGGCCGATCCTGAGGCGAGCGCGATGGCGGCGTTCCCGTCGCGCGACCTGCCCGCGTTCCTCGAGCGCCAGGCGAGGATCAAGGCCGACCCATCGGCAATGACGCGAACGATCGTCGCCGCCGCGGGAGTCGTCGGCTCGATCGGGAGCTGGGAGGTCGAAGGCGAGCGCGACGTCGGGTTCTGGATCGGTCGCGATCACTGGGGAAACGGCTACGCGACCGCGGCCCTGCGCGCGTACCTCGACGTCGACCTCCACAGGCCGTTGCACGCCCACGTGGTCGACCACAACGTCGGTTCCAGGCGCGTGCTCGAGAAGTGCGGCTTCGTGCTCGATCACTCCGCACAGGAAGAAGAAGTGCTGGAACACGTGCTCGTGCTGACCGATTGACGGGGCAGGCGATGTCGACCGCGCTTGGAGCATCACTTGCAGCCGACGTGATTGGGGTGGCACTCGTGGCTGGACTCTTTGGGGCGTTCGCCGGTATCGCCATCATCGGTTTCGCCACCTACGCAATCATCGAGGGATGCACATAGAGGCCGGAAGGGAGGCGTCGCGGACAGAGACGATGGCGTAAGGATGGGACCAGAGCCCACCGAAGATGTCATACGACGCTTCTACATCATTTGGAGCGCCATCGGCGCAGCTGACTTACTTGCTCTGCTCCCCCTCCTCGTGGTTTGCGAACCGCTGCTCTACATCATCATTTGGCTAGGCGTTTCGGCGATCACCTGGTCGATTGTCCTGATGGCTCGTTCTCGTCTCTTCAATCGAATGAGTGCGGCTCGAGTTCGTATCCTCGCGCCTGTGATCGCGGTGTTTGGCGCGCTGATGACAGCGCTGACCGCTATCGTCCTCCGCAAGTGATTACTTGGCCGGAGAGAGGCGGTCAAATGGCGGAGCACTACCCCGATCCTCGAGAGCCGCAATGTGATGCCGCACAAGGGTCATGGCATGTCGAGCAGGTCTCGCCGTTGACGCCGAACCCGTGCCGGAGGTCACGGGGAGACTCGGCGGAGCTTCAGCTGATGCTTGCCGGACACGAGGAGTCCGGCGGCGTCCAGGTGTATCCACCCTTACGCCGATGACACTGCTACGACGTGCTGAGCATGATCTGACTCGGGGTATTCTCGGGATATTCGGCGTTTGAGTCGCGGTTCAGCGAGCCCGCCGCATCAGGACTATGACCCTGACCTGCAGGTTCTCCCTCGTAGTCCCAACGGGGTTCGAACCCGTGTCTCTCCCCCGTCTCGACAACGCCCCGGTTCACGGCCCTGCCCCGACATGGGCCTTGAAGCCGCGGCGCGCAGACGCGCCAAGAACCGAGCGTGAACGCCTTCGCCGTCGCGACAGGATCGGCAAGCCTTCGGCGGACACACGTGAGGCCCCGAACACGACACCTGCCCGGACTACGCTTGCGTGTCCAGGGCAGGACCAACCAGAGCCTCCAGAGCCGGGTGCGCTAGGACCGCTGGCCCGGGCGCTGGTCGACCTCGCGTTGGCACTGGAACACGAGGACGAGGAGGACGAGCGATGGACGCGGTGATCTATCTCCGGGTCTCGACGAAGGAGCAGGCCACCAAAGACCAGAGCGGCGAGGGGTACTCGATCCCCGCCCAACGTGAGGCGTGCCTTCGCCACATCGCCGAGCTCGGGTGGAACCTGGCCGACGAGTTCACCGACGCTGGCGAGTCCGCCCGCACCGCCGACCGCCCGATGCTGAAGGCCATGCTCCGCCCCGGGTGGCAGGCGGCGGCATCGGGGCCGTCGTCGTCCACAAGATCGATCGCCTGGCCCGCTCGATGGAGGACCACGTCGCCATCAGGGCTGCGCTCCGCCACGCCGGGGTGCAGCTGGTCTCGGTGACCGAGAACATCGAGGAGACGGCTTCTGGCCGTCTCGTAGAGGGGATCCACGCCCTCATGGCCGAGTTCTACTCGGCCAACCTGGCCGGCGAGATCCGAAAGGGCATGACGCAGAAGGCCAAGATGGGCGGCTGGCCGACCAAGGCCCCGATCGGCTACCTGAACGTCCGGGAGAAATCAGCCGGCAAGGAGATCGCCAAGGTGGTGCTCGACCCCGAGCGGGCGCTGCTCGTCCGAGAGACCTTCCGGCTCTACGCGACCGGTGAGTACTCGCTGCCCGAGCTGCAGTCCACGATGCACACGAAGGGGCTCACGTCGCCGTACGCGAGGAGACTGGGAGCGCCCGTGTCGGTCTCAAAGCTCGCCGAGCTGCTCACCAACCCCTTCTACGTCGGGGTGGTGCAGTGGGGCGGGGTCCGTTACGAGGGCCAGCACAAGGCGCTGATCCCCCAGAGCCTGTTCGACCGTGTCCAGGAGACGCTCCGAGCCCGCGACGTCGCCGGGGTACGCCAGCGGCGGCATGAGCACTATCTGAAAGGGCTGCTGTACTGCGGGGAGTGTGGGAAGCGCCTGTCGCTCACGCTCGCCAAAGGCAGGTATCTGTACTTCTACTGCCTCGGGCAGCGAGGCTCGGCGCGCACCGGATGCCGCCAGCCCTACATCCTTGCCGGCGACGCCGAGGCGCTCGTGGAGGACCTGTATCGCCGGGTCCAGCTGCCACCGTCATGGGTGAGCCGACTCACGGAAGAGCTGGAGGATGAGATCGTCGAGCGCCAAGCCGAGGCCTCCGAGCGCCGCGTGCTCCTGACGAAGACACTCGCCAAGCTCGCGGAGGAGCGGGGCAAGCTCCTGCAGGCCTTCTACGCGAACGCGATCCCGCTCGATCTCCTCAAGGCGGAGCAGGACCGCATCGGCGCAGCGGAGCAGGCAGCCAGGGCAGAGCTCGAGACGACGGAGGGCGATCTAGACGGTTGGCAGGACATCCTCCGAACAGCCGTCCGACTCGCCGGCAACTGCCACGCGGCGTACCTGAAGGCACGGCCGTCGGTGCGCCGCCGCTTCAACGACGCGGTGCTCGAGGCCGTCTACATCAGGGATCGCAAGATTGGCCGCGCCAACTTCTCCGAGGTCTTCGCGCCTCTCTTCTCTCGCCCGAGTTCGAATAAGAGGCTGACAGTGGAGGTGAGGGGACTCCATTCCCCCCTCTGAACAGAGGCTTTGTGTTCTGAGCCTGCTCACCGGTGCCCACCGGAGGATGGCGATTGTCACACGGCGGGCTCGCCGTGCGGCGCCGGGCTCCCGGTGCGCCCAGTGACACGGCTGACGCAAGACCTTGCACGTGGAGGCCGCAAACGGACTTCTCTAGTCGTCCGCTTGCCAGTCCGATAACCGATAGATCGTGTGGATTCGAAAGACGCCGCAGGGTTGGGCGCTCGCTCGGCCGCTTCAGTTTGCGGCAGCGTTCCTCGCCGCATTTGCTGGGCTCGCGGCCGGTCTCGCGCTATTTGCCTCGCTAACGGTGGCTGGATATGACTTCCTTTACGTTCTTCCGCTGGCGGCGATGAGCTACGCGGCGGCCCGTACTTCAGTAATGAGGGTGGACGTTGGGACTGACGGCGTGCGCGTCGTCAATCCTCTTCGCTCAAGGAACATCCCTTGGGAGGAGTTCGCCCGTTTCGTGGTGGGATCGTGGCATGGATGGAGAGCATCCGTACTTGTCCAACGTCGGGATAACCACCCGATTCCCGTATTCGTATTCGCATCGAACCCGATGTATGAGGACGCGAGGGTGTCTTCCATCGTCGCAGAACTGAACAGGATGGCTACGTCCGTGGGCTAGACCGCCGGCTCGCCCTGCGGCGCGGCTCTGCGGAGGTCAGGAACGACATAATCCCCGCATGAGGAAAGTGGTCCTCCTCGCCCTCACCGCCGTCGCAGCCTGCGAGAGTCCGTCACCTTCATCTCAGGACGTGGCTACGGTTCGCGCAGCTGGTGACGCGTATGGGAAGAGTCGGGATCGTTCGCGGTAGAGATGACCATCGACTTAGAGATGCCGGAACCTCTCACATCCGTCGAGTCAACGATCAACGGACGGGTCGACTTGTCCAGCGGAAGATCGACGTTTGAGGCTCAATCGAGCGACCAAGATGCATGGACCGAGCTTGTCGTGGACGGCGTTACCTACCAGTCGCGCGGCGAGATCGTGAACGCCCCCGACTGGTGCGCCGTTCCGCTCTCGAACCTCAACAGCAACGCCCTGATTCAAACTGGGCCGCTCTTCGGCGATGTTCCCGACCTCCTACGATCCGCGACCGGCGCATCGGTCGTACCGGATGCCTCGACTGCTCGACTCAACGGCGTACCGCGACCGTCCCCATGCGTGAGACGGCGTTACCGGCGGCGCGGGTCGAGCGGGATGAAGTGACGGTTTGGCTCGATGACGTGAGTCGTCTTGTTCGCGCCGAGTTTGTCATCTCCCAGCCGATCGCGGGGTTCGACGATCCTGCGGTTGGTCACGTTCGATGGGTTCTCTCCGACTGGGGCGACACAAAGGTATAAGTCACCGCTCCGCCCGACGATGAGGTCGAGCACTTCCCTGACTGTTCTTTCTAAGGGACCAGGCTCTTTGATCGAGTGGGAGGAGGAGGGACGGGATGATCAAGGTCGCGAGAACGAATATCGGCCACGCCGTCTGTCGCTCGAAGCGATCGAGTGCTTCCTGGGACCCGGTCATCGGACGCAGTCCTTCTATGCCGTCCAGTCAACGGGGTCAACTCGCTCTGGCGCCGATCTGACCTAGACGACCGGGTCGCCGTGCGGCGCGGACTCCCCGTGCGCCCAATGTCCCGGCGTGATCCCGAGACTGCGCACCCAATGGACGTCGAGGCCGCACTTCGAGCAGTTGAGCGACGAAGTCCTCGAGCTCCCGTTCGAGGTCGGCCTTCACATTCAGGAGCTCCAGCCGAAGCATCTTCGCGTGGACCACGAGCGGATCGGAGCGTCCGTGGCCCACGCCGATCGCCTCGTCGACGAGATCGTCGGCCTTGTTGGCCTGCTCGGCAACGACGTGGACGGCGTGTTCGAGAATCTCGCGCTCTCGGCGTGCCATGGTGCGGGAAGGCTAGAACGTTCCGCCGACCTCCTGGGCCTGCTGACATCGTTCACCAGTAGAGGAGCAACCCGATGAGGCCCACGACACCCCCCAGGACCATGAGCACAAACACCGCGATGATCGTCCGACGGAGCCAACGGGGTGCGCGGCCCGGTGCCACGAACCCCCTCCACGTGTTTGTGTAACTGGACCAGCGCGCCCTCTCCTGCAGGCGAGCTACCGGGTCCTCTCCTCTAGCCTTCCTCGCCATGGTCAGTGTATCGGCCCCTCGCCTCAGCTCATGAGTTGCCGCCGAGCCGTCGATGGCCAACTGTTCCGAGACACTCCCTCACAGGGGTTCAATCAGCCATACCCAGATTCCTTGCGGAATTCCCGGGGGTCGAAGTGCTCCTTTCGGATGCGGGGTCCCCATCCCTCCTTCCACACTGGAAAGCGCGTCTCCTTAACATTCCCGGTGTTGAGATCGACATAGCTCACGACGATGTCGGTATTCGGATACGACCCATCGAGAGACCATGCTGGAAGCTCCCTGTTCGCATCCTCACGCATGAGTTTGGGGGTATGCCCACCGAGGCTCTCTTCAAGGTCAGCCAGGACCGCACGTTCGAAGGACTCGGGGTCCTTCGCCCATGGCTTCCATAGCTCCGGCCCGCTCACGACACTCACAAGGTAGTTCCTTGGCGGTTCTAATCTCCCACAGCGTCCCGACGAGCACCGCCCGGAGGTCCGATCCTCCTCGCAGTCCATGAGCAGCTAGGCGAAGGGAGCGGCTCTCTGGGTAGCCCCAGAACTCGCCGATCCGGTCAGCTCGCTCGAAGTCGGGGAGCATCAGGACGTGGAGCAGCTCGGCGCGTGGGGCCGGGCCGAGAGCGTCCAGGCGCCTCCGTAGTCGGCGTTCGAGTTCGTCGGGATGCACGGAAGGAGCCTACGCCGCCACGAGGCCAGTCCTGGCCGCATGTATGGTCGGGGTGACTGGCGTCACGCGGGCCATGCGCGATTGGCTTGGCGGATCGAAAGGTAGACCGTCAGACCATGGCCTGCGCGCAGCCTGGCTGAGGCCCGACCAAATCGATCTGCACGTTCGTTGGGGCTAGGACATGCCTCTCGATCCCGTACATCTCGAAGGTGATCGGGACCTCATTCCAGCTCCCGTGCAAGTTACAGTCGGTGATGGTGATCTGCATCTCCACACCGGGCCATCTGGCGAGGTTCGAGTCTGAATGGCTGGACGGGACGCCACTCGCCACCCAGCTCGGGGATTCTGTACACGTTGGGGGGTAAATCGCGACCGGCTTGATGATCGCGCCCCCTCCCGCTT
>CAVQIQ010000009.1:0-160084 GCA_963712645.1 uncultured Actinomycetes bacterium | reverse complement strand
GTCCGCACTTGCTGTTGGCGTGTGGCTCTCTGCGCTCAACGTGAGATACCGCGACGTCCGCTACGTGATCCCTTTCCTGCTCCAAGTGCTGCTCTTCCTTTCACCCCTGGGATACTCGGTCACGGACATACACGGGCCTGCCCGGGTCCTGTACGCGCTCAATCCGGTCACCGGCTTCGCTGAGGGCTTTCGCTGGGTCGTCCTCGGCCTTCCCCAACCGCCTCTGACATTCTTGATAGTCCCGACACTAGTAACGTGCCTTCTTCTCGTCACCGGCCTCGTGTATTTCCGCAAGACTGAACGCTCTTTCGCTGATGTTGTGTGATCCATGAATGACGTAGTCATCCGCACCAAAGAGCTATCCAAGAGATACCGGATAGGAACGTACGTGGGGTACGGTCGTCTCACGGAGTCCATCTCAGACCTGTTGCGACGGCCTTCTCGTCGGAGCAAGAAGAAGGCTGAGTGGATGTGGGCGCTGAAGACGTCACCCTCGATGTCCGTCGCGGTGAGATCTCGGCATGATGGGCGGAACGGGGCGGGAGACTACCTACTGAAGATCCTCGCCCGCATCACCGACCCACTGAGGGCGCCGTAGAGCTCCGAGGACGGGTCGGCTCACTGCTGGAGATCGGCACCGGCTTTCCACCCGGAGCTGTACCGGACGAGAGAACATCTCTCTGAACGGGGCGATCCGGGCATGCGCCGAGCCGAGATGCGCCGGACAGTTCGATCCCATCGTGGAGTTCGCGGAGATAGGACGATTCCTAGACACGCCCGTGAAGCGGTACTCGAGCGGGATGTACATCCGACTCGCGTTTGCGGTCGCTGCGCATCTCGGAGCCGGACATCTTGATCGTCGATGAGGTCCTTGCCGTCGGTGACGCGGCCTTTCAGGCGAAGTGTCTCGGGAGGATGAATGACGTCGCTCAACAGGGGCGGACCGTGTTGTTCGTATCCCATAACATGGGTGCGATCACCGGCTCTCTCACGAGAGTGTGCTGGCTTGGACAGCGGACGCTCGCCGCGAGACGGTACCCCCGGGACGTGGTAGCGGAGTACCTCTCCTCAGCGGCTTGTCGGCACGACGCCGTGTGGTCTGGCAGATCGCGGGGGGGACGAAACGGCCGGATTTGAGCTACTCGAGGCTCGGCGTTCGCGAGGCGCTCCGGCGAGCGGCCGCGTCGATCCGATTCGATCAGCCGTTCCGCGTCGGTGTGTCATACCGAGTGAACGTGACCGATCGAGAACGCGGTCATCGTGGTGCGCCTCACCGATCCGTAGCGGCAACCTCATCTTCAGAGCTGGGATACCGACTCCCGAGCGGATGGCCCGTCGGTGATCGACCGCCGCGGTACCTATCGAGTCCTCGTGCATCATCCCGGAAGACTCTCCTGAAGCCCGGGCGTTACTGGCTGACTGTGGGAGCGCAGTACCCGAATCGGACGATCCCTTCGAACGCATAGGAGCATGTCCTGGCCTTCGACGTACTGCCGGTCGAGGGCGGCGTGAACTCCGACCGAGTAGGTGTGGTTGCGCCGATCCTCGAGTGGGAGACCCTGAAGCTACCCTAGGGAGGTTCGACGTGGCTCGTGCGGACGCTCTTCCAAATCATCCAGGTGAACCTTCAGTCGGATCGCGGTGGCGACGGACGAATCGTGTCTGACCTCCATAAGCGATACAGGGCCCTCGGGTACCCCGCATCCCTGCTCGTCGGCCGCGGGACCGTGAGCGCCGAGGGTGAGGGTCTCCTTCGGAATAACGACTACCGACCCCGATGGGCAAGGATGTGGCTCACCCTCGCCCCGCGCAACCCGACCGAGAACTCGCCGATCTCCCGACTCGCGAGGCTATCGTCCTGGATCGCAGAGCCGAACAGGCGACTGAGGACACGGGGCGGTTTCGAGGATTTCGACTTCCCGGCGACGTTGCCCGCTATCTCGCGGAGCCTCGACGAAGGTCAGACCATCCTCCACCTTCACAATCTCCATGGGGGGTACTTTGACCTCAGAGTGCTCCCCGCCCTAACCGACCTCGCACCCCGTAATCCTCACCCTCACGATCAATGGGCGTTCACCGGGCATTGCGCTCATTCATTCGAATGTGAGCGATGGAGTATCTGGCTGCGGTGATTGTCCCGATCTCACTATCTACCCCGGTATCCCAAAGAACTCGAACAGCCGAGAACCTCGCTCTGAAGCGGAGATCTTCTCCCGAACTCGCCTGTACCTCTCGTCGCCCTCCAAGTGGCTGATGAACAAGGCGGAGCGGTCCCTACTCGCACCCGCGATGAGGAGGCACGAATCATCCCCAACGGAGTCGACACACTATCTTCCGCCCGGGAGACAAGGCACTCCACAGATCCCGACTCGGGCTCCCACGCGATCGCGGATCGTGCTCAGCGCAGGAACCGTGGCCCGCTCCATCCATTGGACAGATCGACTGCTCCTTCCATGCAACCCTTCGCTATCTGGCGGAACGAAGCCTAGTCGACTTAACCCTCGCTTGTCCTGGGATCGGAGCGGAAGTTCTCGAGGAGAAGATCGACGGGGTCGCAGTCATCCATCGACCGTACGAGCAAGACGTCGAGAGAGTCGCCCGCTACTACAGGGCCTCCGACGTCTATCTACATCCCGCACGTGCAGACACGTTCCCCACGACCATCCTCGAATCGCTCGCTTGCGGTCTCCCGTTGTCGCCACAATGTTGGAGGTATTACCGAGCAAGTCAAGAGCCTCTGGGCGAGCAAGAACGCGAGCGTATCGCCCCGGAGCTTGGCGACTGGGATCCTCGTGGATGCTGAAGACACAGCAGGTCTAGGGAGGGCAATCGACTTGCTGTTGCGTCGGGAGGATCTCCGCGGTCGACTCGGCGAGAACGGACAGTCTGTGGCGGTTTCAGAGTTTTCAATCACCCAACAAGCGGAGCGATACCTTGACTGGTACCGAGAGATCTTGAGTCAACGACGCCGAAGCGCTCACCATGTCGCAGGTACTGAAGGCCGAAAATGAGGCCTGCAGCGATGAAGAACCTCTCCGCGACGAACTGGATGGCAAAACCATTGTCGAACAACTGCACGACGAACATCACGATGATCACTGGAATAAGGACTCTGACATCATAACGAGCCTGCTCACTGGGGCTGCGCTGACAAAGCCTGATCTTGTGGAGGAGATGGAGCCAGAAGGCAACCAGCAATCCGAATCCTACGATTCCGAGTTCCACGAAGAGGAACAGGAAGTCATTGTGAGGGTATACCGAATGCCCTCCGCGCCGAAGACCCCCTCGAAACCGAATAACTCTGTCGAGGTCAGGGACCACGTGTAGCCCCAGCCGTTCCCGAAGGGCAGTGCGTCGGCTCCTCGTCTCCATAGCTTCCCCCATAGCACCGAGCGTCCGGTCGTTACTTGAGCAAGCGTCACGTCGGCGATGCGAGTCGAACCTCCGGGAACCACCCGCTCTCCTACGACGGGCACCGTGAAGACAAGAACCAGGAGGAGAGAGGACACGATCCAGAACGATTTCCTACCCGTCCAAATCGAGACAAGTGCAAAGACCAACAGGGCGGCTATCCACGCGGCTGCGGCCGAAGCCGATGGCGGTGAGGCACAGGAAGCCCCACATGAGCAGAGAGTCCCCCGCAGAAGGCTGCCGGCCGGCGGAACGGCGCAGCGAGAGCCGAACATAGGTCACGCCAAATCCCATTGCAGCGAGATACGCGAACGAGCCCCGGAATGGGGTCTGGGTGATCGCAAGGTATCCCGAGTAGTCAGTTGCGAACGCCTGTAGCACCCCCCCCGCCACGAGACCGACGAGGAGAGCGTTGACAACCGCTGTCAACCTCGAATCTTCCCGCCTCAGCGGCTGTATGGAACCCGACGAGCATGAGCGCCGCGTAGTAAACGACGAATTTCAACAGTGCCATCCGCTGTTGCTGCTGCCGCCGGCGGTACGTTGGCTTTGAAGGCGATTCCGAGCGCGACGATACCCACCAGTGGGTAGATGCCAGTCTCGGGCCCGAGACGAATCCGTACCGTGCAACATGAAACCGAACAGGGCCGCAATCATGATGAGGGTCGCGTGCCGCGGAGGTATCGGGAAGAGTACAGGGGGAGGAACGGCAAGCAGGATCAGGATCACCCACTCGGGCCGAAGTACCGCCGTACCGCCAACAACCGGAACCACCAGGAGCTCGCCTGCTCGGAGAAGGTCGAGCCTGCCCGAGGCGAAGAGTGCTACGACCCCGGCAACGTAGATCGCGAGAAGAACGGACACGACGATCCCGATTCGCAAGCGCGCCGGGCGATCCCCAAACAGAACGACCATCGCCAGAGGGTATCCGATGTTGCCCGCGCGGTCGCCTGCCCCGCTGCTCCCAATCAAGAGGTGGACCTGATGGATGCAGTACCTTGGGGGGTCCTCACTCGCACGTTCCCGCAGCGCGGCGTTGCGGCCAACCGGCGTCAGCCACGCGATACAAGCTTGTGGCGAAGTTGCACTCGAGCCGCTCGATGTCGGACCGCCAATGAACGGGGCGACCTATACGCCACTTGACGGGTGTGACCCCGTGCGTTCTGATGGCGTGCTTTAGCGGGCACTCAGCTCCGGACGGAGTTCCAGGTCGAGAAGGGAGTTGGTCTGACTCCAATCATGACGCATCTGGATCGCCTCCGGGTGGTCGTGAGCCTAACAATCATCTCCGTGCTGCTGACTGGCCTGATTGCGCTCCTGTCGCATCCCTGGGACCCCGACTCGTTCTGTTGCGACCACCTGTTCTACCGGTCAATGAGCTACAACCTGTTCACTGTGACTCGACCGGATCTGAACATCCGCCGCCAGGGAACAGACTTGCGCTCGTATACGAAACCCCCGACTACTCCTGGCTCAGTCCACGCAATGGGCTCGGCCGCCAACCGCCCTATGTCTCACCGCGTGCTCACCCCCCTTCTGGCTCGTGTAATCGCCTACGCCACGAGTATCAACGCTGCCTACTACCTCATATCCTTCCTGGGTCTCGTGGGAGCTTCGGTCTTCATCGGACTCGCGATTTACGAGTTGACCGGGTCTCAATTCCCCGCAGCGGGTGGTGCCGTCCTGTTCCTCGCCAACCCGTGGTCGGCGTCGTTCAATCTGCATGACTACATGTTGACCGACCCAATGGCCTTCTTCTTTACGGCGGTCGCTATTTGGGCACTAGTCACAAGGAAGCGGGCGATCTTCTTCGCCGTATGCGCGGTCGGGGTGTTGAACAAGGAAAGCATGGTACCTCTAGTTCTCGCCTATCCGTTAACTGAGTGGTGGCTGGACCACCGAGTCCACTGGTCTTCGATCGTGGCTGCGGTCCTCGTTCTGGTCGGATGGTACCTCTTCCGCCTCGCCATCCCGATTCCGGTGAACACCTACTCGTTCTTTAGCGAGTTCCGAGGAGGGCTGGAGCACGTCAAGCTCATGTTCTTGGCGGTCCTCGCGACGTTCGCGGGAGTGGTACCTGCAGCCGTGATGCGTACGAGGCGATCGAAACTGATCCGTCGCACTTGCGCCCTTCGCAATCGCATGCATCCTGGAGGCTTGGTTCGTAGACAACCTCGAAAGAGCCATGGTTCAAGCCCTTCCTGCGATTTGCCTGATGGTGTTGTGGCGATGGCCAGCGGAGCGACGTCAACAGGCGCTCACCCTGGCTGCCGTTCCTTTCGCACTGGCTGCAGCCCTAATCGTCCAACGCGGGCTTAGCTCCTACCTGCTGTTTGCGCCGTTCCTCGCCGCGGTCGCGGCGGAAGTCTTGCTCGTCCTTCAGGAGCACCCGCAAGGCACAAACAGGGAAAGTGTCCATCCACAGCCACTACCTTGACGACCGGGTCTTCTTGCCCCTAGGGTGAAACGCGCTGAGCGGATGCTTCGAAAGGCGCTGATGCCGGCTTCGACCAGCCCTCAGATTAGGATTTACTCGTCCCAGAGCTTCATGCCGTCGGGAATCCCTCATGTCGCTTTGCTCTTTCCGTTTTGGGGATTGCCCAAGAGCGAGCTAGCCCCAGCCTATGGGCGGCCTTCATCAGGATGGGGGCTGACTACTTCGGAATTGTGTCGGCTGAAGAGGCCGACTTCTTCGTGTTGCCCTTCGATTGGCGATACACAACTCGAGCGGTCGCGCGCACGGAAGACGACGCAAATGATGCCAGAGCGGCAGCCCAACGATTTGCGGATCGGGCGGCTGACTTGGGAAAGAAGCTCGTCGTTTTCTACATAGGCGACACTGAGGAGGAGCTCCCTCTCCCAAACGCTATGATCTTCAGAACCTCATTGAAGCGTGGCCTTCGACCCAATGAGTTCGCAACGCCAGTCTTCTTCGAAGACTTCGTGGGGCAGAGACTCGGCTCATACCTTCCGCTACGCCCGAAACTGCGACACCCGACCGTGGGGTTCTGCGGATTTGCCGGCTACCGCCTGATGCCCGATGTCAGTATCCGAAGAAAGGTGCGGCGCGCGGCTAGATGGGTGCGTGACGGGCTTCCTCCCCCTACAGTGAGGGAGCGAGCCATAACCCATCTTCGGGAGCATCCATCAGTGGTGACGGATTTTCTCCTTCAAGAGCACGGAATAGGCTGGGGGGGATATGGGGAACCGGCGCGCGACGCCTTCCGTCGCAACCTCATCAACACGGATTACACGCTATGTGCCCGTGGGGCGGGCAATTGGTCCATCAGATTCTACGAGACACTGGCCTCCGCACGTATCCCGTTGTTCATAGACACTGACTGCGTTCTCCCGTATGACTTCGAAACCAACTTCAAGAAGTACTGCGTGTGGGTAGAGAGCGAAGATGTGGAGAGCGTTGGCGAACAGCTCGTAGCGTTCCACGATCACCTGGACGATGCGGACTTCATCAACTTGCAGCGAGGATGTCGACGCATCTGGGAGCAGCGCCTCACACCTGAAGGCTTCTTCTCCAACTTCTACAGGTACTTCGAGCGCTCTTGACACCGGACCACTCCTTCCAGGACTGCGCGTTCGAAGCCTTTTGTCGTTCAGTTCAGGACGAGCTCCAGACCGAGATCACGACCAACTGCATCGGGTATGGGGGCATTCAGTGACGGAGGCATCCGATGGGGATCAAGATGGTCCACTCGGGCTGAAGCACCGTCAAACGGAAGCAAAGCCCGCAGCCCCAAAGCAGCCATGCTTGCGAGACAACCACCTTGCCCGACGCGAAGAGAGCGACGACACCTACAGCGTAGGACGTGGCAAAACTACGCGGCCTGCCGGAACCGCTTCCGCGAATCGCAGGGCAAGAAGCGCTTGCGTATCACAGCCGTTCTGGGCCGCCAAGGATCTCGGAGATGCGGGGTGCATCGTCAAGGAGGGATGCATCTCCTCGCCATCGAGCAGGAGCGAGCACTCTAAGGTCACGCGAACTCACGTCGACGCCATGAGCGTGCAGCTCCTTCACGAAGTGAGGCCATTTGTGCGGGTGTCTTGCCTTCATCGCATAGAAGAACTCGAGTTGGCGTGCCCTCCAGGCCACGCTCTTCTTGAGTCGCTCCCAGCGAAGAGAGGAAGGTGGATCGATCACCGCCATCATCGCCCGCCGCAGCGTGTCGAACTCCTCGTTCAACCTGGTTGCTTGAGTTGCCCGGAGTGTGGACCCATGCTCAACCTGAACGGCCATGAGCTCCGGGATGTGTCTTAGCCTCGCTCCGCCGAGAGCCGCCCGCAGCCAGTACTCGCAATCGCCGATCAGACGATACCGGATGTCGAACAGGCCGATCCTCTCCGTCAGGCTCCGCACGCCAGAAGACCGTTGGCTGTCCCAGCGATCCCGACGAACGAGTAATGGCGCAAGTCGAAGTCCGGATAGAACTGGATGGAGAACGTACTCGGCCTGCCGTTCGCCTCAGCCACCAGAATGCCCAGGTCTCCGTAGATCAACTCGATCCCGGGCTGCAGCGCGCGAACCGCGACATCCACAGACCATGGAAGATAGAAGTCGTCGCTGTTGAGATAGGCCAGCACGTCCCCATGGGCGAGTGACATGCCCTTGTTGATGGCATCGTACATGCCCTTGTCGGGCTCGCTGATCCAATGGAACCGATGAGAAGCGCGATGCGCGCCTATGAGCTCCAACGTTCCATCCGTCGATCCGCCATCGACGACGATGTGCTCGATCGGCTGATAGGTCTGGCTTGCGACTGAAGCGAGGCAAGTCCTCATGGTCTCGACGCGGTTGAGGACGGGAGTGATGATGCTCACGAGCGGTCGTCCCACGTTATGTGACCTCGTTCGTGGAGAGCTCTCCGTAGAGAGATTCGAGGCCGGCAAGATGGCGCTGCTGGGTCGAGCCACCGACGTGCGAACGTCAGCGCCTCGGTCGAGGCGCGACGACACAACTCGTCATCCTCCATGAGGAGTGTGATCTTGTCGGAGATGTCGATCTCGTCCCCGGGTCGGGAGACCACGCCCGCACCGGTGGCCACGAGCTCGGGCAGGGCTCCACTCTCGGACACCAGTAGTGGACGGGCGGCCGCAAGAGCCTCCAGGGCCGCCAGGCTGGCGGTCTCCTCCCAGACGGAGGGGATCGCGACGTAGCGTGCGGCTGCCACCAGCTCGCCGACCTCGTCGTGCGACCGCCAACCTAGAAACCTCGTGTTGGCGAGCCGAAGCTTGCGGGCGAGATCCTCGAGCGCTCGCCGGTGAGGCCCGTCTCCGACGATCAGGAAGGGAGGATCGCCAGCGCGATGCTAGCGCTGCGAGGAGGACATCCAGTCCCTTCTCGGAAGAGAGCCTGCCCAAGAACGCTCCGTAGGATCCGATCCGCGGATCGGATCCCCACTGCCGGCGGACGGCACGAAATGCCGGATCACGCGGACCCGTTCTTCACCGATCCCCCACTCGAGCAGGCGCTGTCCCATGAACTCGCTCGGCGCGATGAACCGCGCGATCCGTTCCTCGAGTCGCATGACGAAGCGATGGGCCCAGAGGATGGCGGCATACGCCCCTGCCTGCTTCTTCGTGGGGAAGCACCGATGCACGATGGCGTTCACGTACAGGCCCGACTCACATCGGTGACACATCGCACCTTCCGTGAACATGAAGCCGTTGGGACAGCGCAGCCTGAAGTTGTGAACCGTCATGACGACCGGTACGCCGCGCTCGCGGGCAGCCAAGAGAACGGCCGGGCCGAGCGAGGGGTAGGCGTTGTGCATGTGCACGACATCGGGCGCGAATCGATCGATGACGGCGCCTACGTGTTGCTTCTTGGCGCGCGAGTACAGCATCCGGGCCGCTGTCGCCGGGCCTTCCGCGAGGTCGACGTTCGCTTCAGAGATCAACTCCACATCGTGAGCGCGTGAGACGAGGTCGACCTGGTCCCGGACGTGCCGATCCTCACCTCCAGGGATGCGATAGAAGCAGTGGGCGTAGAGGATCCTCAACCTTCGCCCCCGCACCGGGCTTCTGCCACCTCTCTGTGAGAAGCGGTCCAACCCGATCCATTCGGATAGGAGGAGTACTAGGCGGTAAGAAGGAAGGATCGGGTCCGCTCACAATGCGCCCGAGAATCGGAGGGCCGACCCACTCGATGCGTTGCCTCGCGGACGTGATCGCCGCGCGAGTGTCGGCCGTCAGCCGGTTCCAGGGCGGCCCTGCGACCTAGGGAACCTCTTCCTCGGTCAGGATCACCCGTGAACTGCCTGGTCCATTAGTCCACCCCCTTGAACGAGTAGGCCCAGGGTCTCCTTACCCAGGGCGCGAAAGCCCTCAGAGGGTAGCGCCTCGCATGGTCCGCCTCCCACGTACGAGATCGAATCGATGACTCCCAAGATGGGCGTATAGGACCAGCCCGTCCACGCAGATTCTTGAAGTCGTGAATCGGTCAGATCAGACGCGATCGGTGCGAGACGACAGGGCGCGCTCCTGTGCGCGATCATGGCGACGGTCGCACTCGCACTCCTCGTGCCGTTCATGCGGTCAGAGTCCGCCGCGTTTGACTCGGCTCGAGCAGCGAGTCGGTGCCCGGGACCGACGAGCGTGATCATCGAGGACAGCGAGATCGCGTTCAACAACACGCGGAGGCTCCCATCTTCGACGACGCGGGCGGGACCAAGTTCTGCGGCGGCTCGGACGGGATGATCGTCCGCCGCAACGAGGTCCACGACAACTACGGAGCGGGCCTGTGGTGGGACGGGTTCAACAAGAACGCTCAGGTCTACGACAACGTGGTCTACGACAATCGGAACTGGGGCATCTTCTGGGAGCTCAGCTACGGCGGCACGAAGATCCACGACAACACGCTGACGAACAACGGCCTCGGCGACGGGACGCCGAACTGGTTCAACAACGTGCAGCTCCTCGTCTCCTGCTCGGACGGGAGCGTCGGCGGGATCGAGATCTACGAGAACACGATCGACGGCGCCGCGTATCCGCTCGGGCTGATCAATCACAGCGGTCACCCCTCCGCACGAGTCAGGTCTACGTCCACGACAACGTCATGACCCTGCGCGCCCCGACGACCAGGGTGGGAGCCGTCGCGTTCAACGGGCTGACCGAGCTGTTCGGCACTGCAGCGAGCAACCGCTTCGATCACAACACCTACCGAGTGCTCGACCTCGCCGCAGCGTACTGGGCGTGGAACGGCCAGACGCTCACGTGGAGCCAGTGGCAGGCGTTCGGCCAGGACGTCGACGGCACCGTGGAGACATAGCGTAGCTCCACCGCGGCAGCGACCGACTCGAGGCGCTCGGCTCTCCTGGTAACGGTGACTTCCGCGGTCATGATCACCTCCGAGGCTCGCCTGCCGCGATCCTTCGCACTGACCCGAGCGGCCGAGAGGTGAGCGGAGCCGGAGAGGCGAACCAGCCGATCCCACCGAGTGCCCGCCCGCGAGCGGCTCGTCACACGCATAGCGACGCTCGCCTCGTCCTCGCCCTCGTTCTGCCGACCTGATGCAGCCCGTCGGCGGCACGCTAGCCTCCTCGCCATCCATCTCCGCCGTGACCGACCTGTCAGGGAGTGCAGGTCGCTCCCGGCGCCGACCTGCAGGCGCTCATCGACGCCAACCCGCAGAGGACCACCTTCTGTTTCGCGGCAGGGCCTCTATCGCCTGTCCGGCACGATCTCGACCGGGGACAAGTTCCCGACGCTCGACCTTCGAGCCGGCGCCGTGATCGACGGCCAGAACGGGGGCTTCATCGGGATCGACGGTCCGGACGCGCCCGCCGACCAGCCCGGCACGATCATCCTGGGCGGCGTCTTCCAGCACTTCGGCAACGCGAATGCTCCCCGAGCTGGGTCACTCCCATGATCGTCCGCCGCAACGGCCTGGTCGACGGCACCGAGTTCAGGGAGAACTTCAACATCGGCCTCGCGATCCAGGGCGACAACGCCCGCGTGTGTCCGATGTGTACACCCACCACAACGGTCGATACGGGTTGAACGTCACGACGCCTGCGTCGGCTGCCCGGGCCCGTCGGGCGTGATCATCGAGGACAGCGAGATCGCGTTCAACAACACGCGGAAGCTCCCCACCGACGACGACGCCGGCGGGACCAAGTTCGTCGGCTCGGACGGGATGATCGTCCGCCGCAACGAGGTCCACGACAACTACGGAGCGGGCCTGTGGTGGGACGGGTACAACAAGAACGCTCAGGTCTACGGGAACGTGATCTACAACAACCGGAACTGGGGCATCTTCTACGAGCTGAGCTACGGTGGCACGAAGATCCACGACAACACGCTGACCGGCAACGGCCTCGGTGACGGGACGCCGAACTGGTTCAACAACGTGCAGCTCCTCGTCTCCTGCTCGGACGGGAGCGTCGGCGCCGGCATCGAGATCTACGACAACACGATCGACGGTGCCGCGTATCCGCTCGGGCTGATCAACCACAGCCATCACCCCACCCGCACGAGGCAGGTCTACGTCCACGACAACGTCATGACCCTGCGCGCCCCGACGACCAGGGTGGGAGCTGTCGCGTTCGACGGACTGACCGAGCTGTTCGGCGCTGCGGCGGGTAACCGCTTCGATCACAACACCTACCGGGTGCTCGACCTCGACCGCAGCGTACTGGGCGTGGAACGGCCAGACGCTCACGTGGGCGCAGTGGCAGGCGCTCGGGCATGACGGCAACGGCGCGGTGGAGCTGGTCGCCTAGAGCGGACAGCATGCTGGGCGCGATCCGATCTCGATAGTAGTAGCCGAAGGATTGCGCCTTGATGGCGTTTGGCCCGTTCAGAACACCGCCGAGGATCCGGGCTCCCACCCGCTCGAGCTGTTGCCGGGCCGATACGACGGATGCTCGAGTCGCGCTGTTCGGTCCGATCACGAGGAGCACGTTCTTCGTCACGGCGGCAACGACCGGAGCATCCGTGACGGGCAGGACCGGGGCGCATCGATCAGGACGATGTCCGAGACACGCTCCAGATCCTCGAGGACCTTCGCCATGGCCGCCGATCCCAGGAGCTCCGCCGGATCCTCGGGACGGGGCCACTCGAGATCGAGCCGTAGCGAGACGGTCGACAGATCCATGGGAGCCGACGACGGGAGCGTAACCTCTTGAACGACCGCGTCCAAGGGCAGCCGGCCGGCTAGGACGTCGCTGAGCCCGATCAGCCCGTCGCGGCGGAAGAACTCGTGGAGACGCGGTCGCCGCAGGTCGGCCGAGACGAGTGTCACGCTCTTTCCGGCCCTCGCCAGGACGACCCCGAGGTTCGCGACGGTCGCGGACTTGCCCTCCCCGCTGTGCGTGCTGGTCACCACGATGCTCTTGGCACCCGCTCGAGGCGGTCGACAGAACGTTGGTCCGGAGGACTCGGTACGCCTCAGCAGCCGGGGACTTCCAGCGCGCGGCACTGACCAGGTAGGCCTTCTTACGGCGACGCCAGTCGGGGACCTGGGGGATCACGCCGAGAACAGGAGCTTCCAGGTACTCCTCGACCTCGTCGGAGGACCGCAGCCGTCCGGACATCCGGTCACGGAGGAGGGCGAGTCCGATCCCGAGTGCGAGCCCGGCGGCGAGACCGAAGAGCACGTTCACCCGGTAATCGGGACTGACGGGGGACTCGGGAACGGAGGCGGGCTGGATGACCTCGCCACCGCTCACGTCACGGGGGAGGCCGAGTCGAGTGATCTGCGTCTGGAGGATGAGGTTCTGAAGGGACGCGGCCTCGGCCTGGAGGCTCGGCCTGCGCGGGTCGGTGTCGGGGAGGCGGATCAGATCCTCCTGGATGGTGCTCAATCGCTGCTCGAGGGCCTGGATCTGCGCCTCCAGATCCCTCGCCTGCTCCAGGATCAGCTTGGAAGCGGCCGCCTCACGGAACTGGAGGTAGCCCTCGGCGAATCCCGTGGCCAGGCGACGTGCCCTGACGGGATCCGGATCGCGATAGTTGACCTCCAGGATCTCGGTGTCCGTCGGCTGATCGACCTCGAGATCGGCCAGGAGATCCCTCGGATCGCCTTCGATGCCGAGGTTGTCGGCCACGATCTCGGCGACCGCGACGAGGAGATCAGCTCCGCTTCAGTGGCAAGGTTCGACGTCTCGGACGCCGTCCGGGTCGGTGCCGGTTTCGATCGGCTTAACGAGGACCCCCGCCTGCGACGCGTCGATCGGCGTCTGCCGGCTTGAGACAAGGATCGCGACGGCAACCGTCAGCAGCGTGATCGCCAGGATCGACCACTTGCGGAACCACTGGACCGAGAGAACTTCCGGCAGGTCGAGTCTGCGCCGCCGTCTTCGATGGATCGCCCGACCTCTTCAGCGCCGCCGCAAACTACCGGTTCGACCACAACACCTACCGCGTACGCGACCTCCGCGGCGCGTACTGGGCGTGGAACGGCCAGACGCTCACGTGGGCGCAGTGGCAGGCGCTCGGGCATGACCGCAACGGCGCCGTGAAGCGGGTCGCGCTAGAGCGGGCGTACGCAGACCGATCTCTAGTAGTAGCCGAACGACTGCGCCTTGATGGCGTGAGGCCCGTTCAAGACACCACCCACGATCCGAGCCCCCACCCGCTCCAGTTGCTGCCTGGCCGACACGACGGATGCTCGCGTGGCACTGTTCGGCCCGATCACGAGGAGCACGTTCTTCGTCATTGCGGCAACAACGGGAGCATCCGTCACGGGCAGGACGGGCGGCGCATCGATCAGCACGATGTCCGAGACGCGCTCCAGATCCTCGATGACCATCCTCATGGCCGCGGATCCCAGGAGCTCCGCCGGATCGTCGGGCACGGGTCCGCTGGCGACGAGCCGCAGCGAGACGGCCGGCAGACCCATCGGGGCTGATGACTGGAGCGTGACCTCCTGTATGACTGCATCCAAGGGAAGCCGCCGGCCGAGGACGTCGCTGAGTCCAACTATCCCTTCGCGCCGGAAGAACTCGTGGAGGCGCGGTCGCCGGAGGTCGGCGGACACGACCGTCACGCTCTTGCCGGCCCCTGCGAGGACGACGGCCAGGTTCGCTACGGTCGCCGACTTGCCCTCGCCGCTGTGCGTGCTGGTCACGACGATGCTCTTGGCTCCGGCCGGCAACGCCGAGAGCAGGTTGGTACGGATGACGCGGTAGGCTTCCGCGGCGGGCGATCGCCAGCGGGCGGCTGCCACCACGTATGCCCTCTTGCCGCGAGGCCACTCGGAGACCTGGGGAACCACTCCGAGGACCGGCGCCTCGAGGTACTCCTCCACCTCCTCTGAAGACCGCAGCCGTCCCGACATGCGGTCTCGAACGAGCGCCAAGCCGATCCCGAGCGCCAATCCCGCGGCGAGGCCGAAGGCTGCGTTCACGACGTGATCGGGACTGGCGGGAGAGCCAGGAACGGATGCCGGCTGGATGACCTCTCCCGCCGGAGACTTCTTGCGGTAGACCGAGCCGTGTGACCTGTGTCTGAAGGATCAGGTTCTGCAGGGACGCGGCCTCGGTCTGAAGGGTCCCTTCCCTTGGGTCATCGGCCGGAATGCGTGCGAGTTCGTCCTGGATCGTCCTCAGGCGCTGCTGAAATGCGCCGATCTGCTCCTCGAGTTCCTTCGCGCGCTCGACGATGAGCCTCGAGGCTGCCGCCTCACGGAACTGGAGATAGCCCTCGGCGAACCCCATCGCCAAGCGCTGCGCGCGGACGGGATCGGGATCCCGGTATGTCACGTCGAGGATCTCGGTGTCCGTCGGCTGGTCGACCTCCAGATCGGCGAGGAGATCCCTCGGATCGCCCTTGATCCCGAGGTTGTCCGCCACGACCTTGGCAACAGCGACGGACGAGACCACCTCCGCCTCGGTGGGGAGGTTCGGGGCCTCCGGCGGGAGGGTATCGGCGCCGGTATCGATGGGGGTGACCAGGACGCTCGCCTGCGACTCGTAGATCGGCGTCTGCTGGCTCGACACATAGAGTGCCACCCCAACCGTCAGCAACGTGACGGCCAGGATCGACCACTTCCTGTACCAGAGGACGGACAGGACTTCCTGGAGTTCGGGACGAGGCTCGGGTCGCGGCGCCCGGATCGGTCGTACAGGGCTGACCTCGCTCCTTCCCGCCGTATCCTGCCATTGATCCCTAGCCATCGAGTCCTCAGTTCCTCGCGATCCGATAGACCTCTGGACGTTCTCAGCGCGTCCGGAGGCTACACACTACCGGTCCGATCACAACTGCGATCGGATCTCCGTCCCATCATGTGTCGCAGGCCGGGAGCCTGCGATGGAAGCTCGGGATCCGATGTCGGCCGTTGCCTTGCGCCAAGGGCGGC
Source organism: uncultured Actinomycetes bacterium (assembly GCA_963712645.1). Lineage (GTDB taxonomy): Bacteria > Actinomycetota > UBA4738 > UBA4738 > HRBIN12 > DASSJM01. Next base: position 144,360 of record CAVQIQ010000009.1, on the reverse strand, counting down.
GAACCCTGTACAAAGGGTGGCCGACGCCGGCGCTGGTATCTTCCCCCTCGGACAGGTCCGGCCGGGGCCTGATCCGAGTGCATGAGGGCCCGAGATCCGGGGGCAAAGAGTTGGTGCAGCGGCGGACAGGATTCCGAAGTCCGATCTTCGGACTGGAACGGCTGCGACGAGGGAACAACGCGTATCCCGCGTATCCCGGATACCGCAGTCGCAGCCGGCGACCGATCCTTGGGATCGCGGTCGTCGCCTTCCTGCTCCTCGATCTGGTCCTGGTCTACGCCCTGATCCGCGAGGATGACACCATCCCGAGCGGCCTCAGCCCTCTCGGCCTTACCGACCGATCGGGGGCCTCTTCCGAACCTTCGGACGTCGTGGGCCGGGATGGGACCGAGGTCCGAGCGTTGAACCTCGCGGATGAGGGGCAGGACCCCTCGAGCAAGCCCAACGACCGGGAGCAGAGCCGCCCGGCCGCGCACTCATCTGGCGGCGGTTCGGACTCGGGGTCGGGGGGCTCGGCGACGGCCTCATCGACCTCCACGAGCTCGGGCACGGGAACCACGAGTTCGGGAGGATCGATCGGCGGCGGCTCCGGCGGCACCGGATCGGGAGGATCTGGGTCCGGTGGGTCCGGGTCCGGTGGGTCCGGGTCCGGCGGCTCTGACTCGGGAGGGTCGGGGTCGAGCGGCGGCGGCCCTGGTGGTTCGGGCGGAGGCGGCTCCGGGGATGGCGGCGGCTCTGGCGATGGAGGCGCGGGCGGCGCGGGCGGCGGGGGCTGCCGGGGGCTAACCCGCCGAGCTATCAGGACCTGATCTCGGCCCTGTTCTCCAGATACCAATCGACGGTCCGGCGAAGCCCATCCTCGATCCCGACACGCGGCGACCAGCCGAGCAGGTCACGCGCCCTGGAACCATCCACCGCCCTCCTGGGCTGGCCGTCGGGCTTGGACGCATCCCACGCGAAGCGCCCACGGAACCCCGTGGTCCGGGCGATGAGCTCGGCGAGGTCTGCGATCGCGATCTCCGTCGCCGACCCGAGGTTGACCGGCTCGCGGTCTTCCAGCTTCTGGAGGCCGAGGACGAGCCCTTCGGCCGCGTCGTCAACGTAGAGGAACTCTCGGGTGGCCTTTCCCGTCCCCCACAAGACGACCTCGTCGTTACCGGCCTCCCGAGCCTCGACGCACTTCCTGATGATCGCCGGGATCACGTGGCTCGTGTCGTAGTCGAAGTTGTCTCCGGGTCCGAAGAGGTTGGTCGGGATCACCACGACCGACTCGAAGCCGTACTCGTCTCGATAGGCCTGCGACTGAACCAAGAGCATCTTCTTCGCCAGGCCATAGGGCGCATTCGTTTCCTCCGGATACCCGCTCCACAGGTCGTCCTCGCGGAAGGGCACCTCCGCGTACTTCGGGTAAGAGCAGACGGTGCCCACGATCAGCAGCTTGCGGATGCCCGCCCGCCATGCCTCGTGGATCAGGTGTACGCCCATCACGGCGTTGGCGTAGAAGAAGCTGCCCGGGTGCTCCCGGTTGGCCCCGATGCCACCCACAACGGCCGCCGCGTGGATGACGTAGTCGGCTTGAGCATCCTGCAGGGCCGCACGGACGCGTTCGGGTTCGGTCAGGTCGTAGTCCGCGGACCTGACGACGATCGCGTTGGCCCCGCGCTCCTCGAGCCGATCGACGATCCGGCGGCCGAGGAACCCTCCTCCCCCGGTGACCATGATGCGCGACCCGGCCAGATCGGTCCCCTTCATCCCCATGGCTCATCCCTCGTGTGTCGTCGTCCGATCCACGTAGCATCCCTGCCGCGATTGCGTGTTGCCATGCCACGGCAGCCTGATCACCTTGCCGTAAGTCTCCCTTCCTACGATAGAGTGCCTGTTCCGACGTCGTCGATCCTGCCGGGGAGGAGTCGAAGAGTGGCGGCAACCGAGGCCATCCACCCGTCGCACGGCGACGGTCGTTCGCCTCTCCATACCTGCATCGCAATGCTTTCGTGCATCCTGATGGTGCTCACGTCGCTGGTTGTGGTCGCCACGGACGCCCGCGCCGCGACCCCTGAGCTCCTGCTCGGTCGGAACAAGGTCGGTGAGTACCAACCCGTCCGGGGAGACACCTATCTCGCGTGGCAGCAGAACACGCGGCAGCACCCGAGTCACTACGACGTCTTCGCCCGGCCGATGGCGGGGGGCGACAAGTTCAGGGTGAACGCCCGGAAGACGCAGGGCGCCAACGGAAGCATCGACGGCGACACGCTGGTGTACCAGCAGTTCAACGGGAAACGATCCGATCTCAAGTTCTTCGACCTCGGTACCCGCACCCGGACGTCGCCGCCTGCCGGCGTCAACACCGACCAATGGGAGTACTGGCCGAGCTTCTCCGGCGACTGGCTCTTGTTCGCGCGTCTGTACGGGAACGGCGCTCGCAGGATCTTCCTGTTCGACCTTTCGACCGGCGATTCCCGCCGTCTCGACGACGTTCGAGGTGCCGGCTCCGATCTCGCGCCCGGACAGGTGAGCGGGGACTGGGCCGTATGGTCGAAGTGTCGGCAGGGCGCGTGCAACGTCATCCGGTACCACATCCCGGATGGAACCCGGGAGACGATCCCGAACAGCGGCACCCGCCAGCACGCACCCTCCGTGCGACCCGGACGGAACGGTGTTCTTCGCGCGCGCGAGCGCGCGGTGTGGCGGAGGCGTCAAGCTGATACGCCGTCCTCTCCAGGGCGACGAGACCGTGCTCTGGCGGCTCTCGAGCGGCGATGACATCGGCACGACGAGGACCTTCGTGGATCCAGACGGCGTGACCACGGTGCTCTTCGACCAGTTCGACTGTGATCAAGCGACCGGATCGGACGCCTGGGCGATGGGCGAGGACTTCTCGCCGCAGCTGTCGGTCAAGTTGAGCGGCGACGCCAGCGGAACCGTGACCAGCAGCCCGGCCGGGATCAACTGCGGCAACGACTGCACGGAGTCCTACGCGTCGGGGACCGGCGTGACCCTCACCGCGCAGCCCGCGCAGGGCGCGTCGTTCGCGGGATGGGGCGGGGCGTGCTCGGGGATCGACAACGACATGCACGCTGACGATCAACGGCGCCGAAGTCCGTGACCGCGACCTTCACGAACAAACCCGTCTTGACCGTCGACCAAGTCCGGCAACGGCCAGGGCACCGTGACCAGCAGCCCCGGCGGGATCGACTGCGGCGGGGACTGCAACGAGCCCTATCGACCAGGGAACGAGCGTCACGCTGACGCGCTGACCCCGATCCGGATTCCACGTTCGACGGGATGGAGCCGGCGACGTGCGGTGGCTCGGGTCCTCACCTGTCACGGTGACGATGAACGGCGACCGGTCGGTCACGGCGACGTTCGATCTGAAGCCGAATGCTGAGAGTCTCCATGACCGGGGAGGCACCGGAACGGTCGACATCAACTCCGGCGGGGATCAGGCTGCGGGCCCGGTCTGCTCACGCTACCCACCAGGCACACCGCGTCACGCTGACCGCGATGCCAGGACCCGCTCGCCTTCACGTGGGGCGGCGCCTGCGTTGGAGACTTGGACGATACGTGCATCGTTACGATGGACGGTGACAAGTCGGTGACGCATGTACATTCTTCTGAGCTTGCGGGATCGGGGCATCGCGTCCTCCTTGAAGAACCGGCAGAAGGGCACTGAGATGAAGAAGGCCTTCATCACCGGCGTGAACGGCCAGGACGGCTCCTATCTGGCCGAGCTCCTGCTGTCCAAGGGATACGACGTGCACGGCCTCATCCGAAGGTCGTCTTCGTTCAACACCCAACGGGTGGAGCAGATCTACCACGACCCGCATGAGTCGGGTGTTCGATTCCGAATGCACTATGGAGACCTGTCCGACTCCGGTTCACTGGTCAACCTGATCCGCGACCTGGAGCCCGACGAGATCTACCATCTCGGCGCGCAGAGCCACGTCAAGGTCAGCTTCGACGTGCCCGAGTACACGGCCGACGCGACGGCGATGGGCACGATCCGCATGCTCGAGGCGATCCGGGCCTCCGGCGTCCAGACGCGGTTCTACCAGGCTTCGTCCTCGGAGATGTTCGGATCGGCGCCCCCGCCACAGAGCGAGACGACGCCGTTCCACCCCCGGAGCCCGTATGGCGTCTCGAAGGTGTTCGCGTACTGGGCGACCGTCAACTATCGCGAGGCGTACGGCCTGTTCGCGTGCAACGGGATCCTGTTCAACCACGAGTCCATCAGGCGCGGTGAGACGTTCGTCACGCGGAAGATCTCTCGTGCCGTCGCCCGCATCAAGGCCGGATTGCAGGACAAGCTGTATCTCGGCAACCTCGAGGCTTCCCGAGACTGGGGGTACGCGCCCGAGTACGTCGAGGCGATGTGGCGGATGCTTCAGCAAGACGAGCCCGACGACCTCGTGATCGCCACCGGCCGGGGTCACACGGTTCAGGAGTTCGTGGAGCTGGCCTTCGAGCGCGTGGGGCTCGACTGGCGACGCCATGTCGAGATCGACCCGCGGTACTTCCGGCCGGCGGAGGTCTCCTCGCTGTGCGGAGACCCGTCCAAGGCGAGGGAGACGCTCGGTTGGACGGCCCGGACGAGCTTCCAGGAGCTCGTAGCCCTCATGGTCGACGGGGACGTACGTCTCTTACAGGACGAGCAGGCCGGCCGGCTGGTCCGCGTCGACCGCGATCACTGAGGTCGCCGCGTGGTGGGGGCCGAAGCTCTTCCAGCCTCAACGGATCGGAACCACTCCACGGTACGGCGGAGGCCCTCCTCGATGTCGATCTTGGGCTCGTAGCCGATCGCTCGCCGCGCGAGGGACACGTCGGCCTCGGTCTTACGTACATCGCCTTCCCGTGATGGCGTGTGGACCGGACGAGAGCCACCACGAGCGGCAGTAGGCCTCACCGGCCAGTTTGCTTGCGGCGTAAGGGGAACGGAGGAGCGACGCCATGTCCTCGCGTAGCGGGAAGGTCTCCTGGTCCCCGTACACCGACGAAGACGACGCGAAGACGACGTTGGCCGGCATGTCGCGCGCCGCGAGCAGCACGTTGAGCGTACCCCGAACGTTGACGTCGGTGGTCTGCGCGGGCTGAGCGATCGAGCGCGGAACCGAGCGCATCGCACCCTGGTGGAAGATGACCGAACAACCGTCGGCGGCCTGCTGGACCGCATCCTGTTCGCGCAGATCCGCCTCGACGAACCGCACCTCGGGGAGGTCCGTCAGGTTTTCGAGCTTCCCGTCGGACAGGTCGTCCAGACCGACGACCTCGTGACCGTCGGCGACGAGCCGGCGACACAGGTGCGAGCCGATGAACCCGGCGGCCCCCGTCACCAGGGTCCTCATGATGAGCCTGGGCTACGGCCGATCCGACCGCGCGTCCCGGGTGGACCCGTCAATGCATGTGCCCGTGACCGCCCGCGGCCGGCTCCTCTTCCTCCTCCGGCTTCTCGACCACGGCGCTCTCGACGGTCATCACGATCGCAGCGATCGAGGCCGCGTTCTGCAGCGCCGAACGCGTGACCTTCGCGGGGTCGAGGATCCCGGCCTTGAACATGTCGACCCATTCGCCGGTCGAGGCATCGTACCCGCGCGAGTCGCCCTCGCTGCGGATCCGCTCGACGATCACGGCGCCCTCGACCCCGGCGTTGTCCGCGATCAGGCGCGCCGGCTCGGAGAGCGAGTCCCGAACGATCCTCGCGCCGGTCGCCTCGTCGCCTTCGAGATCGATCTTGTCGAGCGCGCCCTCGGCGCGGATCAGCGCCACGCCCCCGCCCGGCACGATCCCTTCCTCGATCGCGGCCCTGGTCGCGGACAGCGCATCTTCGATCCGGTGCTTCTTCTCCTTGAGCTCGACCTCGGTGGCGGCTCCCACCTTGACGACGGCCACGCCGCCCGCCAGCTTCGCGAGGCGCTCCTGGAGCTTCTCCCTGTCCCAGTCCGAGTCGGTCTTCTCGATCTCGGCCTTGATCTGGTTGATGCGGCCCTTGACCTCGTCCTGGCCACCCGCGCCCTCGACGATCGTGGTGTCGTCCTTGGTCACGATGACCTTCCTCGCGCTGCCGAGCAGGTCGAGCCCGACGTTCTCGAGCTTCAGCCCGACCTCCTCGCTGATGACCTGGGCACCGGCCAGGGTCGCGATGTCCTGCAGCATCGCCTTGCGGCGATCGCCGAACCCGGGCGCCTTGACCGCGACGACGTTGAAGGTTCCGCGGATCTTGTTGACGACGAGGGTGGCGAGCGCCTCCCCCTCGACGTCCTCGGCGATCAGCAGGAGCGGCTTGCCGGCCTGGAGCACCTTCTCCAGGAGCGGGAGCAGCTCCTGGACGCTGGAGATCTTCTTGTTCACGAGCGCGACGTACGGCTCGTCGAGGATCGCCTCCATGCTTTCCTGGTCGGTGACGAAGTACGGCGAGATGTAGCCCTTGTCGAACTGCATGCCCTCGACGAACTCGAGCTCCATGCCGAAGGTGTTCGACTCCTCCACCGTGACGACGCCGTCCTTGCCGACCTTGTCGAGCGCCTCGGCGAGCACGTTGCCGATCGTGGGGTCCGCCGCCGAGATCGCGGCCACGTTGGAGATGTCATCTCGAGAGCCCACGTCCTTGGCCTGGTCCTTGATCGCGTCGACGGCCACGACGACGGCCTTCTCGATGCCGCGCTTGAGCGCCATCGGGTTCGCGCCGGCCGCGACGTTGCGCATCCCGCGGTGGACCATCGCCCTGGCGAGCACGGTCGCCGTGGTGGTGCCGTCACCCGCGACGTCGTTGGTCTTGGTCGCGACCTCCTTCGCGAGCTGGGCACCCATGTTCTCCCACGGGTCCTCGAGCTCGACCTCCTTGGCGATCGTGACTCCGTCGTTGGTGATCGTCGGCGCGCCCCACTTCTTGTCCAGGACCACGTTGTGACCCTTGGGTCCGAGCGTGAGAGACACGGTATCGGCCAGCTTGTTCACGCCGGCCTCGAGGGCGCGACGGGCGTCCTCGCTGAACTTGAGCAGCTTCGAGGCCATCGAGTGTTCTCCCTTCAGACGAGATCGGGGGCCTGCGCCTACGCGCGAGCCCCCGATCGAACGATCCCGTGGATCCGGTTACTTGGTGATGACGGCGAGGACGTCGCGGGCCGAAAGGATCAGGTACTCCTCGCCCTCGACCTTGACCTCGGTGCCGCCGTACTTCGAGTAGATCACGGTGTCGCCGACGGCGACGTCGAGCGGGACCCGCGTGCCCCGTCCTCGAACCGTCCCGGGCCCACCGCCACCACGGAGCCCTCCTGGGGCTTCTCCTTGGCGGTGTCGGGGATCACGATGCCCGAGACCGTCTTCTCTTCCTCTTCACCGGGCTTGACGACGATCCGGTCCTCCAGGGGCTTCAGGTTGAAGTCCTTCTTGGCCATCTCTTCCCTCCTCCAGCGTTAGCACTCGGCTACGATGAGTGCTAACAGGATATCGGGGCGAGTGCCAGGGGTCAACGCGACCCTCCTGCTCAGGCGTCCGGCCCAGGTCGGGGCTCCCGATTCGAGACCATGGCCTCGAATCACCCGCGAACGGCACCGGGCATGGATGCCGGACGTTTCGCTTCCGGGTTGGACCGCGTCGAGCCGGTCGCTAGTGTGCTGCGGGTCGTAGTCGTCGTTACCGTACCCGGGGTCGTCAACGCCGCCCGCACGGCGTCCACCGTACCGTTCCAGCCTTCGTCGACGTAGACCGCTCTACCCCGTGGGCCGCATGTGACGTCGCGCATGCCAGCGTAGGGTGAAGACAGCAGACGGAGGAAGCGTTCGCATGCGCATCGGGATCGTCGGGGCTGGCCACGTCGGTCTCGGCACGCTCCTGGAACGGTCGCTCGCGACCGGCCGGCTGTCGTTCGACGTCGATGCCGAGGCGTTGTCGAGCGTGGACGTCGTCTCCAACCCGGTCTTGGTCAACCGGAGCACCGCGCCGGTCGGAACCGCGGAGTACATCCGCTCGGTCACTGCCGAGCTGCGGGGCGGTCCTCGGCCTCGGACGATCGAGTCATGGTCGAAAGCGAGCGACGTCGCCTAACCACGAACGGTTGCCACGATCGCGTGGCCGGCTCGAACCCTAGTAAGCCCCGTGCCCGCGGAAGACGGCTGGCACCGTTCGCAGGAGGATCCCGACGTCCCCGAGCGGGGTCCACGTCGTGGCGTACTCGTATTCGAGCTGCACCCGCTCCTCGTAGGAGATCCCGCTCCTGCCGCTCACGGCCCACCGGCCCGTCAAGCCAGGGCGGACGGAGAGAACGGGTTCGGCGAGCGTGCCGAAGTACCGGAGCTCGTCCTCCATGACCGGCCGAGGGCCGACCAGACTCATGTTCCCGATGAGCACGTTCAGCACCTGAGGAAGCTCGTCGAGACTCAGCCTCCGAAGGACACGTCCGACACGCGTCACGCGCGGGTCGTGCCGCAGCTTGCGCCACTGCTCCCATTCGAGCCGGAGCGCCTCGTCGCTCGCGAGCGCCTCCGCCAGGGCGGCGTCGGTGTCTCGAACCATCGTTCGGAACTTGACGAGCGAGAACGGCTTTCGGTTCCGGCCCACGCGCCGGTGCACGAAGACCACGGGCCCGGGCGACTCGAGCACGATGGCCAGGGCGATGATCGCGGCGAACGGCAGCAGCACGACGATGAGCACAAGGCTTCCGACGATGTCGACCAGCCGCTTGAGCACGTAGTGCCAGCGTGGCCTGGGGACCGCCTCGTCCCCGCGTGACGCGGCGTCCGGGATCCGGACGGTCGCGTCACCGCGCGGCGCAGCGTCCGGGATCCGGACGGTCTCGAGGACCGGCCGTGTCCCGGCGCGGCCAGGCTCAGCGGGGTATGCCGAGGACTGGTCCGACCTTACCGGTACTGCATCGCTCATCCCGAGTCTCTCCCGTTGACGTCGCTGTTTGCACTCCCCGCGGGGACGAGGCAACGCTATGGAGAATTCATGTATGGGACATCGAACGGTCGTCGTAGCTTCACCTACGCGTTCTCTCTTGCGACGCAACCGACTCGTAGTTGGGTTCGGGCACGATGCGCGCGACGCAGGTCCTCCTACGTCGGGACGATCGGGATGCGTACGGCGTCTACGCGCTTCTTCACATGTGGAAGGCGGCCGACGTCGCCTAACGTCCAGGTGGTTCCATCCAGCACGAACCCGACACGTCGAAGGCCGCGCCATGACCCTCGTTCGGACCTCAGATCGCCCTACGGCGAACGCATCGGTCGCGTCCGCCGACGGCCGCGCGCCGAGGATCGCGCACGTCGTCACACGATATCTGCGCGGAGGATCCGAACGCCGGGTCTGCGACATCGTCCGCGCGCTGCCCGAGGCCGAGCATCACCTGTTCCTCGGTGAGGAGTCGGACGTGGAGCTCGCGGTCGAGCAGGTGCGATCCGACTCGGTCACGGTACTGCCCTCACTGGTCCGGCGCCCCCACCCGTCCCACGACGCCCTCGCTCTGACTCGCCTCCTCCGCGTACTGCGGCGGGATCGATACGACCTCGTCGTGACGCACCAGTCGAAGGCGGGGGTTCTCGGCCGCACGGCATCGCGGATGGCCGGCATCCGGGCCGTCCACTGCCTGTCGATGCCGAGCTTCGGACCCGGGTACCCCTCATGGCAGAGTCGGCTCTTCCGGCTCTTGGAGAGGCGCCTCGAACGCAGTACCGAAGCGTTCGTCGTTGTCGGAAGCGACGTCGCCCGCCGCTATCGCGACATCGGCGTCCCGGGCGAGAAGCTGCACGTCGTCCGGTCCGGGGTTCGACTCCCGGCGTCGCCGGCTCCCGCGGATCCCGAGGACGGCATCCGACGTCGGTACGGGTTGCCCGCGGACAGCCCACTCGTGCTCTACCTCGGCAGCCTCGAGCGCCGGAAGAACGTCCTCGAGCTGCCGCGTGTCCTCGCGGAGCTCGTGCGATCGACGCCCGATCACCCGCCGTTCCTGGTGATCGCCGGCGAGGGCCCCCTAGACTCCCGGATCCGGATCGAGCTCGAGCGGGCGGGCGTCTCCGACTTGGCGGCGTGCCTCGGCTTCGTCGACGATCCCCTTTCGCTCGTCCGTATCGCCGCGTGTGTCGTTCTGCTCAGCACGGCCGAGGGCGTCCCGCAAGTGCTGGTGCAGGCCGCGGCGCTCGGGACGCCGTTCGTCGCCTACCGGGTCGACGGCGTCGGCGAACTGCTCGAACTCGGTGCGGACGGCGTCTCGGTCGTGCCCGGCGATGTCGACGCCGCCACCGCGGCCACCCTCGCGATCCTCCGTCGGTCGGGGAGCCCTGGGCGGCCGCGGATCGACCTCTCCTCGTGGCAGCCGGAGCGGATCGCCCAAGGCTATCGCGACGTGTTCCACCGCGTGCTGACGACCTCGCCAAGGGGCTCGAGCCCGACCGAAAGGATCCAGTCACAAGTCTGAACGTACCCAGGTTCGCGACGTCTCGCGTCACCGGGGCGTGGCTCGCGTCCGACGATCGGCGAGGCTCCCGAACTTCATCGTCATCGGAGCGATGAAGTCCGCCGTCGGCCCCGCATCGATCGTCGATCGGGGCGGTGTGGACGCTTACGTGTCCGGGACGGCCCGGTTCACGGAACCGAACCCAGCCGCGGCGAGATAGACGGTGCACCCTCCCGCGCCAGGCCGAAGAGGTAGACGCCCGCGAGGATGCCGAACAACGACCACACGTGCCGGTAATGGAGGATCTCGTGTGTGACCGCCGAGACACCCAGGGCGACCGCCGCGCCAATGAACGCGCTCTGGTTCCGGATCGCGGCCGCGTAGGCGGGGGACAGCGGCCGGTGAGACACGGCCGATGCGCGCAGCACGACGCCGAGGATCAGGATGAGCAGGCCGACGACCCCGATCACCCCGCGTTCGACCAGCGTGGCCAGGTAGTCGTCGTGCGCCTCTTTGACCACGTCGCCGTAGGAACGGGCCAGGTTCGCCTTGGTGCTCGCCGGGCCGCGTCCGATCAAGGGCCCGGTCCGGAAGAGCTCGAACTCGTGCACGAAGAGATTGGTGCGACCTTCCGCGCTGCGGGACGTGCGACCGATGGAGTCCTCGACGAGCGTGTTCGAGCTCTGGCTTACCGCCGTGACGGTGCCCGACTCGAGCGCGATGAACGCGATCGTGGCCAGCAGCGCGACGCCGAGTGCTCCCGCCGCCATCGCCGAGCGAAGGTCAGCCTTCCGCCACACGCGGTACAGGAGCACCACGCAGCCGCCGATCGCGAACGCCCCCAGCGCGGCGACCGAACCCGTGAAGAGCACGGCCCCGCCGACCAGGACGTACCCGCACAGGCGGGCGAGGCGTCCCCGGGGGCGATCGCTCAGCATCAGCACGAACAGCGAGATCATGAAGAAGTTCCCGGCCATGTTCGGGTTGTCGAACCACAGCTGCGCGCGGACCCCGTAGCTCGCGCCCGGGATCGACGGCACGCCGACGAAGATCCCAGCGAGAAGGATGGAGGCCCAGGCGATCGCGCCGAGCGACCAGGCGGACAGGATCAGGTTCAGGTCGCGCGGCCGCCGAATCAGGTTCGCGATGGCCGCCGCCCAAGTGAACAGGAACAGGTCCTGGCCCACCGCGACCACGCCCGACATCGGCACGATGCTGAAGGCCGCCGCCACGATCCCCGTCGCGATCAGGATCGCCATCGGCACGGCGTACGGAAGGTGAAGGTCGACGTGGGCCGTTCCCGCCCATAGCACGCTGCTCAGGATCGCGACGGTCATGATGACGTCCACCGGCGTCACGTGTACCGGACCGTGCGGCTTCAACAGCGGCGCCGCAATCAGGGCGAGCGCGACGAGCAACGCCGGCGACCCCGCCGTCCCCGTCCGCTGATCGGTCTCGAGCGTCGCGAGGCTCGGTCGAGTCACGTGGCCCGGCCGGAGCGACTAGGTCGAAGGGAACGCGGCTGCTGTGACGGCGCGGCGACCTCGGACGGCCGCCTGCGCATCGACCGCACGCGCGGGAACCAGCGGTGGACGCCGAGTCGCTCTATGGCGATGACGCCCAGCGTCGGCCACCCGGTCACCGTCATGAGCTCACGAACCGGCTCGAGATCCGCATCCTTCAGCACCGTCGGCGCAGCGATCACCAGGCCGACCGAACCGTTGGCCGAGAACGGTATCAACCCGTCTGCACCCAACGCCCGGATGTGCGGCGCGCGCGTCGAGCCGTACGACTCGGCGCTCTCCGACACTGACTGGGCGAGCGGTCGCACGTCGATCGACGGGTCGACGGTCGTGATCTCGACGGTCCTGACGTGCAGACGCCTGGCGCCGGCGCCCACCTGCCAGCTCAGCCACGCCATCTCCTGCTCGTCGATCCGAGGCCAGTGACGCACGACGGTGAGCAGTGGCGCGCGGAGCTCGGCCGCGATCGCGTCACCACCGATGATCGTCGGGCTGATCGCCTCGAGCAGCGCCGTGAACAGGATGCCGAGCACCAGGCCGACCAGCGCGCCGAGCGCCACGTCCTGGACGCTGGACGAAAGAACTGCCCGTGTCGTCGATATGTCCGCCGTGTTCACGAGGTACGGCAGGGGAGCCTGGGCCAACCCGGACCGCCTCATGACTTCGATCACCTGCGTCGACAGACCCCTGGCGATCACGACGGCTACGTCCGGGTCCGGGTCCCTGACCGCCAGCTCCACGATGTCCGACGAGCCGATCGGGGTGATGGACACGCGGCTCGCCACGGATCCGGGATCGCGATCGATGTTCCCGCCCGCCAGGACCTCCGCGATCCGGGCCTCGCTCGTGGCGATCCCGGTGACGCTGCCCGCCGCCACGTCCGACTCGACGTCGGTCCCGACGACGAGCCTCGACGAGGCGACGTGCATGGGTACGCCGTCGCCGCGCAGGACGAGCGACATCAACCCCCCGGTCACCACGAACAGGATCAGCAGCTTGTAGTGCCACAGGATCCTGCGGGCGGCTTCCTTGACCTCCATGGGCACACGTCCTTCGGCTTCGAGCGACAGAACCACGGTACGCGCGAGACGTGCCCCCGGCATGCGTCTGCCTACGTAGAACGTCTACGTCATCAAGAGCGGCACACGGAATGGGTAGGCGTGTGCCCAGGGCAACGAAGATGCCCTCTCACGCAAACGACGTAGACGGCGCCACGCCGCTGGTCGATGCCGGTGGACGTAGGCATCGGTACGGTGCGACCGGCGCCCGAGACACCGCCCCAACCGCCCCCGGGCGCTGAGCGCGGTCGCCCTCAGACGTTGGAGGCGACGGCGGCCTTGTGCGCTTCACGGCGCCCGCGGTGCCACGCGAGCTGCTCGGCAAGGCCCTCCCTGAGCGGCGTCCGCGGCGACCACCCCAGCAGGGACGCCGCGGCCTCGATGCGACCCTCGGTCCGCTCGACGTCGCCTGGCTGAGCCTCCTGACGAGCGAGCGGGATGGGTCGACCGTCGAGCTCGCCGATCAGGCTGATGACGTCGGCCAACGTGGTGGTCGAGCCGCCGGAGATGTTGACGACGGTCCCGGGCGGAGCGTCCGAAGAAGCCGCGAGCAGGTTCGCCTCGACGACGTCCTTCACGAACGTGAAGTCGCGGACCTGGCTTCCGTCGCCGTACATGGGGAAGGGCTCACGCGTGAGCGCCGCCTCGATCAGCCGGTGCATCGCCATGTCGGGACGCTGCCGAGGTCCGTAGACCGTGAAGTACCGGAGCGAGATCGTCGGGACGCTCCAGGTTCGCGCGTACACGCCGCACAGGTGCTCGGCGGCCAGCTTGGTCACACCGTACGGGCTCTGCGGACGGGGAAGGTCGGACTCGGAGACGGGGTAGCTCGCGGCGTTGCCGTAGACCGACGAGCTCGAGGCGAAGACGAATCGGTCCAGTCTGTGGTGCCTCGCGGCCTCCAGCATGCGCTGAGTGACGAGCACGTTCTGCTCGACATAGCCGGCGAAGCCCTCGTCCCACGACGCTCGAACACCCGGCTGCCCGCTCAGGTGGAAGACGACGTCGACGCCCTCGAGCAGCGAGACCAGATCGGCATCCCGCAGGTCGATCTCGAGCAGGGAGCAACGTTCGAGACGCTCCAGTGACACCGCGTTCGCGCGCTTCTGCGCGGGCCGGTAGTAGTCCGTGAACGCGTCCAAGGCGAGGACCTCATGGTCGTCGGCGCACAGGCGCTCGGCGAGATGGCTGCCGATGAACCCGGCAGCCCCGGTGACGAGGGCCCTCATCCGGCCTGTCGTTCCGAGACCCTGCCGACGCGGCTCACGGCGGGGCCCTCGAGCAGCTCGTCGGCCGTCCCGCCGCCGGCCGGCTCCCGCGCGACGTCCAGGATCCCGCTCCCCCGCACGAAGGCCACGGCCTCCAGGCGCGAATGTGCCCCGAGCTTGCTGAGGATGTTCTGGATGTGCGTCCGGGCGGTCTGCGGGCTGATGACCAGCGCTCGGCCGATGCCCTCGTTGTCGGCGCCGGTGGCCAGGAGCTTCACGACCTCGAGCTCACGCTGGGTCAGCTTTGCCATGCGGTCGGCGCCTTCCTGCCGATCCTTCCGTCGCTGTACCAGGCTGATGATCAGCCGCTTGAGCATCCCCGGGGGGATCACGAGCTCTCCGTCGGCGATCGCTCGCGTGGCATCCACGAGCTCGGACAGGGGAGATTCCTTCGAGACGTATCCCTGGGCGCCCGCCTCGAGGCCGTCGATCAAGAGGTCCACGTCCTCGCCCTCGGCGAGCAGCAGGATGCGACAATCCTCCACGCGCTGCCGGAGCAGCGCGATGGTGCGCTTACCTTCGCCGCTCAACCCGTCAACCTCGAGCACAGCCACGTCCGGCATGGCGCGTTCCGCCTCGGCGACGGTGTGCATCCCGGTTCGCGTCTCGGCGACGACGTGGATGTCCGGCTCGTTGTCGAGCGCCGAGTGGATGGCCTCTCGCAGCAGGGCGTGTTGGCTCGCGATGAGCAGCTCGATACGTTTTCCGTTGTTCATGAACGGAGATCCCTCGTGCGCTTTCGTTCCAGGGTACGCACGCCGAACCATTCGGTCATGCTTCTGATGATGTAGTCGACGTACGGTGTTTGCAGGTCGTCGACCATACGACGACCACCGCCGGGCGTCGCCGACTACCACTGCCCCGCTGCCCGCCTTGCGTCGATCGCACCTCGTGACGACACGTCGACGAGTCCCTCCTCTACGGCGAACGCCACGGCCTGGAGCCTCGAATGCACCTGGACCTTCGTCAGGATGCTCTGGATGTGCGTCCGCACGGTGTTCCGACTGATGCCGAGGCGCGTGGCGATCGTCGGGCCTGTGCAGCCCTCGACCAGGAGGGAGAGGACTTCGAGCTCGCGCCCCGTAAGATCGCTGCCTTCTCGCCAGGGCTCGGTTCGTGACGGACGCCGGCTCGTGGACGGTCCGGCCGACGACAGATCGATCCGCCCACCTCGCAGCACGTTGCGCATTCCCTGGGCGAAGATGTCGAGGCTGATGTCCTTCGGCAGGTACGCGGCGAAGCCGAGCTTCAGCGCGTGGCGAGCGATCAGGGCGTCCTTGACGGCCGTCAAGGCGACGACGAGCGTTCGTGAGTCCAGGTCCATGATCTCGCGCCCGACCGAGAGGCCCGAGCGATCCGGCAGCCCGATGTCTACGAGCGCGACGTCCAGCTCGCTCCGCTTCGCGGCGGCCACGCCGTCGGATCCCGTGTACGCGACGACGATATCCTCGGCGCCCAGCCCGAGGAGGGTCGGTCGGACCGCGTCCACGAAGAGCGGATGATCGTCGACGATCAGGATGCGGATCGCTGGTCACCCCTTCCATCGTCCCAAGGCAGGCGGACGACGAAGATGCTGCCGCCTCCCCGGTCCTCCATCGTCACGGTCCCGTCGTGACGCTCGACGATGCGTTTGCAGATGAACAACCCGAGGCCGTTTCCGCCTCGAGGCTCGGCTGTCTCGGCGTGTCCCGTGACGAAGGGTTCGAAGATCCGATCGCGTTCGGCCTCGGGTACCCCGCGGCCCTCGTCGGCAACCGTCACGACGGAGTCATCGTCTTCTCGGAGTACGCGAACAGTGATCGAGCCCTGTCGCGCATGACGAAGCGCATTGCGGACGAGGTTCATCACGGCGATCCGGAACTGGACGGGGTCCACACTCGCCCAGACGCGTTCGGCCGAAACGGACCTCACGCGTCGCCCGTCCTCATCATCCGCGATCGTGGCGAGCATCTCGGGCACGAGACGACCGAGATCGACGTGATGCCGCTCGACCTGCGATCCCCCAGCCTGCGATCGCAGGAGAGAGTCCGCGACCTCCGACAGGAGCTCGAGCTCCCGGACCCCGCGTTCGAGGAGGCGTCGCCAGTCCCCGGAATGTCCGGTCTGCATGGCCTGTTCCATCGCCATGCGGACGGTCATGAGCGGCGTCTCCAATTCGTGCGCCGCCCAGACGAGGTTCATCCCGAGATCCACGTCCCAGCGAGCTCCGGTGGTCACGGCGCCTGCCAACACTCTGCCGACGGCCCTCAGAAAGGGGACCGCGCTCTCGGGAGCGTCGAGGACGCCGATGGATACCGCGCCCACGTTGACCGCCAACATGGGAATGTCCTCCCCGGACGACCCGACCACGCCCCCGGCGTCCTCCTCATTCGACGCCCCCTGCGGGGCGAGGCGAACCATCGCGCGACTGACGTCGCCGCGTTGCTCCTGCGGGACGTCGTGCCACACGATGCCGCGGAACGAGTCCGATCCATCACGCAGACCGGCTGCCACGGGACGAGACAGGTGCGCCGCGACGGCGTGCGCCGCGAGCCGGAGCCGGTCGTCGACCTGATGCGCCAGCATCATCAGCGAGCCGAGTTCGGCGACGGCCATGAGGTCGCCGACCTCGTGGTTGGGCGTAGCAGCCGGTTCAGGCCCCCACGTCATGACCGAGCCCGAACCCCTGCTGCCGACAGGAGAAAGAACGTCAATGATCGTCTGCAACCCCCAACGTCGACTGCACGCGTGCTACTTCATGTGACGTACGACTCCAAGGCCATTCCAGGTCCGTCACGTATTCCCTTCCCGTTCGGAACGTCCATCCGCTGATCGATCGATGGCGACGCGGACCGCGGCGGTCTCGCCTCCCGCCGCGGCGCGGATCCATCGCGCACAGAAGCTAGCCGAGCCACGGAGTCCGGACTCTTGCGCCGCAACGCCTGATGTGTGGGAAAGCGTCTGTTTCCGTGTCATCGTGAGGAAATCACCCGAGCTCTGTTCTCCCCTGGTGGAACGGAGGAGTAAGTCTGGAGCACGCTACGTGTTCCTGTCAACGGGCTACGGAGATCTCCCTACAGAAGTACCCGTGAAAGTCCGCCAAAAGTCGTATGACGTCCGCTAGGCTTTCAGCCATTCGCGTATCTGACCTACGATGCATGGTCTATTCCGTCGACCAGCGTGCGGATGACAAGATTGCGATGCCGTTCCCCGCGGCGTTTGGGCACTGTCGAGCAAGGTCGGTGATGATTCCGCGCGAAGACATCCTTGCCGAGACCGGGCGCGCCCTACGAGGGGCTCGGCAGGCTCGAGGTATGACGCTTCGTGACGTGGGCACGAGGTCGAACGGACGGTTCAAGCCAACGGCCGTGGCCGGGTACGAGAGGGCGGAACGGGGCATCTCGCTCGAGCGGTTCTGCGAGCTGGCGCAGCTCTACGGGATGGGTCCAGAACGCCTCCTCCTGCAGATCATGTGGCGACTGGCCGGAGGTCCGGATCCGACCATCAACCGCGCGAGGGTCCAGGAGCTTCCCGATGAGGAAGCCGATGTGGTCGGAGGTTTCCTTCAAAGGGTCCGCGACCTCCGCGCTGATGCCGACGACGAAGTGATCACGGTTCGGGTCCAGGACCTCGAAGTGCTCGCCACCGTGAGCGGCCACCAGCTCCGGGATTTCCTCGACCATCTCGAACCGGCGCTCTCGAGCAAGTCCGCTCGATCATAACGCCGGTCCCGGAGTTCTCAGTCGGTGATCGATGCCCGAAGACGGTGCGTGCGTGGTCGAGGGTGCCGGAGGAGCGGATTGCCGAACCGAGCGGTTCGACGGCGGCCATGGCCCATGCTGATCCGACCGAGCCTACCCCCTCATGAACGAGACCGTCTCCGCGAGACCGTCCTCGAGATGGGTCCAGGGCCGCCATCCGAGGACGTCCTCGGCGAGTGCGGTATCCAGGACGCTGCGGCGAAGATCACCCTGGCGCGCCGGTCCGTAGGCCGGCGTGCCCGCGAACCCCGTGATGCCCGCCAGCATCCGGTACAGCCCGTTCACCGAAGTCTCGACGGCCGTGCCGACGTTCATGAGCCGCCCAGAGCCCTGCTCGGCAGCGAGCGCGAAGGCGTGCACCGTGTCGTCTACGAAGACGTAGTCACGCGTCTGGTTTCCGTCACCGAAGATCGTCGGCGCCTGTCCCGCAAGCATCTTCGAAGAGAAGATCGCGATCACACCGGCCTCACCGTGGGGGTCTTGCCGCGGCCCGTACACGTTGGCGAGCGCCAGTGCCGTCCACTCGATCCCGTGATGGCGCTCGTAGAAGGAGAGGTAGTCGATCACGACCTTCTTGCTGATGCCGTACGGCGACACCGGCCGGGCGCTGGACAGAGCGGTCTCCTTGACCGGAAGCTTCCTGGGCTCCCCGTAGAGGGTCCCGCCGGATGCGGCGTAGACGACCTTTCGGACACCCGTCCGCCGGGAGCACTCGAGGACGTTCAGCGATCCCATCGCGTTGACGGATGCATCGAAGACAGGATCCTCCATCGAGGTCGCCACCGCGGCCTGGGCCGCGATGTGCATCACGACCTCCGGCCGGTGCCGCTCGAACAGCGACAGGAGCCCGTCGGCGCGGACGTCCATGTTGAAGAACGTGAACTCGTTGCCGTACCCGCGCGCCTCGCTGAGGTTAGAGATCCCGCCGGTCGACAGGTCGTCGACGGCGACGACCCGATGTCCTTCGGCGAGCAAGCGATCGCACAGGTGCGAACCGATGAACCCGGCTCCACCCGTGACGAGGAACGTGGTCACCCGAGCTCCAGCGAGGGGTCGGCGCCCACGCCAAGGGACGTCCGTTCGCCCCGCAGCAACCTCCAGGTCCCGGCGACGGCGATCATCGCGCCATTATCGGTGCACAGATCCAACGACGGGAACAGCACGCGGAACCCGGCCTCGGCGCCGGCCTTCTCCATCCGCTCGCGCAACCGCGTGTTGGCTACGACGCCCCCGCCCAGCAGGACGGTTTCGACCCGGCGGTCTCGCGCGGCGTCGATCGTCTTCGCCACCTGCACGTCGACGATGGCCTCCTGGAACGACGACGCCAGGTCGGCCGGATCGACGTCACGCCCCGCCTCGCGTTCGGCCTTGACGTGCCGCAGCACGGCGGTCTTCAGACCGGACAGGGAGAAGTCGAAGTCGCCGGAGTCGGCCATCGCGCGAGGGAACCGGATCGCGTTCGGGTCGCCGTCGCGCGCGAGCCGGTCGAGCGCCGGCCCGCCCGGGAAGCCCAGCCCGAGGAACCGGGCGATCTTGTCGAACGCCTCCCCCGCGGCGTCGTCGACGGTCTGCCCGAGGAGCTCGTAGCGATGGGGCTCGGGCATGTGCACCAGCATCGTGTGACCGCCGGAGACGACCAAGCACACCGAGGGGGTGAGCTCGGGCCCGTGGTCGACCGCGTTCGCGAGGATGTGCCCCTCGAGATGGTTCACGCCGATCAGCGGCGCCCCCGTCGCGAGCGCGATCGCCTTGGCCGCGGCCATCCCGACCAGCAGCGCGCCGACCAGGCCCGGGCCGATCGTCACGGCCACGCCGTCGAGATCACGGAACCCGCACCCGGCGGTCTCGAGCGCGGCGTCGATCAGCGGGGTGAGCGCCTCGACGTGCGCGCGGCTCGCGAGCTCGGGCACCACGCCGCCGAAGCGCTCGTGCACGTCGACCTGGCTGGCGATGAGGTTGGCGAGCACGGTCTCCCGGTCGACGACCGCGACCGCGGTCTCGTCGCACGAGGTCTCGATCCCCAGCACCCTCACGGCGAGACCCTCACGGAGCGGTCGCCGTGTCATCGGCGGGAGGCGTCACGCGACCTCGGGGCGAAGCCCGTCGGGAAGCTCGTCGAGCAGCCGGCGCAGGCGCGTCCGGAACTCGGCGTCGCGGATCCCGTCCAGCCACATGATCAACGCGTCCTCGCCGATCTCCTGGTAGTAGTTCTTCCGGATGCCGACGGGGCGGAAACCGAACAGGGCGTACAGCCGCTGGGCCCCCCAGTTGGTGACGCGGACCTCGAGCGACACGGCCTCGGCGCCCATGTCGCAGGCCGCCAGGACCAGATCGTGCAGGAGGCGCGTGCCGATCTTCTCGCGCTGGCGTTCGGGATCGACGGCGACGTTGGTCACGTGGGCCTCTTCCCCGTAGCAGATCAGTCCGCCGTAGCCGACGACCTCCCGATCGAGGCGCGCGACGAGGTAGCACCGGTTCCGCGACTCGGACATCTCCGAGAGGAACAGGTTGGGGCTCCACGGCCGGGGGTAGACCTGGCGTTCGATCGCCATGACGCCACGCAGGTGGCGCCGGCGCATCCGGGTCACCTCAAGCCGAGGCGCCTCTGGCTCGCTGATCCCAAGTGATCTCCGCATCCGTCTTCCTCAGGTACATCGGTACCAGGTCCGCCGGCCTGTCGGTCTGTTCGCGGATGAACCTCGGGGCCGCCAGGCTGACCAGCGCCGAGGCCCACGGGTGCGCGAACGTGGCCGGGGCCAGCTCCACACGGGCGTCCACCTGCTCGAACTCATTCCGGTACAGGATGGCACCGTTGCCGACGAGCAGCATCTCGTCGCGCTCGATCTCGAGCTCGGCGGCCAGCGCGTGGGGCGAGGTCACGCGGTAGTCGCCGTCACGCATCACGCCCCCGGGACCGGACGGTACAGCCCGTAGAAGACCTCCCCACGGCGGGCGTCGATCACGGCGACGATCCTGCGGCTCGTGTGCTGGACGCCGAACGCGAGCACGTCCAGCGAGCAGATCCCCACGATCGGCACCCCGAGCACCTGTGCGAGCGCCTTCGCGGCCTCGACCCCGACCCGGAGCCCCGTGTAGAGGCCGGGCCCGATGCCGACGGCGACCCCGCCGACGTGCTCCAGCTCGATGCCGGTCCACTCGAGGAGACGCTCGATCGCCGGCACCAGGTCGTCGTGCCGGCGAACGCCGGCGAACCGCACCGTCCCGACGATCTCCCGTTCGGTCCCGAGCGCGACCGAGGTCTGCTCGGTCGAGGTGTCGATACCCAGGACGATCACGATGCCTCGCCCGCCCGGTCGCTCCTCCACGGCTCCAACTGGCGTTCGAGCCGCTCCCATCGCGGCAGCCACGACCCACCCTCGGTCCGTACCACGATCGTCCGCTCATCGTCCGGATCGTCGATCGCGAGCTCGACCACCAGGTGCCCGTCCGGCAGGACGGCCTCGACGACGTCGCCCCACTCGACGAGCAGGACGCCGTCCTCGGCCGACTGCTCGAGCTCGAGGTCGAGCACGTCCTGGACGCGTTCGAGCCGATAGACGTCGGCGTGGATGACGGGCAGGCGGGCGGGCCGGTACTCGCGGACCAGGGTGAACGTCGGCGACACGACGTGACCCTCGAACCCCAGACCCAGCGCGAGCCCCTGGGCGAACGTGGTCTTGCCCGAACCGAGCTCGCCCGTGAGCGCGATCGCGTCGCCGGGCGACAGCAGCGGCGAGATGGCCCCGCCGATCGAACGGGTCTCCTCGGCCGTCGCCGCCCGGAGCTCGAGATGCATCAGAACAGGCCGAGCTGTTCCTCGGCGGGCTCGGGGCGTTCGGCGAGCGCCGCACGGATCTCCTGGAAGTCGGCCCGGAGCGCGGTCATCTGGTTGGAGGCCTGGCCTCCGCCGTGCAGCACCGCCGCCGGATGGAACGTGGGGATGACGGTCCGGCCGTTCCAGGGGAACCGCTGGCCGCGCACGCGGCTGATCGAGACCTGCCGTCCGAGGATGTACCGGGTCGCCCAGTTCCCGAGCGTCACGACGACCGCGGGGTCGATGATCGCGATCCGCTCATCGAGCCACGGCTTGCACGCGTCGAGCTCGTCCTCGAGCGGGTCCCGGTTCCCGGGGGGCCGGCAATTGTGAACAACGCCTCCGGCGGTGACGAAGTTGTGTGTGTCTTCAACATCGATACAGAAGAACGTGGTGTCCGTTCGGCTTTGGTCGGTCACATCACTCATATCAAACTCGTCATACATCACCTTCCTGGGGCCGTTCCTGACGAGCGAGGGATCGAATCGCACGCTCCGTTCGATCTCCGGATCCAACTTGTATCGCATCGATCGAGGGACGAACGGTGCGATCAGCGCGCTGAGCTCCCGCGATGTGTGAACGTCGAAGAAGATGCGACCCCGCGAGGTCTTCGCGGGAAGCCCCAGGCCAGAGAGAGCCAAGAGCAGGATGGAGCGATCGTCGTCCGTGAACCCGTTCGCTGCGATCTCGGAGAGAGGCTTCTTTCCCGCTCTGATCCGCGTGTAGCCATCGTCCATGAACCAGAAGGCGAGCATCCGAGGGGTCAGAGCGTGGGCCATCCAGAACGGCACCCGCTTCTTCGGCGTGTAGAACTCCTGTCGAAGGAACGTAAGAGCTCGATGGGCGAGCGTGCGGACGTGGATCATCGGGTGGTCCTTTGGTCCTCCCGGGGAGAGTGCGTTGTAGACGGTCTTGGCCCGGGGGGAGAGCTCCTTCAGCAGCTCCATCTTGAAGCGCGCGTACTCCGCTTGATGCACACCGTGAGAGAAAGACAGGTGAGAGCTGTGAGCGTTCAGATGGCCGTCACCAAGCACTGTTCCGCAGATCACGTCCGCTTCGAGATCCGTCAAACCCTGTCCTGTGGCGATGAGATCGTCAGACCTCAAGTCTCGTGCAGCCACATACCCCCGGTCAGTTAGAACCGGATGATCCTCTGTGAGCTGGATCGAGACGCGTCCCCTGCCAGCGCGCTTTGCGGTGCGGTACGTGAGATGGAGAACTCGCCGCCCCAACAACGGGGATGCGTGCCAACCAACGACCCTTCGAGGGATCAGATGTCCGCCCCCGTCCACGGACATCACATCGCCGTCATAACGCGACCGGACCAGGCGTCCGATCCTCTCCCAGGAGCCGTCGCCCAGCTGGATCAACGCGTTGTACCTGAGACACAGGATCACGTTGTTGATGTAGACGTCGCTTCGCGGGATCTCGATCTCGCTCAGGAGCTGGTTCAGCAGCTGACCGGCCGCGCCAACGAACGGCTCGCCCTGCTTGTCCTCGTGGAACCCGGGCGCCTCCCCGATGAACATCAGGTCCGCGCTCGGATCGCCGACCCCGTACACCACCTGGGTCCGCCCCTGCGAGAGCCGGCACTTCGTGCAGGTGGAAGCGTCGAGCGCCGCCTCCGCCAACGTCCTCATCCCGCCTCCTCCGATCCTTGGCCCGATCGTCCCCCCGATCGTCGGGCCGATCGTCGGGCCGATCGCGGGCACACCACCCAGCGGACCGGCCGCGCGGACGCCTCGCCGGATCGCCTCGGCCACCGCCGGCGACGCCATCGCCTCGAGATCCCGCTGGGGCGCGTCGACCTCGCCGGTGGCGACCGCGAACACGGTGTCGCCGTCCCACATCGTATGCGCGGGCGTCACGGCGAGCGAAAGCCCCTCGTTCCCGGCCTGCGCGAGGAGCTGCGCCCGTTCCTTGGACAGCGCCGCGTTCGTGGCGACGACCACGAGCGTCGTGTTCGTGCCCGGCCACCGCTGGGGCTCGGCGTCGGGGTTCCGGTTCTCGGCGATCGGCGTGCCGTCCTCGTCCACCACGGTCCCGAGCGCGTTGACGGCAGCGAGCGCCGAGACCACGACCTCGCCCTCCTCGATCGACGCGCTCCCGACGCCGCCCTTCCAGCCCGCGGCCGGGTCGGGCTGCTTGGCGACGGTGGCGCCCGTCCCGGCTCCGACGCTCCCCTCCTCGACATCGCCGTCGGCCGCAGCCTCGCAGGCGGCGTACCCCGCGGCCTCGTCGGGCCGAGCCGACGCGTCGCCGATCGCGAGATCGAACAGCACGGCCGCCGGCACGATCGGGACCCGCGCCACACCCGTGTCGAACCCGATCTCCCGCTCCTCGAGCCATCGCGCGACCCCGCCCGCCGCGGCCAGGCCGAAGGCGCTCCCGCCGGTGAGGAGCACCGCATGGATCTCGTTGACGGAGGTCCCCGGCCGGATCGCGTCGGTCTCCCGTGTCCCCGGTGCCCCGCCCTTCACGTCGACCGACCCGGTGGTCCCGGGCGGACACAGGACCACGGTGCACCCCGTGATCCCGGTCAGGTCCGTCACGTGACCCACGCGGATCCCCGCCACCCGCGTGATCACGCCGGGACCTCGTGGCCGCTCATGCGCTCTTCCGCCGGCTCCGGCGCGGCGGGAGCACCTCGGCGGCGAACGACGCCAAACGCCGGTTGAACTCCTCGTGCGCCTCCATCATCGGGAAGTGCCCTGCCCCCGGGATCACCTCGAGGCGGCCCTCGGGGAGCTCGCCGGCGAGCGCGACCGAGGACGACGGCGGCGTCATCCGATCCTGCTCGCCCACGAGCACCATCGCCGGCACGGCGATGTGCCGCACCACGTGGCGGAGATCCAGCTCCATCAGCCCCGCGAGGCCGTCGGTCCACACCTCGGAGGGAGCGCGCGCGGCGAGCCCGACCACGTAGCGGACCAGGTGGGGCGAGGCGTCGGGTCCGAACTGCGTCGCCCGAGCGATCAACTGGGCGACGTCGGCGGGGCTCGACAGCACGTACCGCCTGAGCCTGTTCACGCGCCCGGCCGCCTGCCGCAACGAACCGAGACGAGGCCGAAGGAGCTCGGTGACCGAGCCGAAGGCGCCCCGGACGAGATCGCTTGCGGCCGAGCCCACGAACACCACGCCCGCGACCGGGTCCCCGAACAGCTCGGGTTGGGTCTCGGCCATCGCCAGCATCGACATCGCGCCCATGCTGTGCCCGACCAGGAGCACCGGCCTGGCCCCCACCGCCGCGAGCACGGCCGCGAGGTCGTGGCCGAACGCGAGCGGCGAGAGATCGCCGCCGGCCGCCCGTGCGCTGCGGCCGTGCGAACGGAAGTCGAACAGGACGCACCGGTAGCGGTCGGACAGGCCTTTCCACTGGTAGTGCCAGGTCGTCATGTCGAGGCTGAACCCGTGCACGAACACGATCGTCGGGTCTGACGGATCGCCCGCGGCGCGGACGGCGAGCTCGGTCCCATCGAACGATCGAACCGGTCCGAGATCCTCGGGCGGGAGCTCGGACAGGAGTTCGTCGGCTTCGGGGTCGACCCGGCGTCGCGCGTTCAGCACGGTGCGCCCGATCACACCGCCCGCGACCGCGCCGGCGGCGATGCCGGCGGTGACCAGGGCCGTGCGCTTGCGGCTCATCGGGATCGTCCGTCCGCCGCGGGGTACTCGCGCGGGACGCGTCCGCCGATCCCGGTCGCGATCTGGCGCGCGATCGTCCCGGCGCGCTCGGCCAGCTCCTCGGCCGTGATGCGTTCGTCGCCCTGGGTGCCGATCAGCATCACCTCGTCGCCCGGGGACACCGAGTCGTCCCCGCAGTCCACGAGGATCTGGTCCATCGTGATCGTGCCGACGACCGGACGGCGACGCCCCCCGATCAGGACCTCGCCCTTCCCCCCGAGCCGCCTCGGGAACCCGTCGTCGTACCCGACCGGCACGGTCGCGATCGTCGCACCCCGCTCGAGCGCGTACCGGCCCCCGTACGAGAGCCGCTCACCCGGCGGCAGCCGCTTCACCATCGTCACGGCCGAACGCCAGGACAGCGCCGGCCGCAGGCCGAAGGGCTCGGCGAGCCCGCCGCCCGGGTCGATCCCGTACACGCCGGCACCCGGACGCACCAGGTCGAGGTGGGTCTGGGGGAACCGGATCGTGGCGCCGCTGTTCGCCGCGTGCAGGACCCCGGGCGTGATCCCCACCGCCACCAGCGCGTCGGCGGCCGCGCGGAACCGCGTCAGCTGCTCGAGCGTCCCGGCCTCGTCCAGCTCCGAGTCGGCGAAGTGCGTCCACAGGCCCTCGAGTTCGAGCCCGGCGTCGAGGACCCGCCGGGCGAATGCCGGGGCCTGGTCGGGCGGCCACAGACCGACCCGATGCATCCCGGTGTCGAGCTTGAGGTGCACGCCCGCCGGGCGGCCGAGCGCCCGAGCGGCCTCGGCCACGCCCTCCACGCCCTCGTCCGTGTACACGGTCGGCGTCAGTCCGCGCTCGAGCGCCTCCTTGTCCGACCCGGGCGGGAACTCGGCCAGGACCAGGATCGGCGCCTCGATCCCGCGATCGCGCAGCCCGAGCCCCTCCTCGACGAGCGAGACCCCGAGACTCGAGGCCCCCGCCTCGAGCGCCGCCTTCGCCACCTCGGCGTCGCCGTGCCCGTACCCGTCGGCCTTGACGACGGCCATCAGCTCGGCCCCGGGCGGTCGGAGCAGCCTGACGTTGTGCGCGATCGCCTCGAGGTCGATCTCGGCGACCGTGGGACGGTACCGCGTCACCCGCCGACGACCTCTCGCATCGCCGTGGGGACGCGTTCGAGCACGTCGGAGGCGGTCGTGCCGACGCCGCGCTCCTCGCTCGCGAGGCCGCCGGCGAGGCCGTGGACGAACGCGGCCGCCGAGCCCGCTTCGAGCGGCGAACAACCCCGCGCGAGCAGGGCCGCGATCATCCCGGTGAGCACGTCGCCCGTCCCGCCGGTCGCGAGATATGGACCCCCGGTCGGGTTGATCCGGACCGACCCGTCGGGTGCGCCGACCAGCGTTCGACTGCCCTTCAGGAGCACCGTCGCCGAGGTCCTCGCGGCGAGCTCGCGGACGTGACGAACGCGATCGGCCGCCACCTCGCCCGTCGAGACCCCCGCGACCCGCGCGAACTCGCCGGCGTGCGGCGTGAGGATCAGGTCGGCCTTGCGATCCGCGAGATCCTCCGCGCGCCCGGCGAACGCGTTCAGGCCGTCCGCGTCCAGGACGACCGGCACCTCGCTCGAACGCACCAGCTCGCGGATCCATCCCGCCGTGCGCTCGTCGGTCGTCATCCCCGGCCCGACGGCGAGCGAACCCGCCTGCCCGAGCACCTCGTCGAGGCGGGCCGAGCCGCCCGCGGCGGTCCCCGC
Organism: uncultured Actinomycetes bacterium; assembly: GCA_963712645.1. GTDB lineage: Bacteria > Actinomycetota > UBA4738 > UBA4738 > HRBIN12 > DASSJM01. The sequence continues at coordinate 117,190 of CAVQIQ010000009.1, read as the reverse complement.
GTCGGTCTCGGGGAGCCCGACGAACACGGCCTCGCGGACGGCTCCCTGCGTCACCGGCAGGATGCCCTCGGGCACCGCCACGGCGACCAGGCCCGCGCCGGCCCGGTACGCGGCGGCACCGGCGAGCGCGACCGCCCCCGTCATCAGCCTCGAGCCGCCGACCACCACGGTGTACCCGGCCGAGCGCTTGTGCGTGTCGGGCTCGCGGGGCGGCAGCATCGCCGCGACGTCCTCGGCCTCGAGCAGCACGAGGTCGCTTCGGATCAGATCCGTCGGGAACCCGATCTGCTGGACCTCGACGATGCCCGCGTGCGTGGCTCCCGGCAGCAGGACGAGCCCGGGCTTCGGCGCGCCGAACGTGACCGTGAGATCGGCGCGGACGGCGGGACCCTCCACGGCCCCGGTCTCGCCGTTCACCCCCGAGGGGATGTCGACGGCCACGAGCGGGAGCGGGGACGCGGCGAGCGCCCCGATCGCCGCGGCGTACGACCCGGCCGGGGTTCCGCGGAAGCCCGTCCCGAAGATCGCGTCGACCGCCACGTCGGCGCGCTCGAGCTCGCGGTCGAGCGCCGCCGGCTCGAACGCGCGACGCCGCACCGTCGTGGTCCCGAGCCGTGCGAGGTTCGTCCCCGCGGGACCCGCGAGCGCCTCGTCCAGGAGCAGCACGGTGGTGCGGATGCCCGCGCGGTCCAGGTACCGGGCCGCGACGAGGCCGTCGCCACCGTTGTTGCCCTTGCCGCACACCACGACCGCGCGCCGCCCGTACGCGCCGCCGACCATCCGGACGGCGGCGTCGGCGACCTCGCGGCCGGCGGCCTCCATCAGCGCGTCCGCGGGGATCCCTCGCTGTTGGGTCGCGCGATCGAGCTCGGTCGCCTCCGCGGGGGTCAGGACGAACCTCATCCCGACACCGCCAGGGCGAAGGCCACCGCGCTCGTCTTCTCGTGGGTGAACGTGATCAGCACGTCCGAGATCCCGAGCGCGTCCGCCCGGGCCTTCGCGTTGCCCTCGAGCCGGATCGACGGGGCTCCCGAGGGCGCCCTCGTGACCGAGATGTCCTGCCATCGTCTGCCGCGGTAGCCGCCGAGCGCCTTGATCACGGCCTCGCGAGCCGCGAACCGTCCCGCGTACGACTCGGCGGGGCGAGCCTTCGAGTCGCAGTAGGTCCGCTCCTCCGCGGTGAACACGCGCTGGCGCATGGCCGGGTGCCGCCCGAGGGCGCGCTCCATCCGCTCGATCTCGCAGATGTCGACCCCGAGGCCGAGGATCTCCACGTCGCTAGGGTAGCCGCCGCGGGGCCCGCTGCTCGGCTACTCGACCGTGACGCTCTTGGCGAGGTTCCGAGGCTGATCGACGTCGCAACCTCGGAGCTTCGCAACGTGGTAGGCAAGCAACTGGAGCGGCGGCGTGACGACGACGGGCGCGAACAGCTCGGGGACCCGCGGGACGAACAGGACATGCTTCGCGTGGTTCGCGATCTCCTCGTCGCCCTCGCTCGCCACCGCGATGACCTCGGCGCCGCGCGCGCGCACCTCCTGGATGTTCGACAGGACCTTGGGGTAGACGTGGCACTCGGTCGCGACCGCGACCACGGGCACGCCATCCTCGACCAGCGCGATCGGGCCGTGCTTCAGCTCGCCCGCCGGGTAGCCCTCGGCGTGGACGTAGGAGAGCTCCTTCAGCTTCAGCGCACCCTCGAGCGCGGCCGGGTAGCCGGTGTGACGGCCGATGAAGAGCACGTCGCGTGCATCGCGGATCTCCTCGGCGATCCCTCGGATCTGCTGCGACAGGGCGAGCGTCCGCCTGACCTGACCCGGGAGCTCGCGCAGGCGGTTCACGATGTCGCTGATCTCGACCGGGAACATCGCGCCGCGGATCTGCGCGAGGTACAGGGCGACCAGATGCAGGGCCGCCATCTGCGTGGCGAAGGTCTTCGTCGCCGCAACGCAGATCTCGGGACCCGCGTGCGTGTACATCACCGCATCGGCCTCGCGCGCGAGCGACGAGCCGATCGTGTTCGTCACCGCGATCACCTTCGAGCCCTGGCGCGACGCGTGCCGCGCCGCCTCGAGCGTGTCGATCGTCTCCCCCGACTGGCTCACGGCGAGCGTGAGCGTGTTCGGCCCGAGCACGGGATCCCGGTAGCGGAACTCCGAGGCGATGTCGATCTCGACCGATAGCCGCGTCCAGTGCTCGATCGCATACTTGGCGACCAGCCCCGAATGGAACGCGGTGCCGCAGGCGACGACGAACACCTTGTCGACCTCGCGCAGGACGTCCGTGTCGGTGTGCAGCTCGTCCAGCGCGAGCAGACCCTGCTCGTTGACCCGGCCGACCAGCGTGTCCCGGATCGCCGCGGGCTGCTCGTGGATCTCCTTCAGCATGAAGTCGTCGAACCCGCCCTTCTGCGCGCGCGCCACGTCCCACGCCACCTCGAAGGGCTCGACCTCGACCTCGTTGCCGTTCAGATCCGTGACGCGAACGTCGCCGGCCCGCACCTCGACCACCTGGTTCTCGTCGATCGGCAGGACGGTCCTCGTCTTCTGGAGCACCGCGGGGATGTCGGACGCGAGGACGTTCTCCCCGTCGCCGAGCCCGACGATCAGCGGCGACGAGACCCGGACGCCCACGATGACGTCGGGTTCATCGAGCGCGAGGACGACGAGCGCGTACGCCCCGTCGAGCTCGCCGACCGCGGCTCGCACCCGATCCGCGAGCGAACCCTCCTTCTCCTCGATCAGGTGGGCGACGACCTCGGTGTCCGTGTCGGAGTCCAGGACATGGCCGCGCTTCTGGAGACCGATACGCAGGTCGGTGAAGTTCTCGATGATCCCGTTGTGGATCACCGCGACACGCCCGCCACAGTCCAGGTGGGGGTGCGCGTTCCGGTCGGTCGGCGCGCCGTGGGTCGCCCACCGGGTGTGCCCCATCCCGATCGAGCCCGGGACGGGGCCGACGACCTCGAGGGCGGCGTCGAGCTCGGACAGCTTGCCGGCCCGCTTCACCACCGAGAGGCCACCGTCGATCATCGCGACGCCGGCCGAGTCGTACCCGCGGTATTCGAGACGCCGCAGACCCTCGAGGACGACCGGGAGCGCCTGGTCGGGGCCTACATAGCCCACGATGCCGCACATGAGGTTCGAGGGTAGCAGGGGGGCCTTACTCGTCAAAGGTGGAGAAGTCCCTCACGCGAGGGCGGAGGCGATGTGCTCGGCGACCGAATCCGCGTGCCTGCGGGCGAGCTCCTCGCTCTCGGCCTCGACCATCACACGGACGAGGGGCTCGGTGCCCGAGGCCCGGACGAGCACCCGCCCGGAGCCATCGAGGGCCTCCTCGTTCGCGCGGACGGCGTCCCAGACCTCCCGGGCGTCGTCCAGCCGCTCCTTGTGCGCGACCTCGACGTTCACGAGCACCTGGGGGAACCGACGCATCGCGGCCGCGAGCTCACCGACGGGGATACCCCGGCGGGTCGCGAGCGACAGGAAGCGCACCGCCGTGATCAACCCGTCCCCCGTCGTCGCCTGATCGCGGAAGATCACGTGCCCCGACTGCTCGCCGCCGAGCGCCACCTCGTGCTCCAGCATCTGTTCGAGCACGTACCGATCGCCGACGGGCGCCGAGATCACGCGGATGCCGTGGTCGTCCATCGCACGGTGGAACCCGAGGTTCGACATCACGGTCGCCACGACCAGGTCGCCGGTGAGCGCACCGTCCTGCTTCATCGAGATCGCGCATGCCGCGAGCACCTGGTCGCCGTCGATCACGTGGCCCGCGGCGTCGGAGAACAGGGCGCGGTCGGCGTCGCCGTCGTGTGCGACCCCGGCATGGGCGCCGTGCGCCACGACCGCCTCCGCGACCACCTCGGGGTACAGCGCACCGCAGTCGACGTTGATGTTCGAGCCGTTCGGCTCGGCCTGGATCGCGATCACCTCGGCGCCCAGGCGTTCGAGCGCGGCGGGCGCGAAGGCGGAGGCCGCGCCGTTCGCGCAGTCGACGACGACCCGCATGCCGTCGAGGCGGGCCTCGGCCGCAGCCACCACGTGGTCGAGGTAGGTCGAACCGCCGGCCGGCATCGGGAGCTCGCGCCCGGCCGGGACGCGCTCGTCGCCGCCCGCAGCGATCTCTGCCTCGATCTCGTCCTCGAGACGATCCGACAGCTTGAACCCGCGGAACCCGAAGAACTTGATCCCGTTGTCCTCGGGCGGGTTGTGCGAGGCGGAGATCACGACGCCGGACTCGACCTCGAGCTCGATCGTCAGGAACGCCACGCCCGGCGTGGGAACGACGCCGGCGCGGATCGCGCTGCCCCCACCGGAGACGATGCCGTCCACGAGCGCGTCCTCGAGGATCGGGCCCGATGCGCGGGTGTCGCGGCCGATCACGAACGTCGGCGGCGCGTGTCGGTCGCGGGCGAGCACCGTGACGGCCGCGCGTCCGATCGAACGCGCGAGATCCGTGGTGAGGTCGCGTCCGAAGACGCCTCGAACGCCGTCCGTGCCGAAGAGCCGCCCCATCGCGCGCGAAGGCTACCCGAAACCCTCCGGATCTAGTCCTCGGGGACCAGCTCGCGGAGTAGGTCCAGGACGCGACGCTCGATGTCGTCGAGGATCGGTCGGACCTCGGCGATGGGCTTGCCCGCGGGGTCCGGCAGGTCCCAGTCCAGGTACCGGGTCCCGGGGACCACCGGGCAGGCGTCACCGCACCCCATCGTGATCACGACGTCCACCTCACGAACATCGTCCTCGCCGAGGCGCTTCGGCCGAGCCGCGGAGACGTCGAGCCCGCGCTCGGCCATGGCCTCGACAACGTTCGGCTGGATCTCGTCCGACGGCGTCGTCCCCGCCGACCGCACGCGGACCCGGCCGCCGGCATGGTGCTCGAGCAGGGCGGCCGCCATCTGGCTCCGCCCGGCGTTGTGCACGCAGACGAACAGGACCTCGGGAACGTCGTTCGGTTCGGGCATCGCCGTCATCCGGTCAGGGTTCGGCGCGCCCGGACGATCGCCGCGTGCATGCCGTCCGCGACGTCGTGGGTGGGCTCGATCTCGATCTCGCCGAACCCCGCATCCTCCAGACCCGAGCGGTACTCGTCGAACGACAGCGCGCCGGCGATGCATCCGACGAGGCTCCCTCGCTCGGCCCGCGCCGAAGGCGAGAGCTCATCGGACGCCACGACGTCGCTGATCCCGATCCGGCCGCCCGGCCTGAGCACGCGCCGCATCTCCTCGAACACCGCGCGCTTGTCGGCGGACAGGTTGATCACGCAGTTCGAGATGATCACGTCGACGCTCGCATCCGGCAGCGGGACATCCTCGATGTAGCCCTTGAGGAACTCGACGTTCTCGGCGCCCGCGTCGGCGGCGTTGCGCCGGGCGAGATCGAGCATCTCGTCGGTCATGTCGAGACCGTACGCACGCCCGGTCGATCCGACCCTTCGTGCCGAAAGCAGCACGTCGATCCCGCCGCCCGAACCCAGGTCGAGCACGGTCTCGCCCTCGCGCAGCTCGGCGACGGCGATGGGGTTCCCGCACCCGAGGCTCGCCAGCACGGCGGCGTCGGGAAGCTCGGCCCGCTCGACCGCCTCGTACAGCTCGGCGCCCCAGACCTGGTCCTTCGAGCCGCAGCATCCCGAATCGCAACACCCGTCGCCGCCGTCCCGCACGTCGATCGCGACCTCGCGGTAGTGCTCGCGGACCTGCTCCCTGACCTCGCTCATGCGATCGCTCCTTCAAGCTCGAAGATCCTCCCGAGGCGCGGGAGCACCTCGCGGTTCACCGTGTAGAACGCCCACACGCCGCGCTGCTCGCGTTCCAGCAGACCGGCCTGCACGAGCTTCTTCAGGTGGAAGCTCACGGTGGGCTGCGACAGGCCAAGCTCTGGGGTCAGGTCGCACACGCAGACCGGCTCCTCGGCGTTGGCCAACAGGTTCACGATCCGCACGCGTGCCGGGTCCGACAGCGCCTTGAAGACGGCGGCGGTCGCCTCGGCGTCCCGGTCCGACATCGCGGTCGCCCCCAGCGAGGAGCAGCACGCGGCCGGCGCCCGTTCGAGCAGCTCCAGCTCACGCATCGGATGTCCTCCAACGGAGATCGACGTTCATCGATGGCGAGCTTAGACGAGATATCGATGAACGTCAATGTCTAGGCTCTGCGACGTGCCGGCCTGCGACAATGCGGGCATGCCGGACCTCGTGAAGGTGTTCTCGGTCCCCTCGATCATGGAGGGCGAGATCGTCAAGGCCCGCCTCGAAGGGGAGGGGATCCCTGTGTTGCTCAAGGGCGGCGGCTCCGACCCGTACGGGATGGGCGTCGCCTACGTGTTCGTTCCCTCCGAGTTCGAGGCACAGGCGAGGCTGGTGCTCGAAGACGTGAGCGACGAGACGTCCGGCTGAACCCCGCGAGGCCGGCCGCGAGCCGGCAGGATCAGCGCTTGGAATACTGCGGGGCCTTGCGGGCCTTCTTGAGTCCGTACTTGCGACGCTCCTTCTCGCGAGCGTCCCGCGAGAGGTAGCCCTCCTTCTTCAGCACGGCCCGGAGCTCGGGGTCGAGCTCGATCAGGGCGCGGGCGATGCCGAGGCGGAGCGCGCCCGCCTGTCCCGAGACGCCGCCACCCTCGATCCGCGCGATCACGTCGAGGTCCTTGTCGCGTTCGACCAGGCGGAGCGGCGCGGCGACGACCATGCGGTGGGCGCGCGTCGTGAAGTACTCGTCGAGCGTGCGGCCGTTGAGCTGGAACCCGCCGGTGCCGGGCACCAGGCGGACCCGGGCGATGGCCTCCTTGCGTCGTCCCGTCGCGGTCTGCACCACGCTACGTCTCCTTCTTCGTCGCGCGCTTCGCGGTCGTCTTCTTCGCTGTGGACTCTTGGGCGGTCGTCGTCTTGGCCGCCGTGGACTTCGCGGTCGTGCGCTTGGCGGTCGTGGTCTTGGCGGTGGCGCGCTTGGCGGTGGTCCTGGCGGCGGACCCCTTGGCCGTGGTCTTCTTCGCCGGGGACGTCGCGGTCGCACGCTTGGCCGTGGTGGGCGCGGCGGGGCCCTTTGGCTCGGGGCGGGTCATCGGGGCGGCCTCGGCCGGGGCGCTGTCTTCGGGAAGCCCACTCCACGTGGGGAACTCGCCGAGCGCGAGCGCCTGCGGCTTCTGCGCCTCGTGGCGGTGATCGGCGCCGGCGTACACGCGGAGTTTGCTCGCCATCTGCCGGCCCAGCCGGTTGTGCGGGAGCATGCCCTTGATCGCCTTCTCGACCGCGAAGGCGGGCTTGCGGGCGAGCAGCCGGGAGTAGACGGTCTCGGTCAGGCCGCCCGGGTACCCGGAGTGGTGGTAGGCGATCTTCTTGTTCTCCTTGCCGCCGGAAAGCGTGACGTCCTTGGCGTTGATCACGATCACGTGGTCGCCGGTGTCGGCGTGGGGGGCGAAGATCGGTTTGTGCTTGCCGCGCAGGATCGTCGCGGCCTGCGTCGCCAGACGGCCGAGGATGGCCCCGCTGGCGTCCAGGACGTACCAGCGGCGCTCGATGTCACGCGGCTTGGGCGAGTAGGTCTTCATCACATGAAAGATGCCGGCCGGAGCGGCCGACGGCCCATGCTACCTGCGGTTTCGCATCACCGTCAAAGATCGGTCGGGCTTGGCAGCTGATCCTCTGAACCGCGTGCCATCAGCCGATGTCAGGCGGACTCCCGAGCCAAGCGGATCTGATCCGCGTGGTCGTGGGCGTGGTCCGCGTAGATCTCGAGCCACGCCTCCACGCCGTAGGGGCCGCTCTCCGTGTGCGTCCCACCCCGCGCCCACTGCTCCTCGTCGAGCCGGTCGAGGATCTCGGCCGTCGTCCGCCGAGCACCGGCGACCGCCTCCATCGACGCCTCGATCGGGCGCTCGGCGTAGAACAGGCGTTGCGCGTACTCCTCTTGGTCGTAGCCCTGGATCGTCGGCGCATCCTCCGCGATGAGCCGACGCAGCCGGATCGCCGACGTCATCTCGCTGTCGGCCATGTGATGGACCACCTCCCGGGCCGTCCACTCCTCCGGCCCGGGACGCGCGTCGAGCTCACCGTCCGTGATCCCTTCGAGCGCCTCCGCAAAGACACGAGTCCCTTCCTTGTACCGCTCGACCAAGTGGGCGCGCGTGCCCTGTTCCATCGCGATCCCCCCCGATCATCCCGCCGCGCCTGAGGGCGTGGTCCTGACGATTATCCCGCGCGTCGCCGCCGCGTCGGGCCTAACGGGTGACCTCGAAGGCCGCGCTGCCGATCGAACGGTACCGGTCGGTCACGAGGTAGTGCGCGACGTACCGGCCCGGGGGCAGCGGCCAGGGGTTGCCCATGACGGTCTCGTCCAGGGTCATCGAGCCCTCGACCGAGGGAGGCACCGCCCCGGCGGCGTGCTGGCCCACGTAGTTCCAGATCAGGTAGGAGTCGACCCTGGGGTCGGACCTCGCCGCCTCATAGACGCCGATCCAGTCCCAGCGGTTGGCCGGGCCGTCGGTCCAGCTCACGACGATCGGCTCCCCGACCCCGTAGCTCGGGCGAGCGGTCGAGACCTCGATCTCGGCGTCCGGGTCGCGGATCCAGAACGCGACGCGCGCGAGCTCGGCCCCGTCGCCTCCGGAGAGGACGGCGTCATAGCCCCCCGGTTCGAGCTCCGCCGTGTCGACCTCGAAGCTGCCCGAGGTCCCCGGCGCGTCCTCGGTGAGCACCGCCGAACCCGGGTCGGACCCCGACGGCACGATCGCCACGCTGCCGTCGGACGCAGACGACCGGTACGCGACCGTGAGCGGATCCCCGTGGGTCAGGAGCGCCTCGCTCACCGAGACCATGACCGGCATCGGGACCGGCGTGACGTCCAACGTCGACAGGACCGCGCGGTGGTCCGACGTCCACGGCGTGAACCCGATCTCGACGTCGGGCCCGCCCTCCTCGCCGACGAGCCGGCTGTCGAGCGTCGCGACCGGACCCGCCGCGTACACGTAGTCGATCCGGTCGCCGGCGATCTCGTGCGTGATCCCGGGATCCGCGACGGGGTCGGGGTGCGCCTCCCGGAACGTGTCGTGGAAGCCGAGCCCGAGGATCGCCTCGCTCACCGGCCAGGGAACCGCCTCCTCGACGTCCGGTCGCGCGGCGGCCGTGGCCTGGGTCCAGTCCAGGCTCGAGGGCTCGTTGTGGTCGCCCGTGAAGACCACGGGGTACCCCTGCCGGATCAGATCTCGCATGAGCCGGAGCGGTTCGTCGAGCGCCGAGGTCCGCACCTCGTCCTCGGACGCGAGCACGTCCTCGACCGGCTGGCCGTGGCCAAGGAGCTTCGGCCCGTACTTCACGTAGTCCAGGTGGATGTTGAAGAACGCGACGACCTCGCCCGGCCGGACCTCGATCAGCGCGTACCGGCCCTCCGCGCCCGAGGGCTCGTGGATCGGGTACCTCGACAGGAGCTGCAGGCTCACGTCGTAGTAGGGGTAGCCGGTGTTGGCCGCGATCTCGGGGAGGCGGTTGTAGGACTCGAGGACGCCGACGATGTCGGCATCGATCGCCTCGATCACGGCGTCGGTCCCCTTGTCCCCGCCGTACTCGACGTTGTCGACGAGGACCTCGAGCCGCATCGGCTCCGGCGCCGCCGATCCGGTGGTCGCTTCCGCCTCGCCGGTCCCGCCCGTCGTCGAGCCGGTCTCGTCGCCCCCCGACGTGCAGCTCGCGAGCAGGAGGAGGAACGCGCCCCCGACCGCGAGGTGCCGGAGGCGACGCGGCCATCCCGCGGTCACGGCTCGCCCGTCCGAGGGATGCCCGCCGACGGCGGGCGAGGGCTCGCGCGAGGGCCGTTCGGGGAACGGGGGCCAGGTTGGGATCCCGACGGGTTCGCGCAGGCCGACGAGATCGTCGGGCCGGACGGGGATGCGGTGGAGCTCCCGCCCGAGGGCGGCGCGCAGCGCCGAGACGATCGCGGCCGGCGCCACGACGTTGGAGGGCTCGCCGACGCCCTTCGCGCCGAACGGCGTCCCGGGCTCGGGCTCCTCGACGAGCTCGACCTCGACCTTCGGCATGTCCAGGGTCGTCGGCAACAGGTAGTCGGTGAACGAGGCGTTCGCGATCTCGCCGTCCTTCAGCTGGATCTCCTCCATCAGCGCGAGGCCGAGCCCCTGCGCCGAGCCGCCCTCGATCTGGCCGATCACGCTCTGGGGGTTGATCGCGAACCCGACGTCCTGCGCCGTCGCGAGCTGCACAACCCGCACCAGGCCGAGCTCCTCGTCCACGTCGACCACGGCCCGCTGTGCGCCGAACAGGAACCCGACGTGCACGTCGCCCTGCCCGCGTTCGTCGAGCGGATGGGTCTGGGCGTGCCGCCACACCCGCGTGCACTCGATCGGTTGGGCGAGCAGCTCCTCCACGGGCGCCACCCGCTCGCCGTCCGCGGTCACGAAGCCGTCCTCGACGCCGAGATCGGACGCGATCAGCCTCGCGTCGCGCCGCGCGCGTTCGAACAGGTCCTCGAGCACCGCCTCGCACGCCGCCTTGACCGCGCCGCCCGAGACCACGGTCTGCCGCGAAGCCGAGGTCGACCCGGCGGAGCCGACCAGCGTGTCCGACGTGTGCAGGATCACACGCTCGATCCCGAGCACCGTCCGCGCGATCTGCGCGAGGATCGTGTGGACCCCCTGTCCCACCTCCGCTGCGGCGCAATGGATCTCGGCCACCGGTCCCTCGGGTCCCGCCGAGAGCGCGACGCGCGCCTCCGAGGAGTCGTCGAAACCGCCGCTGTAGGCGTGGTTCTTGTACCCGACCGCGAACCCCACCCCGCGCCGGACGCCTTCGCCGCGCCCGACGTTGCCGGCCACGCCGCCCGGGAGCTCGACCGGGTCGCGCGCGCCGGCGGGCGCCTCGGGCGGCATCGCGATCGCCGCGCAGCGCTCGATCACCTCGCGCACCGGGGCCGCGCCCCGGATCACCTGACCCGTCGGGAGGACCGTGCCGGTCGCGGCGGCGTTCCGGAGCCGGAGCTCGACCGGGTCCATCGAGAGCGCCGCGGCGAGCCTGTCCATCTGCCCCTCGTGCGCGAAACACACCTGCACCGCGCCGAACCCCCGCATCGCGCCGCACGGCGGGTTGTTCGTGAAGACGCAGGTGCCCTCGACGAGCGCGTTCGGGACCTCGTAGGGGCCGGGCGCGAACGTGGCGGCGTTGGAGATCACCGCGATCGACGACGACGTGTACGCCCCCCCGTCGATCAGCACCCTCGCGCGGACGCTCACCAGGTCGCCGCCGCGTGTCGCGCCCGTACGCATCCAGATGCGGGAAGGGTGCCGGTGCACGTGGCCGACGAACGATTCCGCTCGGCCGTACGCCATCTTGACCGGCCGGCCGGTGTGGAGCGCGAGCATGCACGCGTGGATCTGCATGCTCACGTCCTCGCGCGCGCCGAACGCCCCACCGGTCCCCGCCAGGAACAGCCGAACCTTGTCCTCGGGCAGGTTCAGGCAGGGCGCGAGCTGCTTCCGGTCGATGTGCAGCCACTGCGTCGCGACGAACAGGTCGATCCCGCCGTCGTCGGCGGGCACCGCCATCCCGGCCTCGGGCCCGAGCGGCGCCTGGTCCTGCATCCCGGTCTCGTAGTAGCCCTCGACCCAGACCTCGGCCTCGGCGTCCGGGTCGCCGTGCTCGACGCGCACCTCGTGCAGGACGTTGCCGAACGAGTGCACCTGCGGCGCGTCGGGTTCAAGCGCCCGCTGCATGTCGACCACCGCCGGCAGCGGCTCGTAGTCCACGACGATCCTCTCGGCGGCTCGCCGGGCCAGCTCGGGATGCTCGGCCGCGACGAGCGCCACCGGTTCGCCGACGTACCGGACCGTCTCCCACGCGAGCACCGGCTGGTCCGCGAACTCGAGCCCGTAGAAGCGCGAGCCCGGCACGTCGTCCGCGAGCAGCACCGCGTAGACACCGGGGCTCGCGACCGCCTCCCCGATCTCGATCGAGCGGATCCGCGCGTGCGGGTGCGGGCTGCGGAGCGTGTGGCCCCACAGCATCTCGTCGGCCCACAGGTCGCTGCCGTACGCGAACTGCCCCTTGACCTTCGGCACGCCGTCGATCCGCGGAACCGAGACCCCCACGCCCTCGCGCGTCCGCTCGCCGACCCGACGGCTCACAGCTCGTCCTCCCGTATCCGCATCCGGTCCGAGGCGAGCCGGACGGCCTCGAGGATCTTCTCGTACCCCGTGCATCGGCACAGGTTGCCCGACAGGGCCTCGCGGACCACGGCCTCCGGTGGTTCGGGGATCTGCTCGAGCAGGTCGGCGACCGCAACGATGAACCCCGGCGTGCAGAACCCACACTGGACCGCCCCGGTCTCGACGAACGCCTCCTGCACGGGATGCATCGCCTCGCCGGCCGCGAGCCCCTCGACCGTGCGCACCTCGCGCTCGTGCGCCTGCGCGGCCAGGACGAGGCACGCGCACACGAGCTCGCCGTCGAGCCACACCGAGCACGACCCGCACTCTCCCTGCTCGCAGGCGTTCTTCGACCCCGGGAGCCCGAGGTGCTCGCGCAGCAGGTAGAGCAGGCTCGAGCCCGGCCAGACGTCGGTCTCCCGCCACTCGCCGTTCACGTTCGTCCGGACGAGCATCAGCCTGCCGCCCGATCCGCGAGCGCCCACCCGAGCGCCCTGCGTGCCAACACCTCGACGGCGTGCCGCCGGTACGCGCTCGTCCCGCGGACGTCGTCGATGGGCTTCGCCGCTTCCGCGACGAGCTCGCCGAAGCGCTCGACCACGTCGGACCCCACCGGCACCCTCGGATCGTCCCACAGGCCGGCGTCCTCGAACTCTTGCGCCGCAAAGGTCTCCGCGGCCTCGGCCCGCACGACGGTCGGCGCGACGGAACCGAGCGCGACCCGCACCGAGCGCGTGGGCTCGTCCAGCTGCAGGCAAAGGTTCGCGACCGCGATCACCATCGCGTTCCGAGTCCCGATCTTCGAGAACGAGCCGGGGCCGGTGGGCACTTCCCACCGTGCACCGAGGATCAGCTCGCCGGGCTCGCGAGCCGTCTGCTTCACGCCCGTGAGGAACTCCCGCCACGGCACCGAACGCGTCGTGCCACCCGCCCGCCCCAGGACGACCTCGGCGTCCCACGCGGCGAGCACGGGCAACGCGTCGCCGGCGGGCGAGCCGGTCCCGAGGTTGCCGCCGACCGTCCCCCGGTTGCGGATCTGCGGCGACCCCACCGAGCGCGACGCCTGCACGAGCGCGGTGTGCCCCGGAAGCTCGCGCATGATCCGCGTGTAGGTCACGCCGGCGCCGAGGAACAGGTGGCCATCCTCGCGCCGCCACTCGCCGAGCTCCGTCAGGCGCGAGACGTCCATCAGCGTCTCGGGGCGGCTGTGGTCCATGTTGAGCTCGACCATCACGTCGGTCCCACCCGCGATCGGCACGGCCTCGAAGTTCGACGCGGCGAGCTCGAGCGCCTCCTCGAGCGTTCGGGGCAGGAGCACCTCCATGACCAGATGGTCCGCGGGCGAGCGGTCGCGGGTCAAATCAGCTGCCGGGCCCTCGCCGCCCGTAGATCACGCGTTCGAGCGTGAGCCCGTGCGCCGGCGCCATCGGTGGGGTTCGAGCTCGGTCGCGCGCTCCGAGGATCTCGCGGACGTCGCCGGGGTCGAGGCGGCCGTCTCCCACCGCGACGAGGGTCCCGACGAGAGCGCGAACCATCTGGTGCAGGAAGGCGTTCGCCCGCGCCGAGATCTCGACTCGATCCCCGACCCGTGCGATCGAGAGCCGATCCAGTCGCCGAACCGTGCCGCCCGATTGCGGCCGTCGGCAGAACGAGGCGAAGTCGTGCTCCCCGAGCAGCGTCCGCGCGGCCTCACGCATCGGCGCCAACGCGAGCGCACCCGGCCGATGCCAGACGAACCGAGCCTCGAACGGATCCGGCCACGGCTCCGTGTCGATCCGATATCGGTACTCGCGAGCGGTGGCCGAGAACCGGGCGTTGAACCCCTCGGGCGCCCGGCGCACGTCCCACGCCACGACCTCGGGCGCGAGCATCCCGTTCATCGACCGCTGCACCCGCTCGAGATCGACGTCGTCGTCCGCCGCGAACGACGCCACCTGCCCCCGAGCGTGCACCCCGGCGTCCGTCCGCCCGGCGACCGAGAGCTTCGGCGCACCACCCAGGACGCGCGCGAGCGCGTCCGACAGGACGCCCTCGACGGTCCGCTGCCCGGGTTCCGCGCCCACCCCCGGAACGAGGTCCCGTCGTACGCGAGCCCGAGTCGAACGATCACGCACGGAGTATGGGTCACGGCCGTAACGGCGCGCGGGGAGGGGGTCGCCTCGGGCGTCGTCGCGCGAGCCGGAAGCACCCACAGAGCCATCCGAGCACAGCGAGACGCGCAGCCCGAGGGGAGCCCCCGACCTCAGCGCGCCAAACGAACGCGTGACCCCTACTCGGACCCCACGAGCTCGATCCGGGCCATCGGCGCCCCGTCGCCCTGCCGCTGCCCCAGCTTCAGGATCCGCGTGTAGCCGCCGTTGCGTTCGGCGAAGCGCGGGCCGATCTCGCTGAACAGCTTGTGGACGATGTCGCGGTCCGGGATCTGCTTGAGCACCTCGCGGCGCGCCGCCACGTCGCCCTTCTTGGCGAACGTGATCAGCTTCTCGGCCACCGGGCGCACGGCCTTGGCCTTGGCCTCGGTCGTGTTGATGTGCTCGTGGACGAACAGCTGGGCGGCGATGCCGTTCAGCATCAGACGCTGGTGGGCGGGGCCGGAGCCCAGGCGGGGGCCCTTCTTGGGCTTGGGCATCCCTACTCCTCCCGCAGCCCCAGGCCGAGCTCCTCGAGCTTGGCCTTGACCTCGTCGATCGACTTCTGGCCGAAGTTGCGGATGTCCATCAGCTCGGCCTCGGACTTCTCGACCAGGTCGCCGACCGTGTTGATGCCCTCGCGCTTGAGGCAGTTGTACGAGCGCACCGACAGGTTGAGCTCCTCCACCGTGATCGCGTAGTCCGAAGGCACCGAGTCGTCCTCCGCGGGTCCGACCTGCATCGACTGCGCGTCGGCCAGGTCGCCGAAGAGCTGGACGAGCTCGAGCAGCGTCCCGCCCGCCGACGCGAGGGCCTCGCGCGGCGTGATCGAGCCGTCGGTCTCCACGTCCAGGATCAGCCGGTCGCGGTCGGTCATCTGCTCGACGCGGGTGTTCTCGACCGCGTACGAGACGCGGCGCACCGGGGAGAAGATCGAGTCCACCGGGATCACGCCGATCGGGTCGCGGGGGTTCTTGTTCTTGTCGGCCATCCGGTAGCCGACCCCGCGCTCGACGTTCATCTCCATCTCGAGCGACCCGCCCTTGCCGAGCGTGGCCACGTGCAGGTCCGGGTTCAGGATCTCCACGCCGGCGGGCGGCGCGATGTCGCCGGCCGTGACCGAACCCGGCCCCTTGGCCTTGAGGTAGACGGTGACGGGCTCGTCGGACTCACTGCGGACCACGAGCTCCTTCAGGTTCATGATGATGTCGGTGACGTCCTCGGTGACCTTGGGGATCGTCGAGAACTCGTGCAGCACGCCCTCGATCCGGATCGAGCTGATCGCTGCGCCCGGGATCGAGGACAGCAGGGTGCGACGGAGCGAGTTCCCCACGGTGTAGCCGAACCCCGGCTCGAGCGGCTCGATGACGAACTTCGAGCGGGTCGGCGAGAGGGACTCCTCCTGGATCTGCGGTCTCGCGACGATGAACACTTCTGCTCCTCCTCCGACGGGGGATCATCCATTCCTCCCCGCCGCGTATGACGCCCGCTTCGACGTGCGGGCCTGCCGTGCGTGCTAGACGCGCCGGCGCTTCTTGGGCCGGACCCCGTTGTGGGGCACCGGCGTGACGTCCTGGATCCCCGCGACCTCCAGGCCGGTGGCCGCCAGCGAGCGGATCGCGGTCTCGCGACCCGAGCCGGGGCCCTTCACGAACACATCGACCTTCTGCAGCCCATGCTCCTGCGCCTTGCGGGCGGCGGACTCCGCCGCGAGCTGGGCGGCGAACGGGGTGGACTTGCGGGAGCCCTTGAACCCCACGTTGCCGGCCGAGGCCCACGAGATCGTGTTGCCCTGCAGGTCGGTGATCGTGACGATCGTGTTGTTGAACGTCGACTTGATGTGCGCCTGTCCGTGGACGACGTTCTTCTTCTCGCGACGCTTGGTCTTCTTGGCTTTCGGCTTGGCCATCCCGGCTCCCTTTTCCTCGGGGGCTACCGCTCGCGCCTTCGCGCTCGCTTCCCCAGCCCCCGAACCCCTCTACTTCTTCGTCGCCTTCTTCTTGCCGGCCACGGTCTTGCGGGGGCCCTTGCGGGTCCGCGCGTTGGTGTGCGTGCGCTGCCCGCGCACGGGGAGGCTCCTGCGGTGCCGAACCCCCTGGTACGAACCGATCTCGATCTTGCGCTTGATGTCCTGGGCGACCTCGCGGCGCAGGTCACCCTCGACCTTGTACGTCCGGTCGATGAACTCGCGGATCTTGCTGACCTCGTCCTCAGAGAGGTCGCGCACCTTCGTGCCGCCCTCGACTCCCGAGCCCTGGACGATCTGGTACGCCCGGGTGGATCCGATGCCGTAGATGTAGCGGAGCGCGATGTCCACCCGCTTGTCGCGCGGGAGGTCGACGCCGGCGATCCGAGCCACGCTAACCCTCCTCTATCCCTGCCGCTGCTTGTGCCGGGGGTTCGAACAGATCACGCGGATCACGCCGCGCCGGCGGATGACCTTGCAGCGATCGCAGATCTTCTTCACCGACGGATGGACCTTCATCGAACGCCCCTCACTTGTATCTGTACACGATCCTGCCGCGCGTCAGGTCGTACGGCGACAGCTCCACCAGCACCCGGTCCCCCGGGAGGATCCGGATGTAGTGCATCCGCATCTTCCCCGAGATGTGGGCCAACACGTTGTGTCCGTTCTCGAGCTCCACCCGGAACATGGCGTTGGGGAGCGGCTCGGTCACCGTCCCTTCGACCTCGATCGCGTCCTTCTTCGGCAAGCTCCGGGTGATCCTCGTTTCCGGGCACGTCCGACCCGCCCACGGGCGAGACGGAACCGCCTCCGGATGGAAGCGGGCAGTCAGTATACGAGCCAGGCACGAATCCCGTCCACGACCTGCGGGAACAGCCGCTGACCTGCGGGTTTGAACGGCGTTCAGCCGCGGGCCGTCAGCACCTCGTGGCCGTCCTCCGTCACGGCGATCGTGTGCTCGAAGTGCGCCGAGAGCGACCCGTCCTCGGTCACCACGGTCCAGCCGTCGGGGAGCAGGCTGGTCTCCCATCCCCCGGCGTTGACCATCGGCTCGACGGCCACGACCAGGCCCGGCTTGAGCACGGGCCCGCGTCCGGGCTTGCCGTAGTTCGGGATCTGGGGGTCCTCGTGCAGGTTGCGTCCGATCCCGTGACCGACGTACTCGCGGACCACCTCGAACCCGGCCCCACGCGCAACCTGCTCGACTGCCGCGCCGATGTCCGAGAGCCGGCCGCCCGGGCGGATCTGGACGATCCCGGCCTCGAGTGCCTCCTCGGTCACCCGGACGAGCTTGTCGGCCTCGGCCGACGCCGGCTCGCCCACGATGACGGTCACCGCCGAGTCGCCGTGGAACCCCTCCCAGATCGCGCCGAAGTCGAGCTTCAGCAGGTCGCCCTCGGCCACCGTGCGCTCGGCCGACGGGATCCCGTGGACGATCTCCTGGTTGATCGAGGTGCAGATCGACGCGGGGAACGGGACGCGTCCGGGTCCTGCACCGTACCCCTTGAACGACGGTGTCGCCCCCTGCTCGCGGATGTACGTCTCGGCGACCCGATCGAGCTCCGCGGTCGCGACGTTGGGGCGCACGGCCGCGAGGACGCGTTCGATCGTGCCGGCGACGATGCGGCCGGCACGGCGCATCTTGTCGACCTCCTGGGGCGATTTGTAGACGATCACGGCATCACTCGTAGGTATCCAGCAGGTCGGCGATCGCCTCGATCGTGCGGTCCGCGACGACCTCCTCGGGCGCCTCGGCGTCGATGTCTCGCAGCAGCCCGCGCTCCCAGAAATACAGGACGAGCGGCTTGGTCTCGCGCTGGTAGACCTCGAGTCGCCTCTGCACCGTCGCCTCGTCGTCGTCCGCGCGGTTGACGAGCTCGTGGCCGCACACGTCGCAGATCCCCTGCACCCGCGGCGGCTTGAACTCCGTGTTGTAGGTGCGCTTGCAGTTGGGACAGACCAGGCGCGCCATGAGGCGCTTGACGGCGACCGCGTCTGAGATCTTGAAGTTCAGCACCGCCGAGATCGACTGCCCCTTCTCGGCGAGCGCGCGTTCGAGCGCCTGGGCCTGGGGGACCGTCCGCGGGTACCCGTCGAGGATGAAGCCCTCGCGCACGTCGGGCTTGTCGAGCCGTTCGAGCACCATCTTCGTCGTGAGATCGTCGGGAACGTACTCGCCACGCTCGTAGAACTCCCTGGCCTGCAACCCGAGCGGCGTCTCGCGCGAGATGTGGTCGCGGAAGATGTCGCCGGTCGCGATGATCGGAAGCCCGTAGCGCTCGGACAGCCTTCTCGCCTGCGTGCCCTTGCCTGCGCCCGGAGGTCCCAGGAGGATGATCCGCACGCCGGCCTACTTCAGGAAGCCCTCGTAGTGCCGCATCAACAGCTGCGACTCGAGCTGCTTCATCGTTTCCAGGGCGACGCCGATCGTGATCAGCAACGAGGTGCCCCCGAACGGGAACTGCTGGATCGTCCAGAACGCGAGCACGATCGTCGGCAGCAGCGCGACCGTGGCCAGGAAGATCGATCCCGGGAGCGTGATCCGGGTCATGACGAAGCTCAGGTAGTCGGCCGTGGGTGGTCCGGGTCGGATCCCGGGGACGAACCCGCCGTACTTTCGAAGGTTGTCCGCCGTGTCGACGGGGTTGAACGCGATGGCCGTGTAGAAGTAGGCGAAGAAGATCACGAGGAGTCCGTAGAAGATCATGTAGACGAAGCTCCGCTGGTTCGTGACGTAGTTGTTCACGAAGTTCGTGAACCAGTCCGCGTGGTAGACGCTGGCGAGCAGCGTCGGGAAGTACAGGACGGAGCTCGCGAAGATGATCGGGATCACGCCGGCCTGGTTGACCTTGAGCGGGATGTACGTGCTCCCCCCGGTGGTCATCCGCCGGCCGACCACGCGCTTGGCGTACTGGACGGGGATCCGGCGCTGTCCCTGCTCGATGAAGATGACCCCGACGATGATCGCGAGCCCGATGAAAAGGACGACGACGAACTTCGCGTTGCCGGCCTGCAGCAGGATCGCCCGTCCCTCCTGAGGCAATCGCGAGATCACGCTCGAGAAGATCAGGATCGACATCCCGTTGCCGATCCCGCGCTGGGTGATCAGCTCGCCCATCCACATGATCATCGCGGTGCCGGCCGTCATGACCAGGACGATCAGTGCGATGTTCGCCGCGGTGAACGTTCCGGTCGGGAAGATGTCGACGCCGCCGAGCTGCTGCGAGCGCGAGTGGAACAGGAACACGAGCCCCGTGGACTGCAGCAGCGCGAGCACGACGGTCACGTAGCGCGTCCACTGGTTGATCTTCTTCGTGCCGGACTCGCCCTCCTTGTGCCAGGACTCGAGCTTGGGGATCACGACGGTAAGCAGCTGCATGATGATCGAGGCCGTGATGTACGGCATGATCCCGAGCCCGAAGATCGCCATGCGTGTCAACGCGCCGCCCGAGAACAGGTCGATGAACGAGAGGAATCCGGTGCTGCCCTGGGCGTTCAGGGCGTCGGTCAGGATGTTGATGTCGACGACAGGCACCGGGACGTGCGACCCCAGCCGGTAGATGGCGATGATGGCCAGGGTGAAGAAGATCTTGTTCCGGAGGTCCGGAACCTTGAACGCGTTGACGAAGGCGCGGAGCACGGGTCCCTATCCTACCCCCGGTCGCCCAGGACCTCGGCCCTGCCGCCCGCTCCTTCGATCTTTGCCCTGGCCGCCTGGCTGAACGCGTGGGCGCGGACGGTGAGCGCCTTGTCGATCTCGCCGCGCGCCAGGATCTTGACCGGCCGACCCTTGCGGACGAGGCCGTGCTCGAGCAGGGCCTTCGGGTCGACCTCGCCCTCGAACACCTCGCCGAGCGAACCCACGTTCACGACGGCGTACTCGACGCGGTTCGGGTTCGTGAAGCCCTTCAGCTTGGGCACGCGGCGCTGGAGCGGCATCTGGCCACCCTCGAACCCCGGCTTCGGGTTGTGGCGCGCGCCCCAGCCCTTGGTGCCCCGGCCCGCGGTCTTGCCCCGCGTGCCGGCGCGGCCTCGGCCGACGCGCGTGCGGTCCCTCTTCGCGCCCTCGGCAGGCTTGAGGTGATGCAGCTTCACGACGACGTCCTTTCCCGATCCCGGCTCCCGGAGCCACCCACTTCCTCACCGTCTCCTTGGACCTCTTCGACGCGCACGAGATGCTGCACCTTCGCGATCATGCCTCGGATCTCGGGACGGTCGTCCTTGATCACACTGTCGCGGATCCGGTGCAGCCCGAGGCGCCGCACGGTCTGCTTCTGGTCCTTCGGGCGGTGGATCACGCTGCGGACCTGGGTGACCATGAGCTTGGTCATCGTCGGCCACCCGCATCGGGCGATGCCTGAGCCTGATCGCCGTAGACCTCCTCGAGCTTGGCCGCGCGCGTCGCCGACATGCGCGCCTGCGCCGACGCGACCGCGTCGAGCATCGGCTTGGGCGCCACCTCGTGGAGCTCGCGCCCGCGCAGACGGGCGACCTCCTCGGGAAGTCGCAGGCTCTGTAGCCCGGTCATCGCCGCCTTCACGATGTTGATCGCGTTCGAGGAGCCGAGCGACTTGGACAGGATGTCCTTGATCCCCGCGCACTCGACGAGCGCCCGCACCGCGCCGCCGGCGATCACGCCGGTCCCCGGCGCCGCGGGCTTGAGGAGCACGATGCCGGCGCCGTCCCGACCGATCACCTGGTGCGGGATCGTCGTGCCCATCATCGGCACCTCGAACATCTTGCGCTTGGCCTCCTCGACGCCCTTGGCGATCGCCGCGGGCACCTCCTTGGCCTTGCCGTAGCCCAGACCGACGCGGCCGGCGCCGTCGCCCACCACGACGAGCGCGGCGAACGAGAACCGGCGGCCACCCTTGACGACCTTGGCCACGCGGTTGATCGAGATCACCCGCTCCTCGTAGATGCTCTTCTCGCCCTGTGAGTCGTAGCGCCGCATCAGATCTGCAGTCCCTTCTCCCTCGCACCCTCGGCGAGCGCAGCCACGCGCCCGTGGAACAGCCTGCCGCCGCGGTCGAACACGACCCGGTCGATCCCCGCCGCCTTCGCTCGCTCGGCCAGCAGCTCGCCGACGGCCTTGGCCGGCGCCGTCTTGCCCTCGCCGCCCGCCTTTCCAGCCCCGGCCACCTTTCCAGCCCCGCCCTCCTTCTCAGCCCCGCCCGCCTTCTCAGCCCCGCCTACCCGCACGTCCCGATCCGAGGCGGCGATCAGCGTGCGCGCCGCATCGTCGTCCACGAGCTGCGCGTAGATGTGCCGGTTGGAGCGGTACACGGCCAGACGCGGCCGCTCCGCGGTCCCGGCGATCTTCCTGCGCACGCGGACGTGGCGGCGGACCCGGGCTCGGCGTCTCGTCTTGGCGTCCATCAGGCGGTCGCACCCTTCGCTGCCTTGCCGGCCTTCTTGCGGACGTACTCGTTCTCGTAGCGGATCCCCTTGCCCTTGTAGGGCTCGGGCTTGCGGATCTTCCGGATGTTGGCCGCGACCTCCCCCACGAGCTGCTTGTCGTTGCCCCGCACCACGATCTGGGTCGGCGTCGGGGTCTCGAACTCGATCCCCTCGATCGCGGGCACCGTGACCGGGTGCGAGAAGCCCACCTGGACCTCGAGCGCCTCGCCCTTCATCGCCGCGCGGTAACCGACGCCGACGATCGCGAGCCGCTTCTCGTAGCCCTTCGTGACGCCTTCGACCATGTTCGCGATCAACGATCGCGTGAGCCCGTGGAGGCTGCGGTGGAACCCCTCGTCGGTCGGGCGCTCGACCCGCAGCACGCCTTCCTCGCGGACGAGGCGCATCTCGGGGTGCACCCGCTGCGTCAGCTCGCCGCGAGGACCCTTCACGACCACGACGGCGTCCTCGCCGACGGTGACGTCGACGCCGCTCGGGATCTCGATGGGCTGTCTACCGATCCGACTCATGCCTCTGCTCTCCGCTCACCAGACGAACGCCAGGACCTCGCCGCCGATCCCCTTGCGGGACGCGTCGCGGTCCGTCATCACGCCCTGCGAGGTCGAGATGATCGCGATCCCGAGCCCGCCGAGGACCCGAGGCAGGTCGTCCCGCCCCGCGTAGACGCGACGGCCGGGCTTGCTCACGCGCTTGATCCCGCTGATCGTTCGCTTGCGCTTGGCGTCGTACTTCAGCGTCACGCGATACACGCGCTCGATCCCCTCGCCCTCCTCGGCGAAGTCGCTCACGTAGCCCTCGGTGGTCAGGATCTGCAGGAGCGCCTTGTTCATCTTCGACTCGGGGACCGCGAGGTCGTCCTTGTACGCGAGGTTGGCGTTGCGGACCCTCGTCAGCATGTCGCCGACCGGGTCGTTGACGTTGGTCGCCAGCTTCACCATGAGGCCTTCGTCACCCCCGGCAGCTCTCCCGCGTGCGCGAGCTCGCGGAAGCAGATGCGGCAGAGCAGGAACCGCCGGTAGACGGCTCGGGCGCGGCCGCAGCGCCGGCAGCGCGTGTACTCGCGCACCTTGAACTTGGCCTGCGCCTCCTGCTTGTTCCTCAACGCCTTCTTCGCCATCTCCGCTCTCCTACCCGATGCTCCGCGATCTGCGCCTACCGGCTCAGATCGACCCGATGCTCCGCGATCTGCGCCTACCGGCTCAGATCGACGCCGCCGCCATCGGGATCCCCTCGAACGGGAACCCGAGCGCGACGAGCAGCGCCCTGCCTTCGTCGTCGTTCCTCGCGGTCGTCACGACCGTGATGTCCATCCCCCGGATCTTCAGGACCTTGTCGTAGTCGATCTCCGGGAAGATCAGCTGCTCGGTCAGCCCGAGCGTGTAGTCGCCGTGCCCGTCGAACGCGTTCGGGTTCAGCCCTCGGAAGTCCCGGATCCTGGGGATCGCGATCGAGACGAGCCGATCGATGAACTCCCACATCCGGTCGCCCCGCAGGGTGACCTTGGCGCCGATCGGACTGCCCTCACGCAGCTTGAACCCGGCGATGGACTTCCGGGCCTTGGTGATCACCGGCTTCTGGCCGGTGATGATCGTGAGGTCGTCGACCGCGGCCTCCAGCATACGGCCATCCTTCAGGGCGTCACCAACCCCCATGTTCACCACGACCTTCTCCAGGCGCGGCACCTGGTTGGGGTTGGCGAAGCCCAGCTCCTGCTGCAGCCGGGTCCGGATCTGCTGGTTGAAGCGCTCCTTCAGGCGGGGCGTCGGCTGATCGGTCATTGGTCGGCCCCGCACTTGCGGCACACGCGGAACTTCGAGCCGTCGCCCTCGATGCGGTGGCCGACCCGGGTCGGCTGGCCGCACGAGTTGCACACGAGCATCACGTTCGAGATGTCGATGTACAGCTCGGTGTCGATGATCCCTCCCTGCTGGAGCTGAGAACCGCTCGCCGAGCGCTTGCCCGACGTGCGCTGGTGCTTCTTGGCCATCGCCGCACCCTCGACCATCACCCGCCCGTCGCGGGGGAGCACGCGGATCACGCGCCCGGTGTGGCCGGCGCTCTTGCCGGTCATGACCTTCACGGTGTCGTCCTTGTGGATGTTCACGCCTGGCATGTCACAACACCTCCGGGGCGAGCGAGATGATCTTCATGAAGCGACGTTCGCGGAGCTCACGCGCGACCGGTCCGAAGATCCGCGTGCCGCGAGGGTTCTTGGAGTCGGCCGTCAGGATCACCACCGCGTTGTCGTCGAACCGGATGTACGAGCCGTCCGGGCGGCGTCGCTCCTTGGCGGTCCGAACGACGACGGCCTTGACGACCTCGCCCTTCTTGACCCCGCCGCCGGGCAGGGCGTCCTTCACCGAGCCGACGACCACGTCGCCCACGTGCGCGTACCGGCGGCCGCTCCCGCCGAGCACGCGGATCACGAGGACCTCCTTGGCCCCGGTGTTGTCCGCCACCTTGCAGCGCGATTCCTGCTGGATCACTTACTTGGCCCTCTCCACGATCTCGACCACCCGCCAGCGCTTGCTCTTGGAGGTCCGTCGCGTCTCCATCAGCCGGACCGTGTCGCCGACGTGCGCGCCGTTGGTCTCGTCGTGCGCGGCGAGCTTGGTCGAGCGCGCGACGGTCTTCTTGTACAGCGGGTGTCGCACGCGCCGGTCGATCCGGACGAGCACGGTCTTGTCCATCTTGTCCGACACGACGACGCCCACCCGGACCTTGCGCCGGGTCCGGTCCCCCGCAGAGCCGTCCGGTGCCGACCGCCCCGGGGCCGCCGAGACGGCGCCCTCGCCTGACGTGGCGTCGGGCGTGGTCTCGTCCGTCACGGTTTCTTCGGGTCGTTCACTCATGATGCCTCCGCCTCCGCTCCCGGGGCCTCGTTCTGCGGCTCGGATGCGCGCTCGGTCACGATCGTGAGGATCCGAGCGATCTCGTGCCGGACGTCCTTGATCCGCATCGGGTTGTCGAGCTGCCCCGTCGCGAGCTGGAACCGCAGGTTGAACAGCTCCTCCTTGTCGGACTCGAGCCGCTCGAACAGCTCCTCGTCGCCGAGGTCTCGGAGCTCCTGGATGGTCGCCATCACTCCATCCCCCCGATCCCGGCGCGGGTGATGAACTTGCTCTTGATCGGCAGCTTGTGCGCGGCCCTCGACATCGCCTCGCGCGCGAGCGTCTCGGAGACCCCGGACAACTCGAACATCACGCGCCCAGGCTTGACGACGGCGACCCAGCCCTCCGGGTTGCCCTTGCCCGAGCCCATCCGGGTCTCCGCCGGCTTCTTCGTCACGGGCTTGTCCGGGAAGATGTTGATCCACACCTTCCCGCCGCGGCGGATGTGACGCGTGATCGCGACACGGGCCGCCTCGATCTGGCGGTTCGTGATCCACGCGGCCTCGAGCGCGACCAGGCCGAAGTCGCCGAAATGCACGTCGGTCCCGCCCTTGGCGCGACCGCGCCGACGGCCTCGATGCACCTTGCGGTGCTTGACCTTCTTCGGGGCGAGCATCAGGCCGGCTCCTTCGGATCGGCCTCAGCGGCAGGGCCCACCGGCTCTTCGTCGGCGGCGGCGTTCGTGCTCGCCACGGCTTCCGGCGTCGACGAGTCGCCGGTTGCCCCCTCCGCTTCTGCCGTTGCGCCTTCCGCTGGAGCGGTCGGTTCCTCGGCCGGTGGTTCGACCTCGGCGACCTCGGCGGCCTCGCGCTCGTCGGTGATGAGCGCGCCGGTCGAGGCGCCGCCGCTGGAGACCTGCGCGAGCGCGCGTGCGCGGAGCCGCTCGGTCTCCTGCTCGGCCTGCGGGATCTCGTCGCCGTGGTAGACCCAGACCTTCACACCGATCTGTCCGAACGTGGTCTTGCCCTCGGCCGTCCCGAAGTCGATCTTCGCGCGGAGCGTGTGCAGCGGGACCCGGCCCTCTCGGTACCACTCGCGGCGGGACATCTCGGCGCCGCCCAGGCGGCCGCCGCACTGCACCCGCACGCCGAGCGCGCCCGAGCGCATCGCGGTCTGCACCGCCCGGCGCATCGCTCGGCGGAACGACACGCGGCCGGCGAGCTGCTCGGCGACGCCCTGCGCGAGCAGCGTCGCGTCGGTCTCGGGGCGCGTCTCGGAGGCGGCAGAGTTCATGTCCTCGACCTTCACGTCGACCCGCTTCTTCGTCACGCGCTCGACGTCCTTGCGGATCTTGTCCACCTCGGCGCCCTTGCGGCCGATCACGATGCCCGGACGCGCGGTGCGGATGTAGATCCAGATCTGGTCGCCCTTGCGCTCGATGTCGATGCTCGAGATGCCGGCGCGCGATAGGCGCGAGCGGATGTGCTTACGGATCCAGATGTCCTCGTGGAGCTGGTCGGAGTAGTCCCGACCGGCGAACCAGTTGGACTTCCACGGGTAGATGACCCCGAGACGGAACCCGTACGGGTTGACCTTATGACCCACTACGCATCCTCTCCCAACGAACGGACCACGAGCGTGATGTGCGACGTGCGCTTGAGGATCTTTGTCGCGCGACCGTAGGCGCGCGGGCGCCAGCGCTTCAGCGTCGGACCCTCGTCGACCCACGCCCGTTCCACGACCAGGTTCTGCGCGACCACCCCCGGCTGCTGCTCGGCGTTCGCGACGGCCGAGTTCAGCGCCTTCTCGATCGTCTTGGCGGCGCCGAGCGGCGAGAAGCGCAGGATCCGGCGGGCCTCCTCGACCTGCCGGCCACGGACGAGGTCCACCGCCCGCCGAGCCTTCGGCGGCGAGATCCGCACGTACTTCACCGTCGCCTTCGCCTCCATGTCCCCGCTACCTCACCGTGGTCGAACGCTCACCCCGCGCGTGCGAACGGAACGTGCGGGTCGGCGCGAACTCGCCGAGCTTGTGCCCGACCATCGACTCCGAGATGTACACGGGCACGTGCTTGCGTCCGTCGTGGACCGCGATCGTGTGACCGACCATCTCGGGGACGATCGTCGAACGGCGCGACCAGGTCCGGACGACCCTCTTGTCGCTCTTGCGGTTCATCTCGACGATCTTGACCATGAGGTGCTCGTCGACGAACGGCCCCTTCTTGATGCTCCGCGGCACTAGCCCCGCCCCTTCCCGCGACGGCGAACGATGTACCTGTTCGACGCCTTGTTCTTCTTCCTCGTGCGGCCTTCCTTCTGCCCCCACGGGCTCGTGGGGTGACGGCCACCCGAACTCTTGCCCTCGCCGCCGCCCAGCGGGTGGTCGACCGGGTTCATCGCCACGCCTCGCACGGACGGACGCTTGCGCTTCCAGCGGTTGCGGCCCGCCTTGCCGAGCTGGATCAGCTCGTGCTCGGCGTTGCCGACCTCGCCGATCGTTGCCTTGCAGGTCGCCTCGACCAGGCGGGTCTCGCCCGAGGGCAGACGCAGCGTGGCCATCTTGCCCTCCTTGGCCATCACCTGGATGCTCGTTCCGGCCGAGCGCGCCATGCGGGCGCCGCCACCGGGCTTGAGCTCCACGGCGTGCACGGTCGTCCCCACCGGGATGTTTCGCAGCGCCAGGGAGTTCCCCGGCCGCACGTCGGCACCCTCGCCCGAGACGAGCCGGTCGCCGACCCGCAGGCCGTTCGGCGACAGGATGTAGCGCTTCTCGCCGTCGGCGTAGTGCAGCAGCGCGATCCGCGCGGTGCGGTTGGGGTCGTACTCGATGTGCGCCACCTTCGCCGGCACGCCGTCCTTGTCGCGCCGGAAGTCGATCACGCGATAGCGCCGCTTGTTGCCACCGCCCTGGTGGCGCGTGGTGATCCGGCCCTGCGAGTTGCGGCCCGCGCGGTTGCGGCCCTTCGCGACGAGCGAGCGCTCGGGCTTGGCGCGCGTGATCTCCTCGAAGGACGACACGCTGGCGCCGCGTCGTCCCGGCGTCGTCGGCTTGTACTTGCGAACGGCCATCGGCTACTTCCCCGTCTCGAAGATCTCGATGCTGTCGCCCTCGGCGAGCTTGACGATCGCGCGCTTCTGGTCCGCCCGCTTGCCGAGCGTGTAGCGCCGCCGCTTCACCTTGCCGGTGCGGTTCAGCGTCCGGACCGAGATCACCTGGACGTTCCAGATCACCTGGACGGCCTCCTTGATCTCGGTCTTGTTCGCCCTGGGGTCGACCAGGAACGTGTAGGTGTTCTGCTCCAGGCCGGCGTAGGACTTCTCGCTGACCACGGGCCGGATGATCACGTCGCGCGGGGTCTTCACTCGGCCTCACCCCCGGCGTCGGTCTCGGTCGTGGGCTCGGCCCGGCCGTTCTCCGCCGGCGCCTCGGCGGCGGCCTTCGGCTCGGCCGGCGAGCCTTCGACGACGTCGAGCGCGCTCTCGGTGATCACCAGGTGGTCCGCGGCGATCACCTCGTAGACGCCCAGGCTCCGCGCATAGGCGACCCGGACGCCCCGGATGTTGCGGAAGGACTTCTCCACCGCACCGGAATCGCTCGGCGAGGGCAAGACGAGCAGGACCTTGCCCGCGAGCTCGAGCGTATCGAGCACCTCGGCCGCGGTCTTGGTCTTCGGCGCGTCGAACGCGAGATCCTGCACGACCGAGAGCTTCCCGCTCGTCAGGGCGTCCGTGAGCGCCGAACGTAGGGCACCCCGCTTCATCTTCTTGTTGACGCGCATCTCGTGATCGCGCGGCCGGGGGCCGTGCACCACGCCGCCGCCCGTCCACTGGGGGGAACGGTTCGAGCCCTGCCGGGCCCGGCCGGTGCCCTTCTGGCGCCAGGGCTTCCGACCACCGCCCGAGACCTCGCCGCGGGTCTTGGTCGAGTGCGTGCCGCGGCGGATCGAGGCGAAGCCGGCAAGCACCACCTGGTGCATCAGCGGAACGCTCACCCTGGCCTCGAACACCTCGGGCGCCAGATCGCGGGTGCCGACCTTCTTGCCGGCGACCGAGACCACGTCGACCTTGGGCATCAGCGGCCACCCTTCGCGGCGGGGGCCTTCACGGCCGAGCGGACCATCACCAGGCCGCCCTCGGGACCCGGGATCGCGCCCCGTAGGAGCAGCAGGTTGCGTTCGGGGTCGGAGCGGACGACCTCGAGGTTCAGCACGGTCACGCGCTCGTTGCCCATCTGTCCCGCCATCCGCATCCCCTTGAACACGCGGGACGGGGTCGCGCACGCGCCGATCGCGCCCGGCGAGCGGTGCTTGCGCTCGGTCCCGTGGCTGCTCGACAACCCACTGAACCCGTGGCGCTTCATCACGCCCGCGAAGCCCTTGCCCTTGGAGACGCCGACGACGTCGGCGCGCTCGCCGGCCTCGAACACGTCGGCCCGGAGCTCCTGGCCCGGCTCGTACGACCCGGCGTCGTCCGTGCGGATCTCGACCACGTGCCGGCCGGTCTGGCCCCCGTGCTTGTCGAAGTGACCCTGCTCGGGCTTGGTCAGGCCGTTCGGGCGCGTCGCACCGAACGCGAGCTGGACCGCCGAGTACCCGTCCTTCTCCTCGGTCTTGACCTGCGCGACGAAGCACGGCCCGGCCTTGATGACCGTGACCGGGATCGCGCGAGTGTCGTCGAAGATCTGGGTCATGCCCAGCTTCGTTCCGAGGATGCCTTTGATCTCTGCCATGTCCCTACAACTTGATCTCGATGTCGACGCCGGCCGACAGGTTCAGGCGTTGGAGCTCCTGGACCGTCTTCGACGTGGCGTCGACGATGTCGATGAGCCGCTTGTGCGTGAGCATCTGGAAGTGCTCGCGGCTGTCCTTGTACTTGTGGGGCGAGCGGATCACGGTGTAGATCGACCGCTCGGTCGGCAGCGGCACGGGCCCCACGACCTTGGCCCCGGTCCGGGTCACGTGCTCGACGATCTCGCGAGCCGCGACGTCCAGCATCCGGTGGTCGTAGGCGCGGAGCTTGATGCGGATCCTGGGTCCGGCCACTGCGTCGCTTCCCCTCTTCCGTCTCGGCCCGCTACTTGATGATCTTGGTGACGCGTCCTGCGCCCACGGTCCGGCCGCCCTCGCGGATCGCGAAGCGGAGCCCCTCCTCCATGGCGATCGGCGCACCGAGGCTGACCGTCATCTCGATGTTGTCGCCGGGCATGACCATCTCGACCCCCTCGGGCAGGTTCGCCGAGCCGGTCACGTCGGTCGTGCGGAAGTAGAACTGCGGGCGGTAGCCGGTGAAGAACGGCGTGTGGCGGCCGCCCTCGTCCTTGGAGAGCACGTAGACCTGGGACGTGAAGTCGGTGTGCGGCGTGACCGAACCCGGCTTGGCGAGCACCTGACCGCG
This sequence comes from uncultured Actinomycetes bacterium, assembly GCA_963712645.1. Classification (GTDB taxonomy): domain Bacteria; phylum Actinomycetota; class UBA4738; order UBA4738; family HRBIN12; genus DASSJM01. The sequence continues at coordinate 87,313 of CAVQIQ010000009.1, read as the reverse complement.
TGCCACCTCGTCCTTGTCGACCCCGCGGAGGAGCACCCCGACGTTGTCGCCGGCCTGCACCTCGTCCAGGAGCTTGCGGAACATCTCCAGGTCGGTCGCCGTGGTCTTGCGCGTGTCCTTGATCCCGACGATCTCGACCTCCTCCATCTTCTTGAGGACGCCCTGCTCGACGCGGCCGGTCACGACGGTGCCGCGGCCGGTGATCGAGAACACGTCCTCGATCGCCATCAGGAAGGGCTTGTCGACGTCGCGCACGGGCTCGGGGATGTAGGAGTCCACGGCGGCGAGAAGCTCGTCGATCTGGCCCATGGCCTCCTCGTCACCCTCGAGCGCCTTCAGCGCCGACACCTGGATCACGGGCGTGTCGTCGCCGGGGTACTCATAGGACGACAGGAGCTCGCGCACCTCGAGCTCGACCAGGTCGAGCAGCTCGGCGTCGTCGACCATGTCGACCTTGTTCAGCGCGACCACGATGTACGGCACGCCCACCTGACGGGCGAGCAGGACGTGCTCGCGGGTCTGCGGCATCGGGCCGTCGGCCGCGGACACGACCAGGATCGCGCCGTCGACCTGGGCGGCGCCCGTGATCATGTTCTTGATGTAGTCGGCGTGGCCCGGCATGTCGACGTGCGCGTAGTGACGCGTGTCCGTCTCGTACTCCACGTGCGCGATCGCGATCGTGATGCCGCGCTCGCGCTCCTCCGGAGCCTTGTCGATCTCGTCGAACGGCGTGAACTCGGCGAGGCCCTTCTCGGCCTGGCGCTTGGTGATCGCCGCGGTCAAGGTCGTCTTGCCGTGGTCGATGTGGCCCATCGTCCCGATGTTCACGTGCGGCTTCGTGCGCTCGAACTTCTTCTTCCCCATGTCCTCTTCTCCTCGTCTCCCCCGTCCCGCGCTTGGGTCCTGTGGTCCGAGGTCCTACTCGCCCCGGACGCGGGCAACGATCTCCTTGGAGATGTTGGCCGGCACCTCGTGGTAGTTCTGCAGCTGCATCGGTGTGTGCGACGCGCGCCCCTGCGTGCGCGAACGCAGGTCGGTCGCGTAACCGAACAGCTCGGCGAGCGGGACCAGCACCCGGATCGCCTTCTGGCCGCTCCGGTCGTCGATCCGCTCGATCCGTCCGCGCCTCGCGGTCACGTCACCCATGACCTCACCCATGAACTCCTCCGGCGTGATCACCTCGAACTCCATCACGGGCTCGAGCAGCACGGGGTCGGCGCGACGCGCGGCCTCCTTGAGCCCGATCGAGCCGGCGATCTTGAACGCCATCTCGGAGGAGTCCACCTCGTGGAAGGACCCGTCCACCAGCGTGGCGCGGATGTCCACCAGCGGGTACCCGGCGAGCACGCCGCTCTCCATCGCCTCCTGGATCCCCTGGTCGACCGCCGGGATGTACTCGCGCGGGATCTTGCCGCCGACGATCTTATTGATGAACTCGTACCCGCCCCCCTGACCGGTGGGCTCGAGGTCCAGGTACACGAGGCCGAACTGTCCGTGCCCACCGCTCTGACGGATGAAGCGTCCCTCGACCTTGGTGACGGGCTTGCGGATCGACTCGCGATAGGCCACCTGCGGCTTACCGACGTTGGCGTCGACGCTGAACTCGCGGCGCAGGCGGTCCACGATGATGTCCAGGTGGAGCTCGCCCATCCCCGAGATCACGGTCTGCCCCGTCTCGTCGTCGTACTTGACGACGAACGTCGGGTCCTCGTCGGCGAGCTTGGCAAGGCCGGTGCCCAGCTTGTCCTGGTCGGCCTTGGTCTTGGGCTCGACGGCGACCGAGATCACCGGCGTCGGGAAGCTGATCGATTCCAGGATGATCGGGTTCGCGGGGTCGGCGAGCGTGTCGCCGGTGCTCGAGTGCTTGAGCCCGACGATCGCGACGATGTCGCCCGTGAACGCGGCCTGCATGTCCTCGCGATGGTTCGCGTGCATCTGGAGGATGCGGCCGATTCGCTCCTTGCGCTCCTTCGTCGTGTTCTCGACGTGCGAGCCAGCGCGCAGGATGCCCGAGTAGACGCGGACGTACGTGAGCCGGCCCACGAAGGGATCGGACATGATCTTGAAGACCAGGCCCGAGAACGGCTCCGAGTCGTCCGGCTTGCGCTCGGCGTGCTCGCCCCTGGGCGTGTGGCCCTCGACGGGCGGGACGTCGCTCGGCGCCGGCAGGTACGCGACGATCGCGTCCAGCAGCGGCTGGATCGCCTTGTTCTTGAACGCCGAACCCAGGAGCACCGGCACGCCCTCGCCGGACAGGGTCGCGCCTCGGATCGCGCGGCGGAGCTCGTCGACGGTGGGCTCGTCCTCGTGGACGAACTTCTCCATCAGCGACTCGTCGTGATCGGCGAGCTTCTCGAACAGGTCGTGGTGCGCCTGCGTCGCGGCGTCCATCAGGTCGGCGGGGATCTCCGCGGTCTCCCACTCCTCCCCCATCTCCGAGACCCAGTGCAGCGCCTTCATCTCGACGAGGTCGATCACGCCCTGGAAGGCGCCCTCGCTGCCCCACGGCAGCTGCAGGACGAGCGGGTTGGCCTGCAGGCGGTCGACCATCATCTCGACCGTGCGCCCGAAATCGGCGCCGGTGCGGTCCATCTTGTTCACGAAGCCGATCCGCGGGACCGAGTAGCGGTCGGCCTGGCGCCAGACGGTTTCCGTCTGAGGCTCGACGCCGGCGACGGCATCGAACACAGCGATCGCGCCGTCGAGGACGCGCAGGGACCGCTCCACCTCGACCGTGAAGTCGACGTGGCCCGGGGTGTCGATGATGTTGATCCAGTGGCCCTTCCAGTTGGTGGTCGTCGCGGCCGAGGTGATCGTGATCCCTCGCTCGCGCTCCTGGACCATCCAGTCCATCAGCGCGGTGCCCTCGTGGACCTCGCCGATCTTGTAGGCCTTCCCGGTGTAGTACAGGATGCGTTCGGTCGTGGTCGTCTTGCCCGCGTCGATGTGGGCCATGATCCCGATGTTCCGGGTCCTGGCCAGCGGGTACTCGCGGATCACCAGGTCCTTGCTCGGACCCGTTCCGCGTCCCTGCATCTTCTCTGCGGTCTCTGCCACGTTCATCTTCTCCGCGGGCGCCGCCATCGCTCAGCGACCCCCTTCGTGGAACGCCGGGCCCGTCGCGAGCCCGGCCACGTCGTTGATCTCGATCACCATCGGTAGTGCGCGAACGCCTTGTTCGCCTCGGCCATCTTGTGCATGTCCTCCCGGCGCTTCACCGACACGCCCTGGCCGTTGGAGGCGTCCATGATCTCGCCCACCAGGCGCTCGGCCATCGAGTGCTCCTTGCGCGCCCGCGCGTTGTTCACGATCCAGCGCATCGCGAGCGTCGTGCCGCGCGAGGGTCGAACCTCGACCGGCACCTGGTAGTTGGCGCCACCGACCCGACGCGACCGCACCTCGAGCATCGGGCGGACGTTCTCGACCGCCTTCCTCAGGGCGATCACCGGGTCGTTGGCCGTGCGCTCGCTGATCATCTCGAGCGCCTTGTAGACCGTGCGCTCGGCGAGCGTCTTCTTCCCGTCCAGCAGGATCTTGTTGATCAGCTGTGTGACCAGGACGTTCTGGTAGACCGGATCCGGTCCCGTCTCGCGATGGACGGCTGGGCCCTTGCGCGGCATCTCAGTCGCCGCCCTTCTTCGAGCCGTAGCGCGAACGGGCCTTGCGTCGCTCCCGGACGCCCGAGGTGTCGAGCGTCCCACGGATGACCTTGTAGCGCACACCCGGGAGGTCGCGGACGCGGCCCGCCCGGACCAGGACGATCGAGTGCTCCTGCAGGTTGTGACCCACGCCGGGGATGTAGGCGGTGACCTCGATCCCGGAGGTCAGACGCACTCGGGCGACCTTGCGAAGGGCCGAGTTCGGCTTCTTGGGGGTCATGGTGTAGACGCGTGTGCAGACGCCCCGCCGCTGCGGGGAGCCCTTGAGGGCGGGAGCCTTCGTCTTGTCCCGCGGCCGCGAACGGCCGTGGCGCACGAGTTGCTGGATCGTGGGCATGGTCCTCTCGCCTACACTCTCGACTTGTCACCGAGATCGGGGTCCGACAGCGTTGAAGCCGGACCGCGGGCCCGGCTTCCAGGGTTGAACTCAGTGGGCGTAGGTCGTCCCTCGGAAAACCCCCCTGGAAGCGCACCAGATACCGGGCCCGCCCGCCGAGCCCGGTGCAACCGATGAGGCTACTAGGCACGTCCCGTGCGTGTCAACGAACGGGACGCCAGGCACGGACGTCCGTGCCTGGCGTCCCGGGGACCGTTCGAAAGCCCGCTCCTCGACCGATCGATCGCGCGGATCACTCCTCGGGGGAGAAGGACCCTCCTCCGAAGAGCTCGCGCTCGGCTTCCTCGCGGGTGATACCCGCCAGGACCGGCTCGCCGGCCGCCTCGGCCTCCGCGATCTCGCGCTGACGAGCCAGCCAGTACTCCGGGATCGCCTCGGGCTTGATCTTGACCTGCACGTTGCGATACCGCGACATGCCCGTCCCGGCCGGGATCAGCTTGCCGATGATCACGTTCTCCTTCAGGCCGAGCAGCCCGTCGGAGCGGCCGGCGATGGCCGCCTCGGTGAGCACCCGCGTGGTCTCCTGGAACGAGGCCGCCGACAGCCACGAGTCCGTGGCGAGCGACGCCTTCGTGATCCCCAGCAGCTGCGGCCGAGCGCTCGCCGGCTGACCGCCGTTCTCGACGGTCTCGCGGTTCGCGGTCTCGAACCGGCGCCGGTCGATCAGGTCGCCGGGCAGGAAGTCCGTGTCGCCCGGCTCGATGATCTGCACCTTGCGCAGCATCTGACGCACGATCAGCTCGATGTGCTTGTCGTGGATCGTCACGCCCTGTGAACGGTAGACCTGCTGGACCTCCTCGACGAGGTGGTTCTGCAGGGCCTGCACACCCTCGATCCGCAGCTTCTCGTGCGGGTTCACCGAGCCCTCGGTGAGCTGCTGCCCGACCTCGACGGCGTCGCCGTCGCCGACCAGCAGCCGGGCCCGGAACCCGACCTTGTACTGCACGGAGTCACTGCCGTCCTCCGACGTGACGGTGATCCGCCGCTCCTTCTTCTCCTCGTCGTCCTCGATCTGGACGGTGCCGGGGATCTCGGTGATCCACGCCTCGCCCTTGGGACGGCGGGCCTCGAACAGTTCCACGACACGAGGCAGACCGTGCGTGATGTCCTCACCCGCGACGCCGCCGGTGTGGAAGGTCCGCATCGTGAGCTGCGTCCCCGGCTCGCCGATCGACTGGGCGGCCACGATCCCCACCGACTCGCCGATGTCCACGAGCCGCCCCGTCGCGAGCGACCATCCGTAGCAGAGCCGGCAGACGCCGTACTCGGCCTCGCAGGTCGTCGCCGACCGGACGCGGACCGCGTCGACGCCGGCCTCGACCAGGCGCTGCGCGCCCTCGTCGTCGAGGAAGTCGCCCCGCGAGGCGATCTTCTTGCGCTCGACCTTGACGTCCTCGGCGAGCACCCGGCCGTACAACGAGGTGTCGAGGTGCTGGTTCTCGACGCGTGTACCGGTGGGCGTCTCGTACGTGACGGGGACCGGCACCGAACGATCGGTGCCGCAGTCCTCCTCGCGCACGATCAGCTCCTGCGAGACGTCGACGAGACGACGCGTCAGGTAGCCCGAGTCGGCCGTTCGGAGCGCGGTGTCGGCCAGGCCCTTGCGGGCGCCGTGCGTCGAGATGAAGTACTCGAGCACCGACAGGCCCTCGCGGAAGTTCGACTTGATCGGGCGCGGGATGATCTCGCCCTTCGGGTTGGCCACCAGGCCGCGCATGCCCGCGATCTGCCGGATCTGCATGATGTTCCCCCGGGCCCCCGAGTTGGCCATCATGTAGATCGGGTTGGTCTTGCCGAACTGGGCCTCCATCGCGTCCTTGACCTCGTCGGTCGCCTGGGTCCAGATCGTGATCAGCTCCTGGCGGCGCTCGTCGTCGGTGATGATGCCCTTGCGGTACTGGGCCTCGATCTTCGACGCCTCCTTCTCGTGGCGGTCCAAGATCACGGCCTTGTCCGAGGGCGTGGTCACGTCCTCGACCCCGAGCGTCACGCCGGCGCGGGTCGCGTAGTGGAACCCGACGTTCTTCAGGTTGTCGAGGATCTGCTCCACCTGCGCGCGGTCGTAGCGGTGCACGCAGGCGTCGACCAGACGGCTCACGTCGCTCTTGAGTAGCGGGCGGTCGACGAACTCCTCCGAGTCCGGGAAGCACTGGTTGAAGATCAGCCGTCCGATCGTGGTCTCCACGACCGGGACGCGGTCCCCGTTCGAGGTCTCCTCGTCGCCGGCCTCCGGCCGCATCTCCGGCGGCAGGGCCTTGCCCGGCAGACGCACCTTGATGACGGTATGCAGCCGGACCAGCCGGTGATCGAGGGCCATCATGGCCTCGTTCACCGAGCCGAACCTGGGGATGTCCTCGTCGTTCTCGGGACGATCGGGCTCGATCGTCAGGTAGTAGATCCCGAGCACCATGTCCTGGGTCGGTACGGCGATCGGACGACCGTGGGCCGGCGACAGGATGTTGTTGGTGGACAGCATCAGGATGCGGGCCTCGGCCTGCGCCTCCGCGGAGAGCGGGACGTGGACCGCCATCTGGTCGCCGTCGAAGTCGGCGTTGAACGCCGTGCACACGAGTGGGTGGATCTGGATCGCCTTGCCCTCGACCAGGACCGGCTCGAACGCCTGGATCCCCAGACGGTGGAGCGTCGGCGCCCGGTTCAGTAGCACCGGATGCTCCTTGATGACCTCCTCGAGCACGTCCCAGACCTGCGGGCGCGCGCGTTCCACCATGCGCTTGGCGCTCTTGATGTTCTGCGCGAGCGCCTGGTCGACGAGCCGCTTCATGACGAAGGGCTTGAACAGCTCGAGCGCCATCTGCTTTGGCAGGCCGCACTGGTGTAGGCGGAGCTCAGGACCGACCACGATCACCGAACGGCCCGAGTAGTCCACGCGCTTGCCGAGCAGGTTCTGGCGGAACCGCCCCTGCTTGCCCTTCAGCATGTCCGACAGCGACTTCAGGGGACGGTTGCCCGGGCCCGTGACCGGCCGGCCGCGGCGGCCGTTGTCGAACAGCGCGTCGACGGCCTCCTGCAGCATCCGCTTCTCGTTGTTGACGATGATCTCGGGCGCCTGCAGGTCGAGCAGCCGCTTCAGCCGGTTGTTCCGGTTGATCACGCGGCGGTACAGGTCGTTCAGGTCCGAGGTCGCGAACCGGCCACCGTCGAGCTGCACCATCGGGCGCAGGTCCGGCGGGATCACCGGCACGGCGTCGAGCACCATGCCCATGGGCGAGTTGCGGCCCTCGGTGAAGTTGGAGACCACCTTCAGTCGCTTGATGGCCTTGAGCCGGCGCGTGCCCTTGCCGGTGGCGATCTGCTCGCGGAGCGAGTCCGCCTCCTCCTCCAGCTTCAGGTCCTGGAGCAGGCGCTTGATCGCCTCGGCGCCCATGCCGCCATCGAAGTAGTCGCCGAACCGCTCGCGGAGCGATCGGTAGACGGCGTCGTCGGCGACGAGTTGCTTGACCGACAGGTTCTTGAAGCCGGTCAGGACCTCGTCCAGGTGCTCGGTCTCGCGCTTGGTCGTCTCGGTGATCCGGTCGACGTCGCGCTGGGCCTCGCGGCGGGCGGCCGAGAGCTGAGCGCCCTTGGCCCCCTCGCCCTCGAGCTCCCGCAGGCGCTCCTCGAGCTCGGACAGGCGGGTCTTGATCTCGTCATCGCGCTCGGCCTCGAGCTCGTTCTTCTCCTGCTCGATCTCCTTCTCGATCTCGGGCAGCTCCTTGTGGCGCCTATCCGTGTCGATCCGCGTGATGACGTAGGCGGCGAAATAGATGATCCGCTCGAGGTCCTTGGGCGCGATGTCCAGGAGATAGCCGAGCCGGCTCGGGACGCCCTTGAAGTACCAGATGTGCGTGACCGGGGCGGCGAGCTCGATATGCCCCATCCGGTCGCGGCGGACCTTGCTGCGCGTGATCTCGACCCCGCACCGCTCGCAGATGATGCCCTTGAAGCGGACGCGCTTGTACTTGCCGCAGTGGCACTCCCAGTCCCGGGTCGGACCGAAGATCCGCTCGCAGAACAGGCCGTCCTTCTCCGGCTTCAGCGTCCGGTAGTTGATCGTCTCCGGCTTCTTGACCTCGCCGTTGGACCACGCGCGGATCTGATCCGCGGTGGCAAGGCCGATCCGGATCTCATCGAAGAAGTTCACATCCAGCACGTAGGCGGCCTCCTCACGACCTCACCCTGCACCATGAACAACGCTTCCTTGTTCCCGTTCCGTCCCGCCCACCCGGCCGTCAGTCGTAGTCGGCGCCGGCCGGCTCCCTGCGGGACAGGTCGATCCCGAGCTCCTCGGCCGCGCGGAACACGTCCTCATCGGTCTCCTTGAGCTCGATCTCCTCGCCCTCGGCCGAACGCACCTCCACGTTCAGGCAGAGGGACTGCATCTCCTTGATCAGGACCTTGAAGGACTCGGGGATCCCCGGCTCGGGGATGTTCTCGCCCTTGACGATCGCCTCGTAGACCTTGACCCGGCCGAGCACGTCGTCGGACTTGATCGTCAGCAGCTCCTGCAGCGCGTAGGCCGCGCCGTAGGCCTCGAGCGCCCACACCTCCATCTCGCCGAACCGCTGCCCGCCGAACTGCGCCTTCCCGCCGAGCGGCTGCTGCGTGATCATCGAGTAGGGGCCGGTGGACCGGGCGTGGATCTTGTCGTCCACCAGGTGGAGCAGCTTCAGGATGTAGGCAACCCCCACGGTCACGCGCTCCTCGTACGGCTCGCCGTTGCGACCGTCGTAGAGGACCGCCTTGCCGACGTCGTCGACCAGGCGGACCCCGTCCTTGTTGGGGTGCGCGCTGCGGATCGCCTCGAGGATCTCGTGCTCGCGCGCGCCGTCGAACACCGGCGTCGACACGTACACGGGGCCCTCGTGGTCCTGCCCGTCCTTGCGGAACCCGACCAGGCCCGCCCACCCGAGGTGCGCCTCGAGCACCTGCCCGAGGTTCATCCGGGAGGGGACGCCCAGCGGGTTCAGGATGATGTCGACGGGGCTCCCGTCGGCGAGGAACGGCATGTCCTCCTCCGGCAGGATCGTCGAGATCACGCCCTTGTTCCCGTGGCGGCCGGCGAGCTTGTCGCCGTCGGAGATCTTGCGCTTCTGCGCCACGTAGACGCGGACCAGCTGGTTCACGCCGGGCGGCAGCTCGTCGCCGTCCTCGCGCGTGAACACGCGGACGCCGATCACCTTGCCGCTCTCGCCGTGCGGGACCTTGAGCGAGGTGTCGCGCACCTCGCGCGCCTTCTCGCCGAAGATCGCGCGGAGCAGCCGCTCCTCGGGGGTGAGCTCGGTCTCGCCCTTCGGCGTGACCTTGCCGACGAGGTAGTCGCCGGGGTTCACCTCGGCGCCGATCCGGACGATCCCGCGCTCGTCGAGGTCCTTCAGGATCTCCTCGGACACGTTGGGGATGTCGCGGGTGATCTCCTCGGCCCCGAGCTTGGTGTCGCGGGCGTCGACCTCGTGCTCCTCGATGTGGATCGAGGTGAGGACGTCGTCCTTGACCAGCCGCTCCGAGATGATGATCGCGTCCTCGTAGTTGTGGCCCTCCCAGGGCATGTACGCGACGATCAGGTTGCGGCCGAGCGCGAGCTCGCCCGCCTCGGTGGACGGCCCGTCGGCGATCACCTGGTTGCGCACGACCTTGTCGCCCTCGTTGACCAGCGGCTTCTGGTTGAGCGACGTGCCCTGGTTGGAGCGGCGGAACTTCTGGAGCTTGTAGGTCTTCATCGAGCCGGTCCGCTCGCGGATCACGATGTCGTCGGCCGAGACGTCCTCGACGACCCCGGCCTCCTCGGCAAGGACCACGTCCCCGGCGTCGACGGCGGCGCGGAACTCCACGCCGGTCCCCACGATCGGGGCCTCCGAACGGAGCAGGGGCACGGCCTGCCGCTGCATGTTGGCCCCCATGAGGGCCCGGTTGGCGTCGTCGTGCTCGAGGAACGGGATCAGGGCCGCCGCGACCGAGATGATCTGCTTGGGCGAGACGTCCATGTAGTCGACCTCTTCGGGCACGACCGAGTCGACCTCGGCGCCCTTGCGGCGGACCAGGACGGTCGGGTTGGCGTAGGCGCCGTTGGGCTTGATGGGCTCGTTGGCCTGCGCGATGACGTGCCGGTCCTCCTCGTCGGCCGAGAGGTAGTCCACCTTGTCGGTGACCTTGCCGCCCGTCACCCGCCGGTACGGGGTCTCGATGAACCCGAACTGGTTGATGCGCCCATAGGTCGAGAGCGAGCCGATCAGGCCGATGTTCGGGCCCTCCGGCGTCTCGATCGGGCACATCCGTCCGTAGTGCGAGGGGTGCACGTCCCGGACCTCGAACCCCGCGCGCTCGCGCGAGAGCCCGCCCGGCCCCAGCGCCGACAGCCGGCGCTTGTGGGTCAGCCCGGCGAGCGGGTTGGTCTGGTCCATGAACTGCGACAGCTGCGAGGTGCCGAAGAACTCCTTGATGCTCGCCACCACCGGACGGATGTTGATCAGGGTCTGGGGCGTGATCGCCTCGACGTCCTGCGTCGTCATCCGCTCGCGGACGACCCGCTCCATGCGCGAGAGGCCGATCCGGATCTGGTTCTGGATCAGCTCGCCGACCGAGCGCAGGCGCCGGTTCCCGAAGTGGTCGATGTCGTCGGGCTCGTAGCCCTCCTCGCCCGCGTGCAACTTCACGAGGTATCGCACCGTGCGGAGCATGTCCTCGTAGGACAGGATCCCCTTGTACTTCGGCCCGTTCTCGCCCTGCTCGTCCTTCTGGAGCTCCGACCAGACGCGGAACTTCGGCTGGTCCCACCCCTTCTTGTCGGGGTTGTCGAGCTCGGCCAGCTGCCTGGCACGGGCCTTCAGCTGCGTCTGGAGCACGCCCTGGGCGGCCTCGAGCTTCTTGTTGACCTTGTACCGACCCACCCGAGCCAGGTCGTAGCGCTTGTGGTTGAAGAAGAGGTTCTCCAGGAGCGTCCGGGCGGACTCGGCCGTCGGTGGCTCGCCGGGCCGCAGCTTGCGGTAGATGTCCTCCAGGGCCTCCTCGGGGGTCTCGACGTGGTCCTTCTCGAGGGTGTTCTTGATCGACTCGGCGTGGTCGAAGAGCTCGAGGATCTCGTCGGCCGACCACCCGAGCGCCTTGAGCAGCACCGTGACGTTTTGCCGGCGCTTGCGGTCGATCCGGACACCGACGGTGTCCTTCTTGTCGACGTCGAACTCGAGCCACGCGCCCCGGCTGGGGATGATCTTGGCGATGTAGACGTCCTTGTCGGTGGTCTTGTCCAGCTCGCGGCTGAAATAGACCCCTGGGGAGCGCACGAGCTGGGACACGACCACCCGCTCGGTGCCGTTGATGATGAAGGTGCCGCGCTCGGTCATCATGGGGAAGTCCCCCATGAAGACCTCCTGCTCCTTGATCTCGCCGGTCGTCTTGTTGACGAACATCGCCTCGACGAACAGCGGAGCTGAGAAGGTGGCGTCCTTGTCCTTGCACTCCTCCTCGGTGAACTTCTGATCCTTGAAGGCGTGCTTCCCGAAATGCAGTTGGAACTGTTCGGTGAAGTCCTCGATCGGAGAGACTTCCTCGAGGACCTCCTTCAGACCCTCGGCCAGGAGCCAGTCGAAGGACTCCCGTTGGATGCCGACGAGGTCGGGAAGCGGTAGCGCCTCGTCGAGCTTGGAGAAACTGACACGGTCGCGGACAGGGACGAGCGAGTCAGGCAAGAACGATCCCCCCTAGGGTAGACAACCCTGGATCCAGGGCATGCGGAACGCGGCACGGCAAACGAGCAGTCTACGTGCACGGGCGCGCAGCGTCAACACCCGGGCGGGGACCCGGTCGAAATCGGCCGAAGGTTACCCCCACTCGGAGCGGAGGTCAACCCTCTGGAACCCGTCGGAGGAGCGGGCCTAGCTGCCGACGGGTGACCAGTCGGAGGTGCCCGTCACACCGACCAGCGAGAGGCTCGACCGGTCCGCGACGGCACCGCCCTTCTTGTCCTCCACCATCCCGAGCGCACGCGCGATGTCGGCGACGGCGCTCCCGAGTGCGACGGCCTGCTCGCTCGAGCCGATCCGGACGCCGCGCGTGGTGAGGACGTGGAAGAACTCCTCCATCAGGGCGCGGTCGTCCCCCAGGAGCGAAGCTTCCGAGACATTCAGCGCCCGGGCGAGACGCTCGAGCGTCTGGATCGAGGGAGCGACGTGCCCGTTCTCGTACCGCGACAGCCGCGCCTTCGGGATCCCGGAGATCTCCTCCAGGTCCGACTGCGAGTACCCCGCCTTGATCCGTGTCGCGCGGAGCCTCTGTCCGAACGTGCGTTCGTCGGTCATGCCACGCCCCCAATCGACGATGGTTGCTCGATGGGGAATCTATCCCCATGCGGAGCCCGACCGCAACGGCGCCTCCGAACCTTGCGATGGGCGCAGCCTTGAGAACCTGGCGATGGTCCCCATGTTCGGCCGTTCTGCCTACTTGATCTCGACGGCGGCGCCGGCGGCCTCGAGCTGCTCCTTGGCCTTGTCGGCCGCTTCCTTGTTGACCTTCTCCAGAACCGGTTTCGGCGCGGAGTCCACGAGGTCCTTGGCCTCCTTGAGGCCGAGGCTCGTCAGGGCCCGTACCTCCTTGATCACCTGGATCTTCTTGTCGCCGGCGCCGGTGAGGACCACGTCGAACTCGGTCTGCTCCTCGACCTCTTCGGCGGCGCCACCCGCGGCTCCCGGCGCGGCCATCATCATCGGGGCGGCGGCGGCGGCCTGGACATCGAAGGTCTCCTCGAACTTCTTGACGAAGTCCGACAGCTCGAGCAGTGTCATGTCCTTGAACTGATCGAGCAGGTCGTCGGCGGTCATCTTGGTCTTGGCCATCGTCTACTCCTTCTCCCCTTCTGGCTCCCCTTCTGGCTCTCCTTCTGGCTCTCCTTCTGGCTCCCCTTCTGGCTCCCCTTCTGGCTCCCCTTCTGGCTCTTCTTGCGGTTGGACGTCTGGTTCGGTGTCGGTCGTCGACTCGTCGGCGGGCTCCGGCGGGCTCGGCCTCGGCGGCGGGCTCGGCCTCCGCGGCGGGCTCGGCCTCGGCGGCGGGCTCGGCCTCGGCGGCGGGCTCGGCCTCGGCGGTCTCGTCGGTCACCTCGCCGGGGAGTTTCTCCTTGTAGGCCTCGAGCACTCCGAGGAACCGACCCTGGATCGCCTGGAACATCGAGGCCGCCCGGGTCATCTCGGCCTTCAGCATCCCGGCGACCCTCGAGAGCATCACCTCTCGCGACTCGAGGGTCGCGAGCGACTGGGCCTCGGCCGCCGAGAGCACCTTGCCGTCGAGGTAGCCGCCCTTGAGGACCAGCGCCGGGAACCTCTTCGCGGCGTCCACCACCTTCTTGGCGGTCGCGACCACGTCGCCTTCGACGAACGCGACCGCCGTCGGCCCGTCCAGGAGCGCCTGGAGCTCGGCGACGCCCGCGTCGGCCGCCGCGCGCTGGAACAACGTGTTCTTCACGATCGAGAAGCGCGCCTGACTCGAACAGGGAGCGGCGCAGCTCGGTCGTGTCGTGCACCGACAGACCGCGGTACTCGGTGAGCAGGAGCGCCTGCGCGCCCTGGATCCGCTCCTTCAGCGCGGTGACCTTCTGCGACCTTCTCGGCGTTTGGCATCGACCTCCGTACACGAAACAACAACGCGTCTCCGCAGACGGCGGAGACGCGCTCGGGATCGTGCGTCCTCATGTGCCTCGGCAGGTGCCCCGAAGGGATTACGTGCGAGCGCCCCTGCTGTCTGCAGCGCTGACGATGTTACGGGCGGCACCGACCGGCCGACAACCGTGGTTCGAGCTCGTGTCAGATCGTGGCGCAGATCGCGTAAACCGTTGCAGTCTCGCCATTCTCAATAGAATTGAACTGCACGAACCAACCGGTCGGGATATCACCAGCCTCTGCGAGGTCCACGACTGAGTCCGCTTCGGTGGGAGCCGAGATCTCAATCTGATCGTTAGCGCCTGTGCTGGACCCGCCCCCTCCCACCGCGCGAGCATTGCCGCTGCAGTCCACACCTATGGTCTCCCCACTCAGTGCGCCGGTTGCCGTCGTGACGACAACGCTTACTACTCCCGTGGCGCCCGGGGCCCCGGGCGGACCCTGGGGACCTGCGGGACCTGCGGGACCTGCGGGACCTGCGGGACCTTGAGGACCCACCGGGCCTTGCGGTCCTTGCGGACCCGCGGGACCGACCGGACCTTGGGTTCCGGGATCGCCCTGCACGCCTTGTGGTCCCGCCGGGCCCTGCGCTCCGTCCGCTCCGTCTGCTCCTGCGGGACCCTGCACGCCTAGTGGACCCGCCGGGCCCTGGGCTCCGTCCGCTCCGTCCGCTCCGTTAGTTCCATCCGTTCCGGGGGAGCCTTGTGGACCTTGGGGACCCACCGGGCCTTGCGGTCCTTGCGGACCCGCGGGACCGACCGGACCTTGGGCTCCGGGATCGCCCTGCACGCCTTGTGGACCCGCCGGGCCCTGGGCTCCGTCCGCTCCGTCCACTCCGTTAGTTCCATCGGTTCCGGGGGAACCTTGTGGACCTTGGGGACCCACCGGGCCCTGGGCTCCGTCCAATCCGTCCGCTCCGGCGGGACCCTGAGGCCCGACATCCCCTTGGGGCCCCTGCGCGCCCGCAGGCCCGGGGGGGCCCTGCGGTCCCAGACTTCCACTACCGGCGCCATCCCCAGCCGGCCCCGTCGCGCCGACAGGACCGGCGCGTCCGCGGATGTTCCACTTCAATCGATATTCCCCATGACCACATTTCGCCGAGGCACCGACGGCCCGGATCTGGCCCGAGCCCTTGGTCACGCATGAGGTGATGACCCCATGGTTGCCGCGACGAGCCTCGGCGACCGCGGCCAGCATGACGACGAAGATCAGGGCGAGAGCGGTGAGGCTCGCCCACGTCTTGCCACCTCTAGCTCGCGGCTTTCGACTCGACGCCCAACTGATCCCGTGTGTGTCATCCATCGTGCTGAAAGACCTCCGGTTCGATCGCTTCCGAATCTCTTCAGGTGCTGTCGGCCGGTTTCCCTAGGGCCTTTAGACCAGTCGGCCAAGTCGTGGTTACGGTGGCGCCAAACACCCGACCCTTCTCCCCACGCTCGGCCGACAGGCGTCGTACCATCCGCCCGATGCTGAGCACACGACGCACGTTCGCGGTTGTCGCACTGGCGGCTCTCATGGTCGTTGCAGTCGCTTGCTCGAACGACCCGAACCCGAACGTCCAGCCGAGGACAGCGCAGGTCCTCGATTCGGCCCTCGAAGCGCACGCGGCCGGGGATCTGGACAAGGCCGCCGACCTGTACGAACGGGTCTTGGTGCTAGACCCGCAGAACCAGTTCGCCTACTACAACCTCGGTTTGATCGATCAGACACGAGGGCTCGACGACGAGGCAGCCGCTGAGTACGAGCAGGCCATCGCCCTCGCCCCCGGGTTCACGCCGCCGCTGTTCAACCTCGCGATCATCCGGGCGAAGCTAGGTGCGATCGACGAAGCCATCCAGCTCTACCGCGACGTGATCGCCGTGAACGACGGCGATGCCGGTGCGCATCTGAACCTCGGCTTCCTGCTCATCGACTCGGGCGAGCGCAAACAGGGTCGGCAGGAGCTCGCCAGAGCCGTCGAGCTCGACCCGTCGCTCGAAGCTCGCATCCCGACCGGTGAACCGGTGTCCGGCGGGACCACCGGTCCCTGATCGGGTTGCCGTCAGGTACCTCGCCGTCACGCTTCCTGAGCGCGAGATGAACGCTTGCGGTGCGCCGCACCCGCTCGGCGACGCCGCGTCAGTAGGCGAGGGAGCACGGCGAGGCCCGTCAGCGTCAGCGCCCCGAGACGCACCAAGAGGTCGTAGCGCGGGAACGGCTCATACTCGAATCGGACGATGTGCTCACCAGCCGGAACGGTTCGCCCGACGAAGCTGGGCGCGATCATCTCGGGCGCCACCGCGATGCCGTCCACGGTCACCTGCCAACGCGGGTCGAACGACGCCTTCAGCATCACCATCGCCGGCCGGTCGGCGGTCACCGTCGCGGTGACCCTCCCGTTCCGAAGGTCGACGTCCTCGCTGACGACGGTGCCGGCCGCCGTGTTCGGGAGGTCGTCGGCGCTCACGGTGGCTCCGGGCGCCGACTCCCCCTCGAAGGCGATGCCCGGGTTCGCGCCCCTGGCCGGGAGGTCCGAACGGAACCAATCCTCCGCGCGCAGCCCGAGGTTCGTCCGGTCGGCCGTGATCGGCGGCAGGACGTCGACGAGATCGACGTAGCCGGGGTCGAGCCTTTCCCAGAGCACGTGGCGCCCGCGTTCGGCGACCCTCTTCGCCGGGACGGGGGGCGCCTTGCTCGCGTTGAGGATCAGGTACCGCACGTCGAACAGGTCGTAGTGCGACGGGTTCGTGTCGGTGAACCGGTACTCGAACGGTGCCGAGAGCGACCAGGTCGGCCGGACGAACCCGACGCCCTCGGTGCCCTCGTTCAGGAGCATCACGTACATGGGCACCTGACCGACCTCGTAGGCCGAGCCCCAGTTGGATCGCATGCCCGCGTAGAAGCGCCCCGGCCCCCGTGCTCGCGCGATGTCGACCAGGGCGGCGACGTCGGCGCCGCCTTGGTCGTCGGCGACCGCCTGCTCCCCGATCCATTCGGCTCCCTGCGAGGCCCACGCCGTGCGTTCGATGAAGCCTGGGGCCAGGAAGAGCACCACACCGGCTACCGCGAGCGCCGTGATCGCCACGGTTCGTTCGCGCAGGGCTCGGAACCGTTGCAGCTGATCCCACGCGATCCGCCCGAGCGTGACCGCGCCGAACCCGGCCAGGTACACCCCGGCCAGGTGCACCCCGAATACGAACCGCCGAAGGAACAGGTCGCCGGAGCCTGGCAACAGCCGCAGGACGGGTCCGAGCGTCGGCCGTCCGAAGAAGAGCACCAGCGAGACGAGGAACAGGAACAGGAGCACGCGGGCCCGCTCGTCGCGACGGTACCGCCAGAGCGCCGCCAGGATGCCGACCGCGACCAGGATCGTGATCATCGGCGGTCGCCCACGGTCGAACAGCTCGCCGCTCGCGAACCACGTCAGGATCCGCTTCGCCCCGAACGAGTCGTAGTAGATCTTCCCTCGCGAGTACTCGTCGTTCACGGTCCATAGCCGGTCGGCGAGCAACGGCACGACCACCCACGCGGCGACGAAGAGGCTGCCGACCCCGATCAGGGCCGCGCGGCCGATCCTGCGCAGGAGCTCCCCCCACTTGACGAGCGCGAACACGCCCAGCGAGAGCAAGGCCAGGTAGCCGGTCAGCAGGTGACACGCGACCGTCAGGGCCAGCAGGAGCGCCGCGAGCCAGTACGAACGGCCCTTCGCGACCGCACGCCACGACAGGCCCCACGCGAACGGCAACAGCCACATCCCCCACAGCTGCGTCCAGGTCCCGTAGCCGCGCCACGCGTAGCTGCCCCATTCGTAGCCGAGCGTGGGTTCGCTCACGATCAACGGCGAGGCGGCCGCCGCGATCGCGCAGATCCATCGGTCCCAACCCAGCAACCGGCCGCCCGCGTAGACCGCGATCGGCCACAGGGCCATCCCGAGGTACATCGTCCACGAGAGCGCGCGCTCGCTGCCGATCGCGAGCGCGAGCACGCCGGCCAACACGTGCGGCAGGCTCTGGTAGTGGTGGAACCTCGATGATCCGAGCGCGAGATCGGGGTACCACCCGTCGAGCGGGAGGTGCCCCTCCTCGATCCGGTCGCTCGCCCACGCGATCATCGAGCGATGCACCGACGCGTCGTTCAGGTTCTCGACCGGGCGAGCCTCGGCGCGGAGCACGACCAGGTTGAATAGGACGACGATGCCCACCACGACGAGCGGCCACCGTGGGGAGGCCTCGGGGTGAGGCCGTTCGCGCTCGTCGGCCGGGGGCGCCTGTTCGCGTTCGGACAGGGACTCGCGCACTCGCTCATGTTGCCACGGCTCGCCCGCAAGCCCGATCAGCCGGGCGGAGCCTCCGACGCAACGACCCGGCCCGAGGGGCGGGCTCGCGTGCTCGCGCCGTGACGTCTCACGCGCTCGGCGTCAGCGCCGCCTCCATCGTCCCCTTGATCCGGTTCGTGTCGATCGGGACACCCGGACCCATCGTCGTGGAGACCGTGAGGGTCTTCACGTACTTGCCCTTGGCGGCCGAGGGCCGCGCGCGGATGATCTCGTCGACGACCGCGAGGTAGTTCTCGAGCAGCTGCTGCTCGGTGAAGGACTTCTTCCCGATGATCATGTGCACGTTGCCCGTGCGATCGGTCTTGTACTCGACCTTGCCGCCCTTGATGTCCTCGACGGCCTTGGCGATGTCGTTCGTCACCGTTCCGGTCTTCGGGTTCGGCATGAGGCCCCTGGGCCCGAGCACTCGGCCGGCCTTGCCGACCGCGGCCATCATGTCCGGCGTCGCGACGGCGGCGTCGAAGTCGATCGTCCCGCCCATCACCTGCTCGACGAGCTCCTCGCCCCCCACGACGTCCGCGCCGGCCTCCTTGGCCTCGGTCGCCTTCGGACCCTGGGCGAACACGGCCACACGGACCGACTTGCCCGAGCCGTTCGGCAACGAGACCGTGCCTCGGACGAGCTGGTCGGCCTTGCGTGGGTCGATGCCCAGCCGGAACGCGATCTCGACGGTCTCGTCGAACCTGGCATCCGGGAAGGCCTTGAGGGCCCTGATCGCGTCGACCGGTGAGTGCTCGCGCTCGCGGTCGGCCAGCTCGGCGGCCTGCGTGTACCGCTTGCCCCTGCCGCTCATGCGCCCACCACCTCGACGCCCATGCTCCGTGCCGTCCCGGCGAGGATCTTCATCGCGGCGTCGACGTCGTTCGCGTTGAGGTCGACCATCTTCTGCTCGGCGATCCGCCGGAGCTGATCCTGGGTGACGCGCCCGACCTTCTCGCGGTTGGGCTCGCCCGAGCCCTTCTCGACACCGGCTGCCTGCTTGATCAGTTCCGCGGCGGGGGGCTGCTTGGTGATGAACGTGAACGAGCGATCCTCGTAGATCGTGAGCTCGACCGGGATCACCTGGCCGGCCTGCTGCTGGGTCTGCTCGTTGTACTGCCGACAGAACTCCATGATGTTCACGCCGTGCTGACCGAGCGCCGTGCCCACGGGTGGAGCGGGCGTCGCCTGGCCGGCGCGGATCTGGAGCTTGACGACGGCGAGCACCTTCTTCTTCGCCATCTCGGTCACCTCCTGCGGTTCGAACGGCCTCTCGGCCTCCCGCACACTCGGTTGGTTCCTAGACCTTCGCCACCTGGTCGAAGGACAGTTCGACCGGCGTCTCCCGGTCGAAGATATTCACGAGCACCTTCAGCTTGCTCTGGTCGAGATTGATCTCGCTGATCGTGCCGTTGAAGTCGGCGAACGGTCCCGAGATGATCCGCACCACATCGTTCTCCTCGAATCCGAGGCGGAACTGCGGCTTCACCTCTTCCTTCTTCACCGACAGGATCTTCTCCACCTCACGACGTGAGAGCGGCGTGGGCTTGCTCCCCGTCCCGGCCGCGACGAACCCCGTTACCCCGGGTGTGTTCCGGACGACGTACCACGAGTCGTTGTCGTAGATCATCTTCACGAGGAGGTAGCCGGGGAAGACCTTCCGCTGGACGACCTGCTTCTTGCCGCCCTTGATCTCCATGACGTCCTCCATCGGGATGTGGACGTCGAAGATCTTGTCCTCCATCTGCATCGTATGGATGCGCGACTCGAGGTTCGTCTTGACCTTGTTCTCGTAGCCGGCGTACGTGTGCACGACGTACCAGTCGCCGGGGCCGCGGAACGGATCACGCCCACCCTCGGAGTCGACGGGCTCCTCGGCCGCTCGCGACGCGGCGCCGTTCTTGGTCCTCGCGGCGGGTTCAGCGTCGTCGGTGGCCTCGGCCTCGGGTGCGGGTTCAGCGTCGTCGGTGGCCTCGGCCTCGGGTGCGGATTCGCCGTCGTCGATGGCCTCGGCCTGCTCGACGTCGGCGGCGATCGACTCGACCGTGTCGGCCAAGCCGCCCAGGATCGCGGCGTCGCTCATGGCCTCGACGGCCGCCGCGTCCTCGACGGCCTCGGCGACGGTCTCCTCCAGCGCCCCGGCGATCGCCATGTCGGCGATCGACTCCTGGACGTCTGCGTTCGCCGCGGCCTCCGCGACCGCGTCCTCCAGCGACTCCCCCTCCAGGCCCGCATCGACGGCATCGGACACCGCCTCGTCGAACGACTCCTCGATCGCGGCATCGGATGCGGCCTCGACGGCCGCCGCGTCCTGGACCGCCTCGGCCACCGTCTCCTCGAGCGCCGCCTCGATCGCGGCATCCGCGATGGCTTCCTCCGCGGCGGCCTCCTCGAAGGCTTCCGCGAGCCGCTCGGGGGCGGCGACCTGCTGAGCGGTCTGGTCGTCGGACGGCGCGTCGCGATCCGCGTTCGCGGACGGCTCGGGGACAGCTTCGTCCGAGGGGTCGATCGGGGATTCGTTCATGGGGTGCGCGCCTCTAGTTCGTGAAGACGTTCAGGACCAGCCTCGAGAAGAGCACGTCGAGACCGAACACGTACGACGTCATGACGACGACCGTGACGAGCACGACGATCGTGTACGTCGTGAGTTCCTGACGAGTGGGCCAGATCACCTTCTTGAGCTCCTGACGGACCTCCTTCAGGAACTGGCGGGCGCCCGTGCGCTGCTTCTTCTGTTGGAGCTGCGCCCGGCGCGTGGCGGCAGCGGCCTGGGCACGCTCGACCTGGGTGCCCTGACGGCGCTGCGCCCGCTTCATCTGTCTGTTCATCGTGCTCCTTGCAGGGGCGGAGGGACTCGAACCCCCAACCGCCGGTTTTGGAGACCGGTGCTCTACCAGGTTGAGCTACGCCCCTCCGCAAGAACCGGTCCTGCCGGAAGGCGGGGACTCGGCTGCCAAGTATAGGGCGGGCCCGATGGGGCGGCAAAGGAACGCTCGACGCGCGCTCTCATGTTCCCGCAGGTCGGTCCGATGCATCGGCCCGTCGATTCTCCGGCGACGAGGCGGCCGCCGCCGAGGCCCCTCCCGGCCGTCGAGGGTGAGGTCGAGCACCACCCTCTGAACCCCGCCGGCCGCTCGCCGCCGACGTCGAGATCCCGCTGCGGAACCTCCCGCCACGCAGGCGTTTGGACCCGCCAGACGCTCGAGACCTTCACGAGCGACTCGATGACCGTGCCGGTCACCGAGCCTGGCCTGCCTTCCCACCTCGAGGGGCTCCGGCTCGCCGGGACGGCGACCTGGCACCCCCCGGCCCGACGTGCGGAACGTGCCTGATCGGAGTCGCCGATGTGCGTGATGTTCCACCCAGCCTCTCCTACACTCTCCCGGACGCGCCGCGCCGGCCCCGGAATGCGAGCGCCCACATGCAGCATCGGGATCCTTCCCCCCGCCCGGTGACCGGGCGAGGCGGCGCAGCCTCTTCGGAGGCCGTCCGGAAACCACCCCACCGCCCGTGACGGCGGGACTCTCGCCGTCGGCCGCCGAGCGGACCGAGCTGGTGATCACGGCCTTCCAGGAGATGATCCAGGAGCAGCTCGACGAGGGCCTGCGGTCGATCCAGCACGCCGCGAACGCGTTGATGCACGAGATCGCCGGGGAGGTGTGGCGGAGCGTCGGAGGCGACAAGGAGGCCGTCGGCTCGACGATCCTACAGGAGCTCTCCCGCGACCAGGCGATCCGGGCGCTGATCGCGCACTCGGACGAACGGTTCCAGGCCCTCGCGGCCAGGACCGGCCGGGTCGAGGACACGATGAACATGCTCGCCGAGTCGGTCCGCGCGGCCCGCGAGCAGATCGCCCGCAGCGCCGACGCCCTCGCCGAGTCCGGGCGTGGTGGCGGCGCCTCGCCGCTGGGCATCGGTCAGATCCGCGCGCAGCTGGACGAGGTCAGCCGGCAGGTGGCGGCGGCGTTCCAGACGCTCGCCGATCGCGACCAGGAGATCGTCGACACACTCCACCTGCGGATCCGCGAGCACGGTGAGATCGTCGTCCAGGAGACCGCCCGGATCTCGCAGGCCATGCAGGAGTACGTCCAGCAGGGTGTCGAGACCATGGGCCATCTGGCCGGGAGCGCGGACTCGAGCATGCGGGCGATGTCGGCGCACGACGACGGGGCGGACACGCGGGTCCCGTCGGTCGACCAGCAGATCTCCGAGCTCGCCGAGCAGCTGCAGCTCCTGTACGACCGGACCGGGATCGCGATGAGCTCCCTGCACGAGTCCGTGACGTTCCTTGGCGACCGGATGGGGGTCGAGGCGCGCGAGCGGCTCGAGGACATGAACCGGGCGTTCGAGGCTCGGGTGATCGGGCTCGCGAACCTCGTCCGCTCGGACTCCGAGGCGCTCCGTCGCGAGCTCGTCTCGACGGCCGAGGCGCACGACGAGACGATCGCCCGGCTGCTGGACGAGCGGCTGCACCAGGTCACCGAGACGCTCGGGGACTCGGTCGCTCAGACGATGCAGGTCAAGCTCGACGATTCGATGGCCGCGCTGGCCGCGCGGACCGACGAACAGACCCGGCTGATCGACGCGCGCGCGGGCGAGACCGTCTCGGCCATCGACAGGAACCTGATCAGGATGGTCGATGCGCTCGACGACCATTTCGAGCGGCTCGGGGTCGGCGTGGGCGAGCGGGCGGCCTCCGCCGCCGAGCTCGCGATCGGCGCGCGGTTCGACGACGTGCTCGCGCGTCTGCACGCGGCCGCCTCGGTGATCGAACGCGAGAGCTCGGAGACCCGGGATTCCGTCGAGGCCACCCGGAGCCACCTGGACGAGACGCGCAGCGCCCTCGAGACGCGGTTCGTCGCCCTGGCCAAGCTCGTTCGTTCGGACAGCGAAACTCTCTCGGGGCAGATCGTGGCGGATCAGGACGTCACGAAGCAGGCGCTCCGGGCGATGAAGGAGCTGCAGGCGAGCCTGCCGTCCGAGGTCATCCAGATGGTCGAGGAGAGGTTCGGCTCCCTCGCCGAGTCGATCGAGCGCTCCAACGAGATGCTCGCGGCTCGGATCGATCGGATGGCGGACACGATCGGTCAGCGTCAGAACGACGACATCCAGGTCGTGATCGACCGAATGGGCGACGCGATGCATGCGCTCGCGAGCCTCGGGAAGGAACCCGGGTCGAGCGGCCCCGGGTCCCGGATCGAGATCGACTGACCCCGCGAGCCACCGCCTCGGGCCACGAGATCAGTCCAGGCGAACTTCGGCCTCGCTCTTGCGGATCGGCCACTCGACGGCGCCGTCCCGCTCGACCCGGACCCAGACGTCCAGCACGGCCGTCCGGGTCCGCGGATCGAGCGCCCGAACCCGTCCGCCGCATTCGATCGATTCGTCGACCAACACCGGAGCTCGGAAGTGCGCCTGGAGGCGGAGCAGCGCTGCGGGGTCGCCCAGCCAATCGACGAGCCAGGAGGTCAGGGTGCCCATCGTGTACATGCCGTGGGCGACCACGCGGGGGAAGCCCGCGGCGCGAGCCACCTCATCGTCTCGGTGGAGCGGGTTCTGATCGCCCGACGCGTCGGCGTACGCCTTGATGTCTTCCCTGGTGACCGTGCGCGAGGACGACGGCAGGTCCTGCCCCACCGCGAGATCGTCGAACCGAACCCTCACCCGTCGCCCCGGACGATCAGCGTGCTCCGCCCCGATGCGACGAGGTCGCCGGCCTCGTCCAGGACCTCGGTCCGAAGGATCAGGAATCGCATGCCGCCTTTGTCCCGGACGCCCTCGATCGTCGCGGACGCGGTCAGCGTCTCGCCTACCACGACGGGCCGCGACCACCGGTACTCCTGTTCTCCGTGCAGGACGCGGGACAGGTCGATCCCGAGCCGCGGATCGGACACCACGTGGTCCAGGCCGGCCTCGATCTCGGGCACGGTCACGATCGTCGGGGGCACGCCCGGCCCCCGATGTCCGACGGCGTCGGCGAACGCTCGAACACGCACCTCGTCGACCCGGAACCGGACGGGTGGGTACGTGCTCCCCTCGACGTCGCGGCTCAACGCCACGACACGACCAGACGTTCAGCCGACACGTTTGTCGGGCGCACGGCCGTCTCCCGGCCGACCGATTCACACGGCGTCGACACACTGCGAACGTAGCGACCGTGCGGGGGCACAGCAAGTCGGCCGCGTTGCGCGAGAACGATCGCGCGAGCTTCCGTGACTCGGGACCACGGGGGCCTTACGATCGACGGGCCCATGGCCGGTAACGGGAACGGATCCGGGACCGGGAACGGGAAGGCCGACGGGGCTGCCCGCAAACCCATCACGGTCCTCATCGTCGACGACGAGCGCACGTTCGGCGAGGCGCTCGAGGTCGCCCTGGATCGGGAGAAGGATCTCCGCGTCGTGCACGTCGCGACGGACGGTGTCGAGGCCGTCGCCTCCGCGACCGAGTTTCGCCCCGACGTCGTGCTGATGGACGTCTCGATGCCCGGGATGAACGGACTCGAGGCCACGAGGCGGATCAAGCAGTGCGACCCCCAGGCGGCCGTCGTGATCCTGTCCGGACACGACGACGAGTACCTGCTCGCCCGAGCGGTGCAGGCCGGCGCTGCCGGTCTGCTCAGCAAGACGCAGGCCGTGGGCGATGTCGCCTCGACCGTGCGTCGCGTCCATCGGGGCGAGGCGATCCACGACGAGGGCGAGGTCGAACGCGCGCAGCGGCGGCTCCGCCACCGACGGGACGTCGACGGGGACGTGCGGGGCCGGCTCGAACGGCTCACCCCGCGCGAGATCCAGATCCTCGAGGCGATGGCGGCCGGGCGTCAGCCGGAGGAGATCGCGGCGCAGCTCGGGATGAGCCCGAACACCCTCCGCACCCACACCCAGAACGTGCTGACCAAGCTACGGGTGCACTCGAAGATGGAGGCGCTCGTGCTGGCGATCCGCCACGGCAAGATAGCGACGGTCGACCTCACCGACATCGTCTGACGCCTCAGCGCGTCTCGCGGTGGAGCGTGTGCCGGCGCTCCCAGCGACAGTACTTCCTGAGCTCGATCCGGTCCCGGTCGTTCACCCGGTTCTTCACGGTGACGTAGTTCCGCCGCTTGCACTCGGTGCACGCGAGGGTGATCGTCGGTCTGTTGTCGCCCTTGGCCATCTCGTGGTCCTCCGACCCGTTCCGTGTCCGACTGGCGTCCTGCCGCGTTCCACTGCGCCTTCGGGGGGCTCACGCGTAGCGGGGGCGGGAATCGAACCCGCGACACAGCGATTATGAGCCGCTTGCTCTGCCTCTGAGCTACCCCGCCTCCGGTGACGAGCAGTCTACCGGCCGCCGTCGCTCTCGCCACCCTGACCTGCGGTTTCGACCCGTGGTCGCGCAGCGGTTCGAGCCGGAGAGGGGACTCGAACCCCTGACCCCCTCCTTACCATGGAGGTGCTCTGCCGACTGAGCTACTCCGGCTTGTTCCTTCGGTCTGGTTCGGCGCGGGCCATGATACCGAGAGACCATCGAGCCCCCGACCCTCCCCCGACCCGTGGGACGATGGATGGATGCGGCTCGCCCCCCTGCTGCTGGTCCTCGCCGTCGCGTGCGGATCGGCGGAGGAGGCCTCGGACCCGAACGCGTCGGCCACGCTATCCATCCGGACCGACGACGGCACCGTCTCGCTCGGCGTCCAGGTCGCGGACACGCCCGCCGAACGCCAGACCGGGCTGATGGGGCGCGAGAGCCTTTCCCCGTACGACGGCATGGCGTTCGTGTGGGAGGAGCCCGTGGTGGGCACGTTCTGGATGAAAGACACGCTGATCCCGCTCTCGATCGCGTTCTGGGACGACGACGGCCGGATCATCTCGATCCTCGACATGGACCCTTGCACCGAAGACCCCTGCCCCTCCTACGGGCCCGACGAACCGTTCGTCGGCGCCGTCGAGGTCGATCGGGGGACGTTCGAGCGGCACGGCGTCGCCCTCGGCGACCGAGTGGAGCTCACGGTCTCGAACGGATGAGCCCGAACGTATGAGACAGGACTGCCTCCTCTGCCGCGCCGAACGCGTGACCGACTGGCATTTCGAGGATGAGGAGTGCTGGGTCACCGACTGCGTGGTGTGCCGAACCCCGATGATCGTCTGGCGACCGCACGGTCTCCCCGAACCCGAGCTCGAGCGCCGGCTCCTCGCGCACCTCGAACGGATCGCGGCCGAGCGCTACCCCGATGGATTCTGGATCGACCCGGAACGCCGTCGGATCCCCGATCACTGGCACGCCCACGCGCGACCCGCGAACGGCTTCTTCGATCCGGCGAGTGATCTCTACGGCCGGTTCGGGTGAGCGCTCGGTCGACCCGCTGCCACGGTTGGACACCGCCGCCCCGAGGTCGTACGAGGTCGAGGGACACGGAGTCAACGAGGGTGGACGAGGCGGCCCAGCGGGCGGCGGGCTCGCTGGGCCGGCCCGGGAGGGCCCGGGCAGCCGACCGAGCCGGCATCGAACATCTCCCTGACGTTTTCCACGGGACGACCGGACCGGCAGTCCCCGGCGCGCGAGATCAGGCGGGCGAACCGGAAGCCTCTCTCCACACGGCGGTCGAGGGCTCTTCAGGGGACTCGCGAGGCGCTCCGTGCAGATGGCCTGACCGGCGTCCGGCGGTCCCTCAGCGACCGGCGCTGTTGGGGTACTACAACGGCAGCAGGGTGACCACCAGTCGCGGCGTGAACTCCGGCCCGGCGTCCCGAGAACGCCACTTCACCCCGTCCGTCGAGGGCGTTGCGATACGGAGGCTGTACACACCGTCACTCCGAACGAGACTCGAGAGGTCGACCTCGTACCACGTGTTGGTGCCGACCGCGCCGAGGGATGCGACGGGAGGGCCGACGGCGGCGGGAGCGTTGTCCCAAGTCACGCCGGTCTCCGTCCAGCTCGCGTCCGAGGTGGCCGAGAACACGCCCCCGGTGTCGGACGCACCCACGTTGAACAGCCGCAGTTTCGCGGTTGCCACCGTGCGCGCCCCGATGCCCGTCACCGAGAACTTCATCAGCCCGTGTTCGCTCGGTGAGGAGTCGATCGAGAGCGACGAGCTCGTGCCGTAGTTCGTCGTGGGGGCGCCCGCGCGGATCGTGGTGTCGGCCGTCGGGGCGAACGTGAGCTCGCTCCCGGGCGCCGTGGTCGCGGCCGCCGTGTTGGATGGCGCCGAGACGTTCCCGGCCAGATCGGAGGCCCGGACCACGTACGAATAGGTCGATCCCGGCGTCAGCGACGTGTCGAGGTAGGACGTTCCGCTCGTCGTGCCGACCGCCACGCCGTTTCGGATGACGGTGTAGTGGTCGACGCCGACGTCATCGGTGCTCTGCGTCCACGACAGGTCGACCTGATCGCCGCCGACCGGGGTCGCGACGAGGTTCGACGGGGCCGTCGGCGGGATCACATCGCCGTTCTGCGCCCCGTGCGCGCTGATCGTGAAGGAATCCGTGACGCTCCCGACGCTCGGCACGAAGGTCGCGTCGAGCCGATCGGGGGTGACCGTGTAGGTCATGAAGCCGTTCCCCGTTCCGGCCGTGCTCGCGAAGTATGGGAGTTCGGGATCGTCCGGCTTGATCGACGAGCCGGAGCGTCCGAACGTCCCGACCACCTGGACGACGGTGCCCGCCCCCTTCTCCATGACTCCGGCCCCGGAGTCGACCACGCAATCCTGATCGAACCCGCCGATCACGAACGACGGGCAGGTCCCGGGCGCGAGGGCGAGCTGCTTGCTCCGTTGATAGTTGTGGTGGTGGCCACCCAGGACCAGGTCGACCTTCTTCTGGAGCAGGAGGTTGAACAGCGGCTGGCCGATCGGGCAGCCGGAGTTCGACGCGGAGATGCACGGGTAGTGCATCCCGACCACCACCCATCTGATGCCTTGCGCGCGGGCCGCGTCGATCGAGTCCGAGAGCCACCGGTAGTGCGCGTCGTTGAGCGCGTACTTGTACGTGACGTTCTCGATCGTGAGGTCGGGCGAGATCATGAAGACCCGCATGAGGGGAGCGCCCGGCGGATAATCGAAGTAGTACTCGGCCGCGTACTGCTGTTCCACGCCCAGGGTCGATCCCAGCCGGTCCGGCAGGCACGCGGCATGGTTCAGGATGTAGCCGTCGGCGCCGTTCTGGTCCTCGTGGTTCCCGGAGACGATTTCGAACGGGTACGTCGGCCCGAGCGTCGGCAACCCGGCCTTCACCCAGTCGCACCAGGCGGCGTCGGTGGGCGTCTCGTCGTAGTCGAGGTCACCCAGGGCCAAGAAGAAATCCGTCCCGGAAGCGTTCAAGTTCGCGAGGCTCGCCGTCGCCCTCGACGTCGTTCCGAAGTCCCCGGCCGCCGCGAAGGTGAACGAGGTGGGCGACGGGGGAATGGGGGGGGTTGTCACGTCGGCCGACCCCGAGGGAGCCGACCGGTTCCCGGTCGGGTCCAACGCCACGATCGTGTACCGATAGCTGGTGTTCGCGCTCACGCCGTCGTCGCGGTAGGTGGTCCCCGTCGTGCTCCCGATCTCGACGTCGTCGCGGAGGATCACGTACTCCGCCACGCCGACGTCGTCCTGGCTCGCCGTCCAGGAGAGCTCCACGCGGGTCGGGCCGGTCGCGTTCGCCACCAGTTGGGTGGGGGCCGTGGGCGGGCTGGTGTCCGCCACGTTGTCGACGAGCACGGTGACCGGCCCGGATGCGCCTGCATTCCCCGCGGCATCGCGTGCCACCGCGGTGAGTTCATGGGCGCCGTTGGCGACGGACGAGGAGTCCCATGAGATCAGGTAGGGCGCCGTCCTATCGGTTCCGACCGTCTGCCCGTCGACCAGCAGGTCTACGGAGACGACCCCGACGTCGTCCGCGGCATCCACGCCGACGTCGACCGATCCGCTCACCGTCGCGCCCGACGAGGGCGACGAGATCGAGGCCGTCGGCGCCGCCACGTCGGTGGGCGGCGCGACCGTGACGACGAGCTCCGGACGGAAGCCGACCTTGTATTCCTTCGATCGGAACGAGATCTTGTTGCTCGTCGGCGTAGAGATGCGGAGGCCGAACTGGCCGTCTCCCGTCACGAGGGTCGACAGGTCGACCTCGTACCAGGTCCCGCTCGAGATCGCGCCCAGCGTCGCCAGCGGCGTGGCATCGGCGGGCGGTTGCGAGTTCCAGTTCATGGTGCTCTCGCTCCACGTCGTATCGGCCACTCGGGAGAACACCCCACCGACGGCCGCGCCGTCGGTCACGTAGAGGCGGAGCTTCGCGCTCTCGACGGTGTCGGCTCCCACCCCCGAGACCGTGAAGCGCATGAACGAGTACCGCACGGGGGAGTTGTCTGCCGCGAGCGATGTCTCCGAGCCACCGGTCGTGGTGGGTTGATCGGCTCGCACCGTCGTATCGGCGGTCGGGAGGAACGTGAGGGTTCGGGTCGCTGCAGGGGAAGACGGAGCGATCACGATGCTCATGACCGTGGCGACGAGCGTGAGCGCGACGAGCATCGCCGATCGAGCATCCCGTCTTCCGTCGGCTCGCACGTCCCTCCCCCCGTCGCCCTTGCGGACCCTAACGAGGGCCCCGCCGGCTCACGCCATGCATGTCGCGTATTCCGCCTACGTCGTCGTTCGCCGGCGGGTCGCCCTCGATGCCTCACGCGCAGCGCATCTACCGACAATCCACGCGTGTCTCCTCGAACAACCGAGGGCGAGACTCCGTGCTACGTCATAGGCGCATCGTTCCCTCATGGGACCGTTCTCGGGCGAGGTCTAGGCCACCGGGCCGGGTGCGCGGCGGCGCCGCCCGAGCGGTCCCGGATGGTGTGCCATGCCACCGTGATGGTGGCATCAGCGAAGCGGGGCTTCGGATCGGACCCACCGAGCCAACTTCCTCCAGCCAGCGAGGTGACGATCGCCAACATCCGAGCACCGCGTAGAACCCGGAGTCGATCCCCGCATCGAAGGCGACGGACGCTAGGACGATCCCTGGCCCGCCCGTGTCGGGCCTGCGCTGGGAAGAGGTCGCCATGCTTGCCGGCATCAGCGTCGAGTGCGTTCAGGTGGAGGCGCTCGGCCCGATCGACACCGGCAGAGCTACCGGCCGCTCCTCGATCGCGAACAACGCTGACAGCAGCCTTCTTCAGTGGGGTTCTGAGATGTCAGGGGCCTCAGTTCTGAGAACACACCGCGGGTGGTGGGAGGAGGAGGATTCGAACCTCCGTAGGCTTAGCCGGCGATTTTACAGACCGCTCCCTTTGGCCGCTCGGGCATCCTCCCGCACGCTGAAGGATAGCAATGGGGCTTGCGCGCCTCCACGATAGGATGGCCGCCATGGCCAAGCAGGACTTCTCGTTCGACATCGTCTCCGAGGTCTCGATGCCCGAGGTCGCGAACGCCGTCGACCAGGCCCGGCGCGAGATCGCACAGCGGTTCGACTTCAAAGACACCGGAACAAGCATCAGCCAGGACGACCAGCTGATCGAGGTCCGCTCCTCGACGGAGGATCGGCTCAAGGCGGCCGTCGAGGTGCTGAAGGAGAAGGCCGTTCGGCGCCAGGTCTCGCTGAAGGCACTGCACTTCGGACCGATCCAGCCGGCCGCCAAGGGTGCCTCGAGGCAATCGATCAACCTGAACGTCGGGATCTCCGAGGAGAAGGCCCGCGAGCTGGTGAAGTTCGTGAAGGGGCTGAAGGTCAAGGTCCAGAGCCACGTCCAAGGCGACCAGGTCAGGATCACGGGCAAATCCAAGGACGATCTCCAGGTCGTGATGAAGGCAGTCAAGGACCACGACTTCGACGTCCCGCTGCAGTTCGTGAACTTCCGGCCCTAGCCCGCGGCCACCGGCTCCGTTGCCCCACAGCGCTCCGCCTGGGTAGATTGGCGCACTAACTGGAGGTGCCGCGTGACCGACGTCGAACGCCTGAAGGCGAAAGCCGCCGAGATCGCCGAACGCGAGGGGCGCAAGCTCCTGGATCGGACACCCGGCTCCGAGAGCCTGCACCAGCGGGCCCTGCGCACGCTCCCGAACGGCGTCGCGTCGAACTTCCAGGCCGGCGACCCCTACCCAACGTACCTGCGGCGCGGCCTGGGCTCGAAGGTCTGGGACGTCGACGGCAACGAGTACCTCGACTTCCACGGCGGGTTCGGCGTGAACGTCGTCGGCCACGCGCACCCGAAGATCGTCGAGGCGATCCGGGCCGTCGCCGACCAGGGCATCCACTTCGCGGTCACGACCGAGACCACGGTCGCCCTCGCCGAGGCGATCTGCGAGCGGTTCCAGCTGGAGCAGATGCGGTTCGTGAACTCGGGCACGGAAGCCACGATGGATGCGATCCGCGTGGCCCGGGCGGCGACCGGCCGGGACACGATCGTGAAGATGGAGGGCTCGTACCACGGTCACCACGACTCGGTCCTGTTCTCCGTCGTGCCCGAGGCCGACGTGCTCGACATGCGCTTCAATATCGGCCGCCCCGACCAGGT
Source organism: uncultured Actinomycetes bacterium (assembly GCA_963712645.1). GTDB lineage: Bacteria > Actinomycetota > UBA4738 > UBA4738 > HRBIN12 > DASSJM01. The sequence continues at coordinate 55,867 of CAVQIQ010000009.1, read as the reverse complement.
CTGGTACACGACCGAGCCCACGTCCAAGGGCATCCCGAAGGTGCTCACCGAGACGGTGATCATCGTCCCGTTCAACGATGCGGCCGCGGTGGAGCAGGCGTTCGCCGACAAGCCGGGCGAGATCGCCGCCGTGATCCTCGAGCCCGTGATGATGAACATCGGTCTGGTCGTGCCGCAGCCCGGGTACCTGCAGGCGCTCCGGGACATCTGCGAGCGCAACGGTGCCGCCCTGATCTACGACGAGGTCAAGTGCGGAGGGACGATCGCGTACGGCGGCACGACCGAGCGCTACGGCGTCCGTCCTCACCTCGCCGCGTACGCGAAGGCGATCGGCGGCGGCGTCACGATCGGCGCGTTCGGCGGCGAGGCTCGTTTCATGGAGTGGGTCACCAAGGGCGCCGCGCAGCAGGGCACGTTCAACGGCAACCCGCTCTCGGCTGCTGCCGGTCTCGCGGCCCTCACGCAGGTCCTGACGAAGGACGCGTACGATCACCTCGGCAAGCTCGGGACGATGCTCGCCGAGGGCTGCCAGCGCGCGATCGACGAGCACGACCTCCCGGCCCACACGATGGACCTCGGGGCCAAGGGATGCGTCTCGTACCGCAAGGAACCCCTGGTCAACTACCGCGACTTCCTCGAGACGATCCCGGAGCTGTTCTACGCGTCGTTCACGTGGATGGTGAATCGAGGCATCTTCATGACGCCCGGCGACGAGGAGCAGTGGACCATCTCCGTGCAGCACACCGAGGAGGACATCCAGCGCTACGTGGACGCGTACGCGGCGTTCTGCGCCGAGCTGGTGGCGTAGCCGGCCCTGGCACACGAAGGCGGCAGGGACGGCGGCGCGAGATCGGAGCGCCGATGCAGTCGATGCATGAGTACACCCCGGAGACCGACACGCTGACGCAGGCCGTCGTCGACTACACGCGCCGGCGCATCGCGGATCCGCAGCCGCTCGACCATCCCGTGCCTCCGGAAGACCTCACGCGGTCGGCCGGACCCACGATCACGCCGGACGGTATCGGCGGCCAGGAAGCCTTGCGGATCTGGGAGGAGGTGCTCGCACCGGCAACCATCACGACCGACCACCCGAGCTTCCTCGCGTTCGTGCCGGGCGCGCCGAGCAAGGCGAGCGTCCTGTTCGACCTGGCCGTGAGCGCGTCCGAGGTCTACGGGGGGAGCTGGCTCGAGGGAGGCGGCGCCGTGTGGGCGGAGAACCAGGTCCTCGGATGGCTCGCCGACCTCGCGGGGATGCCCGCCGGATCCGGCGGCTGCTTCGTCTCGGGCGGGACGGCCGGGAACCTGTCGGCCCTGGTCGCGGCCCGCCACGCAGCCACGGTTGCCCGAGACGGCGAACGACGCCCGCCGCGCTGGCAGATCGCGTGCGCCGACACGGTGCATTCATCGGTCGCGTCGGCGGCGCGTGTCATGGACGTCGACCTGCTCTCCGCCCCACACGACGAGCGCGGCCGCCTGACAGGCCCGGCGCTCGCGGCAGCGCTGGATCGCACCGAACCGGACGGCCCGTTCGCGGTGGTCGCGAGCGCCGGCTCGACGAACGCGGGCGTGGTCGACGACCTCGAGGGCGTCGCGGCCGTCTGCCGCGAACGAGGGCTCTGGCTGCACGTCGATGGCGCGTACGGAGGTGCGGGGCTCCTCGCGCCGAGCGTCCGAGACCGGTTCCGCGGCATCGAGCACGTCGATTCGTTCATCGTCGACCCGCACAAGTGGCTGTTCGCGCCGTACGACTCCTGCGCACTCATCTATCGCGACCCCGAGAGGGCACGGGCGGCTCATCGCCAGGACGCCTCCTACCTGGATGCGCTGAACGCAACGTCCGAGTGGAACCCGAGCGACTACGCGCACCACCTCTCCCGGCGGCCACGCGGGCTCCCCCTGTGGTTCTCGCTCGCGACCTACGGCACGGACGCCTATCGGGACGCGGTCGAGCGGGTCCTGTCGATCACCCGGGAGACGGCCGACGAGATCCGCCGGCGCCCCGAGCTCGAGCTCATCCTGGAACCAGAGCTGTCCGTGGTCCTGTTCCGAAGGCTCGGGTGGGGGCCGGAGGAGTATGAGGCTTGGTGGCGCACGGCGCTCGCCGAGCAGGTGGGGTTCGTCCAACCCACGTCGTGGGAGGGCGAGAAGGTTGGCCGGCTCTGCTTCGTCAACCCGCTCACGACGATCGAGGACGTTCGCGCGGTCCTCGACGTGGCCGCGTGAGCCAGGTGAGGGTGGTCCTGCTCGACCTGTACGACACGCTCGCCTGGACCGAGTGGCCGACGATGCGTGCCGAACTCGAGGATCGGTTCGGGCTCGGCGAGGCGGAGCTCCTGCGCGCGTTCACCGCCACGCGGGAGGCTCGGAGCACCGGCGCGTTCGGCAGCGCCGAGGGCGACCTCGCCGCCATCCTGGATGCGGCCGGCGTCCCCTCCGACCCGGAACTGATCCACGAGCTCAACGAGGCCCGCGTCCAGGCCTTCGCCGACAACGGCGTCCACATGTGGGACGACTCGGCCCCGACCCTGCGCGAGCTCCGCGCCCGCGGGCTCCGAACCGCGATCGTGAGCAACTGCGACCATGCCACCCGCCCGATCGTCGACGACCTCGGGCTTGAGCACGAGGCGGACGCGATCGTGCTCTCGTTCGAGGTGGGCGTGGCCAAGCCCGACCCCGGGATCTACCGGGCCGCGCTCGACGCGCTGGACGCGCGACCCGAGGAGGCCGTCTTCGTCGACGACCAGGCCTGGTACTGCGAGGGGGCGGAGGCGGTCGGCATCCGATCGTTCCTGATCGTGCGGGAGGACGCGGCCCCGGCCGAGGGCTTCGGCACCGCCGGAGACCGCGTGGTGCTGCACGATCTTCGGTCGCTGCTCGACCACGTCTGACCGGCGGGCCGAGTCCGACCGAACGGGCTAGGCGATCTCCTGCTTGATCTGTTCGAGCCTCGCGATGCGCTCGGCCGTGGGCGGGTGGGTCGAGAACAGGTTCGCGAGGCTCATCGAGGCCTGGCGGCCGCGGAACGGGTTCACGATGAACAGGTGGGCCTCGGCGGGGCTCACCGACGCGGGCACCGGGACCTTGCCGGCGGCGTTCTCGAGCTTGCGGAGCGCGCTCGCCAGCGCGTCGGGGTCGCGCGACAGGATCGCACCGGACTCGTCGGCCTGATACTCGCGGGAGCGACTCACGGCCATCTGGATGATCGCCGCCGCGATCGGAGCCAGGACCCAGGCGAGCAACAGCCCCACGATGCCGATCCCGTTGCGGTCGTCGCCCGAGCCGAACCACAGCGCGAATCGCGCGAGGAACGTGATGCTCATCCCGATCGCCGCCGCGACCGAGCCGATCAGGATGTCCCGGTTCGCGACGTGGGAGAGCTCGTGCGCAAGGACGCCTCGGAGCTCCCGCTCGTCGAGGATCTCGAGGATCCCTCGGGTGACCGCCACCACGGCATGCTCCGGGTTGCGACCGGTGGCGAACGCGTTCGGCTGCATCATGTCCGAGATGTAGATCCTCGGCATCGGCATCTGGTTGATCTGGGTCAGCTCCCGGACGATCCTGTACAGCTCCGGCGCCTCATGCTCGGTCACCGGTTTCGACCGTGTGGTTGCGATCGCGATCTTGTCGCTGAACCAGTACATCGAGAAGTTGAACAGGAGCGCTATGCCGAGCGCGAGGATGATCCCCTGCTGGCCGCCGATCGCACCGCCGATCAACACGAACAGGCCGCCCAGGGCGGCGATCAGGATCCAGGTCTTGACTCGATTGAGACCGATCAACGGGACCTCCTTCTCCGGGTGGGATTCGACGAGCCCGCGCGTCGGGTTCGGCGTGGTCCCCCCGTCGGGACCTATCGCCCCACCAGCGTAGACAGCGGCGGGAAATGCGCCAGGAGCTCCGGCCAGACACCCACGGCCACGACCGCCACCGACGCCAGCACGGCGACTGCGGTAACCAGGGCCGGAGCCACCAGGGGACCTTCGTGCTCGCCGTCCACGAACAGCATCTGTTTGGGCACCGCCAAGTAGTAGGACAGGCTCACGACGGAGTTCACCACCATGATGATCGCGAGCGCCGTGCCGATCCCGCCGCGCTGGATCGCGACCTGGAAGACGAGGAACTTGGCCCAGAACCCGGCCAGTGGCGGGATGCCGGCCAGCGACACCATGAACAAGGTCATCGCGACCGCGATCACCGGCGCCCGGCGAGATAGGCCCGCGAAGTCGGTGATCAGCAGGCCTCTGGACTCCTTGGCCATCGCGATCACCACCGCGAACGCCCCGAGCGTCATCACCGAGTAGATCAGGATGTACGTGACCGCGGCCGCGAACGCGTCCTGGTTGATGACCGGGTTCGCCGAGACCAGGGCGAACGGCAGGAGCATGTAGCCGGCCTGCGCGATGCTCGAGTATGCGAGCAGGCGCACGACCTGCCGCTGCTGCAGGGCGACGAAGTTCCCGATCGTCATCGTGAGGATCGACAGCACCGCGAAGATCGGCGCCCAGAACTCGTACTGGGCCGGGAAGGCGACGAACATCAGCTGGAGGAGTCCGGCGAAGCCGGCCGCCTTCGACGCGGTCGCGAGGAACGCCGCGACCGGCACGGGGGCGCCCTCGTAGGTGTCGGGCGCCCAGAACTGGAACGGGACCGCGCTCACCTTGAACGCGAACCCGGCGACGATGAACAGGATCGACGCCAGCGCCATCGTCTCCCGTCCCGGCGGCAGCGGCGTCGCGAGCACGCGGCCGATCTCGGTCAGGTTGAGGCTGCCGGTCAGCCCGTACATCAGGCTCATCCCGTAGAGCATCACCGCGGTCGAGAGCACGCCGAACAGGAAGAACTTGATGCCGGCCTCGTTCGACCGGGGATCCGACTTGCGGAACGCGGCCATCACGAAACCCGGCGCGGACACGAGCTCGAGCGAGATGAACAGCATCAACAGGTCCCTCGACGAGGGCATCAGCAGGCAGCCGAGGAACGAGGTGAGCACGAGGAAGTAGAACTCGCCCTGGTAGAAGCGCCCCTCGCGGAAGTAGCGGAAGGACACCATCAGCACGAGCAGGGCGACCGTCAGGAAGAACACCTTGAACAGCAGCGCGAACTCGTCGACGACGAACGCGCCGCCGAAGGTCGAACGATCGTCGCCGATCAGCGTGAGCGTGGCGATCAGCGACGCCACCACCCCGGCGAACGCGAGGGGCATCGCCATCCACTTGCGGGCGGGCGCGAGGAACGCGTCGACCACCAGCACGAGGACGATCGTCCCGGCAAGGATCAGCTCCGGGAGGATCGCCGTGTAGTCGATCGCCTGGTTCATCGCCGCGCCGTCCTTCGCCCTCTACGCTCCGAACAAGCCGAGCAGGGAATCGACCGGCACCTGCGTGACGTCGGTGAGCAGGCTGGGGAAGAGTCCGAGCACGACGATGCCGAGGAGCAGTGGAACCCAGGAGACCCACTCGATCGCCGCGATATCCCCGAAGACCTCGGTCTTCCACCTCTCGGGGAGTGTTCCCATGTTCACGCGTTGGAGCATCCACAGGAAGTAGCCGGCGGTCAGGATCGTGCCGATGCCGCCGGCGACCATGAACGCCCGGAACAGCGGCGTCGAGAGCGGCTGCGCGGGGCTGTAGCTCGACAGGAGCGCCATCACCTCGCCCCAGAACCCTGCGAGCCCCGGCAGGCCGAGCGAGGCGATCGCGACGAACGCGAACACCCCGCCCAGGTACGGGAGCTTCTGCATAACCCCGCCGCCGATCTCGGCGATCTCCCGCGTGTGGTAGCGGTCGTAGAGCGAACCGACGCAGAAGAAGAGCATTCCGGTGATCAGACCGTGCGCGACCATCCCGAAGATCGCCGCGTTGATCCCGATCGATGTGAGGGTCGCGATCCCCAGCATCACGAACCCCATGTGACCCACCGAGCTGAAGGCGATCAGCCGCTTGAGGTCCTTCTGCGCGAGGCACGCCAGCGCGGCGTAGACGATCGCGATGGCGGCGAGCAGCCCGATCCAGGGCGCGTACTTCTGGGCCCCGTACGGCAGGATCGGGAGGGCGATGCGGATGAATCCGTATCCCCCCATCTTCAACATGACGCCGGCCAGCAGCACCGAGCCGATCGTGGGGGCCTCCGTATGCGCGTCGGGCAGCCACGTGTGGAACGGCCACATCGGCACCTTAACCGCGAAGCCGAGGCCGACCGCCGCGAACACGATCAGCTGGAACGCGTGGGAGAAGCCGCCCGAGGCCGCGTAGTCCTGCAAGGCGATGATGTCGAACGTGTGGACGCCCCCACCGATGTCCGAGTTGAAGAACATCGCCAGGAACCCCAGCAGCATGAACACGGACCCGAACAGCGTGTACAGGAAGAACTTGATCGCCGCGTACTCGCGGTTGGCGCTGCCCCAGATGCCGATCAGGAAGTACATCGGGACGAGCACCAGCTCCCAGAACACGAAGAACAGGATCAGGTCGAACGCGATGAAGGTGCCGGCCATCCCGGTCTCGAGCAGCAGCATCAACGCGATGAAGGCCTTCGTCTTGCCCGGCTTGGGCACGACCCGCCACGTATAGATCGCACACAGGAACGACAGCACGAACGTGAGCTCGAACAGGGGCAGGCTGATGCCGTCGATCCCCACGTGGTACCGCGCGTCGATCGCGGGGATCCAGGGGACGTTGAGCTGGAACTGGAGGCCCGAAGCACCGTAGTCGAACGTGAACGTGATCGCGATCGCGAAGGCGAGCGCCGCACCCGTGAACACGATGCCGAGCGCCCGTACGCCCTTCTCGTACTGGCGCGGCACGAGCGCGATCACCAAGGCGCCCGCCAACGGCAGGAGCGTCGTGATCGTGATCGCCGAGTTCTCCCAGGTCATGCGCCTTCCCCTCTCAGATCTTCGTGAAGATGACGGCCAGCACCACGATGCCCGTGAACAGGAACACCGCGTACCGCTGGACGTTGCCCGATTGGATGTACCGCAACAGGCCGCCGGTGAAGCCGGCGATGTTCGCCAACCCGTTCACCGCGCCGTCGATCACCTTTTGGTCGAACCAGTTGACGCCGTTCGCGAGCGCCTTGGTGAACGGCGCGGCGCCGTTGACGATCCCGTCGAGCACCTTCTGGTCGAACCGGTAGACGCCCGCCGACAGGTCGTCGCGGGTGGGCCGCACGATGCCCTTCCAGTAGATGTCGTCGAGGTAGTACTTGTTGGAGACCAACGTGTAGGCAGGACCGAGCGAACGCAGCGGGTCGCGCTGGCGGTAGGTGTTGTAGAGCCCGTAGCCGGCCGCGATCCCCAGGAGCGCGGCGAGCGTCGACGCCGCGGCGATCCACGGGACGAACAACGCCTGTTCGACCTCCGCGAAGAAGACCCACTGGCCGAACACCGCGCCGAGCTGGGGCGCGCCGAGCAGACCGACGAACGCCGTGACCGTCGCGAGCGCGATCAGCACCCCCGTCATCGTCCGAGGCGCATCGTGCGGCTCGCCGTGACCCCGGAACTCGCCGAAGAACGTGAGCAGGACGGCCCTGGCGATGTAGAAGGCGGTCAGGAGCGCCGTCAGCAGGAGCACGAAGAACAGGACGTCGTGGCCGCCCTCGTTCGCGACCACCAGGAGCTCGTCCTTGGACCAGAAGCCGGCCAGGGGAGGTAGGCCGGCGAGCGCCAGGGAGCCGATCAGGAACGTCCAGAACGTGATCGGCATCTTCTTCCGCAGGCCGCCCATCTCGCTCATGTTGTTCGTGTGCACCGCGTGGATCACGGCGCCGGAACCGAGGAACAGGAGCGCCTTGAAGAACGCGTGGGTGAACAGGTGGAAGAAGGCGCCGGTCCGACCGGCCGGCCCCATCGACATCCCGGCGACCATGTACGCGAGCTGGCTGATCGTCGAGTACGCGAGGACGCGCTTGATGTCGTCCTGCACGAACGCCATCAGCGCCGCACCGAGCATCGTGATGCCGCCGACGATCCCCACGATCTGGAGCACCACGGGATCGGCGTCGGTGAACACGAAGAACATCCGGCCCACCAGGTAGACACCGGCTGCGACCATCGTCGCGGCGTGGATCAGCGCCGAGACCGGCGTCGGCCCCGCCATGGCATCGGGGAGCCACACGTGGAGCGGGAACTGGGCGGACTTGCCGATCGTGCCTCCGAACAGCAGCAGGGCCGCCGCCGAGACGAGGGCGACCGACGCCCCACCGTGGGAGACGACCTCCGCGATGTCGGGGATGTTCGAGGTCGTGAACCCGGTGATGAAGATCAGCACGAAGATCCCGAACGTGAACGGGACGTCGCCGACCCGCGTGGTGATGAAGGCCTTGATCGCCGAGCTCGAGTTGACGTGGTCCTCCCACCAGTGGCCGATCAGCAGGTAGGAGCAGACGCCCATGACCTCCCAGCCGACCAGGAGCTGGAACAGGTTGTTCGCGAGGACGACCACGAGCATGGCGCTCGTGAACAGCGAGAGCACGACGTAGAACCAGGTGAACCGGACGTCGCCCTTCATGTAGCCGAGCGAGTAGATGTGGACGCACAGGGAGATCGACGTGACGACGACCACCATGACCGCCGTGAGCCCGTCGACGTAGACGCCGACCTCCAGGTGCAGCTGCCCGATCTGGAACCACGGGATCGACGCCTCGTAGAACCCCCGCTCGCCGCCGACGAACGTCCACAGGACGCCGAGGGAGAGCACGAACGCCGCGCCGACCGCCGCGATCCCATACACCGAGCCCTTGCCGGGTGTGCGCTTGCCGATGAACAGCGTCAGCACGGCCGACACCGCCGGCAGGAGGGCGATCAGCCACGCGTTGGACAGGAACGCGCTCGGATCCGCGATCGCGCGACCGAGGGCCTCCGAGGACTCGGCGGCTACCACTTGAGGAGGTTCACCTCGTCCACGTTGATCGTCTCGCGGTTGCGGTAGATCAGGATCACGATCGCCAGGCCGATCCCCACCTCGGCGGCCGCCACCGTGATCACGAACAGCGCGAACACCTGGCCGGTAAGGTCGTGGAGCGCCGCGCCGAACGCGACGAGGTTGATGTTGACCGCGTTCAGCATCAGCTCGATCGACATCAGCACCAGGACCGCGTTCCGCCGCGCGAGCACCCCGTAGACGCCGGTCGAGAACAGCGCCGCCGACAGGAAGAGCACCAGCGGGAGCCTGATCACGGGCGATCTTCCTTCCTCGACAGCACGATCGCTCCGATCAGCGCAGCTAAGAGCAGGAAGGAGATCACCTCGAACGGGAGGACGAACCGGCTGAAGATCGACGACCCGACCGCGGCCACCGACCCCTCGAGCGGGTCGATGCGGGCGGCGTCCCAGTCGAACGCCCCCTGGATCAGGTAGACCAGCCCGGCGAGGATCGCGAGCCCGACCAGGAACGCCACGCCGCGCCGCTGGTTGTCGAGCGCCTCACGCCCGATCGGCGCCTTCGTGAGCATCAGCCCGAACAGGAACAGGATCACGATCGCGCCGACGTAGATGAGGATCTGCACCCACGCGACGAACTCGGCGGCAAGCAGGAGGTAGACGCCGGCGACGGCCGAGAGCGTGACCACCAGGTACAGGGCGGCGCGCACGACGTTCCGCGCGGTCACTACGCGGAAGGCGCCGACCACGGCGGCCACCCCGATGACGACGAACGCGATCTCGGCTCCGGTCACGAGCCGCCCTCGGCCTTCGTCCGCGCGGCCACCATCGCCGCACGCCGCGCCCGCCCCTCGGCCACCCGTCGATCCGTCCCCTGCTCCAACAGCTCCGCCAACACCCGCTCGAACGTCTCCTGATCCAGAGCCACGTCGGCGTGCTCCGCCGGAGCGGCCGCGGCCGCCTCGGCCGGAGCCACGGAAGCAGCATCAGCGGGAGCTGGAGCTGCAGCGACCGGAGCGGCGACCGGTAGCGGCCCAGGAGCGGGCGACGCAGCGGCCGGCGCCGGACCTGCCGAGGGAGCCGCGGCGTACGCCGCGGCGAGTCCGGCCGTGTCCGGCGCCGCGATCGGCTCCGCCGCCGGAACCTCGGCGCCGTCCTCGATGAACGGAGGCGGCAGGACGGTGTAGGTCCACTCCTCGAGCTTCTCCTTCTCGTGCGTGAGCTCGACGATGTCGTACTCCGCGTACTCGAACTCCGGGCTCCAGAAGAGCGCATCGAAGGGACAGACCTCCACGCAGATCCCGCAATACATGCAGAGCGCGTAGTCGATCGCGAACCGGTCGAGGACCTTCATCGAGCGGCCCTTGCCGCCGGAGGCGGGCTCGTGGGTCTCCTTGTGCGCGTCGATGTAGATGCACCAGTCCGGGCACTCGCGCGAGCACTTGTAGCAGACGGTGCAGTTCGCCTCCTTGAGCGCGATCACCCCGCGGGTGCGCGGCGGGAGGTCGGGCTTCTCCTGCGGGTACTGCTGTGTGATCGAGGGCCGGAGCGCGTGCTTGAGCGTGACCCCGAGGCCCTTCATCAGGCCGAGGCCGGTGGACTTGGGCTCCGCCTCGGGAGCCTTCCGGACGTCTCGTTCGTCGACCGCCATGACCCTCCTAGAACGCGACCTTGAAGACGCCGACCACCACGATCTGCAGCAGCGCCAACGGGATCAGCATGAGCCACGAGACCCGCTGCAGCTGGTCCTCACGCAGTCGGGGATAGGTGGCGCGGAGCCAGATGATGAGGAACGAGAGCGCCCCGATCTTCGCCAGCATCCAGAGCGGTTCGGGGATGAACTCCATCGTCGGCAGGGGCAGGTAGCCCCCGAGGAACAGGACGCTCGCGATGGCGGACAGGGCGACGATCCCTCCGTACTCGGCGAGCAGGAAGAAGGCGAACTTCAGACCCGTGTACTCCGTGTAGGCGCCGAAGATGATCTCGGAGTCCGCCACCGGCATATCGAACGGCGGCCGCGTGAGCTCCGCGAGCGAGGCCGTGAGGAAGATGAGGAACCCGATCGGCTGCGAGAAGACGAACCAGTACTTCTCCTGCGCCTGGACGATCCCGACCATCGAGAGCGTCCCCGCCTGCATCACGATCGCGGCGGCCCCGAGCACCAGCGGCAGCTCGTAGGCGATGAGCTGCGCAGCCGCCCGGAGGGCGCCGATCAGAGAGAACTTGTTGGCGGATGCCCAGCCGGCCATGAGCACGCCGATCACGGAGACCGACGAGAGCGCCAGCACGAAGAAGATGCCGACGTCGAGGTTCAGGATGAAGATCTCGTCCGAGAACGGGATCACGACGAACAGGAGGATGTACGGGACGAGCGCGACCGCCGGCGCGAGGGAGAAGACCCAGGCATCCGCCGCTGCGGGGATCACGTCCTCCTTCTGAACGAACTTGACCCCGTCGGCCACGAGCTGCGCCCATCCGTGGAACCTGCCCGCGTACATCGGCCCGAGCCGGCCCTGCATGTGGGCCATCACCTTGTGCTCGGCGTAGCCGACGCCGAGCGGGGCCACGAGGAAGAAGATCAGCACGATCGCCGCCTTCGTCACCAGGACCAGCCAGTACTGGCCGAACCACTGGTTCACGAAGCTCTCGCCGGCCTGGGCGATCACTCCTCGTCCTCCTCTTCCCCTTCGGCCGCGCCCGGCCAGGGCTTGGCCTCTCGCGACATGAGCGGGAAGTCCTTGCGGAGCGGGTGGCCCTCGAACGGTTCGGGGAGGAGGAGCGTCACGAGCAGCGGGTGACCCTCGAAGGTGACGCCGAACATCTCGGTGGTCTCGCGTTCGTGCCAGTTCGCCGTCGGATAGATGTCCGAGATCGTTGGGAGCACGGTCTCGTCGGCCGGGAGCCGGACCTTCACGCGCACGGAGTGATCGTGCGTGGTCGAGAACAGGTGGGTGACGACCTCCATGCCTTCGTCGCCGAAGTCCACTGCCGAGGTGAAGTCGCAGTAGTCGCAGGCGAACTCGGGCTCGTTGCGCAGGAACGTCACGAGCTCGCGGTACCGGGACGGGGTCACGGCGACCACGCTGTGCCCGTGCTGGTCCTCGACGGATAGCACGTCGTCACCGAACTGCGCACGCAGTCGCGACTCAACCTCAGGAGGCGGAAGCGGGTGTCGAGAGCTTGCCACTCCACTTCTCCCTGATGTCCTCGGAGGCGATCTTCTCTTGGAGCCGGATGATCCCCTGCAGCAGCGCCTCCGGCCTGGGGGGGCAGCCCGGGATGTAGACGTCGACCGGCAGGACCTGGTCGATGCCCTTGGTGACCGAGTACGAGTCCCAGTACGGACCGCCGCAGTTGGCGCACGAGCCCATCGAGATCACGTACTTCGGCTCCGGCATCTGGTCGTACAGGCGCTTGATCACCGGTGTCATCTTGTCGGTCGGCGTCCCGGCGATCACGATCAGGTCGGCCTGCCTCGGCCCGTGCGCGAACGGGATCACGCCAAACCGGATGAAGTCGTGCTTCGACGTCGAGGCCGCGATGAACTCGATCGAACAGCACGCGAGTCCGAAGTTGAACACCCATAGCGAGTACCGCCGGCCCCAGTTGAGGAGGAACTTCACCGGTTGGATCCCGGCGAGCGGCGTCTTCTCGGTGATCAGGCCCACCTCAGCACCCCCTTGCGCCACGCGTACAGCAGGCCCACGGCCAAGATCCCGATGAAGATCGCCATCTCGACGACCGCCTGGTATCCGAGGCTCTCGAAGATCCTGGCCCACGGGAACAGGAAGACGGACTCGACGTCGAAGATCACGAACAGGAACCCGTAGACGTAGTAGCGGACCTGGCTCTGCGACCAACCCTCGCCGACAGGATCGATCCCGCACTCGTACGTGAGCAGCTTGTCGCCGACCGGCCGCCGGGGTGCGATGAGCCTTGCGGCGCCGAACGCCACCGCGACGAGCCCCACGCCGGCGATCAGGACCGCGAGGACGACCCCGTACGACTGGTAGTAGGTCTCCACGCTTGTGAATGTTTTCTCGAGCAGCGCGGATTCTAGCAAGCGTCCCCCGCCCTTCCTCTCAGCTCTCCCGCGCGCCGCAGCGCGCCGCGAGGAACTCGGCCAGCTGCCCGAGCGCGGTCCGGGCCGGACCGTCCGGGAGCCGTTCGGTCAGGCCGTGGGCCCGGTCGACCTCGCCGACCACGGCGGAGCGGGCCCGGGCGAGGTGCCCGGGGGCCTGGACGATCTCGAGCGCCCGGTCCAGACGCTCCCCGCTCGGCGGTCCGTCCCGCAGGACCTCACGCAGTTCGGGACCCCGGGGTCCGCCCAGCGCGTGCAGGACCGGGAGGGTGTAGACGCCCTCGCGCAGGTCCTGTCCCGGCTCCTTGCCGAGGGTCTCCTGGCTGGCCGTCAGATCCATGATGTCGTCGGAGAGCTGGAAGGCCAGACCGAGCGCCTCGCCGTACTGCTCGAGCACGTCGAGGACCTCGGCCGGAGCGTCGGACAGCATCCCGCCCAGCCGGCACGAGGTGGCGATCAGCGCGCCGGTCTTCCGGCGGATGATGTCGAGGTAGTCGGCCTCGGACTGCTCGACCCGTCCGGCGGCCTCGACCTCGCGGATCTGACCGTCGCACAGCGTCGCGATCGTCCGGGCCAGCAGCGCGCAGATGTCGGTCCCGAGGTCGGTCGAGATCTCGGAGGCCTTGGCGAACAGGTAATCGCCGGTGAGGATCGCGACGGTGTTGCTCCATCGGGCGTTCGCCGACGGCACCGCGTGGCGCGCGTCCGCCTCGTCGATCACGTCGTCGTGGTACAGCGTCGCCTGGTGCACGAGCTCGATCGAGACCGAGCCGGGGACCAGCCGCGGGTCCGAGGGGTCGCCGAAGTAGCCGGAGAGCAGGACGAGCATCGGCCGGAACCGTTTCCCGCCGGCCGCGAGCAGGTACTGCGCGGTCTCGGCCAGCATGTCCGAGTCGGCTCGTACGGCCTTCTCCAGCGCGGCCTCCACCTCGTCGAGGCGTCCCCGGATCTCGCGTTCGAGCACGGGATCGGGGGACTCGAGGCCCGGGATCATGCGGCGGCTCATCGCCCCGACCCTACCGTCATCCGGAGACGGGTGTGGCCCATCACCATCGCAGCACCGCCGCCCGCTCCAGGAAGCCCACGATCAGCCCGGGGAACACGCCGAAGACCACGACCAACACGGCCGGCACCGCGAGGGCGACGCGCGGCAACCACGACTCGTCGGGGCGGGTGTCCTCCTCCGGCTCGCGCATGAACATCAGCACGATGACCCGCAGGTAGACGAAGGCCGCGACCACGCTCGCGAGCACCCCGATCAGGACCAGGAACCAGTACCCGGCCTCGGTCGCGGCTCGGAAGACCGCCACCTTGGCCACGAAGCCGGCCGTCGGGGGGATCCCGGCGAGCGAGAGCAGGAACAGGGTGAGCATGCCCGCCGCCACGGGGCTCCGCCGGGTGAGGCCCGCGTACGCCGAGAGCGAGGTGTGGCGCTCGCCCCGGGCCGAGACCACCATGACCACGCCGAACGCCCCGATCACCGTCGCCGCGTACGCCACGAGGTAGAACAGGGCGGCGCCGATCCCGTCCTCCCCCGCCGCCGTGAGACCGAGCAGGACGAACCCCGCCTGGCTGATGCTCGAGTACGCGAGGAGGCGCTTGATGTCGGTCTGCGCGATCGCGAGGAGGCTCCCCGCCACGATCGAGACGGCCGCCAGGGCCCAGACGATCGGCTGCCAGTCCCACGTGATCGGCTGGAAGGAGATGTTGAACACGCGGATGAACGCGGCGAACGCCGCGACCTTGGTCCCGGCGGACATGAAGCCGGTCACCGCGGTGGGCGCCCCCTGGTAGACATCCGGCGTCCACATGTGGAACGGAACCGCCGACACCTTGAACGCGAACCCGACCGCGAGCAGCCCCATCGCGGTCACGGCGAGCGCCACCGAACCGGTCCGGCCGGCGAGCGCGTCGGCGATCGCCGGCAGCCGTGTGGAACCCGACGCGCCGTAGGCCATCGCGATCCCGAACAGGAAGAAGGCCGAGGAGAACGAGCCGAGCAGGAAGTACTTCATCGCGCCCTCGACCGAGCCGAGCCTGGTGGAGAAACCGGTCAGCACGTACAGGGACAGCGACAGGATCTCGAGCGCGAGGAACGCCGTGATCAGGTCCGCCGAGACGGCGAACAGCGTCATCCCGGCCGTCGCGAACAGCAGCAGCGGGTAGAACTCGGCCCTGCCCTCCCCCGAGCGTTCGAAGTAGTGGTGCCCGAGCACCGCGCCCAGCGCGGCGACGCCGAGGATGATCAGGCGGACGACGACCCCGAACCGGTCGGTCGCGATCGCGTCTGCCAGCACCGTCGGGGCCCCGTCCCATTCCCACAGCTGCAGGGTGGCCGCGGCCGCCGCGGCGACGCCACCAAGCGAGAGCAGGACCAACGTGGTGGGCGTGGCCCTACGGACCGCGACGCCGACGAGCAGCAGGACCACCCCGACGCCGACGAGGATCAGCTCGGGCAGGACGGGGCCGAGGTCGACGGGGGGGGTGGGCATCAGGGCCCCCCTTCGGCGACCGCCGAGACGTCCGCGTCGTCCGGCGGCGGGAGCTGAGCCCGGAGGCCACCAGGAAGCCCCGCCTGGTCGACGTCCACGCTCCGGACCCAGGCCACGACCCCGGCCGAGGAAGGGTTGATCCGGTCCAGGACGAGGTTCGGAAAGACGCCGAGCACCAGCATCACCGCGACCACCGGAACGACGACCGCGACCTCTCGAGGCAGCAGGTCGACCAGCCCCCGGTGGCGTTCGGTCCCCGGACCCTGGAACGCCCGCTGGTAGGCCCAGAGCATGTAGATCGCGGCGAGGACGACGCCGGTGACGGCCACGGCGCCCAGGACGCGATCGGCGCCGAAGGAGCCCAGGATCACGAGGAACTCACCGACGAAGTTGTTCAGGCCGGGGAGCCCGATCGAGGAGAGCGTCGCCACGAGGAAGGCCGCCGCGATCCACGGCGTCACCGTCGCCAGCCCACCCATCTCCGACAGGTCGCGCGTGTGGGTGCGCTCGTACAGCACCCCGATCACGAAGAACAGCAGGCCGGTCGAAAGCCCGTGGTTCACCATCTGCATCACGGCGCCGCTCGTGCCCTGCATCGTGAACGTGAAGATGCCGAGGATCACGAACCCCATGTGGCTGACCGACGAGTACGCGACGAGGCGTTTCACGTCGGTCTGCATCATCGCGACGATGGCCCCGTACACGATCCCAACGACCGCGAGGATGCCGATCGCGTCGGCGAAGTAGCGTGACGCCTCGGGGAACAGGTCGAGATTGAACCGGAGCAGGCCGTACGGCCCGGCCTTCAGGAGCAGCGCGGCCAGGACGATCGAGCCGTTCGTCGGCGCCTCGGTGTGGGCGTCGGGGAGCCACGTGTGCAGCGGGAAGATCGGCACCTTGACCGCGAACGCGATGAAGAAGGCCAGGAACAACCACCGCTGCGTCGTCGTGGCGAGCGAGAGCCGCTCCATCTGACGGATGTCGAAGCTCGCGTGGGCGAGCTGCTGGGAGGTCTGGAACCAGAGGTAGACGATCGCGAGCAACAGGAAGGCCGAGCCGGCCATCGTGTACAGGAAGAACTTCAGGCTCGCGTATACGCGCCGGGACGAGCCCCATATGCCGATCACGAGGAACATGGGGACGAGCAGCGCCTCGAAGAAGACGAAGAACAGCAGCAGGTCGAGCGCGAGGAACGAACCCACGATCGCGGTCTCGAGCAACAGCGTGAGGGCCATGAACAGCCGGACCCGATGGCTCACGCCCCAGGACGAGACGATCGCCACCGGCGTCATGAACGCGGTGAGGACGACCAGCCAGATACTGAACCCGTCGACGCCCACGAGGTAGGACACGCCCGCCGACGGCAGCCAGTCCGCGTGCTCGACCAGCTGGTAGCCGGCGACCGACGGATCGAACGCGCCCAGCATGCCGAGCGCGACCAGGAACGTGGCCAGCGAGACCACCAGGGCGACGGTCCGGGCGTGGAGGTCGCTCGCCCCGCGCCACAGCGCGAGGACGGGGATCCCGACGAGCGGCAGGAAGATGACGACGGTCAGCCAGGGCATCGTCAGGCCCTCAGTCCCAGGAACAACAGGAGCGCCACCGCGCCGAGCAGGAACGCGAGCGCGTACGAGCGCACGAACCCCCGCTGGATCCTCGGGGCGACCCCCGAGGCCTCGACCACGTCCTCGGCGACCTCGTTCACCGCTCCGTCGATCACCCGGTCGTCGACCACCGTGAGGACCCGACCGAACGCCTTGCCGGGATGCTGGACCAGCCAGGCGTAGAGCGTATTCAGGTAGAAGGCGTTCGCGAGCCACCCGGCGAGCTCGGGCTGGCGTTGGGGGAACGCCTCCCAATCGACGCGCCCGGAGGCCCAGACCCAGAACGCCACGGCGACCGCCGCGACCGCGAGCGCGATCGAGACCGCGATCAGGGCGGCGTCGGACAGCGCGGCCTCGCCGTGTTCGACCGCGCCCACGACCGGCTCGAGGAAGCGGGCCAGCCGGCCGCCCTCGGCGGTCAGGCCCAGGAACAGCCCTCCGACGACCGTGAGGAACGCGAGGACCGCGAGCGGCGCCTGCATCGGCGCCGGCGCCTCGTGCGCGTGCTCGTCGCTGCGCCGGCGGCCGAAGAACGTCAGGAACAAGGGTCGCGCGATGTACAGGGCCGACAGGAAGGCCCCGATCGACGCCAGGACCCACGCCAGCTCCCGGTCGCTCGTGGCGGCGAACCCGACGATCTGGTCCTTCGCGAAGAAGCCCGCGAGCGGCGGGATGCCGGCGAGCGACAGCGCGCCGATCGCGAACCACGCGGCCGAGATCGGCATGTCCACCCGGAGGCCTCCCATCCGCCGCATGTCGGTCTCGTCGTGCAGGCCGTGCAGGACGTTGCCGGCCGTGAGGAAGAGCAGGGCCTTGTAGAACGCGTGGCAGACGAGCAGCAGCATCGCGCCCGTGTAGAACCGCATCCCGGCCGCGAAGAACATGAAGCCGATCTGGCTCATCGTCGAGTACGCGAGCGCGCGCTTCAGGTCGAACTGCCCGATCGACGCGAGCGCCGCGTACAGCGCGGAGACCAGGCCGACCACCAGGACGACCGTGAGCGCCGTCCCCGAAAGCTCGAACAGGACGTGCGAACGGACCACTAGGTAGACGCCGGCCGTCACCATCGTGGCCGCGTGGATCAGCGCCGAGACCGGTGTCGGCCCCTCCATCGCGTCGGGGAGCCAGACGTGCAACGGGAGCTGCGCCGATTTGCCGATCGCGCCGGCGAGCAGGAGCAGGGCGATCGCGGTGGCGGCGCCCTCGGTCAGCTCACCCGCGCTCTCACCGAACACGACGCCGAAGTCCAGCGACCCGACGTGCAGCCAGATCAGCACGATCCCGAGCAGCATCGCGGCGTCGCCGATCCGCGTCGTGACGAAGGCCTTCGTCGCCGCGCTCGAGGCCGATGGACGCTCGAACCAGAACCCGATCAGCAGGTACGAGCACAGGCCGACGCCCTCCCACCCTAGGTAGAGCAGGAGGTAGTTGTCCGCGAGGACGAGCATCAGCATGAAGAACACGAACAGGTTCAGGTAGGCGAAGAACGTGCCGAACCGCGGGTCGTGGTCCATGTAGCCGATCGCGTACAGGTGGATCAGCGCGCCGACGCCCGTGACCACCAGCGTCATCGTGATCGAGAGGGGGTCGACCCGCAGGGCGACGTCGACCGAGAACGTCCCGACCGAGATCCAGTCGAACAGGTCCGCCACGTGCACGCGCTGGTCCGCGGGGAGCCCGAGCAGGTCGAGGAGCGTCGCCACCGCGAGCACGAAGCCGAGCCCGACGAGCGCCGTCGCGAGCCACCCTGCGGCCTTGCCGAGGCGTCGTCCGAGCACCAGGTTCACCGCTGCCCCGGCGAGCGGGAGCAGCGGGATCAGCCAGACCAGATCGAGCACGCACCTACCCCCGCAGCACCGTGAGATCGTCCACGCTCGCGCTCTGGCGGCGCCGGTAGACCGTGACGATGATCGCCAGGCCGACGACCACCTCGGCGGCGGCCACCACCATCGAGAAGAACGCCACGACCTGGCCGGTCAGGTTCCCGTGCATCCGGCTGAACGCGACGAGCGCCAGGTTGACGGCGTTGAGCTGGAGCTCCACGGACATGAAGATCACGAGCGCGTTCTTGCGCACGAGTACGCCGACCGTCCCGATCGCGAACAGCATCGCGGACACGACCACGAAGTACGCGATCGGCGTGCTCACGCGGCCTCCCGCTGGGGGGCGTTCGCGGCCTCGGCCCGGGTGATCGCGCGGCGCTGGCGGGACGCGAGCACGACCACGGCGATCGCGGCGACGATCAGGAGCACGGACGTCACCTCGAACGGGAAGAAATACTGCCGGAACAACACCCGGGCGAGCGCCACCGCGTTGCCACCCCGGTTGACGGTCTCGTCGAAGGTCGCCGGGGCCTTCGTCGCGAACCCGATCCCGGCACGGATCGCCACGATGAGCTCGATCGCGATCCCGGCCCCAAGGACGACCGCCATCACCCGCTGGCCCCGCAGCCGTTCGACCAGGGTCTCCTCGCGGTCGACGCCGAGCAACATGATCACGAACAGGAACAGCACCATGATCGCGCCCGCGTACACGATGATCTGCACCGCGAACAGGAACGACGCGCCCAGGACCAGGTAGAAGACGGCGATCGTGAAGAAGTTCACGACGAGGAACAGGGCCGCATGGACGGCGTTCCGCTGCAGGAGCATCGCGATCGCGCTGCCGACCGAGATGGGCGCGAACACCCAGAAGACGATCTGGTCGACCGCCACCTACCCCTCCTCCGTGCCCGGGGCGGTCCCGAGAGGCGGCGGTGGCTCGAGGAGCTGGGCCTTGGTGAGGATGGCCTCCTCGCGCGACGTGAACGACATCTCGTACGCGCTCGTGAGCGTGAGCGCCCGTGTCGGACAGGCCTCGACGCACAGGCCGCACATGATGCAGCGCAGGTAGTTGATCTGGTAGTCCTTCGCGAACCGCTCGCCGGGGCTCACCGGGTCGTCGGGATCGTTGTCCTCGCCCTCGACCCAGATCGCATCGGCCGGGCACGCGTAGGCGCACAGTTCACAGCCGATGCACTTCTCCAGGCCGTTCTCGTGCCGGTTCAGCAGATGGCGACCGATGTGGCTCCGCGGAGGCGGCGGCTCGATCTCCTTCGGGTACTCCTCGGTGACGTCGCTGCGGAAGATCTGGCGGAAGACCGTCGCCATCCCCCGGGCGATCGCCCCCGTCGGCGAGCCGGCCTTCGGCACGGATCCCTCCGATCCCGTGGCTCGGCCTTCGTCGCTCACGAGGTCGACACCTCCTCGGGTGGCCGCCTCGCGACCAGGGGCCAGATCAACATGATCGCGATGACCACGCCGACGCCGATCGCGAACGCCGTGACGACCGCGTCCCGTCCGAACTCCTGGGGCAGGACCACGATCGCGCCGGTGAGCATCACCCACCCGAGACCGATCGGGATCAGGACCTTCCACCCGAACGCCATCAGCCGGTCGTACCGGAACCGCGGGAGCGTCGCCCGGACCCAGATGTAGACGTAGACGATCACGAGGACCTTGAGCAGGAACCACAGGAGCGGCCAGAGCCACGGCACCACATCGGGCGCCGGCCCGCGCCACCCACCGAGCCACAGCGTCGTCGCGACCGCCGCCACGGTCACGGTGTTCAGGTACTCGCCGAGGTAGAACATCGCGAACTTGATCCCCGAGTACTCGGTGTGGTACCCGGCGACGAGCTCGGTCTCCGCCTCCGGCAGGTCGAACGGAGGGCGGTTGGTCTCGGCGAGCCCGCAGATCAGGTAGATCACGAACGCGGGGAACTGCGGGATCACGTTCCAGATCCGGTCCTGGCTCGCGACGACCTCGGACATCCGCAGTGTGTCCGAGTACATGACCACCGCGACGATCGCGAGCGCCATGCCGATCTCGTAGCTGATCATCTGCGCGGAGCTGCGGACGCTCCCGAGCAGGGGGTAGTTGGATCCGCTCGACCAGCCGGCGAGCACGATCGCGTAGACCATCAGCGAGCTCATCGCGAGGATCCACAGGATGCCGATCGACAGGTCTGCGATCTGGAAGGGCACCTCGCGCCCGAACAGCACCACCCCCGTCCCGAACGGGATCACCGCGAACGCGAGGAACGCGGGCAGCATCGCGATCACCGGTGCGAGCAGGTAGACCGGTCGGTCCGAGAGCGTCGGCGTGATGCCCTCCTTGAAGAAGAGCTTGATCCCGTCGGCGAGCGTGACCAGGACGCCCCGCGGCCCCGCGCGCATCGGCCCGACGCGGGTCTGCATGTCGGCGATCACCTTGCGCTCCATCCAGATCAGGAGCATCACCAGGATCAGCAGCGCGAAGAAGACCACCACCACCCGCGTCACGAGCAGCAGCCAGTCGAGCCAGTCCATCAGGCGGCCCCCTCGGCGACCGCGGCCTCGGCCTCGCGACCGCGCGCTCCGCGACCGCGGGTTCGATCCGGACGGCCGTCGTGAACGATCCGCTCAGCAGCTCGTTCGCGGCGAGCCCGGGCTGGTTGAACGGCACGAACGCCGCGCCCTGCGCGACGTGCTCCGTGACGCGCACGTCGAGCACCGCCTCCCCCGCGTCGGTCGTCACGGTCGCGCGCCCGCCGTCCACGAGCCCGCGCTTGTCGGCGTCCTCGGGGTGGAGCTCGACGAACGGGTCCTGCCCGAGGGCCGCCTTGAGCTCGTCCGCCCCTTCGGACAGCCGCCCCTCGTCCACGAGCAGCGGGTACGACAGCAGGGTGAGCTCGCCCAGCCGCTGGGGCCGTCCGGTCCCGGTCCACGCGGTCGAGCGCGAGGTCACCGAGCGCGGCTCGAGCAGGGGAGCGGCCTCCGCCCGGAGCGCCCCGAGGTCCTCGAACCCGAGCGGGCGCCCCATCGCCTCGGCCAGCCCCGCGAAGATCTCCCAGTCCGCCCGCGACACGCCGGCGGGGCCACGGACGGGGTGGATCGGCTGCGACCGGCCCTCCCAGTCGGTCGCGTGGCCCTCGCGCTCGATCCACGCGGCCGCGGGGAGGAAGGCGTCGGCGAACGGCTCGAGCGAGCCGAGCTCGAGCGACTGCACCACCACGTGGCGCGCGTTGCGAGAGCGCCCGCCGGACCAGATCGGCGTCCGGGACGTCTCGGAGCGGATCGATGCCGATCAGGAACAGGACGTCGAGCTCGCGGTTCGCGCACGCCTCGAGGATCTGCCGGGTCGAACGTCCGCGTTCCGCGGGAAGGCTCCCCCACGAGCCCTCGATCTCCGCGCGCTCGGCCTGATCGCTCACGCGGCGGCCGCCGGGCAGGAGCGACGGGTGGACGCCGGCGCGGAGGGCCCCGCGATCGCCGGCGCGGCGCGGGACCAGCGCCATGCGGGCCGCGTACTTCTGGGCGACCGTCAGCGCGACGTCGGCGGCCAGCGGATGCTCGGTGAGGCGTTCGCCCACCAGCACGACGGCCTCGCCGGCCGCCTCGCGCAGGGCCTCGCTCACACGGCCCTCGAACGAGTCCTCGGGAGCGTCGCCGTCGTGGATCCGCTCCAGCACGTACGTCTGGTGTTCGGGGAGGCAGAGCGTGTGATCGGCGACGTCCCACAGGCGCGTTCGGCGCGGGTGGATCACGAACACGGCGGCGCCCCTGCGCGCGGCCTTGCGGATCCGCAGGTTCAGGATCGGCACCTCCTGCTCGGCGTCCAGCCCCGCGACGAGGATCACCTTCGCGCGCTCCACGTCTCGGTAGGTCGTGTCCAGCGGCGACGCCGCGGCCAGCAGCTCCGCGTGGCCGCCGTGGAACGTCCGGCGGTGGTCCAGGTCGTTGGTCCCGAACGCCACCCGCGCGAGCTTGGCGAGCGCGTACGCGTCCTCGTCCGGGAGGCGACCCCCCGAGAGGAACGCGACGCGGCCGTCGCGCGACCACTCGGCGATGCGGGCGAAGACCTCGTCGAACGAGGCGGGTTCGAGCCCGCGATCGCGGATCAGCGGCATCGTGACGCGCCCCGGCAGGTCGGCGTGCCGGAACGCGAACCGCCCCTTGTCGCAGGTCCAGGCGTCGTTCACGTCGGCGTTGTCGCGGGCGAGGACGCGCACGACCGAACCTCGGCGCAGGTCGACGCGGACGTTGCAGCCCGCGCTGCAGTGCTGACAGACGGAGTCCGCCGTCGTGAGGTCGAACGGGCGAGCGACGAAGCGATAGGGCTCGGCGGTGAGCGCCCCCACGGGACAGATCTGCACCGTGTTGCCGGAGAACGGCGACCGGAAGTCCTCGCCCGCGGCGATCGAGACGCGTTCGCCCGCGCCCCGCGCGAACAGCTCGATGAACCGGTCGCCGCTGATCTCGTCGCAGAAGCGGGTGCAGCGCGCGCACAGGACACAGCGCTCGCGGTCGAGCTCGACGAGCGGCGAGAGCGCGATCGGCTTCTCGTACGTGCGCTTGGGCTCGGTGTACCGGCTCTCGCCGGGACCGAACGCCATCGCCTGGTCCTGCAGCGGGCACTCGCCGCCGCGGTCGCAGATCGGGCAGTCGAGCGGGTGGTTCAGCAGCAGGAACTCGAGGTTCGCGACCTGGGCCCGGCGGGCTTCGTCCGACGTGTTCTGGGTTCGCACCACCATGCCCGGCGCGACCTCGGTCGTGCACGAGGTGAACAGCTTTCGCTGCCCCTCGATCTCCACGTAGCACTGGCGGCACGCGCCGATCGGATCCAGGAACGGGTGGTCGCAGAACCGGGGGATCTCGATCCCGACGCTCTCCGCGGCCCGGATGATCAGCGTCCCCCTCGGGACCATGACGTCCGACCCGTCCACCGTGAGCGTGACGGGCTCGTCCTGCGGCCGCGGGGTGCTCACGTGAGGGCCTCGGTCAGACCGGCGTCGTTCGCGGCCGCATGGCTCGAGTTCGTCGGCGTCTCGCCGCCCGGACCGACGCCGGTGAACGGGCAGCGGCGTTCCGCGATGTGGGCCTCGTACTCGTCGCGGAAGTACTTCAGGCTCGACTGGATCGGGCTCACCGCGCCGTCCGCGAGCGCGCAGAAGGCCTTGAACAGGATGTTCTCGCCGAGCTCGTCCAAAAGGGGGAGGTCCTCGGACCGTCCGAACCCTTGCTCGATTCGGCCGAGCACCCGGCTCACCCACCACGTGCCCTCGCGGCACGGCGTGCACTTGCCGCACGATTCGTGAGCGTAGAACTGCACGAGCCGGCGAGCGGCCTCGACGATGCAGTCGGTCTCGTCCATCACGATGATCGCGCCGGTCCCCAGGAGCGAGCCGGCGGCCGTGATCGACTCGAAGTCCAGCCCGACGTCGAGGTGCTCCTCGGTCAGCATCGGGGTCGAGGAACCACCGGGCGTCCACGCCTTGAGCCGCCGCCCGCCGAGCACGCCGCCGGCGTGGTCCTCGAGCAGCGTCCGCAGCGGCGTCCCGAGCGGCAGCTCGTAGTTGCCGGGCCGCTCCACCTTGCCCGACACGCTGAAGATCTTCGTGCCGGGCGACTTCTCCGTGCCGATCCTCGCGAACCACTCGGGGCCCCGCGTGAGGATCGACGGGACGGTCGCGAGCGTCTCGACGTTGTTGATCAGGGTGGGCGACGCGTACAGACCCTCGACGGCGGGGAACGGGGGACGCAGCCGCGGCTGCCCCCGGTACCCCTCGAGCGAGGACAGCAGCGCGGTCTCCTCGCCGCAGATGTACGCGCCGGCGCCTCGATGCAGCACGACCTCGAGCTCGAACCCCGAGCCGAGCACGGACGCGCCGAACACATCCTTCGCGTACGCCTCACGGATCGCCGCATCGAGGATCTCGCCGGGCCACAGGAACTCACCGCGGCAGTACACGTACGCCAGATGGCTCTGGACGGCGTACGCCGCGATCGCCATCCCCTCGAGGAACCGGTGTGGCTCGCGCTCGATGATCTCCCGGTTGTTGAACGTGCCGGGCTCGGACTCGTCGAAGTTCGCGACCACGTACGTGGGCCTGCCCGTGTCCTGGGGGACGAACGACCACTTGACTCCGGTCGGGAACCCGGCGCCGCCACGGCCGCGCAGGCCGGACGTCTTGACCAGGTCGATCACCTCGGCCGGGGTCATCGCGAGGGCGGCGCGGAGCCCCTCGTACCCGCCGGCGGCGAGGTAGCCGTCGATCCCGACCGCGTTGGGGTCGTCCCAGTTCGCGGTGACGATCCTGGTCGTCGGGGTGGTGTTCACACGGTCTCCTCGGCCCCGGCCCTCGGGGGGCTACCGCTCGCGCTCACGCGCTCGCTCCTTGAGCCCCCCGAACCCCCAGCCCTCGGGGGGCTACCGCTCGCGCTCACGCGCTCGCTCCTTGAGCCCCCCGAACCCCCAGCCAGGATCCGGGACGCATCGCGGAAGTCCTTCGGCGCGCGCCCGCGCGACGGGGTGGGGACCTCGCCGGCGCGGAGCGCCTGGACGAGCTCGACGACTTGCTCGGGCGTGACCCGGTCGTGGTTCGCGAAATCGACCTGGACCACGGGGGCCGCGTCACAGGCGCCGAGGCACTCCTCCTCGTGGACCGTGAACACGCCGTCGGGCGAGGTCTCCTCGCCGTGCTCGACCCCCGCGGCGTCGTGGGCGGCCTCGAACACCTCGTTCGCACCCCGCAGTGCGCAGGACAGGTTCGTGCACACCGAGACCACGTGCGTCCCCGTGGGGCGCAGCCGGAGCATCGTGTAGAAGGACGCCACGGCCTCGACCTCAGCGGTCGTGATCCCGAGGAGCTCGCCCACCTCGCGGAGCCCGTCCTGCGTGAGCCGCCCCTCCACCGACTGCATCAGGTACAGGAGCGGGAGCACGGCCGAACGCTCGCGACCCTCGGGGTACCTCGCGAGGATCGCCTCCGCCGTCCGGCGCCCGTCGTCGGAGAGCACGACCATCAGCGGTCGACCCCGCCCAGCACCGGGTCGATGCTCGCGATCACCGCGATCACGTCGGCGACCAACCCGCCCTCGACCATCTGCGGCGTCGCCTGGAGGTTGGCGAACGAGGGGTCGCGCATCTTCACGCGGTACGGGCGGTTGCCTCCGTCGGAGACCACGTAGAAGCCGAGCTCGCCGCGCGGGGACTCCACCGGGACGTAGACCTCGCCCGGCGGGACGGAGACGCCCTCCGTCACCATCTTGAAGTGATGGATCAGGGCCTCCATCGACTCCTCCATGATGTGCGTGATGTAGCGGGGCGAGTTCCCGATGCCGTCGGGCCCGACCTCGAGCTGCGCCGGCCAGCGCACCTTCGGGTCCTCGACCATCACCGGGCCGGATTCGCGCAGACGCTCCACGCACTGCTCGACGATCCGCAGGGACTGACGCATCTCCCCGATCCGGACGAGGTAGCGGGCGTAGCAGTCGGCTCCGTCGCTCGTGACGACGTCGAAGTCGTAGGTCTCGTAGCCCGAGTAGGGCTCGTCGCGCCGCACGTCCCGAGCCGGACCCGCGGCGCGCAAGATCGGGCCAGTGACGCCGAGCGCCAGGGCATCTTCGGCCGAGAGCCGGCCCACCCCGAGGTTGCGCTGGATCCAGATCGGGTTCTGGGTGAGCAGGGACTCGTACTCGTCGATCCGGCCCGGCATCGTCTGGAGGAAGTCTCCGATCCGGCCGAGGCCGTCGTCGGGCAGATCCATCACGACGCCGCCGATCCGCACGTACGCGTGGTTCATCCGCAGACCGGTGGCTGCCTCGAAGATGTCGAGGATCCGCTCGCGCTCGCGGAACCCATAGAGCATCACGCTGACGGCGCCGAGCTCCAGCCCCGAGGTGGCGAGCCAGACCAGGTGCGACGCGACGCGGTTCATCTCGCAGAACAGCACGCGCAACACCTGGGCCCGCGGCGGGGCCTCGATCCCGAGCAGCTTCTCGACCGCGAGGCAGTACCCGACCTCGTTGAAGAACGGTGAGAGGTAGTCGGCGCGCGTCACGAACGTCACGCCTTGCTGCCAGGTCCGGTACTCGGTGTTCTTCTCGATCCCGGTATGCAGGTATCCGACGATCGGGGTGCACGACAGCACCGTCTCGCCGTCGAGCTCGAGCAGGAGGCGGAGCACCCCGTGCGTCGAGGGGTGCTGCGGCCCCATGTTGATGAGCATCGTCTCGCGGCGGACCTCCCGGGTGGAGGCCGCCGACGGTTCACCCGCGGGGATCGGCGCCCGGTCCGCCGTCACGACGTCCTCCGGTCGACGGGCGGGATGAACGCGCCGTGGAACCTCGTGTTCACGCCGCCGAGCTCCTCGGTCTTGCGGAGCGGCCACCCCTCCCAGTCGTCGGGCAGCAGGATGCGGCGGAGATCGGGGTGGCCGTCGAACACCACCCCGAAGAAGTCGTAGGTCTCGCGCTCGTGCCAGTCGGCCGTGGGGAACAGCCCGGTCACCGAGGGGACGCGCGGATCCTCGTCCGACACACCGACCTTCACCCGCAGCCGGTGATGGAGCTCGCTGGACGACAGCTCGTACACCACCCAGAACCTGGGGTCGCCACCCGGCCGGTCGGTCGCTGTCACGCTCGAGAGGAAGTCCAGACGCAGCCCGGGGTCGTCGCGGAACGATCCGAGCGCGGTGAGGAGCTCGTTTCGGCCCACCGAGACGCTCGCCTCGTCGCGCGAGACGACCACCTCCGGGTAGGACATCCGAACGCGGTCGGCGATCCCCGCTGCGTTCACGCTCGGCGCGCTCCCCGGCCGATCACGTGGCCGGCTCCTTGCGGACCTGCTCGTGCAGCCGGAGGATCCCGTACATCAGCATCTCGGGCTTCGGCGGGCAGCCGGGGACGTAGATGTCGACGGGAACGATCGTGTCGACCCCTTGCACGACGGCGTAGTTCGTGAACATCCCGCCCGCCGAGGCGCACACGCCCATCGAGATGACCCACTTCGGCTCGGGCATCTGGTCGTAGACGGTGCGCAGGACCGGCGCCATCTTCTGGCTGACGCGACCCGCGACGATCATGAGGTCGGCCTGCCGCGGCGACGCGCGGAACAGCTCCATCCCCCAGCGCGACAGGTCGTAGTCGCCGGCACCGGTGGCCATCATCTCGATCGCGCAACACGCGAGTCCGAACGTGACCGGCCACATCGACTGCTTGCGCGCCCACCCCACGGCCTTGTCGAGGGTGCTCAGCAGGAGTCCACGCTTGAACTCCTCCTCGCCCTCTTCGGCCGTACGAGCGGTCTGGAAGCCCTCGAGGCGCTCAACCGGCACGGGCGAGCTCCTCCACACCCTCGGGCACACCTTCGGGCTCGGCCTCCTCGGCAAGCGGCCGTTCGGCGCGCCCCCAGTCAAGCCCGCCCCGCTGCCACACGTACACGTACGCGACGAACACCAGGCCGATGAAGATCGCCATCTCGATCAGACCGAACATGCCCAACCGGCGGAACCCCACCGCCCACGGGAACAGGAAGATCGTCTCGACGTCGAAGATGATGAACAGCATCGCGACGGTGTAGAAGCTCACGCTGAAGCGCTCACCCTTGGGCAGCCGCTCGGGCTCGATCCCGCATTCGTAGGGCGCGAGCTTCGCGGGGGTCGGGCGGTTGGGCCGCAGCATCGCCGACACGGCGAGCGAGAGCACGGCGAACAGGAGCGCGAGCACGGCCAGGATCACGACGGGCAGGTACTCGGACAGCTCGGTCGCCAGAACCACTCCGCCCCCTTACGACGCAGGCACGATCCGCTCGAGCGCGTACATGATCTTGTCGCGGGTGTCGCCCGTGCGCCCGTCGGTGAGGTTGCCCATCAGCCGCAGCATGAAGCGCATCAACCAATCCCGCGGCAGCGCGTACTCGGTGAGAGCTCGCATCACCGGGGGATGCCCGATCGCCCGGACGAAGACGTTGCCGATCCGGTAGTAGCGCCCGTACCGCTCGCGGAGCTCGGTCGGGTACAGGTGCGCGATCCCGGGCCGGTCCTTCACCAGCGCCTCGTGGATCAGCTCCGCCGCGAGCTCGCCCGTCTCCATCGCGTAGGCGATCCCCTCGCCGTTGAACGGGTTGACCAACCCTGCGGCGTCGCCCACGACGAGCATGCCGGGGGTCGCCGGCGGCGTCCGCGAGAAGCCCATCGGGAGCGGCCCCGACAGCACCCGGCCCTCGGCGGAGCTCTCGTTGACGTTCCACTCGGGGGGAAGCATCCGCCAGAACGCATCGAACACCCGTTGAGCCGACAGGTCCTTGAAGTCTCGGAACGTGTTCAGCAGGCCCGCCCCCACGTTGATCGAGCCGTCGGCGAGCGGGAACAGCCAGCCGTAGCCGGGCAGGATCGTGTCGTCGCCCTCGCGAAGGTCCATCCAGACCTCGAGCCACGCGCCCGGGCTACGCTCGACGCGGTAGTACCGCCGCGCGGCGATCCCGAGTGGCTTCGCCGGATCGCGGCGCACGCCGGCCTGCGACGCGAACCGCGACGAGGCGCCGTCCGCCGCGATCACGAACCGCGCGCGGACCGTCGTCTCGCGGTCGTCCTCGCCCCTGATCCGAGCCCCGGTCACCCAGCCATCCTCCTGGGTCGGGGCGACGGCCTCGGTCCGCTCCATCAGGCGGGCGCCGGCCTTCTCGGCGTGGCGCGCCAGAAGCTCGTCGAACTCGGACCGCGTCATCATCAGCCCGAAGTTCGGGAACTCCCGGAGTTCCGGCCACGGGAGTTCGAGCGTCACGCGCCTCGAGTAGATCCGCAGCCCCCCGTGCCGCTCGAACCGCGGGTCGTCGGTATCGATGCCCAGACGGCGCAGCTGGACGACCGCGCGGGGTGTGAGGCCGTCGCCGCAGACCTTCTCCCTTGGGAACGCGGCCTTGTCGACCATGAGCACATCCAGGCCGTGGCGGGCGAGGTGGTAGGCCGCGGTGGAGCCTCCCGGACCCGCCCCGACGATCAGGGCGTCGACGTCAAGCTGCTGGCTCGTCGAGCTCGGCACGAGGTCCCCCACCGGCTTGTGAAAACTTTCACAAATGATGCTAACCGACTTGTGAAGCTCCGCACAAACCCTATGCCCGGGTCTTCGGCGGCGGCAAGCGAGGCACGGTCAGCGGCCGCGGGCGTGGTCCCAGGCATGCACGGCGTCCGGCACCACGCGCAGGAACCCGAGCCCCCGGACCTCCTCGGCGAACCGCGCGAACCCCTCGCCCGCCAGGAGGGGCCGGTACTTCTCGTGCCAGGCCGAGATCGGTTTGCGCATAGCTGCGCTCTCGGCCGAAAGCGGTTCGGCCCGGCCGAGGATCTCGACGCCGGCGACCTCGACCCACGCCCGGCCCAGATCGATCGTGATCGCGACGCGGGGGTCGCGGGCGACGTTGGCCCACGTCCGGCCGTCCTGCCGGGTCGAGACGAAGATCGCCTCCTCGGACCAGACGAACCACAACGGCACGACGTGGGGGGACCCGTCCGCGTTCGCGGTCGCGACGGCGGCCGAGGGCAGGCTCGCGAACATGCGGCGCGCCGACCCGAGCTCCGCGTGCGACACCCGCATCAGGCGGTCCCCGGGGCGCGGAGGAGCTCCGCGATCTCGATCAGCGCGTCGACCCCCTCCGGGCGGAGCGGCGCATCACCGAGCGCCCGCTCGGCGCGTGACACGAGATCGTCGACCTCCTCGCCCGCGTCGCTCGGGGCGTCGCCGTCGGCCACGTCGTCCCGGAGCTGGAAGGCCTCCCCCACCAGCCGCCCGAACACCCGCAGGGGACCCTCGGCCTGCGGTCCGGCCCCGCCGAGCGCAGCGCCGATCATCACCGGACCCTCGGCGGTGTAGGACCCGGTCTTCAGCGCACGGACCCGGGCCCGATCGCCCACGCCCGACACATCCAGGAACTGACCGGCCGCCATCTCGACGCGCATGCGATCGAAGCGGGTCATCGCGGGGTCGAGCCGACCGGCCCCGAACCCGCTCGTTCGGATCATCCGTTCCGACAGCACCAGCGCGAGATCGCCGACCAGGATCGCGGCCGAGGTCCCGAACCCGTCGGGGTCCGCACCGGCCGGCGCCTCCTCAGCGAACCGCACGTGGGCCGAGGCCACGCCGCGGCGCTCGACGCCCCGGTCCATCAGGTCGTCGTGCACGAGCGCGGAGGTGTGCAGGAGCTCGAGCGCCCCGCAGACCCGAACGATCGGATCGCCCTCACGACCTCCCGCCGCCCGGAACGCCCAGAAGCACAGCGCGGGCCGGACCCGCTTCCCGCCGGCGCCGTGCAGGCGGAGCAGCTCGTCGACCAGTGCGACCGCGGACGGATCCATCCCCGCGAGCTCCGCGCGGCGGTCGCCGAGGAACCGGACGAGCTCCCGGTCCACCGGCCCGCGAACGGCCTCGATCGCCGGCGGCGGCGCGGCGGGCGCGGTGCGGTCCTTCGTCGGCACGCAGGCAGTATGCCAACGCACGACCGGGCGAGCCGCCGTCACCCCGCCCAGGGGAGGCGTGGTGCTATCGTTCGGACAAGCCGGGCTCGAACGATGACGCGCTTCCAGAAACTGACGATCGCCACCACCGCTTCGACGGTCCTGCTCATCACGGCCGGGGGGCTCGTTCGAGCGACGGGTTCGGGGCTCGGCTGCCCGGGGTGGCCCACGTGCTTCGGTCGGTGGATCCCGCCGCTCCAGACCCACGCGATCATCGAGTACTCCCACCGGCTGCTCGCGACGATCGCGGTGATCCTGATCTGCCTGCAGGCCGTGGTCGCGTGGCGACAGTACCGGCGCGTCCGTCAGATCCTGTTGCCGAGCCTCGCCGCGGTCGGGCTCGTCTTCGTGCAGGCGGCGCTCGGCGGCGTCGTGGTGAGGGGTGAGCTCGAAGCGACGCTCGTGACGCTGCACTTCGCGACCGCGATGACGCTGCTCGCGGTCCTGGTGAACATCACGGCGAACTCCTTCTGCTACGTGAAGCTGCCGCTCAAGGGGCCGTCGATCGCAGGCTCGGATCCGAGGTTCGCGCGGCTGACGCTGTGGACGGCCGCGGCCGCGTTCGCCCTGTTGATCGTGGGGGCCTCGGTCCGTGCCGGGGCGGCCGGCCTCGCGTTCCGGGACTGGCCGCTGATGGACGGCCGGCTCGTGCCGACGCTCGGCGGCGTCGCGACCCTGATGTTCGTGCACCGTGTCCTCGCCGGGCTGGTCCTGCTGCTCGTGATCTGGGTCGCGATCCGGGCCCGGACGATGACCCACCGCTCGAAGGACCTCGTGATCCTGACATCGGTCACGTTGCTGCTCTACGTCGCGCAGATCCTCGTGGGTGCGGCCAACGTCTGGTCGAGCCTGTCGGCCGCGTCGGTCACCGCGCACGTCGTCCTGTCGGCGTTGATCTGGGGCGTCCTCGTCGCGATCGCCACCGTGAGCCGCCGGTTCGCGGATCAGGCGCGTGGGGCCGAAGAGGGCGACGCGCGCTCGAACGGGAAGCGCTCGAACCTGCGCGAGACGACCGCGGCGTACTTCAAGCTCACGAAGCCGCGCATCATCGTCCTCCTGTTGATCACCACGGTCCCGGCGATGGTGCTCGCCCAGCGGGGACTGCCGTCGCTCGGCCTGATGTTCGCGACGCTGGTGGGCGGCACGATCGCCGCGGGCTCGGCGAACGCGATCAACTGCTACCTCGACCGCGACATCGACGAGGTGATGCGCAGGACCCGCAAGCGGCCGCTCCCCGCCCACCTGGTCGAGCCGGACAGCGCGCTCGCGTTCGGGTTCGTGCTCGGCGCGCTGTCCTTCTTCTTCCTGTCGATCGCGGTGAACGTGCTCGCGGCCAGCCTCGCACTGTCGGCGATCGCCTTCTACGTGTTCGTCTACACGATGTGGCTCAAGCGCACGAGCGTGCAGAACATCGTGATCGGCGGGGCAGCAGGCGCGGTCCCGGCGCTGGTCGGTTGGGCGGCGGTCACCGGGACCGTCGGCCTCGCGGCCTGGGTGCTGTTCGCGATCGTCTTCGTCTGGACGCCGCCGCACTTCTGGGCCCTCGCGATGCGCTACAGCGGGGACTACCGCGCGGCGGGCATCCCGATGCTGCCGGTCGTCCGGGGGCCGCGGGAGACCCGCAAGCAGATCCTGCTCTACTCGCTGGTGCTGTTCGGCACGTCCCTGCTGCTCGTGCCGGTCGCCTCGATGGGCTACGTCTACACGGGCGCGGCCGTCCTGCTCGGCGGCTGGTTCGTCTGGCGCGCGCTCCGCCTGTGGCGAGGGACCTCGCCGGCCGAGTCGATGCGCCTGTTCCGCTTCTCGATCGTCTACCTCGCCCTGCTGTTCGGCGCGGTCGCCGCCGACGCGCTCGTCGGCTGACCCCGAAGCCGGATCTCCCGCACACACGGCTCGCGGCGTGCGACCATCACGCCTTCAGCGGAGGAGGTCCGGATGATCGGGTTCCTGGTCGTGCTGTTCGCCGTCGTCGTCGTGGGATCGTTCCCGGCGACCTGGCTCCTGATGCTGTTCCTCGGCAACGTCGGGGTGAACGTGAGTTTCTGGGGAGCACTGCCCGCAGGGATCCTGATGACGTTCTTCGTCGCCGGGACCGGTGGCCTCAGCCGGTACCGCTCGGCCGCCTGAGCCGAGCGCTCAGGCGGAACGGTCGGACTTCGCGGAGCCCCGGCGCCAGGGGACCACGCCCTCAAGCTCGATCTCGATCGAGAAGCTGAGGAACGTCCGCACGAGCACGATGACGCCGAGTGTGATCGCGCTCTCGAGCGTCGGTTCGATCGTGATCGTTTGGATGATGTCGGCGATGATCAGGATCTCGAGCCCGAGCAGGATCGCCCGGCCCACGCGCTGGCGAACGCCCTCGTACGCCTCGTCGAGGGAATGGCGGAACAGCTCGAGCACGAACCTGGCGAAGGCGAGGACCGAGCCGACGACGAGCACCCCGACCCCGGCGACCTCGAACCCACGGACGACGTTCGCCATCACGTCCTCGAAGGTCGCCGAGCCGATCATCCCGTCCATTCCCTCGGCCGCCCCTGGCTCCTGTCTGACCCGTGCACGCTACAGGTACGCCTGCCTGCGGAGCCAGCGCATCGCGAACCCACCCAGATCGGCGGCAGGTAGAACGTCAGCAGAAGCGATCCAGGAGCCTCGGCGACCGGGAGCCGTGGCGAGCGCCTCGCGGTCGTCCCCCGGCTTCACCCACCGCCCCCTGGAACGCTCGAGGGCCGCTGGTCCCGATCGGGCGGGAGCGCCAGCGGCCCTCGGAGCCTCGACGAACGATGCCGCTAGACCTGCATCATCGCCTGTTGCTTCATCTGCTCGAACTCCTCCGCGGTGATCTTGCCCTCGTCGCGGAGCTTGGCGAGCTTGGCGACCTCGTCGGCCGCCGAGTACCCGGTCGCGCGACGCTCGCGCTCCTGCGCCGCCGCGATCATCTCCTTGTCCTGCTCGGTCATCTTCGGCCGCGCGATCAGGTAGATCAGGATCCCGAGCAGCGGGATGATGAAGATCAGCAACAGCCATCCGGCCTTGCCCCAGCCCGTCAGGTCGTTGCGTCGGAAGATATCGGCGAACACGCCGATGAACATCCAGATCAACATGAACCAGAAGAAGAAGACGATCATGGCCCACAGCACACTGCCGAATGTCCACTCGTACGCCAGCATCGAGAACCCCCTCCCCTTGAAGCCCGCTTTCGGGCGCTGGCGGAGCCTACCCCAACACGGCCGGGGTTGCACTTGGGCTCACGCCTCCTGCTACCAGCGGCTAGAGTCCGTTCCCGATGCACACCGAGGGAACCGGTGCGCCGGAGACGCGCGACGCATCCGACCCCCCCGAGGCGCGGCTCGGGCACGCGGCCTGGCGCCGACGCCCCTCCGGCGAGCCTCCCCCGCTGCCACGCGAGCCGGACTGGCGCGCCTGGGGCTGGGCGACGGTCGGGCTGCTCGTGGCCGGCTTCGCGATCGGCCTGGCGATCGTCCCCTCGGATACGCAGTCGTTCCTGCTGCGATGGTTCCAAACCCACAGGACCCCGACGCTCGTCGACATCGCGAAGTTCTTCGACGGCTTGACCGACCCGCTCACCGTCTGGATCCTCCGCGTCGTGATCCTCGTCGTCGCCGGGTTGTTCGGACGCTGGCGTCACTTGATCACGCTCCTCGCGCTCTACGTGGTCGTCGACTTCCTCGACACGATCCTCGCCGTGCAACGACCGCCGCCCGAGGGCGTGACGGTCCTGTCGAGCAACGCGACGACGGCCTTCCCGTCACTGCCGGTGGCCGCGCTCGCCGTGACGCTGTTCGGGGCGGCGATGGTGCTGGCCCCGACCGGCCGACCCCGCAGGCTCGCGCGGGCCGGCGCGTTCGCGCTCACGGGGGTCGTCGTGCTCGCGCGCCTGCTCCTCGCCGCGGACTACCCGATCGACGCGGTGTACTCGCTGCTGCTCGGCTGGATCACGGTGGGGTTCGCGTTCGCGTTCTTCGTCCCGGAAGACGTCTTCCCCGTATCCTACGCGGGCGGTGGGAAGGCCGCGCATCTGGATCTCGGCGGCGCGCGGGGTGAGGCGATCATCGCGGCGGTCCGCGACCAGCTCGGCTACACGGTGACCGAGATCGAGCCGTTCGGGCTCGCCGGCTCCGGCGGCTCGAGCCCGCTGCGGATGCGCGTGGCAGAGCTCGACGGGCACCTGTTCGGCAAGATCTACTCGACCGGTCACCTGCGAGCCGACCGCTGGTACAAGGTCGGGCGCTCGATCCTGTACGGGCAGCTCGAGGACGAGGTCCCGCTGGGGTCGGTGCGACGGCTCGCGCTCTACGAGGACTACGCGTTGCGTCTGCTCCGCGACGTCGGGATCGACGTCGCGACCACCTACGGCATCGTCGAGCTCACCCCGGACCGCGAGTACATGCTCGTGACCGAGTTCTTCTCGAACGCGACGACGCTCGGCGACGCCGAGGTCGACCGACGCGATCATCGACGAGGGGATGGAGCTCGTGCAGCGGCTGTGGGCCTCGGGGCTCGCCCACCGCGACCTGAAGCCCGCGAACATGCTCGTCCGGGGCGGCCACCTCCAGCTCGTCGACGTGTCCGGGTCTCCAGGTCCGTCCCGACGTCGTGGCGGCAGGCCGTCGACCTCGCGAACATGATGCTGACGTTGGCGCTCAGCAGCGACCCCGATCGCGTGTACGCGCGCGCGATCACGGTCTTCTCACCCGACGACGTCGCCGAGGCGTTCGCCGCCGCCCGCGGGCTCGCGATCCCGACCCAGGTGACCGAGAAGCTGAAACAGGACGGCCGCCCGATCATCGAGCGATTCCGCGAGCTCGCGCCCGATCGGCCACCCGTCTCGATCCAGGTGTGGAGCGTTCGGCGCGTCGCGCTCACCGTAGCCGCAGTGGTCGGTGCGCTCGCGCTCGCAGCGATGGTCTGGGCGACGCTCGCGATCGGCCTGGAGTGACGGCACGACGGCCCAGTCGGCCGGAGGGCGGCCGTCGGACTCGCGTACACTGCACCGACCTTCGAACGGGAGAACGCCGATGTTCCTGATCCTCGCACTGCTCGTGATCGCGATGGCGGCCGGTTGGATCGCTCAGCTGATCGTCGGCCGCAGCCACGGTCGCACCGACTGGACCGAGGCCCTGGTTGCCGGCTTCGTGGGCTCGTTCGTGGGCGGACTGCTCGCGAGCCTGATCGCGGGCGACGGCCTGGACTTCCGACCGAGCGGACTGCTCGGGTCGATCTTCGGCGCGGTGATCGTCACCGCGGTGTGGGGACTGGTGCGCGGTCGCCGGACCGCGTAGTCCTCGGCCGCGTCGCGACGTCTGGGCTCGGCGGATCGTTCGGTTCGCGCTCGGCGCCGGCCTGTTCCTCGTCAGCCTCGCCGAGGCCCGCCGCGGGGAGCTGCCCGACTACGAGGAGCGGTTCTTCCGGACGGTCAACGGCGCGAGCGACCGGATCCGCGTCCCGGTGCGGGCCGTCATGCAGGCGGGGACGTTCGGCACGGTCCCGGCGGTCTCGGTTCTCGCGCTGATGGCGGGCCGCAGGCGCCTGGCCGCGAGCCTCGCGGTGGGCGGCACGATCGCGTGGGTGGATGCGAAACTCGTCAAGCCGTTCGGCGGCCGCGCTCGGCCCCAAGGGGTCCTGCCCGATGTCACGATCCGCGAAGGCATCGAGGGCGACCTCGGCTGGGTCTCGGGCCACACCGCCGTCGCGACCACGCTCGCCTTCATCGCGGCCGAGGAGCTCCCTCGGACCGCGCGACCCGTCCTCGCGGGGATCGTGGGGACGGTGGGGTTCGGTCGGATGTACGTCGGGGCGCACCTGCCCCACGACGTCGTGGGCGGGGCAGGCCTGGGGCTGATGATCTCCGCCGTGATCCCGCCGGCCGACGGCGGCTGAGTCAACCCCCGTCCGCGCTCGGAAGCGATTCACGCCGCCGATGAAGCGTCGCGTTCAGGAACTGCGCGGCCACGAACAGTCGCGCGACGAGGAACAGGAACAGCATCATCACCACGGCGAGCCCGAGCGCCCCGTACAGATCGTTGCTGTGGTCGAGGCGGTACGCGAAGTACGTCGACACGGCCAGCCCCAGCAGGCGCAGCCCGACGCCCACCAGCACGGCACCGGGAATGATCGAGGTCCAGGGCACGTCCGCTCGCGGCAGCAACCGCAGCACCGCGAACGCCAACGAGGATGCCAGGATCAGACCCAGCACGAACCGCACGGCGGCGGGGAGGCCGAGCGTCTCGCTGATCTTCGGCAGGAACGCCTGCATGGCGACGGCGAGCAGCCCGAAGCCGGTGACGGCCAACGAACCCTTCAGCGAGCTCCCGCGAGGAGCCCGCGTGTCCCAGGCCAGCTCGCTCACCAACCGAACCCCCCGGTAGACACCCCGTCCCGCCCAGACCGTGAGGAACGCGCCCAGGATCAGGAGCCACCACCGCGCGCTGTCCGACGCGGCGACGGCCTGGGAGATCGCGCCCGCCAGGGCCGCGGTCATGCCGGTCTTCCTCGCGAGGTCGGCGGGATCGTCCCCCGAGAGCTCGGTCGCCAGACCGAACGCGCTCACGAGGAATAGCGCGAGCGGGATCTGCCACAGGAAGATCCGGTACGCGAGTCCCCCCGCGAGGAGACCACCCGCGCGCCTGCGATCGCTCTCGAAGGCCTGGACCGCGAGCCGCACGGTGACGTGCTCTTCGCGCGCCCGGTCGAACTCTCGACGCGCCCGACTCTCGAGCTCCGCCGCGGAGTGCCGCGCGCGGGCGATCCGACCTCCTCTCGTTGCGCTGTCGTCGGGATCGACGCCCTCCCAGGGAGCCTGCCGCTCGGCGTCGCCGGGTCCGGGCGGGCCGGTGGGCACCTCGGACCGGGGGGTGGGCGGCTGCGTCTCCACGACGTCCTCCACGGGTTCGCTCGTGATCGGCCCGGACGACGTTCGGGCAGGGCGATGGTAGCCCGGGTGGTGACCTACCGGTTGGCACGTCGTCGTCCAGGGGTGATGATGGGCACCCCGACCGAGAGGCCCGACCGTGGACGAAGGCGCCGCTTCACCCGAACGGTTTGGGAAGGTCGTCCCGCTCCGCGTCGCCGCGCAGCCCCCGCCGCCCCTCGAACAGCTCGTCGAGCAGTCGTTCCGCATCGCGATCGGGGTGACCGCGCTCGCCTCCGAGGTGCTCGCCGAGGCCGTCGCCCGCACGCTCGGCCGGGAGCCGTTCGCCGACGGCGAGGCGCCCGGCGACGAGACCGCCCGGCCGGCCTCCGGCGTACCGCTCGTCGCGGGCGCGACGATCGGGGTCGCCCTCGAGGGGGTTCGATGGGGCGCCCGGGCCGCTACGACGATGGTCCGCAGCGCCGAGCTGTTCTTCTCGCTCGTGACGAGCCCGGGTTTCGTCCAGGAGCCGCTCCGACAAGCCGGTGATCGGCTCGGGGCACTCGACGGGCTCTGGCGCGAGCAGCGCCCGCGCGACGAGGAGGCGGCCGCGTCGTTCCTGCGGCTGCTCGTCCCGCAGGTCGTGGACGCGGCGCTCGATCAGATCGATCTGAACGAGCTCGTCGGCGAGCGCATCGACCTCGACCGCATCATCGACCGGCTCGACCTCGACCTGGTGATCGCTCGCCTGGACATCGACGCGATCGTGGGCCGGATCGACTTCGACCGCATCGTCGAACGCATCGACATCCGGGCGATCGTGGAACGCGTGCCGGTCGACGAGATCGTGTCCCGGCTCGATCTCAACGCGATCGTCGCGAGCGTGGATCTCGACCAGGTGATGCAGCGGATCGACATCCAGGCCGTCGCCGACTCGATCGACCTGCAGGCCCTTGTCGGCCGCCTCGACATGACCGCGATCGCGAGCGAGGTGATCGAGGAGCTCAACCTCATGCAGCTGATCCAGGACGCGATGGGGTCGATGACGAACGAGACCGTCGGCGGCATCCGCGTCCAGAGCATGAACGCCGACCGGGCGATCTCGCGGCTGCGGGAACGGTTGCTCGGGCGGGGCGGCGGCGACGGAACTGGCGCGACGACGCCCGCGGGCGAGCCGAACGACCCGGGAGCCGTCGACCGGGAGAGAGACGGACCCGAGGGTCGGCAATGAGCGTGTCCGCCCCTCCCGTGGCCCGGGGGATGCAGGGCCAGCGCGCCGGCATCATCTCCCGGTTCCTGGCGGACGCGATCGACCTCCTCGCGATCGTCGCCGCCGTGATCGGTGTCTATTTCGCCCTGAGCGGCCTCCGGTTCCTCTTGCACCCGCGGCAGTTCAGCTGGCCCGAGGTCTCGACGCTGCGCCTCGGCACGCTGGGGTGGATCCTGCTGATCGCGTACCTCACGATCGGGTGGGCGAACACGGGGCGAACATGGGGCAAGAGCGTGCTCGGGCTGCGGGTGGAGTCCTCTCGCAACGCCGGCCTGCCGCTGTGGCGAGCGTTCGTGCGGGCGATCCTGTGCGCGCTGTTCCCGATCGGGCTCTTCTGGAGCGCGGTCAGCAGCCGGAACGAGTCGGTGCAGGACCTCCTGGTCCGCACGACCGTCGTGTACGACTGGGGCCCGAAGCTCCCCCCGATGCAGTAGCCCCTAGGTCGCCTCCGTCGCCTCTGGTTCGTGACCCATGCGCGCGAGGGCGATCTCGTACAGGGCGATCACCACCGTCACGATCAGGAACGCCCACCACGACAGGTTGAACAGGAGCAGCAGGAGCAGCGCCACGACCCCGCCGGCCAGCATCAGGGCGTCGCGGTGGTCGCGGATCCATCGCACCCGCCCGCTGTCCGGCACGTCGTGGCCTCCGAACGCGGAGGCGATCCCCCGCGCCCCGTCCCGGACCCAGCCCCGAACGGTCACCGCCCACGGATACGGACCCGTGATCAAGGCGATCAGCAGCGTCAGCAGCACGATCACCAGCAGGATCGCCGTGTACCGGAACAGGCTCTCCATCAGGTCGTCGGTCAGCACACGCACCGAGGGGAACCGTTGGGTGTCGACCTTGTCGTAGAGGTCGTTGCGGGACATGATCGCGATCCGGCGGATCAGTACCAGACCGACGGCCGCTCCCGTCGTGAGCTGGATCAGCGTCCGGCGCCGACGCGTCGAGACCAGCAGGCTCGCGGCGACCAGTATCGGGATCAGGAGCAGGAGCAGGAGCAGCAGGCGCTGGAACACGTAGAGGGCCTGCTGCAGCGCCGCCAGGTCCTCCGAGTCGTACACGACGATCTGCCCGTAGGTGTCGGGCAGGTCGATGCCGAGCGCCTGCTCGAGCTTCGCGATCGAGGCGCTCGGCACATCGCTCTCCGAGATCTCCGGAAGCGTCACGTCCCGGCCGACCAGGTCGGACGCGACCGTCTGGATCGACCCCAGCGCGAGGTTCACCAGCGGCAGGAGGTTGAGGAGCACCTTGCCCTTCACGATGGTGATGGTCTCGGTGTCGCCGCGCAGGATCGCCAGGACCTGCGTGTGAACGAACCGGTTCGCCTCCACCCAGAACGTCTTGAAGGCATCGCTCGCCACCACCTTCTCGACCTGGTCCTGCACGAACCCCTTCACGGCCGTGGTGAGCGGGCCGGCCAGCACCGTGGCCCGCTCGCCGAGCGCCGCGAGGGCCTCCGAGATCGTCCCCTGGACGTCGAGCGCCGCGAAGACCTGGTCGGTGAGCTTCGTCGCGATCGACGCCTGGACCGCCGGATCGTCCGCGAGCGGCGCGACCGTCGCCACGTAGCGGTCGGTGTTCAGGACGGTCCGGGCGCCCCACGCCGCCGGCACGGTGACGGTGAAGACGACGATCGAGAGCGCGACCAGGATCGGGGTCAGGACCCGCCGCAGCCGCCGTCGCTTCACGGGCTTGGCTTCGAGTGTCTCGACCCGTGCTTCCAGTTCCTCCCGCTCCGCCTTCAGCCGCTCGACCTCGGCCTCGAGCTCCTCCGGCGACTGCTCCTGCGGCCCGTTGCCTTCCTCGTTCACGACGCCTCCGTTCCTCGACCGGTCCAGACCTCGCGTCGGGCAACGGGATCGCGGCCCTCGGACGGCTCGGTGCCGGTTCCTATACCGCCGCCAGCTCCTTGGACATCCTCCGAACCTCGAACGCGAGGAAGATCTCCGTGAACCCTCGGAACATCGCCGCGAACCCGACCCAGATCAGGATCAGCGCGGCGCGCGGCGCGAACACCTGTTGCGAGGCCCAGAAGGCCAGGAACACCTCGAGGATCCCCACCACGAGCCCGAGCCACCACAGGTCGTTGACCTCCCGTGTCATGAACGCCACCGCGATGTCGAAGGAGCCCTTGAGCAGGAGGAGGAAGCCGAGGATCGCGGCGAGCTCGTAGAAGGCGTCGAGCGGGTGCACGAACGCCCAGATCCCGCCCCCGATGAACAGGACCCCGAGCAAGGCGTGCGCCCATCGCCAGCCAGGCCGGGCGCCCATCAGGACGAACTCGTTCACGCCGGCCATCAAGAAGATGACCCCCAACAGCGCGCCGACGGCGGCGATCGACGTCACGTCGAACCGGAGCACGATCAGCGAGATCAGCAGCCAGGCGATCCCCGTGATCAGAAACAGCCACCAGGGCAGCGTCGAGGCACCCGGATCCCGAA
Organism: uncultured Actinomycetes bacterium; assembly: GCA_963712645.1. Lineage (GTDB taxonomy): Bacteria > Actinomycetota > UBA4738 > UBA4738 > HRBIN12 > DASSJM01. Next base: position 13,917 of record CAVQIQ010000009.1, on the reverse strand, counting down.
CGCTCATACCGATCCCCCCCTTTGCGGGCACCCACCGTTCGGCGGACCGTGCCCGGTCGTCTGATCGGAGCGTAGCGGAACCGATGGGAGCCGCGTCATGCTCCCGATCGGATGAGACCGGCTAGGAGGGGCCGGTCGGCTCGGGCGGCGGGCCACCGCCCCCGCCCCCGCCCGTGTCCGAGACCACGACGGTGCCGTTCATGGTGGGGTGCACGTTGCACTGGAAATAATGCTCGCCCGGTGGCAGCGCGGGTACGGCGTACTCCACGGTCGCCGGCCCGGTGGCCAGCTCCCCGTTGAACAGCTCGTCGGCGAGCGAGCTGTCCGAGTAGATCGCGATGTTGTGCTGCACGCCGGCGTCGCGGTTCTCGAACGTGATCGTCGTCGGCACCGGCTCGAGCCGGATCGTAGCGGTATCGAACGCGACGTTCTGGGCCACGACGGTCACGCCGCCGCCACCACCGCCGGGACCGCCCGGACCGCCTGGACCGGTCCCTCCGCCTCCGCCGCCGCTCGGCACGGCCTGCATCTTGCCGGTCATCGTCGGGTGGACCTCGCAGCGGAAGAAGTAGGCACCCGCCCCGAGCGGGTCGACCTCGTAGTCGGTCTGTCGGACCCCCGTGACCAGCGCCCCGCTGAACAGCGGGGTCCCCCCGAACTCCGGGTCGTCGAAGATCTGGACGTTGTGCTGGGTGTTCGCGTCCTCGTTGTGGAAGAGCAACGTGAACGCCTCGCCCGCCGGAACCGTCAGCGAGGTGGGCTCGAACGCGATGTTCGCCGCCGCGAGCGTCACCACCGGCTTCTCCCCACCCCCGCCCGGCTCCTCCTCGGTCCCGCCGACGACGGCAAGCGCCACCCCGCCGGCGAGCATCGCGACGCCGGCCGTGACGCCCAGCATCGCCCCGAGCGTGGAGAGCCGGACCTGCTTGCGCCCGGCGGCCACCGAGGCCGTGACCACGACCCCCGTCGCCACGACGATCGCGGTCAGGGTCGCGGCCGTCGGGGTGAGCGACAGGAGGATCCTCGAGAAGCCGAAGAGCGCCGCCGCGATCACTGCCAGGATCCCGAGCGGGAGCAGGATCGGCATCACGACACGATCGCGCAGCGCCGGCTTCATCGCGGCACCTTCGACCGCAGCTCACGCTCGACGTGCCGGAGCGCGAGCGCGTCCCACCCGTCGCGTTCCTCGCGGGCGTGCCACCGGAAGAAGATCGTCGCCACGAATCCCCACAGGATGAACCCGCCGACGAGCTTCATCAGGAGCCCGGCGATCAGCTGGTCGTTCAGCGCCGAGATGCCCCAGATCCGGGGGAACGTCCCGTAGACGGGGTACAGGAGCGTGTGCCCGAAGGTGAGGAAGGACGCCGGGATCGTCGGCGCGAGCGACTGCGCGAACAGGTACATCATCTGCGCCGGCGGCGTGAGCGCGGGGAGCTCGACGAGCGGCGACATCACCGGCCACCACATCACGATCGCCGATCCGAACAGCAGGACGTGCAACGTGAAATGCGTGAGCTCGGAGCGCACCGATGCCTCGACGACCTCGGGCCAGTGCGTGAACAGCAGCAGCCCGTTGAACAGGATCAGCGCCACGATCGGGCGCGTGAGGAAGCGGAACACGAGGAACAACGATCGCGGCCGCAGGATGTCCCGCCACATCCAGGCCGGCATCCCGGCGATGAGCAGCGGCGGCGCCACGAGCGTGAACAGCAGGTGCTGCGCCATGTGCACCGAGTAGAGGTAGCCCTCGGCGAGATCGTGCACCGGCCAGTCGGCGCCGAGCCACAGGCAGGCCATCCCGACCGAGAACAGCGTCGTGCGCCGGCGCCGGTCGGAGGGCTCGCCGGCGACCGCGCGGTGCCGGCGGACGGCGACCAGGTAGGCGGCCCAGATGCCTCCGAGGACCAGCCAGACGCTCGGGTGCGGGTGCCAGGCGGGCATCGGCTAGCTCGAGAAGACCTGGAAGGTGAGGAGCACGATCAGGAACAGCGTGATGGCGCCCGCGAGCCCCATCACGAAGAAGCGCGCGTACGTCCGGCTGTCGAACCTCAGATGCATGAACCACAGGACCACGAGGGTGAACTTGACGAACGAGAAGAAGAACAGGAGCGGAACGAGGATCTCCTTGAACCCCTCGATGTAGTAGACGGCGACCTCCGCGGCGGTGATCGCCGCCAGGATGATCGCGATCCGGATGTACTCCTTCGGGCCCGGGTGCCGTCCGGCGTGCGCGCGAGCACGGACCTCGGGCACCGGCTCGTCGACGTGCGTGTCGGCCATGCTCGCCCTAGCTCCCCGCCCCGGGGTTCCCGGTCGGGATCAGGTAGACGACGGTGAAGATCACGATCCACACGATGTCCACGAAGTGCCAGTAGAGCCCGACGAGCTCGACGGTCATCGCGTTGTCCTGGGTGATCTTGCCCGCGAAGGAGAGCATGAACAGCGTGAGCAGCATCAGGACGCCGACCGCGACGTGCGTCCCGTGGAACCCGGTCAGCACGTAGAAGGACGTCCCGAACACGTTGGTCTTGAGCGTGAGCCCCTCGCGGACGAACGACGTGAACTCGTAGACCTGTCCCCCGAGGAACGTCATCCCGAGCAGTGCCGTCGCCAGCAGCCAGACCCTCGAGCGCCCGACGTCGCCCCGCTGGATCGCCGAGAGCGCGAGCACCATCGTCAGCGAGCTGGCGAGCAGCACGAACGACGATACGGACGTGTAGGGGATGTCGAACACGTCGGCGGGGAACGGGCCCGTCGTGCTGGCGCCCCGGTACAGCACGTACGTCGAGATCAGCGCGCCGAACAGCAGGCAGTCCGACGCCAGGAACAGCCATATCGCGAGCTTGAGGCTCGGCAGCCCCGTGCTGGTGGCGGCGTGATCGCTCACCGGGGGTGCGACCGAGTGCTCGAGGCTCGCCATCAGCCGCTCACTCCGCCGAGGGCTCCAGGGCCCATCCGAAGAACCCGGCGAGCGAGATCACGAGGCCGACAGCCACGGCCGGCACGCCGAAGATCAGCCCGTAGCCGGCGATCGGGAAGCCGGCGGCGGCGATCAACGGGAAGTACGAGGGCGACGGCATGTGGATCGCGTGACCTCCTCCTCCTTTGGCGCCGTGCTCCCCCGCGTGCTCATCGATCGCCGCGTCCTCGCCAGATCCGCCGGCCGCCACCGGGACGACGCGTCCGCCCTCGGTCTCCGCGTACTTGCGATGCCACAGGTCGTCCCGTGAATAAACCACCGGGATCTCCTCGAAGTTGTAATCGGGCGGTGGCGAGGAGGTCGCCCACTCGAGGGTCCGTGCGTCCCACGGGTCGGCCTCCATCTGCTTGGGCTTGCGGAAGCTGGTGATCGCGTTGACCAGGAACACGAGCACGCTGATCGCGATCACGAAGGCGCCGATCGTCGAGACCAGGTTCCAGAACGCGAGCCCGAGCGACGCGGGATAGCTCTGGATGCGGCGGGGCATCCCCTGCAGCCCCAGGATGTGCATCGGCCCGAACGTCATGTTGAAGCCGATCAGCATCAGCCAGAAGTTCAGCCTGCCCGCCGTCTCGGACAGCATGCGGCCGAACACCTTCGGCCACCAGTAGTACATCCCGGCGAACAGGCCGAAGATCGCGCCACCGAACAGCACGTAGTGGAAGTGCGCGACGATGAAGTACGTGTCGGTCTGCTGGTAGTCGGACGGGACGACGGCGTGCATCACACCCGAAAGCCCCCCGATCACGAACATCGCGATGAACCCGATCGAGAACAGCATCGGCGTGGTGAAGCGGAGGTCTCCGTTCCACAGCGTGCCCAGCCAGTTGAAGATCTTCACGCCGGTCGGGATCGCGATGATCATCGTCGAGACCGCGAACGCCGTGTTCGCCACCGGCCCCAGGCCCACCGCGAACATGTGGTGCGCCCACACGCCGAACCCGATGAACCCGATCGCGATCCCGCTGAACACGACGAACTGGTAGCCGAACAGCGGCTTGCGCGCGAACACCGGCAGGATCTCGGACACGATGCCCATCGCCGGCAGGACCAGGATGTAGACCTCGGGGTGTCCGAACAACCAGAACAGGTGCTGCCAGAGCACCGGGCTGCCGCCTGCGGCGACATCGAAGAAGTGCGTCCCGAACAGCCGGTCGAACAGCAACTCGACCAGCCCGATCGTGATCACCGGCAGGCTGAAGGCGAGCAGAAGCTGTACGACCAGCCCCATCCAGACGAACACCGGCATCCGGAACAGCGTCATGCCCGGCGCCCGCATGTTCAGGATCGTCACGGCGAGGTTGATGGCCGAGACCGTCGACGCGATCCCGGCGATCAGGAGCCCGATCGCGTAGAACGTCATCCCCCGCGTGGGATCGATCACCGAGTTCGGCGCGTAGCCGAACCAGCCCCCGTTCGGCGCGCCGCCCAGGAACCAACTCGAGTAGATGAACAACCCTGCGAACAGGAACGCCCAGTAGCTGAAGGCGTTCAGGCGGGGGAACACCACGTCGCGCGCGCCTATCATCAGCGGGAGCAGGTAGTTGAAGAACGCCGCCGACAGCGGCATCACCACCAGGAACACCATCGTGATGCCGTGCATCGTGAAGAGCTCGTTGTACACGGCGGGTTCGAGGAAGGTCTGGTCGGGGCGCGCGAGCTGCACGCGGATCAGCAACGCCTCGCTCCCGCCGATCAGGAAGAACGCGAACGCCGTGATGCCGTACAGGATCCCGATCTTCTTGTGGTCGACGGTCGTGAACCAGCTCCAGAACCCCGTCGTGGCGTGCGGTCGCCGGAGCAGCCCGCCCGGCCGCTCCGCGGGGACGCTCACGCTCGCCATGGGATCCTCACCTCAATCCAGCGTGTTCAGGAACGCGACGACCTGATCGATCTGCTCGGACGTCAGACCGTAGTCGGGCATGAACGAACCCGCCTCGACCGAGCGCGGGTCCGCGATCCACCGTGCCAGGTTCTCGTCGTTGGTCTCGAGCGTGCATCCCCGGAAGCAGCGGCGGCTCATCAGGTGCGTGAGGTTCGGTCCGCCGTTGGCGAGCACGGGCTGGCCGTTCGCCGTCTCGAGCCCGGCGACGGCATGACAGGCGACGCACGTCTGCAGGAAGATCTCCTTCCCGGCCTGGGCCGGGCCGGAGACGTCGGCGGACGCCGGCGCCTGCTGCTCGGCGACCCAGCGTTCGAAGTCCGCCGGCGTGTGGGCGACCACCTTGAACTTCATGTACGCGTGGGACAGACCGCAGAACTCCTTGCACTGCCCCTCGTAGACGCCGGGTTCATCGGCCTCGATCGTCAGATGGTTGGTCATGTCCGGCACGACGTCCTGGGTCCCGGCGAGCTCCGGGACCCAGAAGGAGTGGATCACGGCGCCGCCGATCGCGGCCGGCGGTTGGCTGTCCGGCGGGCCCGTCTGACACGCGTTCGGCGCGGGCGGGCCGCCCTGGCTCGGAACGGGTGTCCCGTAGCCGAACCCCGCCGCGCACAGGGTCAGGTAGACGGGGCGCCCCGTGGGGATGTGCAGCTCGTTCGCGGTCAGGATCTGCTGGCCCGGGTAGTCGAACTCCCACCACCACTGGTGCCCGAGCACGTTCACCTCGAGCACGTCGCCCGTCGGTTTCGCCGCGAGGTCCCAGATCGTCGCGATCGTGGGCACGGCCACGCCGGCGAGGATCAGCGTCGGCAGGATCGTCCACGCGATCTCGAGCCGGGTGTTGCCGTGGACCTGCGCGGGGATGCGTGGGGTTTGGTTCCTCCGGTGTCGGTACCGGAAGACGAACAGGACCAGCATGCCCTCGACGATGACGAAGATCGCGACGGCGACCCAGAACACCGGGACGAACAGGTCGAAGGACTTCTGCGCGTACGGACCCTTCGGCTCCAGCGCCGATTGAGTGGCGTTCGGCGCGCAGGCCGCGGCCACGAGGGCCAGGGCCACCAGGCCCAGGACCACGACCGTTCTCGTGCGCACCTTTCCGGTATCCCTCCGCGTGGACCTCAGACGGGCGCCGAGGCCCGGCGCACTGTAGCACCGTTCCCCGGGCTCGCGGACGCACGGCTCAACGCTCGGCATACCCACGACCCGTCACGCCGCACCTCAGATCGGCGGGCTGAAATCGTCGATCGCGCGGAAGACGGGACCGAGCGCCCGCGTCCACAGGTTCGTTGCGACCAGCACGCCGATCGCGATCATCACGACACCCGAGACCCCGGCGATCCACTGGTAGTTGCGCTTCACGAACGCGAGCGCGCCCATCAGCTTGCGGATCCCCACCCCAACCAGCAGGAACGGCAGGCCGAGCCCCATGGAGTAGACGAACAGGAGGATGGCGCCGCGGAGCGAGCCGCCCTGTGAGCCCGCGATGGCAAGCACGCCCGCGAGGACCGGGCCGATGCACGGCGTCCACCCCGCGCCGAACGCCACGCCGAGCGGGAACGCCCACGCGCGGCCGGGCCTCGCGCGTTCGAGCAGCGGACGGCGTTCGAGGAACAGGGACGGCGACCCGAGACGGAGCGCGTACAGCACCATCAGGACCCCGAACGCGATGATGATCCCACCCGAGATCCGGATGCCCGCCGGCGATCGCAGCAAGCGAGTCATCGCGCCGGTGAAGGCTCCGAGCGCCGAGAACACCGCGGCGAACCCGGCGATGAACAGCAGGATCGGCACCACCGGCTGGCGTTCGTCGCGCACCTCGCCACCCGCCACGAACGAGAGGTAGCCGGGCACCAGCGGGAACACGCACGGTGATGCGAACGAGATCACCCCCGCGGCGAACGCGAGACCCGGGGCCCACCACGACCCCAGACCGTCCTGGACCCAGTCGGCGAGCACCCTGGTCACCGCGCCAGTCTAGGGTCGGCTCCCGCGCAGGGTTCGGCGCCGCAGGCGCGGTGGGTTGCGGTCCCACGCCCGCTCCTGCGATAGTGGCGGACGGCCTTGTGAACCGATTCACAAGCTGCGAGTGGGGTACGCGACCGCGCGGGGGCGCGGAGACGCGTGACTATAATCCGACCCGGTCCAGGCACGAACGAGGCCCAGCGCACGAGGACGTGGGGAACGAGAGGACGGTCGTGGCGACAGAGGCCGCATGAAGGTCCCGGAGGTGCTCGTCAGGGCGAAGGAACGCGCCGAGCCGATCGTCAAGAACTTCGAATGGACCTGGACGACCGCGGTGCTGTTCTCCCTGGGGTTCGCCTTCTTCAGCGTCATCACGATGGCCGTGATCCCGTCGGCATGGCTCTACTTCGCCGAGCAGAAGCTCGGGTGGGGCGGCCTGTCGGGGACCTCGGACTGGCAGCCGATGGCCCGGGACTTCGTCGCCGCGAACCTCGCGATCGGCCCGTTCATCACGGTGGTCGTGATCGGCGCGATCATGCAGAACTGGCGGCGCAAGCTCCGGGGCGGGACCGCCGATCGTCCCACCGGCGGTTATCGGTGAGGGAGGCCTAGGCGATGCCGTTCACCAAGACCGAGGTCGACGTCCACACCGACTACGTCGTCGAGGCCGTCGACCCCGACTGGCTCGCCAAGGGCGTCAAGTCGCCCAAGCACCTGATGCTCGACCCCGACAACTGCATCCTGTGCCGAGCTTGCGAAGACGTCTGCCCGTGGAACTGCATCTACATGATGTCGACCGACATCGTCCAGGACGCGGAGGATGACGCCGTCGGGGCCGAGGTCCGCACCGCGTACTCGGTGTTCGTCGTCGACGACAACGCGTGCACGCGCTGCTCGGTGTGCGTCGACCGGTGCCCCACCGACACGCTGTACTATGCGCGGCTGCCGGAGGCCTCACGCGGGCAGCGCACGATGGCCTCGGTGCCCGAGTCGCAACGCGCCGATGCCGGCTAAGCGGGGGAAGGGATGAAGGGGACGACGTGGCGAAGCTGAAGCTGCCGACGCCCAGCGAAGCCCTCGACCGCGTCCGCGAGACCGAAGTCTGGCGATCGATCTTCCGCCCCGGTTCGATCTTCCGTCGCGGCTATCGAGACACCTCGCGCGACCGCGCCCTCGCGACGATGAACAACGTGCTCTATCACCTGCACCCGGTGAAGATGAAGCGGCACGGGCTCAAGCTCACCTACACGTTCTGCCTGGGCGGCCTCTCGTTCTTCCTGTTCATCCTGCTGACGATCACGGGCATCTACCTGATGTTCTTCTATCGCCCCGCCGCCGAGCTCGGTTCGGCCGCGGCCTACACGGACATGCAGAACATCCGCACGTCGGTGTTCTTCGGCGACCTGGTCCGGAACCTGCACCGATGGGGCGCCCACCTGATGGTGTTCACCGTGACCCTGCACATGGCCCGGGTCTTCTACACCGGCTCGTACAAGCCGCCCCGCGAGTTCAACTGGGTGGTGGGCGTGCTGTTGCTGTTCCTCACGCTGGGACTGTCGTTCACCGGCTACCTGCTGCCGTGGGACCAGCTGGCGGTGTGGGCGGTCACGGTCGGGACCTCGCTCGCCGGCTACTCGCCGCTGATCGCGAAGCAGGCCAACTTCCTGCTGCTCGGTGGGGTGATCGTGGGTCCGGACACCTTGCTCCGGTGGTACGTCTTGCACGTGCTCGCTCTACCGTTCGTCCTGGTGATCTTCCTCTCGGTCCACTTCTGGCGGATCCGCAAGGACGGCGGCATCTCGGGACCGCTCTAGCGGAGAAGGGGACGATGGCTCGAGACGACACACCGCTGGACCAGGAGACCTTCGACCGGGTCCTGGCGGAGGAGGTCGGCAAGGGCGCCGACCGGCGCGTGGCCGAGGGCCGCGCGCGGGCCGCCGCCCTCCGGGCGGCGCGCGCGAAGTCCGGCGAGGGACCCGCCGCGACACCGGCTCCCGCGTCGGCCGCGGGCGATGGAGGGGCAACCGAACCCGCCCCGGCGCCCGCCGCTGCTGCGGCGCCTCCCGGCGCTGCCGTGCCCGCCGCCACCGCGCCTAGCGCTGTGGCCGCACCTGCCGCCGTCGGTGCCGCGGCGCCGGCGGCTGCCGCCCCGGCATCCGTCGCGGCCGCGACGCTCACCGCGCCCGAGCGCCAGGCGCCCGCGCCCACCGGTAACGTCCCCGAGCCGAAGAAGGGGGCGCCCGAGAAGCACCGGCTGCTGGCGCTCGTCCCGCCCGAAGGGATCCAGCGCGTCGAACGCGAGCAGGGCGACCGCATCAACGTGTGGCCGCACCTGCTGATCGAGGAGTTCGTCGCGATGATGATCGTCCTCGCGGCACTCACGATCTTCGCGACGTTCGTGAACGCCCCGCTCCGCGAGCTCGCGAACCCGAACCTGACCCCGAACCCATCGAAGGCGCCGTGGTACTTCCTCGGCCTTCAGGAGCTGCTCCGCTACTTCCACCCGATGGTCGCCGGCGTGCTGTTCGCGCCGACGCTCGTGCTGCTCGCCCTGGCGGTCGCGCCGTACGTGGACCGGAACCCGAGCACCAAGCCCGGCGATCGCAAGATCGCGATCACGCTGTTCACGATGCTCCTGATGTTCGGGGCGGTGCTGACGATCATCGGCTCGTTCTTCCGGGGCACCGGCTACAACTGGGTCTGGCCGTGGGCCCAGGGGGTCTTCTTCGAGCTATGACCCCCCTCCTCGCCATCTCGAGCGGCACCCTCGCCGTGATCGTCGTGATCGTGGTCATCGATCTGTTCGCGATCTTCTTCGGGCTGTCGTTCGCCCGGTCCAGGAAGGCCCAGCGACAGGCGGACGCCGCGGCCGGCGCCGCGATCCTGGGCGAACCGGCGCCCCCGGCGCCCAAGCCGGTGAGCCGTCGCGAGTTCTTCCGCCGCTCGCTCGTCGCATCGCTGTTGGTGTTCGGCGCGGAGTTCGGGGGCGCGACGATCGCGTTCCTGTGGCCGAACCTTCGGGGCGGGTTCGGATCGGTGATCAACGCCGGCAAGCTCGACGACATCCTCGCGTACATCAAGGACAACGACCTGCCGTTCTACTCGGGCACCGGGCGGTTCTACATCGTCCCCTACAACGGGAAGCCAGAGGGCGACGTCGACTACGCGACCGAGGGCGTCACGACCGACGGGATCATGCCGCTGTACCAGCGGTGCGTACACCTCGGATGCCGGGTCCCGTTCTGCCAGTCGTCGCAGTGGTTCGAGTGCCCGTGCCACGGCTCGAAGTACAACACCGCCGGTGAGTACAAGCTCGGCCCGGCTCCACACGGGATGGACCGGTTCAAGGTGACGGTGACGGACACCGGCGACGTGCTGGTCGACACCGCCGAGATCATCCTGGGCCCACCCCGGGGGACCGACACGACCCACAAGCCACTGGCGGGACCGTTCTGCGTGGCGGTGCAGTGATGCTCGGCCTCTCCCAGGCCCAGGGCATCATCCTTGCGGTCGGCGGCGCGATCTTCCTGGCGATCGCGGGCGGAGTGCTCATCCTGCGCGGTCGCCAGCGCCGGGAGGCCGACATCCCGAACGCGATGCGCCCGGGGCCCTCCGACCCCGACCTCGAGACCCCGCTGCTGCAGAAGCTGCAGGGATGGGGCGTCGTGCTGGTCCTGTTCTTCGTGATCTGGGTGCCGGCCGTCTGGCTCCTCGAACCCGACCAGAACCTCAACCAGGAGCAGGACCTGATCAGCGACGCGATCGCCCGCGGCGCCCACGCCGTCCAGCTCTACTCGGAGGACAACCAGGGCGGCGTGGGCTGCGTGCAGTGCCACGGCCCGACCCTGCAGGGGTCCCTGATCCCGAACACGAAGACCCCCGACGACCCGTACGACGTCCAGCCCACGCCGAACCTGACCACGGTCTGCGGCGGACCCTTCACCGGGCATCCGCTGATCTACGGTCTGAACGACATCTACACGACGATCGAGCAGGGGCGGAACCTGATGCCGTCGTGGAGCATCCGGTACGCGGGGGCGCTCGGCGACCAGCAGATCAACGACATCGTGAACTACATCGTCAGCATCCAGGACGAGGAGGCGGTCCCGTTCGAGCACAACGTGTGCACGAACCCCGAGGCCGTCACCAAGGCGATCGACGAGTTCCTGGACGGCGACCCGACCAAGAAGCCCAACCCGACGTCCAACATCCAGTTCTGATGCTCGCCGACGGCTGCCTGGGGTTCGAGATCGGGTGCGAGACGATGCTCAAGGGCGGGCTCACGGTAATCATGGCGCTCGTCCTGTTCGTGGGCAGCGTGCTGATCGTGCTCGCGGCGGTGTTCGGCCGGCGGATGGGGTACCTGGTGCTCGCTGTCTCGTTCTTCGGCTGGATGATCATCCTGTCCTCGGTGTGGACGTTCGGCTTCTTCTCGCAGGGGCTCGATACGCCCGTGAACCTCGGACCCCGCGGCGCCGAGCCCACCTGGGTGGTCGAGTCGGCCGGGACCGATCCCGAACCCGTGTATCCGGCGTTCGCGTCCTACCCGACGGGCGACGGTTGGCGCGAACCAGGGACGAACGACGAGGACACGTCCTCGGTCCAGTCGGTGACGGCGGCGGCGGCGACCTTCCTCGCGGAGCAGGCGAACGAGGATCTCGGCAAGGGCGAGCACGAGCCCGGGGCCCTCACGACGACGGACTTCACCGTCCAGAACGTCGAGTTCTACCCGACCGACGACGGGGTCTCGCTCGCGGCCGCGCACGCCTTCTTCATCGACGGCGGCCCGATGCTGACGGTCTACCTCCGCCACGACTCCGGCAGCGTCAACCGGTACTCCTGGATGTTCCTGATCGGTTCCACGCTGCTGTTCGGCGCCCACCTCCCCTTCCTGGACCGGGCGGAGCGCAAGCGCAAGGAGATCCTGACGGGCGGGACGGCCCCGCCGTGGTACGGACCCGCCTAGGAGGAACGATGCTGGCCCAAGAAGCGCCGCTGATCGAGCAGGGAGCCGTGCAGTTCATCCTGTTCGGCGTGACCGTGATCGTGATCTTCATCGCGCTCTGGATCACGATCGCGAAGTAGCGGCCCGACCCATCAGGCGTCGGCCGCGGCCGCGACGCCCCTTGACCTCCGCGAGCGCGGCCTTGCGCTGCTCGTAGTAGGTCAGGATCTGGAGCTCGACCGCCAGGTCCACCTTGCGCACCGAGACCCCCTCGGGCACGACAAGGGCCACCGGCGCGAAGTTCAGGATCGACCGAACCCCCGCGCGGACCATCGCGTCGGCGACGGCCTGCGCCGAGGGTGCGGGCGTGCAGATCACCCCGATCAACGCGTCGTGTTCGCCGGCGATCGCCGGCAGGTCCTCGACCGGTCGGATCCGGAGCCCGGCGACCTCCTCCCCGACCTTCGCCGGGTCGTTGTCGACGAGCGCCGTCGGCCGGAACCCGCGCTCGGCGAACCCCCGGTAGTTCGCGAGCGCGTGCCCGAGGTTCCCGATCCCGGCGATCACGATCGGCCAGTGCTGGGTCAGCCCGAGCTCGCGGCGGATCTGATGCACGAGGTAGGCGACGTCGTACCCGACCCCCCGGGTGCCGTACGAGCCGAGGTGCGACAGGTCCTTGCGCACCTTCGCCGAGTTCACCCCGGTGAGCTCGGCGAGCGCCTCCGAAGACACGGTGGGGCTCCCGGACTCCGCGAGCTCGACCAGGGCGCGGAGGTAGACCGGGAGCCGTCCGACGGTCGCCTCCGGGATCGATCGCTCGGTCACGGCGGAGGATGATAGTGCATTCGTGAACGCTCCTTCACGAATGCACTAAGTCCTGACGGCCTCCCCAAGGCGACCCGCGTCGACGCGGATCTCGAAGAGCTCGCGCCCATCCACGAGTACGACGGGGATCCTGATCCCGTACTCGAGCTCGAGCGCGTCGTCGCCGCTCACGTCGACCTCCCGGTACTCGAACGGCGTCCGCGCCCGCACGGCCATGATCACCTCGCGCGCCTCGTCGCACAGACCGCATCCCGGTCGCGCGTACATCAGGACCTCGGGCACGGCCGCATGCTAACGAGGGAGGAGCCGCCCGCGTGTGGTAGGAAACAGCCCGTGGACGAGGACGATCGTCACGATCTCGAGCTGCACCGGCTGGTGTCGGCTCGCGAGCGGTCGGCCTTCGACGAGCTGTTCCGGCGGTACGCCCGGTCGGCCTACGGCGTGGCGCTGCGCGTGACGTCGCAGGACCTGATCGCCCAGGAGGTCGTCCAGGACGCCTTCCTGGCGCTGTGGCGAGCGCCCGAGGCGTTCGACCCCGCGCGGGGCGCGTTCCGGTCCTTCTTCCTGTCCCTGGTCCATCACCGGGCCGTCGATGCCGTCCGCCGTGAGGAGCGCCTCAGGCGCCGGACCGAGCGTGCGGCGAACCTCGAGCCCGCGACCGGCGAAGACCCTGCGGAGGACGTCGTCGAGGACGCGTACCTGCGCGTTCGGCGCAAGGAGGTTCGCGCCGCGCTCACGACCCTTCCTCCGGCGCAGCAGCAGGTGCTCGAGATGGCGTATTTCGAGGGCAAGACGCAGGTGCGGATCGCCGAGGAGCTCGGCATCCCGATCGGCACCGTGAAGACGAGGACGCTGGCGGCCATGCGGAAACTGCGCGAAGCCCTGCGAGAGGAGTGAGGTCGTGACCGAGGATCACGAGCGCATCGACGAGCTCCTGGCGGGCTACGTCCTGCTCTCGCTCTCGGGCGAGGAGGCGGCCGAGGCCGACCGGATCCTCGTCGACCACGTGCCCTCGTGCGCGACGTGCCGGGCCACCCTCTCCGAGCTCCAGGCCGTGTCGGGCGATCTCGCGCTCGCGGCGCCGCCCGTCGATCCGCCCGAGACACTCCTGCCCCGCCTGCATCGCGCGATGGACGACGTCCCCCTCGCCGGCCGGACGCCTCGGCGCGGCGCGCTGATCGCGGTCGCTGCCTCGGCCGTGGCGCTGGTCGCGATGGGCGGCCTCTCGCTCGTGCTCGGCAGCCGCCTCTCGAACGCCGAGACGCGCACGGGCACCGCGCTCGAGATCCTCTCGGCGATGCGGTCGCCGGGCGC
>CAVQIQ010000008.1:0-97860 GCA_963712645.1 uncultured Actinomycetes bacterium | reverse complement strand
GGACCCAAGGGGATTCGAACCCCTGACCTTCTGGCTGCCAGCCAGACGCTCTACCAGCTGAGCTATGGGCCCGCGGACGGCTCAGTCTAGCGAACCGGCCGCGGCCTGCTCCGAACCGTTCCAGCCGAGCCGCGGTGCGTCGCGCCACAGGCGCTCGAGGTCGTAATACTCGCGCTCCTCCTGCGCGAACACGTGCACGACCACGTCGATGTAGTCGAGCAGCGCCCAGCCCGAGTCGGCGTCTCCCTCGCGCCGGATAGGCTTCTCGCCGAGTTCTCGGACGGCCCGCTCGACCTCCTCGAGGATCGTCTTGACCTGGCGGTCGGTCTCGCCCGAGGCGATCACGAAGTAGTCGGTGATCACGATCAGGCCGTGCACGTCCAAGATCGTGACGTCCGCAGCCTGTTTGGCGGCCGCCGCGCGCGCCGCCGTGACGGCGATCTCGCGGCCATCGGCGTGGGGGGCGTCGTTACCCGGCACGCCGTCCTTCGCTCATGCTCACCCGGTGAAGTCCTTCCCGATGACGACCGTCACGGGAGCGATACCCGAACCCACCGACACGGACACGCTCCCCACACCGAGCAAGTCTCGCACACGTTCGGCCAAGCCGACGTCGTCGGGCGAGCCGACCACGATCAGCGTCTCGGGGTGGTCGAAGTCCGAAGCGTTCTGGGAGACCGCGACGCGGAACCCGCCAGGCAGGAGTCGTTCGGCCACGGCCTCGCCGATCCCCGGCACCCCGTTGCCGTTCAGCACGATGACCGGGACGGCCTCCTCTGCCGGGCCCCCGAACGCCTCGACCAGCGCGCCCGAGACCTGCTCGGGCGTCGCCCGGAGCACGCCGCTCGCCACCTCATCGGCCTCGAGCTCGACCACCTCCGCGCCGGACGCGGCCCGGAGCATCCGGATCACGGCGCCGGGATGATCCGCGTCCGACAGGTCGGAGGGCGACCACGCTACGTCCGCCGAGAGCAGCGCCTCCATCACGATCTGCAGGCCTGCGACGTCGCCGACCGCCGGCGCCTCGAACATGCCGGCGACGCCGCGGCCGTCGACCAGGTCCCCGCCGATCCGGACCCCGCCGACCTCGTCCGCGATCGCCGCGAGACGATCGGCCTCGATCGTCGCGTGGTCCTCGATCCACACCCCCAGCAGGTTGCCGACCGCCGTCGCGGCCTGGCGGGAAGGGAGCTCGAGGGCGTCCCGAACGCTCGACTCGCCCTGGCCGGGGATCACCAGGAGCGCGGCCGGCGGCACCACGAGCGCGCCGCTCGTGCCGAACCCCGTGCTGCCGACGACGACCGGCACCGACCCGCCGTCGGTCTGGACGACCAGGAGCGCCAGACCGGACGCCGCGGGCGAGGTGACCTCGGGCTCGGTGCGGACGCGTTCGCGCGCGATCAGGAGCGCGCCCGTCCCCGCGGTCGCGAGGACGGCGACGAGCACAAGGACCGGCAGCCGACGCGTCACCGGTACAGGGCCGCCTTCTCGATGTAGCTCTTCACGCCCTCGGGGACCAGGTAGCGGATCGGCCGGCCGTCGCGGATCCGTTCGCGGACGTCGGTCGAGCTGATCGCGAGCGCGGGGATGCTCATCATGCTGACGCTCGCGTCGCGCGCAGGCCCGGCGGCCTCGAACCGCGCGAGGTCGTACCCGGGTCGCGAGGCCGCGATGAAGTGCGCGATCGACAGAACCTCCTCGGGATCCTTCCAGTCCAAGATCTCGAGCATGGCGTCGGCGCCCGTGATGAAGTACAGCTCGGCGTCAGGGTTGTCGGCACCGAGGGTGCGCAGCGTGTCGACGGTGTAGGTGGGTCCATCCCGATCGATCTCCACGCGGGAGACCCGGAACCGCGGGTTGCTCGCGGTCGCGATCACGGTCATCAGGTAGCGGTCCTCCGCAGGAGAGACCTCGCGACCCTGCTTCATCCACGGCTGCCCCGTCGGTACGAACACGACGGCGTCCAGGGCGAACTGGACCAGGGCCTCCTCGGCCGTCACGAGGTGGCCGTAGTGGATCGGGTCGAACGTGCCGCCCATGACCCCGAGGCGTCGTCCCACGCCGGCCATCCTACGGCCGCGACCAGCGACGACGGTGGATTTTCGCGCTCGGGGGGCCGCTACCGTCGGTTCGCCCGGACCCAGGCCCGGAGCTCCGGTGCGTGCTCGGCGTAGTGCGCGGGCCCGCTCTCCTCGAACCACTCCTCGGCATCGGCCGTGAGCCCGGCCAGAGCGCCGAACCGCTCGAGCATCGCGGCGCGCGCCCGATGCAACTCGGCACGGACCTCGTCCACCTGCATCCCCCGAGAACGTTCGAGCTCGCGGTCGTTCAGGCGGTTCACCTCGGCGTCGCCGTGCGGTTCGCGGACTCGGTCGAACCGTCCCTCCGCGATCGCGCTCAGGGCGCGGGCGGCGTCCGCGCACCAGAACGCGACGTGCCACATCAGGTCCCGGACGGCCCAGCCCGCGGCGTTCAGGCCGGGACGTTCCACCAGGTCGGGCGGCACCTCGTCCGCGAGCGCGACCAACGCCTCCCAGCCCTCGGCCTCGGCTCGCAGGAGCTCCTCACGCCGAGCCATCGCGCTCCCCTTCCGGGAGGTACTCGAACGCGACGTCGCCGATCATGACCTCGTCGCCACGCCGGGCGCCCGCGGAGGCGAGCTCGCGTTCGACCCCCTCCTTCACCAGCCGCCGTTGGAGTCGTTGGAGCTTCTCGGGATCCTCGAGGTCGGTCTCGGACACCCAGCGCTCCACGCCCCGACCGATCACGCGGAAGCGCTCGCCCTCCTTCTTCACGACGAACCGCGGGCGAGCCGGCCGGAGCACCACGAACGCGCTGCGCTCCTCCGCCACCTCGGCCGCCTCGTGCGCGAGCGAGGCGATCCGTTCCCGCAGGGCTTCCAGCCGCTCGCCCGTGACCGCCGAGATCGCGATCGTGCCGCTGCCGAGCGTCGCCTGCACGTCGACGTCGGGCGCGAGATCGAGCTTCGTGCCGACGACCAGGCTCGGCCTGGTTGCGAGCGACGGGTCGTACGCGCGGAGCTCTTCCCGAACGATCTCCAGATCGGCCGCGGGATCCGGCGCCGAGAGGTCCACGACCAGCACGAGCGCGCGGCAGCGGCTGACGTGACGCAGGAACCGATGCCCGAGGCCCTTGCCCTCGTGCGCGCCCTCCACGAGCCCGGGGACGTCGGCGACGACGAACCGCTCGTCCTCGCCCGCCACGCCGAGGTTCGGCGCCAGGGTCGTGAAGGGGTAGTCGGCGATCTTCGGGCGCGCCGCCGTGAGCGAGGCGAGCAGCGTCGACTTGCCCGCGTTCGGCAGGCCGACCAGTCCGACGTCGGCGACGATGCGGAGCTCGACGGCGAGCCGCTTCTCCTCCCCGCGCTCGCCGCCTTCGGCACCCTTCGGCACGCGATCGCGGGAGGTGGCGAGCGACGCGTTCCCGCGACCCCCGCGCCCACCCCGAGCGACCACCGCCCGGGACCCCTCACCGACGAGATCGGCCAGCAGGCCGTGCTCGTCCTCGACCCGCGTCCCGTCCGGGACCCGGATCACGAGGTCGTCGCCCTCGGCTCCGGTCCTGCCCCGCTTGCCGCCCCCACCACCGCTCTCCGCACGCAGGTGCGGATGGTCGGCGAGCCCCGCGAGGTCACGCACGCCCGTGGCCACCTCGAAGACGACGTCGCCGCCCCGGCCGCCGTCGCCGCCGTCGGGGCCGCCCCGCGGGTTGTACGGCTCGCGCAGGATCGACGACGAGCCGTGGCCGCCGTCGCCCCCCCGCGCGAGCACGGTCAGCTCGTCCACGAAGGTCATGAGCAGATTGTGGCCGAACCCGAACGTCCGCGGCATGATGAGAGGGTGCCGCGAGCCGTAACCGTGTGGGCCGTCGAGCTCGGGAAGGACGTCCAGCCCGACGAGATCAAGGGGACGCTCGAGCTCGGCGAGGATGTTCTGCTCTTCTCGCCGACCGACGAGGCGCGCCCGGCGATGCAGATCGCGCTCCACGACATCGCGAAGGTCCGTCGCCTGCGAGGCTCACCGGTGCTGATGGTGGAGCGGACCACCTCGTCGGGCTCGCGCAAGACCGCGTTCTACTTCGCGCAGCCCCCGCCGCTCGCCGTGCTCATGGGAGCCCCGGTGGACCGGCCGACCGGGTTCGACAGGTTCCGGAGCCCCAAGCGCAAGGCGCGGCGAGACAACGTCGGGTACCTCGGCCTCATGAACCGCGAGAAGAAGGCGGCGCTCTCCGAATGGGTCCGAGCCTTGAAGGCCGGGGTGTCGAAGGCAGCCTCGGGACCGGATCAGGCCGCGGCGCAGGGCTGAACGAGGGTCGGGCGGTCGGCGAGCCGAGCTGACGGCCTACGGCGCCTGGACGGACGCGTACCGGCGGCCGCGGGACTCGTGGTAGGAGACGATCCCCGGCTGCGTCGCGAACAGGGTGTCGTCCCCGCCCTTGCCGACGCCCTTGCCGGGATGGATCCTGGTCCCGCGCTGGCGCACGATGATCGAGCCGGCGGTCACCTCCTGACCGCCGAACACCTTGACGCCGAGCCGCTTGGACTCGGAGTCTCGCCCGTTGCGGGACGAACCGCCGCCCTTCTTGTGAGCCATCGCGCGTCGGAGCCTACCAGAGGGTTTGCGCTACTCGGTCGCCTCGGCGGCCCCGGAGTCCGTGGCCTCGTCCTTGGCTGGTTTCGTGGCTCGCTTCGTGGCCGGCTTGGGGTCCGACCTCTGCGCCGCGGCACGCTTGGGCGCGCTCCCGAGCTTCACATCGGCGATCTCGATCAGCGTCATCAGCTGCCGATGTCCCTGTCGGCGGGCGTAACCGGACTTGTTCTTGTACTTGAAGACGTGGACCTTGTCGCCCTTCTGCTCTCCGAGCAGTTTGGCCGTCACGACCGCCTGCGCGGCCTCCTTGCCGTAGTGGGTCTTGCCGTCGTCGTCGACGACCAGGAGGGGTTGGAAGGTGACCGTGTCGCCCTCGGCGTGCATCAGCTCGATCTCGAGCACGTCGCCCGCCTTCACCTTGTGCTGCTTGCCACCGGCCTTGATGACCGCGTACATCGTGTCCTCCTGCGTCTCTTTGGCTGCGTCTCTTTGGCTGCGTCTCTTTGGCTGCGTCTCTTTGGCTGCGTCTCTTCGGGTGTATCTGCTCGTTGACGATTCGCTCAGTCGACGTCATACGTGAGGAGCAGGCCTCGGCCCTCGCACGTCGGGCACGCCTCCGAGAAGGCTTCCAAGAGTCCACCAGACACTCGCTTGCGCGTCACCTCGAGGAGCCCGAGCGGGCTGATGTCGAAGACCTGGCTTCGTGACTTGTCCTGGGCGAGCGACTCCTTCATCGCGTCGATCACCTTGGCCTTGTTCTGCTCGAGCAGCATGTCGATGAAGTCGATCACGATCATGCCGCCGATGTCTCGGAGCCGAAGCTGGCGAGCAACCTCGCGCGCGGCCTCGAGGTTGGTGTTCACCACGGTCTCCTCGAGGTTGGACCTGCCCACGGACTTGCCCGTGTTGACGTCGATCACCGTCATCGCCTCGGTGCGATCGATCACGAGGTAGCCGCCGGACGGCAGCCACACCTTGCGATCGAGTCCCTTGTGGATCTGCTCCACGATGTGGAACTCCTCGAACGCCGGTAACGCCCCCTCGTGGAGCCGCACCTTCGAGAGCACCTCGGGTGCGACGTCGCGCAGGTAGTCGGTCACCAGGCCGAAGATGCGCGGCGAGTCGGTGATGAGTTCCCGGTACTCCTCGTCGGTGAACAGGTCGCGCACGACGCGCACCGTGAGCTCGGGCTCCTCGTACAGGACGGCCGGCGCCTTGGCCTTCTTCGAGCGCATCTCGATCTGCGCCCACTCGTCCAGCAGGCGAGCGAGATCCCGGGCGAGCGCCTCCTCGGAGGCGCCCTCCGCGGCGGTGCGCACGATGAGCCCGTGCTCCTTGGGCTTCAGGTTCTTGACGAACGTCTTCAGCCTCCGGCGCTCGGCGTCGGGGAGCCGGCGGCTGATGCCGGACACCTCTGAGTTCGGAGCCAGGACGAGGAAGCGGCCCGGCAGCGAGATCTGCGCGGTCAGCCGGGCGCCCTTGCCACCGATCGGGTCCTTCGTCACCTGGACGAGGACCGATTGCCCGTTCTTCAGCACGTGCTCGATCCGAGGCGGCGCGCCCTCCAGATCCTCGGGCGACCAGTTCACCTCACCGGCGTACAGGACGGCGTTGCGTCCGCGTCCAACATCGACGAACGCCGCCTCCATCCCCGGAAGGACGTTCTGGACGCGGCCGAGGTAGACGTTGCCGACCATCGACCTGGCCCCCACACGGGTGACGTAGTGCTGAACGAGCTCGCGCTCCTCGAGCACGGCGATCTGATCGCGTTCCCCATGCTGCGTGATGACCATCACCTTGTCGGTGACCCGAGGGACGACCGGCATCGACTCGCGCCGGCGTCGCACCGTCGTCCGTCCCTGCCGCTGTCGGCGGAGACGGGTCGGCGCCGAATGCTCGCTCTCCTTCTCCGTCGTCTTCGGTTCGGCCCTGGCCTTCTTCGGCCGGTCGGACTTCCTGCGCGTGGTCGGCTTCGCGGCCGAGCCACTCGTCGAAGGCTTCGGGGGCCGCTCGTCCCCGTTCGCGTCCGTGGCCTCGGCCATCTCGCCCGCAGGCTTGGCCTTGCTCCGACCCCGTCCGCCGCGCGAGCGGCGTCGGCGCGTCCCGGTCGTCGCTGCCGTCGGTTCGTCGGCCTGACCGTCGACCGGCTCGGTCTCGGTGTCGACCTCGGTGGCCGAGGTTGCCTCCGAGGTCGCCGTGCCGCCCGCCGCGGCCCCCGATCCGCTTCCGCTGCGTCCGCGTCCACGGCCGCGGCCGCGCGACCGGCGGCGCGTGCCGGGCGGACGCGGGCCCGTCGATGCACGCTCGACCTCGCCGGGCTGGGCATCGAGGTCGACCTCCGGCTGTTCCTCCGGCTGTTCGTCCGTCGTCGGGCGCTCGGCCCGGCGGGTACCGCCTCGGCCCCGCGCAGGGGCGGCGTCGCCGTCGGAGGAGGACGGAGCCGACGTCGTTTCGCCGCCGTCCTCTGCCGTCGCGCCGGTACTGGCGCTGGATCCGGAGCGCCCGCGCCCGCCGCGACCTCGGCCGCCGCGCCGCCGGCGCCTGCGGGCACCCGAACCCGGCGCTGGCGACCCGCCATCGCCGGTGCCGGTCGCCGTCGAGCCACCGTCGGTGGAACCCGCCGCCTCGCTCGGCTGGGCGATCTCCGTACTGGAAACCGCCGAACCCCGATCGTCGTTCATCGTCGCTCCCTTCGTCTGGAGAGGGGCGACGGCGGTGCTCGCCGAGCGGACGGGATCGGTCGCGCCGGAACGCCCGTTGGGGCGTCGGGTCGGGGCGGGCGGGCCGGGCGGCCTCGCCTCGCCGGTTGGACGCACGGCCGTGGGGACGTCGTCCCCCTGACCGTGCGGCGCTTCGTTGCGCACGCGGAAAGCCCCGTTCTCGGCGGGCTCTTCCGGCCGCGGCCCTCCGGGTTCGGTCCCGGGGCCGGCGTGGCCGGCGCCTCGCCTCTCCTTACCTCGCCGGTTCCTCGCGGCCCCATGGCCGCAACCCGGCGGGCAAACCTGGTACCAAGGATACCGGACGCCGATGGTGCCGGACCGCATCCGAGGCGGGAAGCCTTGGGCGTGGCAAGACGGCGTTCACCCTGGACTAGGTAGTTCAACCTACCCATCGTGTCGGTTCCTGCGCCTTTGGAAACCCACGCTCGCCGGATGGCGCCGGACCGAACCCCGCCCGAGACTTCCGCACATGGAACCGGCGGTCCTTCCCCGCCCGGTCGGGCACAGTCGGCCGATCCGGGTCCTCGTCGTCGACGACAACGCCGGCTTCCGCGAATCCCTCCTGTCCCTCCTCGAGGCCGGCAACCTGCAGGTGGTGGGAGAGGCGGGCTCCGGCGCGGAGGCCCTGGGGCTGGTGCGTTCGCTCACGCCCGACGTGGTCCTGATGGACGTCCGGATGCCCACGATGGACGGCATCGAGGCCACGCGCCTGCTCAAGGCGGACTTCCCCGACCTCGGGGTCGTGGCGCTCTCGGGCCACGAGGACCAGGAGATCGTGCGCGGCATGCTCGTCGCCGGGGCCTCCGGCTACGTCCTGAAGGACTCCGACGGCGACGAGATCCTGACCGCCGTCAGCCGCGCCGCCGAGGGAGGGGCGCTCCTGTCCTCCCAGGTGACGCCGCGCGTGATCGAGGAGCTCACCGAGGCGCTCGAGCGCGAGCGGCGTCGGATCCGGGAGCTCGAAGCCGCGCAGGCCGCACTCGTGGAGCGCTCGGCCCGGCGCCAACAGCTCGTCGCCCGGCTCTCGCACGAGCTCCGGACCCCCGTGACCGTGATCCTCGGGGTGGCCCAGACGCTCGCCGAGGTCGTGGCCTCGCCCGAGCAGGAGGAGGAGCTCCTCGCGCGGCTCGTCACCAGGGCTCGCGACCTCGCGCAGCTCGTCGAACGGTTCGAACTCGCGATCGACGCGGGGCTGACCGAACGGGTGGACGTCGGCGAGGTCGCCCTGGACGTGGCCGCGCACGACGAACGCGTCACCGTCACCGCGGTGGAAGGGCTTCCGCCCACGAACCTGAACCGTGGCGTCGCCGGTCGCATCCTGGAGGAGCTCGTCGACAACGCGCTCCGCTTCTCGAGCCCCACGACCGGGGTGGAGGTCACGATCGCGGCCGGCACGGCCGCGATCGAGGTCCGGGTTGTGGACGAGGGACCGGGGATCGACCCGCGCGAGCACGAACGGGTCTTCGGGCCGCTCGAGCAGCTGGAGGAGCTGAACGTTCGCGTCCACCAGGGGATCGGCATGGGGCTCGCGCTGGCGCGCACCGCCGCCCGCGCGATGGGCGGCGACGTCGTGATCGAGTCGTCGAGCGCCGCGGGAACCACGTTCCTGTGGACGATCGCCCTGACGAGCTGACCCTCAGGCGAACCGGCGCATGTGCACGTTCAGCAGCAGGCCGACCGAGGCGAGGTTCAGGAGCAACGAGCTCCCTCCGTAGGAGACGAACGGCAACGGGATCCCCGTGATCGGCATGATCCCGACGTTCATCCCGACGTTGACGAACATCTGCAGTGCGAACATCGAGGCGATCCCGGTCGCGAGGTACGTGCCGAACGGGTCGCGCGAGAGCAACGCGACGCGGAAGGCGCGCCAGAGCAGGATCCCGTACAGGCCGAGCAGGACGAGGGCGCCCGCGAAGCCGAACTCCTCGCCGATGACCGTGAAGACGAAGTCGGTGTGCTGCTCGGGGACGAAGTCGAGATTCGTCTGCGATCCCTTCCCGAAGCCGACACCGGTCAGCCCTCCGGACCCGATCGCGATCTCGGCCTGCTCGCGGTTGTGGAGCGCGTCCGCGCTCACGCTCGCGGGGTCCAGGAACGCCTTGAGACGCTCGATCTGATACTCGCGCACGAGCCCCACCTGGAAGCCCGCGACGATCAGTACGACCGCCGCGAGCGCCAGCACCGCGAGGTAGCGGGCTCGAGCCCCCGCGACCACGAGCATCCCGACCAGGATCGCCGCGAAGACGATCGAGGACCCGAGGTCGGGCTGGAGGAACACGAGGAACGCGGGGATCGCCGCCAACCCGGCCGTTCGGAACACGTCCTGCAGCGTGAGGTCGCCGCGCAGCTCGGACAGGAAGGCCGCGAGCATCGCGATCAGGGCGAGCTTGGCGACCTCGGAGGGTGCGAGCTGGAAGCCGAAGAGCTCGAACCAGCGCTGTGCGCCCTTGATGCTCGTCCCGAGCGGCGTCCGGACGAGCACGAGCAGCACGAGGGAGGACACGTAGATCATCCCCGCGTAGACCTTCAGGAGCCGGTAGTCGAAGCTAAGCGCCAGCATCAGCACGACCCCGCCCACCGCGAGGAACGTGAGCTGACGCTTCACGAACCGGCCCGGGTCCAGGTGCACCGCCGCGAGCGACTGGTGGGTGGCCGAGTAGATCGCGAACAGACCGATCACCGCGAGCCCGATCGCGGCCGCCAGCAGGACCGGGTCGATGTGTCGGAAGGCATGCCGCTCCGCCGCTACCACGCGCCCGGTTGCGAGCTCCATCAGTCGGTCCCCGCGACCTCGGTGAATTGGGAGAAGTCGAGGCCATACAGGCCCTCGATGATGTGCCGGGCGATCGGCGCGGCCGTCGTGGCGCCGTGACCGCCCTGCTCGACCAGCACCACCACGACGTGCTCCCGCCCACCGGCCGCGGTCATCGCCGCGAACCACGAGTAGTCCTGCTTGGGCGGGACCTCCGCTGTCCCGGTTTTGCCCGCCACCCAGACGTCGCCGAATGGGAAGCCGGCGAACGCGCTGGCGGCGGTCCCGCTGCCCGTCATCGTGCCGGTGAGCGCGTCCCGCACGTAGCGCAGGTATCTCTCATCGATCCGAACATGTTTGCGGCAGTTCTGTTTGTATCGGCGCACGATCGTGTCGTTAGGTGCGACCACGCGGTCCAGGACGTGCGGGACGCATTCCTTGCCGTCGTTCTCGAGCGCGCCGAATGCGGTGGCGAGCTGCAGCGGCGTGACGAGGGTGTCCCCCTGGCCGATCGTCATCAGGATGAAGTCGCCGGGGAACCACTCCCCCTCCGGGAACGACTCCGGGTACTGCTCGTGGATCGACTGCTTCCACGCGGCGTCGGGAACCCGCCCGTCCTGTTCGTAGGGGAGATCGACCCGCGTCTGGGCGCCGAACCCGAAGCTCCCGAGGTCGTGCTGCAACGGTTCGTGCGAGACGACGCCGTTCGCGGCCTCGTCGTCGTTCACGTAGAACATGTCCCAGTAGCGGTACCCCATCGGGTAGAACACCGTGTCGCAGGACCTCGCGAGCGCCGTCGAGAGGTTCATGTAGCCGAGGTCCGCGGTGGTCCAGTTGTTGAACACGTACTGCATCGCCTCGGGGTCGCTCTCATCGAACGGCGCGGTCCAGCTCGGCGGGCAGCCGTAGGAGCGACCCGTCGTCACGATGTCTCGTTGCAGAGCGGAGGCCGCAACGAACGGCTTGTACGTCGAGCCCGGCGGGTACTGGCCCTGGATCGCGCGATTCACCAGTGGGAAGCTGTGTCCCGCGCCGAAACGGCGATCGAACTCCTTCTCCGAGAAACCGCGCGTGAACAGCGCGGGGTCGAACGTCGGGTAGGAGGCCATGGCCTCGATCGCTCCGGTCTGCGGGTCGAGCACGATCGCCGCCCCCCCGTTCGCCTTCAGGTAGCCGGTGTCGGACTCCACGATCGTGCGGGCGTACTCGATCCCCGCCTTCAGCGACTGCTCCGCGAGCTCTTGCGTCCCGGCGTCCACCGTGAGCCAGACGTCATCCCCGGGGACCGGCCGCTGGCGGCCGATCAGACCGAGGTTCTCCCCGGTCGAGTTGACCCGGTACTTGACGAGGCCACGAGTGCCGGCGAGGTAGCGCTCGTAGATGCCTTCGATCCCCGAGACGCCGATCACGTCCCCCGGCGAGTAGTCGGCGAACCCCGGATCCTTGAGCTTGTCCTCCGAGATCTGGCCGAGGTACCCGAGGACGTGGGCGCCCGCGGAGCCCAACGGGTACCTGCGCACCGGTTCGGAGAGCACGTCGACGCCGGGGAAGTCATCCGTGTGCTCCTCGATGTAGTACGCGACGCGCTTGGGCACGTCGGTGGCGACCGGGATCGGGCTGAAGACGTAGTAGCGCGGGTCGTCCAGCCGCGCACCGAGCTCGTCCGCGGGGATGTCGAGGAGCTCGGACAGGTCGAATAGGACGCGCTCGGTCTGGGCCCCGAGCTCCTGCCGGTTGATCGTGATGACCACGCTCCCGCGGTTCTGGACCAGGAGCGTGCCGTTCGTGTCCTTGATGACCCCGCGCGGGGCCGGCACCTCGATCAGGCGCACGGCGTTGTCCTTGGCCTCCGACTTGTACTGCTCGGCGGCGAGGACCTGCAGGAACCAGAGCCGCGTCGTGAGCGTCGCGAACATCGCGAGAACGAGCGCGGCCAGGACCTTCACGCGCAGGCCCATCCGGGGCTCGGTCATGCGCTCACCACCTCCTCACCACCTCGCGACGCGACGCGAACGCGACCCCTCGGCGGCCCGGCGGAGCAACGGGAAGACGAGCGGGGTCAGGATCGCGTTGTAGATCGCGGAGAGCAGCGCCACACGGAACAGGTAGAGCCAGCCGACGCTCAGCTGGCCGAGCAGGAAGGACACGATCCCGTAGAACACGATGCCGGCGAACGTGCCGCCGGCCACCAGCAACACCGGGAGCACCGGGGAGGGGCTCACGATGTACTGCCGAGCCATCCCGATCGCGTAGCCCAGCAGCGTGAGCGTGAGCGCCGTGATGCCCTTCGGCGCGTCCAACAGGAAGTCCTGCGCCATGCCGCCGGCGAACCCGGTGATCGCGCCCGACGATGGCCCCTCCAAGACCGCGAAGCAGATCGTGAGCAGGTACATCAGCTCGGGCTTGGCGCCGAGCAGGTTGACATCGGAGAAGACCGTGGTCTGGAGGATCAGCGCGGTCAGGATGACCGCCGAGAGCAGGAGCACGCGCCGCACGGATGACGACCCTACCCTCGCACGTCACGGGAAAGCACCACGAGCACGAGGGACAGCGAGGAGAAGTCGACCGCGGGCCGGACGGTGAGGAGCTTCTCGGTGGCGGAGTCCTCATCCAGCACCCGGGAGACCGTTCCGATGAGGATGTTCGGTGGGTACAGGCTCTCGGCCACGCCGGCGATCCGATAGCCGGCGGTGACGACGTGCTCGTCGGGGGCGACATCGACGGTCGGGTCCACCAGGCTCATCTGGAGGTCGGAGGGGCCGGACCCCGACAGCAACCCGGTCTGGCGCGAGACGTCGAGCCGCCCGGCGACCGACGAGTCTGGGTCGATGATCAACTGCACGACCGACGAGCTCGTGCCGACGCGCACCACGTGCCCGACCAGCCCGGCGCTCGAGACCACCGGCATGCCCACCGCGATGCCGACGCCCGAGCCCTTGTCGATCGTGATCGTCCACTCGAAATTCGAGACGCCGTTCGCGATCACCTGGGCGGCCGTCGTCTCGATCCGGTTCCCCAGGCTCTCCTGCAAGCCGAACAGCGCCTCCAGCTCGGCGAGCCTGGCCTGGTCGGCCCTGCCCTCGGCGAGCTGGGTCTCGAGCGCGTCGACGCGTTCCCGCAGGACGTCGCGCTCGTGACGGATCGAGGGCAGCCGGAACAGCGTCGAGAAGAAGTTCCCGATCGGGTGCGTGACCTTGGAGACGACCTCCTGGAGTGGGCTGATCACGGCGAGGGCGCCGTCGCCGAGCGACGCGAGCGGGCCGTCGTTGCCCTCTCGGTAGTCCACCGTGATCGTCACGAGCGAGATCGAGACGAGGGCCACGACCAGCAGGCGGGTGCTGCGCGCCCGGGTGCGCAGGGCCACCGCGGACCTACCTCCTGGACGGGCTCACCAGGACCCGCTGGAGGACCTCGAATTCCTCGAGACACTTCCCCGACCCGATCGCCACCGAGGAGAGCGGGTTGTCGGCGATGTGGACGGGCATCCCGGACTCGTGCCGGAGCCGCTTGTCGATCCCGCGCAACAGGGCGCCGCCGCCGGTGAGCGTGATGCCCCGGTGCATGATGTCGCCGGCGAGCTCCGGTGGGGTCCGGTCCAGGGTCGCCTTGATCGAGTCGATGATCGCGCTGACCGGCTCCTCGATGGCCGCCCGGATCTCGCCGTCGGTGATCTGGAGCGTCTTGGGGAGCCCCGAGACCAGGTCGCGGCCGGGGATCTCGGCCACGAGCTCCTCGTTCATCGGGTAGACGGCCGCGATCGCGAGCTTGATCGCCTCCGCCGTGCGCTCGCCGAGCAGCAGGGAGTACTCCTTCTTCACGTGGTTGATGATCGCCTCGTCGAGCTCGTCGCCGCCGATCCGAAGCGAGGACGACGTGACGATGCCGCCGAGGGAGATCACCGCCACCTCGGTGGTGCCGCCCCCGATGTCGACGACCATGTTGCCCGCCGGCTCGTGGATCGGCAGCCCGGCACCGATCGCCGCGGCCATCGGCTCTTCGATGATGTAGGCGCGACGAGCACCCGCGGCGATCGTCGCCTCCTCCACGGCACGTTGCTCCACGCCGGTGATGCCCGACGGTACGCAGACGACCACCCGAGGCTTCGCCAGGAGCCGGCGTTTGTGCACGCGTTGGATGAAGTAGCGCAGCATCTTCTCGGTGATGTCGAAGTCGGCGATCACGCCGTCTTTCAACGGGCGCACCGCCTGGATGTGCGACGGCGTCCGCCCGATCATCCGCTTGGCCTCGTTGCCCACGGCCAGCACCGCGCCGGACATCGTGTTGATCGCGACCACAGAGGGCTCGTTCAGGACGATGCCCGCATGCCGAACGTAGACGAGCGTGTTCGCGGTCCCGAGGTCGACCGCCATGTCCTGACCCAGGAACCCGAGGACCCCTTCACCGCCCGCGCTTCGACGGCCTGGGGATGCGGGAAGTTCGCGACGAACCTTCTCGGCCATAGGTTCGCGCTCTTTCTACAGGACCCCTTTTGGGGTGGCAACTCTCGACCCCACGTGGAGGCAACCTTAGGGTTCACGCAGGGAATGACCTGCGGTTTCCCTCGCCCTCGACCCACCAGGTAGGGTTCGTCGAGCGTTGGTCGAGGGCGGGTCGGATGCGTGCAGCGATCGTGTTCCCAGGTCAAGGTTCACAGTTCATCGGCATGGGGGACGTGTGGACGACCCATGACGCCGCGCGAGCGGTGCTCGACGACGCAACGGACGCGATCGGACGCGACGTCGTCGCCGGGAGTCGAGACGCGGGCGCGCTCGCGACCACCGAGTTCGTGCAGCCGGCGATCCTCGCGTGCGACGTCGCGGCGTTCCGCGTGTTGGAGGCGCTCGGGGTCGGGTTCGTCGGCGCGGCGGGACACTCGCTCGGCGAGTTCGCCGCGTTGGTGGCCGCCGGCGTGCTCGAGCTCACCGACGCGATGCGGATCGTGGCGGTCCGCGGCCGGGCGATGCAGGCGGCGGGCGAGGCGCGGCCCGGAACGATGACCGCGCTCCTGGGCGTCGGGAGCTCGGACGGGGCTGCGCTGTGCGATGAAGCTCGCGGCGACGACGTGTTGCTCGTCGCGAACGAGAACTCGCCGAAGCAGGTGGTGATCAGCGGCAGCGTCGCGGCGATCGAGCGCGCGGAGGCCCTCGCCGCCGAACGGAAGCTCAGGACCGTGCGCCTGAACGTCGCCGGGGCGTTCCACTCGCCGTTGATGGAACCCGCGGTCGAGCCGCTGTCGGCCGCGATCTCGGAGACCGCGTTCGCGCCCCCGCGATTCCCGATCGCCTCGAACGTCACGGGGACCCTCGTCACCGATCCCTCGGAGCTCCGCGCCCTCGCCGAGCGCCACGTGGTCTCCCCCGTCCGGTGGGAGGCGAGCGTCGGCGCCCTCCGTGAGCTGGGGGCCGACACGTTCGTCGAGGCGGGACCCGGCGACGTGCTCACGAAGCTCGCGAAGCGGGCCGTGCCCGGGGCACGAGCCGTCGCGGTCGGCTCGCCCGAGGCCGCGTCGGCACTCGCGCGGGAACACGCCTGACCACGCCGGGCTCGGTCGTGCCCGGGGACGGCGAGCAGCGTCGCTGCGTCGCGCACCACCCTCGGACGATATCCTCGACCATCGATGTGGGCGGCGACCGTCGCCCCGAGGGGGGATCGTGAGCGCGCAGCGACACGCCGCCGTGGCCGGCCTGGGCTCGGTCCTGCCGGAGCGGATCGTGCCGAACGAGTGGTTCGAGGCGTTCATCGAGACCAGCGACGAGTGGATCCGAGAGCGTACCGGGATCCGCGAACGGCATTTCGCCGCGGACGGTCAGACCACGTCCGACCTCGCCACCGACGCCGCTACGCGAGCGCTCGAGGCGGCGTCGATCGCGCCGGAGCAGCTGGACCTTCTCATCTGCGCGACGCTGACCGGTGACACCCCGATCCCCTCCACCGCCGTGTGGGTGCAACGCAGGCTGGGGATCGCGGCGCCCGCGTTCGATGTGAACGCCGCGTGTGCGGGCTTCTCCTACGCGTTGACCACGGCGACGGCCTTCATCGAGTCCGGCCAGGCGGAGACGGTGCTCGTGATGGGCGCCGAGGTGCTCTCTCGCGTGATGAATTTCCACGACCGCACCACCTGCGTGCTGTTCGGCGACGGCGCGGGCGCGGTGGTACTGCGGCGTTCGGAGGAGCCCGGGGTGCTCGGATCGGTGCTCGGCGCGGACGGACGCGCCGCGGAGATACTGATCATCCCCGGGGGCGGCTCCGCCGAGCCCGCGAGTCACACGTCGGTCGACGCGAACGACCATGCGATCCAGATGCCGAACGGTCGCGAGGTCTTCAAGCGGGCGGTCGTCGAGATGGCGAGC
The DNA here is from genome assembly GCA_963712645.1 of uncultured Actinomycetes bacterium. Taxonomy (GTDB): domain Bacteria; phylum Actinomycetota; class UBA4738; order UBA4738; family HRBIN12; genus DASSJM01. The sequence goes on along the minus strand of CAVQIQ010000008.1, from coordinate 81,428 downwards.
GCGTGCCGCCAGCTGCTCGAGAAGTCGGGCTTCGCCCCGGAGGACGTCGACCTGCTGATCCCTCACCAGGCGAACGCGCGGATCATGATCGCGGTGGCCGATCGCCTGAAGATCCCGATCGACCACGCGGTCGTCGACGTCGAGTCCGTCGGGAACACGTCCGCCGCCTCGATCCCGGTCGCCCTCGATCGCGCGTGGCGCGCGGGTCGGATCCGCGAGGGCGACCTGGTGCTGCTGACGTCGTTCGGCGCCGGGCTCGCGTGGGGCGCCAACCTGGTCCGCTGGACGGGACCGGCGGGACCATGACCGTGCCCTCTCCCAAGGTCGCCGTGGTCACCGGGGGTTCGCGCGGCATCGGGCGGGCTTGCGCGGAGGCGCTCGCGCGCGACGGATGGAGCGTGGCGATCGGCTACCGCTCGAGCGAGGCCGACGCCAAGGAGACGCTCGCGAGTCTCGAGACGATCGGCACGCCGGGTCTCGCCGTCGCGATGGACGTCACGGAGGAGGGGTCGGTCGCCGAGGCGTTCCGCCGCGTGGGCGACGAGCTCGGACCCGTGACGGGCCTGCTGAACAACGCGGGGATGTCGCGGGACGGGCTCCTCCTCAAGTACCCGATGGACGTCTACGAGCGGACGATGGCGACCAACCTCCGGGGCGCTTTCCTGTGCTGTCAGTCCGCGCTGCGAGGGATGCTCCGGGCCAAGTGGGGGCGGATCGTGAACATGTCCTCGGCGGTCGTCCTGCGCGGCAACGCGGGTCAGACCGTCTACGCGGCCACGAAGGCCGGCCTCGTCGGGCTCACGAGGTCGCTCGCCCGCGAGGTCGGGGGCAAGGGCATCACGGTGAACGCCCTGTGCCCGGGGCTGCTCGACACCGACATGACCTCACACCTGACCGAGCCGGCGCGCGCGTACTACCTGGACCAGACGCCGGTGGGTCGAGCGGCGCACCTCGAGGAGGTCGCGAGCGTCGTGGGCTTCCTGATGTCGGACGAGGCCTCGTACGTGAACGGTGCGGTCCTGCCCGTGGACGGCGGGCTGACCGCCTAGTCGAAGGACGGCCGCCCCCCGTAGCATGGGTCAGTCCCCGAGCGGATACCCCGAAGGGACCAGCACGAAGACCGGCAAGGGGAGGAACGACAGCCAAGCGCAGAGCCAAAGGACACAGCAAAGGACACAGCCAAAGGACACAGCCAAAGGACACAGCCAAAGGACATAGGAGGAAGGATGGACAAGGCAGAGATCGAGTCTCGGGTCCGCAAGGTCCTCGCCGAGCAGCTCGCGGTCGACGAGGCCCAGGTCGTGCCCGACGCCCGTTTCGCCGAGGATCTGAACGCCGACTCGCTCGACCTCGTCGAGGCGGTGCTCGCCCTCGAGGAGGAGTGGAACATCGACATCCCCGAGGAAGAGATGGAAGGGGTCAAGACCGTCGGACAGGCCGTGACCCTGGTCGAGCAGAAGCTCGGTTCGTCCTGACCCGATGGGCGAGCGGGTCGTCGTCACCGGGATCGGACCGGTCACGCCGGTAGGCACCGGCGTGGACGACTTCTGGGCCGGCATCACGTCCGGCCGCAACGGGATCCGGCGGATCACGGCCTTCGAGACCGACGATCTCCCCGTGAAGGTCGCCGGCGAGGTCCCGGGGTTCGACCCCGCGCCGTGGCTGGACCCCAAGGAGATCCGCCGGACCGATCCCTTCGTCCACTACGGCGTCTCGTCGGCCGCCCTCGCCTGGGAGGACGCCGGCGAGCCCGAGGTGCCGTCCGAGCGTGCGGGCGTTATCTTCGCCACCGGCATCGGTGGCATCCAGACCCTGCTCGCCGCGCACCTCGTGCTGCTCGAGAAGGGCCCGGGCCGCGTGTCGCCGTTCATGGTGCCCGCCCTGATGGCGAACGCCGCGAGCGGCCACATCGCGATGCGGTTCGGCTTCACCGGCCCGAACCTGTGCACGGTCTCGGCCTGTTCGTCGTCGAACCACGCGATCGGCGAGGCGCTGCGGTACATCCGCGACGGCTACATCGACGTCTGTGTCGCCGGCGGTTCGGAGGCCGCAACCCTCCCTCTCACGGTCGCCGCGTTCGCGCAGATGACGGCGCTCACGAAGAACCCCGATCCCGAGACCGCGTCGCGTCCGTTCGACCAGGCGCGGGACGGGTTCGTGCTGTCCGAGGGCGCATGCACGCTGATCCTCGAGTCCGAGACGCACGCGAACGCCCGTGGCGCTCGGGTGTACTGCGAGGTCGCCGGCTACGGCGCGTCGGACGACGCCTTCCACATCACGGCCCCCGACCCGAAGGGCTCGGGCGCGGCCCTGGCGATGGGTTGGGCGCTGCGCGACGCGGGCGAGGAGCCGGAAGCCGTCACGTACGTCAACGCGCACGGGACCTCGACCCAGCTGAACGACGCGGCGGAGACGGCCGCGATCAAGGCGACCCTGGGCGAGGACGTCGCCCACCGCATCGCGGTCTCCTCGACGAAGTCGATGACGGGTCACATGCTGGGCGCCGCGGGGGCGGTGGAGGGCGCGATCTGCGCGCTCGCGATCGCCAACGGCATCGTGCCGCCGACGATCCACTACGAGACGCCCGACCCGGACTGCGACCTCGACTACGTGCCGAACGAGGCGCGCGAGCTGGACGTTCGTCTGGCGATGTCGAACTCGTTCGGGTTCGGCGGCCACAACGCCGTCGTGGCGTTCCGCAAGGCCCCGTAGCCCCGCCCCGCAGTCAGCCGAAGAAGAGCTTGAGCTCGCGCTCGGCAGAGTCGGGCGAGTCGCTGCCGTGCACGAGGTTCTCGGTGATGATCAGTCCGTAATCGCCGCGGATCGTGCCGGGCGGCGCTGTCGCCGGATCCGTCGGACCCATCATCGTCCGCCAGACGTCGATCGCGTCCTTCCCCTCCAGGCGTGCGACCACGACGGGCCCCGAGGTGATGAAGCCGACGAGCTCTCCGAAGAACGGCTTGTCCCGGTGCTCCCCGTAGTGCTCCTCCGCGAGCGCACGATCGATCGTCAACGAACGGATCTCGGCGATCCGCAGGCCCTTGTCCTCGGCCCGCCGGAGCACCTCGCCGACCAGGCCGCGGCGGACGCCGTCGGGCTTCACGATGAGCAGCGTCGATTCCACCTGTGATCCTGGGGTCACCTCAGGGGTCCTCAAGAAGCGCCCGGCGGGCGTCCGCGACAGTGTACAGAGAGCCCGTCACCAGGATGAGGTCGCCGTCGGAGGCGGCTCGCGCCGCCGCGTCCAGCGCGTCGGGGACCGACGAGAAGGGTTCGGTGGCGATGCCGTGGACGGCCATCGCGTCCGCCACCTCCCGCGGCGGTCGGGCCCGAACGCTGTCGACAGTCGTCGCGTATCCGGCGTCGGCGAGCGGGGCGAGCGGGGCCACGATGCCCTCGAGATCCTTGTCGGCGAAGACCCCCAGCACGAGGTGCAGCCGATCCCACGTGAAGGTGTCGGGCAGGGTCTGGGCCAGTGCGCGGGCCGCGGCGGGGTTGTGGGCGCCGTCCAAGACCACCAGCGGTCGCCGCGCCGCCACCTCCAGACGCCCGGGCGAGGTGGCCGCGCCGAGCGCGAACCGGACGGCGTCGGTGTCCAGGGCGCGCTCCAGCAGCGCCTCGACCGCGACGACCGCGGCGGCCGCGCTGTGCGCCGCGTGTTCCCCGTAGATCGGCAGGAGGATATCCTCGTACGTCGCGTGGAGCCCTCGGATCGCGAGGGACTGCCCCCCGACCGCCGCCGCGAGGTCGTCCAGCCTCCACTCCCGCCCCTCGAGCAGGAGCGTGGCGATCTGCTCCTCGCACCGTCGCTCGATCACCTCGAGCGCTTCGTCCGTCTGCTGGCGCACCACCGCGACCTTGCCCTGCTTGATGATGCCGGCCTTCTCCCCCGCCACCTGCGCGATCGTCGAGCCGAGCTGCGGGTGGTCGAGCCCGATCGGGCAGAGCACCGCTACATCGCCGGAGACCAGGTTGGTCGCGTCCCACGTCCCCCCCATCCCGACCTCGAACACGGCGAGCGCCACCGGCGCGTCGGCGAACGAGAGGAAGGCGAACGCCGTGAGCGCCTCGAAGTACGTGACGGGGCCGACCTCCTCGTCGACGGTCCGCAGATAGGCGAGCAGGTGCTCGAACTCCTCGCCGAACGCCTCCTCGGCCATCGGGTCCCCGCAGATCTCGATGCGCTCGGTCACCGACTCGAGGTGGGGCGAGCTGAACAGCCCGGTCGTGAGCCCGTGGGCGCACGCGATCGCGGCGGCCAGTCGGGCGGTGGTCGTCTTCCCGTTGGTCCCAGTGACGTGGATCGTCGGGTAGGTCAGCTGGGGCTCGGCCAGCAAGGTGGCGAGCGCGCGCATCCGGTCCAGATCGGGCTGGGGCAGGTGTTCGGGCTGGCGGCCTTCGAGCTCCGCCACCGCGTCGGCGAACCGCATACCTCTCAATCCTCGGGCGCCAGCTGCACCTCGACCGAGGGCTCGGTGGCCTCGACGTACTCGAACGAACGGACCTTGCCGGCTTCGGCGAGATCGCGCTCCACGCCGCGGAGGATCTTCAGGCGCTCGGGTGTCTCGCGGATAACGACGCGGTCCACGTCGGTGCGGAGCGAACGCCTCGCGAGCGCCTTCTGCTTACGGACCTCGCCCAGCACCCAGGCGGCCACCTCGAACACCTGCGGCTCGCCACCGAGCGGGAAGGCCTCGGTCGAGGGCCAGCGTGTCCGGTGGATCGAACCCTGCTTCCACCACGACCACACCTCCTCGGTGGCGTACGGCAGGAACGGGGCGAACAGGCGCAGCAGCACGTCGAGCGCGAACCGCAGCGACGCGATCGCCGACCCGGCCGCCTCGGGCCCGTTGCCGCCGTACGCCCGACCCTTGACGAGCTCGAGGTAGTCGTCGGTGAAACCCCAGAAGAAGCGTTCGACGATCTCGAGCACGCGGGCGTGCTCGTAGTCTTCGAGCGCGACCGTCGCCCGGTCCACGACGTCGGCCAGCCCCGCGAGCATCGAACGGTCCAGCGGGTCCGCGATCTCGGCCTCCGCTCCCTCAAGGAGCAAGGTGAAGCGCGAGGCGTTCAGGATCTTGATCGCGAGCCGTCGGCCGATCTTGATCTGCTCCTCCTTGAAGGCGGCATCCAGACCGAGCCGGGCGCTCGCCGCCCAGTATCGAACGGCGTCCGCCCCGTACTCCTCGAGGAGACCGATCGGCGTCACCACGTTCCCCTTCGACTTCGACATCTTCTTGCGGTCGGGGTCGAGGATGAAACCGCTGATCGCGGCGTCCGTCCACGGCAGCTTCCCGTGGATCAGCTCGGCCTTGAGGACCGTGTAGAAGAGCCAGGTCCTGATGATGTCGTGGGCCTGGGGACGAAGGTCCATCGGGAAGACCCGACCGAAGAGGTCCTCGTCCTCCTCCCACCCCCCGGCGATCTCTGGCGTCTGGGAGGAGGTGGCCCACGTGTCCATGACATCGGGGTCTCCGACGAACCCGTTCGGCTTGCCGCGCCCATCCTCCGAGTAACCGCTCGGGACGTCGGAGCTCGGGTCGACCGGGAGCCGGTCCTCGCTCGGGACCAGCGGGTTGTCATGATCGGGCACGCCGTCGTGGTCGAGCGGGTACCACAGCGGGATCGGGACGCCGAAGAACCGCTGCCGGCTGATGCCCCAGTCCCCGTTCAGGCCCTCGACCCACGACGCGTATCGTGCCCCCATGTGCGGCGGGTGCCACCGCAGCTCCCGCCCACGCTCGAGCAGGCGGTCGCGGAGCTCGATCGTCCTCACGAACCACTGCCGGCTGGAGACCACCTCCAGCGGCCGCTGTCCGTTCTCGTAGAACTTCACGACGTGGCGTACCGGCGTCGGCTCACCCAGGAGGGTCCCCGAGGAGGCGAGGAGCTCGGCGATCCGTGTGCGAGCCCTCTTCGAAGAGAGCCCGGCGATCTCGTCCTGCGCCCGGCGAGCGGACTCGACGTCCCGCGACTCCCATCCCGGCTCCCCCCATCGTGGCGGCGCGATCGTGCCGTCTCGCTGAACGACGACGCGGGACCGTAGCCTCAGCTCTCGCCACCATGTGACGTCGGTGACGTCGCCGAAGGTGCAGATCATCGCGACGCCGGTCCCCTTCTGGGGATCCGCCAGCTCGTGCGCGACGATCGGGACCTCGGCAGCGAACAGCGGTGTCACGGCCGTCGTGCCAACGAGCGATCGGTACCGGTCGTCGGACGGATTCACGACGAGCGCGACGCAGGCCGGAATGAGCTCGGGCCTCGAGGTTTCTACTTCCACCGATCCTGAGGCGTCGGTCAGGTCGAACCGGATGCGGTGGTAGCGGCCGTCCACTTCTCGGTCCCGGATCTCCGCCTGCGCGACGGCCGTCCGGAAGTCGACGTCCCACATCGTCGGTGCTTCGGCCTGATACGCGATCCCACGACGAAGGAGCCGAAGGAACACGCGCTGCGAGACCCGTCGCGAGCGCACATCGATGGTTCGGTACGTCTGGCTCCAGTCCACCGACAGGCCGAGCGCGCGGAACAGCCCCTCGAACGCCTTCTCATCCTCGGCGGTCAGTCGTTCGCACAGATCGATGAAGTTCGGTCGCGAGACGGCGACCGGCTGGTCCCCGGAACGGTCGAGCGCGTCGAGGTCGAAGGCCGGGTCGTACGGAACCGAGGGGTCGCACCGGACGCCGAAGAAGTTCTGGACGCGGCGCTCCGTGGGCAGACCGTTGTCATCCCATCCCATCGGGTAGAAGAGGATCTTGCCCCGCATGCGCTGGAATCGGGCGATGAGGTCGGTATGCGTATACGAGCAGACCGACCCGACGTGCAGGGTCCCGCTCGCGGTCGGCGGCGGGGTGTCGATCGCGAAGATCTGGTCCCGCGTCTTCGAACGGTCGAACCGGTATGTGCCGTCGGCCTCCCACCGCTCGCCCCACTTCACTTCGAGGCCGTCGAGCGCGGGCTTCTCTGGCACGTCCATGCGCCGGAGTCTACGGGAAGCCCGACCTCCAACCGGCGCGCGCGCCACCTCTAGGCGTCCGTACCCGGTCGTACACTCGCGCCCGTGAAGACCTGCGCCGCATGCGGGGTCGAGAACCCCATCGGTGCCCGCTTCTGTTCGTCGTGCGGGTCGTCGCTCGTCCCGTCGTGTCCCGCCTGCGGAGCCGAGGTGCCCGACGGCGCCCGGTTCTGCCCGGCCTGTGGGTCGGTGCTCGAACCGGTCGAACCCCTGCCGGCCGGTCAGGAACGCCGTCTCGTGACGATCCTGTTCGCCGACGTGACGAGCTCGACCAGCCTGGGCGAGCGACTGGACCCGGAGCGGCTTCAGGAGGTGCTCGCCACGTACTTCGGGGCGATGCGCGAGGAGATCGAGGCCGAGGGCGGCACGGTCGAGAAGTTCATCGGCGACGCCGTGATGGCCGCGTTCGGGGTGCCCACCGCGCACGAGGACGACCCGGCGAGGGCCCTGCGCGCGGCGCTGCGCATGCGCGAGCGGCTCGCCGAGGTCAACGCGGATCTCGAGCGCCGGTTCGGCGTGACGCTGGAGATCCGCACCGGCGTCAACACCGGCGAGGTGCTCGCCGCCACCAACCCTCGACCCGGTGAGCCGATGGTCACGGGCGACGCCGTCAACGTGGCCGCCCGGCTGGAACAGGGCGCCGACCCGGGCGGGATCGTCGTGGCCGAACGCACGGCCCGCGCCGCGCGTGGCTTCCGATTCCGCGAACTCGCCGATCGAGAGCTTCGCGGCAAGGAGCAAGCGGTCGCCGCCGTCCTGTTGGAAGATCGGACAAGCGGCCTCGCCGAACGCGGCGTCCCGGGCCTGCGCGCGCCGATGGTCGGGCGCGACCGCGAGCTCGAACTCCTCCGGAGCTTGTACCAGCGCTCCGCCGAGGAGGGACAGCCGAACCTGGTGACGATCTATGGGGACCCGGGCGTCGGCAAGAGCCGGCTCGTCGCCGAGTTCGTCGGCTGGGCGGAGGGGCTCGACCCGGTGCCGACGGTCGTGCGGGGGCGATGCCTGCCCTACGGCGACGGGGTCACCTACTGGCCGCTGGCCGAGATCCTCAAGGGGCTCGCGAACGTCCGCGACACCGATCCGACGGAGGTCGCCCTCGAACGGATCCAGACGCTCGGTCGCGACCTGATCACGACGGACGTGGCCGCGCACCCCGAGAAGGCGACGGCCGCGCTCGCCTACAGCGTCGGCGTCGAGGATCCCGCGTTCTCCTTCGGATCGATGGAGCCCCGCGAGGTCAAGCTCAAGATCCATGCCGCGTGGCGTTCGCTGTTCTCGTCGCTCGCGAGCAGGGCTCCGGTCGTCGCGGTGATCGACGACATCCACTGGGCGGACCAGGTACTGCTCGACCTGTTGGAGGAGCTCGCCGACCGCGCCGTCGGGCCGGCGTTCTTCCTGTGCCCGGCGCGACCCGAGCTGACCGGGCGTCGTCCCGGATGGGGCGGCGGCAAGCGCAACGTCTCGTCGGTCGGCCTGGACCCGCTCACCACGCTCGAGTCCGACCGGCTGGTGGGGCTGCTGCTGTCGGTCGCGGAACTGCCCGGCTCGGTCCACGAACGGATCCTCGAACGCGCCGAGGGCAACCCCTTCTTCCTCGAGGAGATCGTCCGTCATCTGATCGACGAGGGTGTGATCGTGCGCGAGGGCCGGCACTGGCGCGCGGTCTCGACGATCACGGAGGTCCAGATCCCGGACACGGTGCAGGCCGTGCTCGCGGCCAGGATCGACCTGCTGGACCCCGTGGAGAAGCGGGCCCTCCAGCGCGCGGCGGTCGTCGGGCGCGTGTTCTGGCCGGGACCGGTCGGGCGGCTGCTGAACGGTGACGGCGACCGGTTGCGATCCACGCTCGACCGGCTGGAGGAGCGGGACCTGGTCCTGTCGCGGCTCTCGTCGTCGATCGCCGGGGAGCCCGAATTCATCTTCAAGCACATCCTCACGCGCGAGGTTGCGTACGAGAGCCTTCCCCGGCGAGAGCGAGCCGGCGCGCACGCCGCGGTCGCGTCGTGGATCGAGGAGACGGCCGGCACGCGTGCGAAGGAGTTCGTCGAGCTGCTCGCCTACCACTGTCTCGAGGCGTACCTCGGCGCCAGGGACGACGGGCTCGAGAAGCGGGAGGTCGAGGACCTGCGGCGCCGGGCGTTCGACGCGCTCCTCAGCGTCACGGGCGAGGCCCATCATCGGTTCGCGATCGCGAAGGCCACGTCGGCGATCGAACAGGCTCTGCGGATCGCGTCCGGCCCGCTGGAGCGGATCGCCGCCCTCGAATGGATGGGCACGATCGCCCGAAGCGATTACCGGGGCGACCTGTCGTGGAGCGCGTTCAAGGAGGCCGTCGATCTCCGCCTCGAGCACACACCCGAGGACCGGCAGGGGATCGCCTGGGCATGCGTGAACGGGCTCGAGAACCCGCTGCGATGGCCCGGATCCATGAAGACCTTCCCCGATGTGGAGGAGGTGAAGCGGTACCTCGCGATCTGCGCCGGTCACGTCGGGGACGAGCGGAGCGAGGAGGGGATCCGGCTGCTCACGGCGCGCGCGTTCCAGCCGTTCGGGTTCGGAAGCCGATCCCACATCGAGCCCGCGGAACGCGAGGAGGCGATCGCCGACGGGCTCCGAGCCGCCGAGCTGGCACGGGACCTCGGGCGGCTGGATCTGGAGTCGGCGGCGTTGGACGGCGCCGGGTCCGCCATCGTCACGCTCGGGCACTACGGCCGGCTCCGCGACATGCTGACGAGGCGACTGGAGATCGCCGAGCAGATCGAGGATCCCTGGGAGGCAGGCGATGCCTACGCCATGATCGCGTGGAACGGCGCGATGCTCGGGGAATTCGAGGATTCGGTGCGATGGGGACTCCTCGGGCGGGACCGCGCCGAGCATCAAGCCGCAGGGATCGTGGATCACTGCCTCAACTGGGCGGGCACCAGCCTCTTCCAGCTCGGCGAGTGGGATCGCTCGCTGGAGGCCTTTCGGGAGGCACAAGCGCTCCTGGGGGAACGCTCGGACGACCCCCCCTACTTCATGACCAGCCTCTTCGGCGCGGCGGCGTTCGTGCACGACGCGAGGGGGCTGCCGGGGGCGGGAGGACTCCTCGAGATCCTCGGAGGGATACGGGGGTCGGTGCTCGACGTATCGACGATGGCGGCCCGTTGGCTCGCATGGGTGATGGCGCGCCGAGGACAGGTGGATCGGGCTTGGGCACTGGTCCGCGATACGCCGGTCAGATCCGCAACCTTCCGTCCGTTCCACGATCAGGCCTTCGCCGAGCTCCTGGCGTTGACCAATCGTTGGGCAGAGGTACCGGCGTTCGTCGAAAGCAGCCGATCGTATGCGATCGAGGCGGGGCTGCTGGCTCTGCCCGTGCACCTCGGTCGCCTCGAGGGGCGATCCGCGATCGCGTCCGGACAGCTCGAGCGCGGGCTGGAGGCGCTCGAGAACGCTCGCGAGGGGTTCGCCCGCGTGGGCGCCGGGTGGGAGCGGGCGAGGACCGACCTTGACCTGGCGGACGCGCTTTCGGCGTCCGGTCGGGTCGAGGAGGCCAGAGCCAAGCTCGATGCGGCCGCCCCCGACCTCGAACGCGCGGGCGCCCTCATCGAGCTCGAGCGGTCGCGCTCCCTCCGGGACCGGCTTGCCTGAGGCTCAGCCCTGCATGAACTGCAGGACCGGCGTCCCCTCCGTGTCGTTCATCGACATCGAACGGCCGCTCACCTCGTAGGAACCGATCTCCGCGAGCAGCTGGAGGTAGCGGTCCTCGGTGCCCTGCTCGGCCTCGGGACACACCTTCTTGGTCCCGGAGATCGGGCCGAACGAGATGTCGCTCCCGCTGGCCTCGTACGACGCGTTGTACGAGTTGCAGCCGGAGTTCCCGCTGATCGTCGTGCCGTCGAACTGGGCGCTCACGCCGACGTCGACGATCTCGGTCTGGCCTCCCGCCGTGAGCATCTGCGTCAGGATCCAGGACTCTCCCTCGAGCGCCGCGGGGTCCTGCGTCCCAGGGTCGGAGCTTGATCCTTCGTCCCCGCCGCACGCCGGGAGCGCGAACGCGGACGCGACGAGCGGGAGGGCGATCGCGAGCCTGCGCAGCCTCACGCGGTGCGTTCCTGGCGCTGGCGCTTGGGTGTCTCCTTCACCGGCACCAGCGTGGGGTTCACCTTGCTCCGAACGACGTCCTCGTCGATCACGCACTTGGTCACGTCCTGGCGGGAGGGCAGCTCGTACATCGTGTTGAGCAGGACCTCCTCCATGATCGCGCGCAGACCGCGCGCACCCGTCGCCCGCAGGATCGCCTGGTCGGCGATCGCGCCGAGCGAATCGTCCGTGAACTCCAGCTCGACGCCGTCGAACTCGAAGAACTTGTGGTACTGGCGGACGAGCGCGTTCTTCGGTTTGGTCAGGATGTCGACGAGCGCGGTCTTGTCCAGGTTGTGCACGTTGGTGATCACCGGCAGCCGGCCGACGAATTCGGGGATCAACCCGTACTTGAGGAGGTCCTCCGGGAGCACCTGGCCGAGGATCGCACCCAGGTCCTTCTCCTCGACCCGTCGGACGTCGGCTCCGAACCCGATCCCGCGGGAACCGATCCGGCTCTCGACGATCTTCTCCAGGCCGGCGAACGCCCCGCCGCAGATGAACAGCACGTTGGTCGTGTCGATCTGGATGAACTCCTGGTGCGGGTGCTTGCGGCCGCCCTGCGGCGGGACCGACGCGGTCGTCCCCTCGAGGATCTTCAGCAGAGCTTGCTGGACGCCCTCACCCGAGACGTCGCGCGTGATCGAGGGGTTCTCGGACTTGCGGGCGATCTTGTCGACCTCGTCGATGTAGATGATCCCGGTCTCGGCCTTCTTCACGTCGTAGTCGGCGGCCTGGATCAGCTTGAGCAGGATGTTCTCGACGTCCTCGCCGACGTAGCCGGCCTCGGTGAGCGCGGTCGCGTCTGCGATCGCGAACGGCACGTTCAGCATCTTCGCGAGCGTCTGCGCGAGGAGCGTCTTGCCGCACCCGGTCGGTCCCAGGATCATGATGTTCGACTTCTGCAGCTCGACGTCCTGATCCTTCGCGCCGACCTGGATCCGTTTGTAGTGGTTGTAGACCGCGACGGACAGGACCTTCTTCGCGGTCTCCTGTCCGATCACGTACTCGTCGAGGAACGAGTAGATCTCCTGCGGCTTGGGGAGCTCCTCGAGCTTCAGCTCGGAGGTCTCGGACAGCTCCTCCTCGATGATCTCGTTGCACAGGTCGATGCACTCGTCGCAGATGTACACGCCGGGTCCGGCGATGAGCTTCTTCACCTGCTTCTGCGACTTGCCGCAGAACGAGCACTTCAGAAGATCCGAGTCGCCGATCCTCGCCATGCCCTGAGCCCCCTGAGCCGAGCGGCCGGGCCGATCCCGGCCGTCCGAGGTCGAAATCCTACGACGAGCCGGCGGCCGCCGCTGCGAGTTCGGGTCTGATCTTGCGGCTCGTGATGACCTCGTCCACGACGCCGTACTCGACTGCCTCCTCGGCCGTGAGGATGTAGTCGCGATCCGTGTCCTTCGAGACCTTGTCGAGCGGCTGACCCGTGTGCTCGGCGATGAGCTCCTCGAGCAGCTTGCGGTACCTGGTGATCTCCTTGGCCTGGATCTCGATGTCGACGGCCTGGCCCTGCGCGCCCCCGTGCGGCTGGTGCAGGAGGATCCGCGAGTGCGGCAGCGCGTAGCGCTTGCCCTTGGTCCCCGCGAGCACGAGCACCGCGGCCGCCGAAGCAGCCTGGCCCATGCAGATCGTCGAGACGTCCGGCTTGATGTACTGCATCGTGTCGTAGATCGCGAACAGCGACGTGATGTCCCCGCCCGGCGAGTTGATGTACAGGTTGATGTCCTTGTCGGGATCCTCGGACTCCAGGTGCAGGAGCTGCGCCATGATGAGGTTGCCGACGGCGTCGTCGATCGGTGTCCCGAGGAACACGATCCGCTCCTTGAGCAGACGCGAGTAGATGTCGAACGAGCGCTCACCTCGGCTGGTCTGCTCGACGACGACGGGAACGAGGTAGTTCTTCATGACGTCTCCTCTGCTGTTTCGCCCGTGGCCGCGACCTCTTCGGAAGACCCTTCCGACCGTTGCGTGGGCTCCTCGGTGCCGGGGTCCGGGCTGATGTCCGCGTGCTCGACGAGGAGGTCGAGCGCCTTGGAGCGGATGATATCACCGGCCAGTGCTACGACTTGACCGCTCCGGTCGAGACTCTTGGCGAGGTCCTTGGGTTCACGTCCGATGGCCGCGGCGAGGCCGCCGATCTCCCGACCGATCTCCTCGGCGGTCACCTCGATCCCCTCCTGGCGCGCGACCGCCTCCAGCACGAGGTCGGCCTTGATCGCGCGGATCGCGTGGTCGCGCGCGTCGGCCCGGAACCGGAGCTCGTCGAACCCCTGCGTCTCGAGCAGCTGGGTGAGGGTCATCCCCGCCTGCTCGGCGCGCTCCTGCGCGTGCACGATCCGGTGCTGAACCTCCTCGTCGACGAGCGGATCCGGCAGGTCGACGTCCACCGAGTCGATCATCGCCTGGAGCACCCGGTCGCGAACGTCCGCGTCGGCCGACCGCTCCCGGTTCCTCTGCAGCTGCTCGCGGAGCTCCGACTTCAGCTCCCCCAGCGTGTCGAACTCCGATGCCACCTTCGCGAACTCGTCGTCGGCCTCGGGCAGCTTCTTGCCTTTGACCTCCTTCACCAGCACCCGGAAGGTCACCTCCTGACCCGCGCGGTCGCCGGCGCCGGGGCCGAGCGCGTCGTTGAACGCGAGGATCTCGCCGGCGCGCTTGCCGGGGAGCTCGGCGTCGAGCTTGTCGCCGAACTCGCCGGAGCCGACCGCGTAGAGGTGGTCGGGGCGGGTCGCCTCGGGGATCTCCTCGCCGTGCACGGCCGCGTGCAGGTCGAGGACGACGTAGTCGGCCTCGCGGGCGGCGCGCGACACGGTCTCGAGCTCCGCGAACCGCTCACGGAGCGAGTCCAGGTACCGCTCGACCTCGTCCTCGGTGATCTCCACCTTCGGTCGTTCGACCTTCACACCCTTGTAGTCCGACTCCTCGAGCTTGAGCCGCGGCCGGACCTCGACGACGGCCGTGAACACGAGCGGCTTGCCTTCCTCGACGTCGCCGAGCTCGATGTCGGGTTCGGTGATCGGCGCGAGATCGTGTTCGCGGAGGGCATCCCGGTAGTAGGTCGGCACGGACTCTTCGATGAACTCCCCCAGCACCGCCTCGTGACCGAACTGCGCGTCGATCACCTGCTTGGGGACCTTGCCCTTGCGGAACCCGGGGATCTTGACCTGCTGCGCGATCTTCCGGTACGCGCGGTCGAGATCCTTGTCCACCTCGTCCGGTGGGATCTCGACGGTGAGCTTGACCGTGTGCTTGTCGGTCTCTTCGAGGGTCGTCTGCATGGGCTCCCGAGCGTAACGGAAAGGAGCATCCGGTATCGTGCGCCGCGGGCTCGCTCCGAGCCCGTGCGCCGGGAGGGCCGGAGGTCGAGCCAGTGGTCGAGACCGCGTTGGACGAGGAACTCGCGTTCGCCCACGAGCTGGCCGATCTCGCCGGGGAGATCGGTCTGAGGTACTTCCGCGGTTCGTTCGAGGTCACGATCAAGCCGGACCGAACCCCGGTCACCGAGGCCGACGTGTCGATCGAGTCGGCGATCCGGGACGCGGTCAAGGAGCGCTACCCCGGCGACAGCGTCCTCGGCGAGGAGGGTGGTCTGCAGGGCGAGGGCCGACGGCGATGGATCGTCGACCCGATCGACGGGACGAAGAACTTCGCCGACGGCGTCCAGATCTGGTCGAACCTGATCGCGCTCGCCGTGGACGACGAGCCGGTGCTCGGCGTCGTGAACCTGCCTGCGCTGGGGGAGCGGTACGACGCCTCCCGTGGCGGGGGCGCTCGCATGAACGGCGCGCCGATCCACGTCTCCCGCGCCGACAGCGTGTCGCGCTCGTTCGTCGTGTTCGCGGGCATGGGCGACTGGCTCTCGGGCTCGTACGCCGCCGGTGTCCAACACCTGGTCTCGGACGCGCGGCGTGATCGCGGGTTCGGCGACGCGTGGGGTCACTGCCTGGTGGCGCGCGGCTCGGCGGACGTCATGGTCGAGCTCGAGCTGGCCACCTGGGACTTCGCGGCCCTCCAGGTGATCGTCGACGAGGCGGGCGGCCGGATGAGCCAATTCGACGGCACGGCGCTCGCCCACGGCGGGACGGTCGTGACCAGCAACGGTCTCCTGCACGACGAGATCGTCGCGAGGCTGCGACCCGAGGACTAGGAGCGGTCGTGCCGCGAGACCCGAGGTCGCCCGGACCGCGAGCCGCGGCCAAGCGCGAGCTGATCGTCGAGACCGGAGTTCGGGAGCGGCACCGGAGACCTGCGGGCCGATCTCGACGTGGAGATGGCGGCGTCCATGCGGGACTGGATGGCCGGTGGGTTCCAGGACGCGCTCGTCAGCAAGGACCTCGACCCGGGCCTGCTCCACCGGCACCCGAACCCCGAGCAGCAGCGGGCCCTGCGGATCGAGCAGTTCGTGGACCTGCTTCGCCGTTCGCTCGGTGCGGCGCCGTAGAGCGGACGGCTCAGGAGGCCGGCAGACGCCGCATGGCCGATCTCGCATCGGCCACGGTGACCTTCCCCTTGCGGTAGTTCCGCAGGGCGAACCGATCGCACGTGGTCTCGGCCGACATCCCTCGACCGTGATGCCGGTGCAGGTACCAGTGCATCCATTCGTGCAGGTACAGGAACCGGAGTACCTCGCGCGGCGTTCGGAACGTCACACCTTCGGTCAGCCAGATGAACCGGATGGACCGTCCGGGCCTGCGCTTGGCGCCGAACGCGACCACCTCCCCGAACGGGAGGAACGGCTCGGGGACCTGGAGCGTGATGGTCCGCGTGTCGAAGTCGGTCTGCGCGGCCAGGTGAGGCTTCTCCCGGTAGCGGAGGGGCTTGACGTGGATCTCGAATCCGTCGGTCTCCGGCAGGCCGGCCAACATCCGGCCGGCGCGGCCGTCCGGCAGATCGTCCATCGTGGAGGTGAGGTGCACGGACGTAAGGCTAGCCAAGCGCAACGGTCGGGGCGGGCGGATTCGAACCGCCGGCCTCCTGCTCCCAAACCAGAAGCGGCGCGAGTCATCTCGCTGCGCGAAGAGTCACTCTTGCTGGTCAGGGCCAACAAGCAACATGTGTACGTTCGGATCCCGTCACGTTCCGTTGGTTCTGCCACCTCGGTGCTACCTCGCGCGGATAGCCCTTCCGCGTCAAGGAGGGCTCTGGATCGGTAGCCGGGTCGTTTCAGTCGACCAACAGGCGGCTTTGAATTCGGCTCAGAGGTGGATAGGGTCTCTACCATCTGGTGGTTGGGATCCGATGGGTCGAACCTTCAGGTCTTCTCCCCCGACGGCACCGAGATCGTGTTCTCGCAGTTGGATCCGCAGGCCGCCAATAGCGATCTCTGGCTCATGGATCCGAACCGGACCATCATCGGCTAGCTCACGGATACGCCCGCGGTCAGCGAGTACCCGTTCGCCTGGCAACCCGTGTGATGCCCGATCTGTACGGGTGGCCGCCGCAGACATCCGTGGGACTGCGTTGACAGATCCCATCCGCTACCCGCTCCTCGCGCAATACCTGACGGTCGCGATCGCAATCGTCGCGGTTGCTCTGATGCCACTCCTCCCAAGCCGGTCTGGTGCCGGTCGCGGCCGTCCTCTTCTGGCTAGGAGGCCTCTTCATGGCCACTCGGGAATGCGCGACGATTCCGCGCACTCGCCGAAGGTCCTGATGGATATCGATGAATGACGACACCGACCTCCGCTCGCTCCTCGAGACGCTCGATCCGAGAGGGCGCGACGTCCTCCGGCGCGTCCTGATCCGCGAACCAGGCCGACCGCGACGCGATCGCCCGACGTTCCTTGAACGCCGGCGTTCGCATGGCCCGGGCTAAGACATCAAGGGCGTCTCTGCCCGAGCCTCGTTCGCACCGTCGGCGGTGTGTTCCTCTCTGAGCGGCCGTCCGCTCCGCACGATCCGGTTGAGCCAGATCCCCGCGAGCACTGAGGTGACGATCGAGAGCATCACGAGGGACGCGAAGAAGGATCGGCTGACGATCCCCGCGCCGAAGGCCGTCGATGCAAGGACGATGCCCGGGCCACCTCGAGCGTTCATGGCGGCGGCGAGATTGAGCGCTGTCGGATGACGTTCGCCCGCCAGGCGAGCCCCCACGTAAACGCTCGCACCCTTTACCGCGGTCGCGAAGATCAGGAACCCGGCGAAGAACAGCACGTCGAAGTCGTGCAGCAGGTCCAACTGGAAACCGACGAGCGCGAAGTAGCACGGGATGAAGAACGCGAAGGAGAACCGCTTGATGCTCTCGCCCGACTGGATCACCGCCTCGTTCTTCGCCTTTCCCACGATGATCCCGCTCACGAAGGCGCCGAGCATGGGGGCGATGCCGAGGACGACGCACAGGGCCGAGACGGCGAACAAGAAGGCCAACTGCATGGCCAAAGGGTCTACCCGACCGAGGAAGTTCGGCCGAACGGATAACGTTCGTCGGAGCAGCCTCGGACCGAGGAGTAAGGCGATCCCGAGGAATGCCGTCTCCGCCGCCACATGATAGGCGATGTTCCACCCCGACGTCGGATCGGGGCTCAGGACGGCGGGAAGGCCGAACGGCGAGCTCTGGTTGCTCTCCGCGAGTCCCAACGCGACGGCGAGCGCCACGTATAGGACGACGTCCTCAGCCACCGCGGCACCCAACACGATGCGGGAAAACGAGGTCCCGATCACGCCCAGATCGAACAAGATCCTCGAGATCACGGGAATGCTGGTGATCGCGATCGCGATGCCGAACACGAGCGCGAACGACTCCGGGGTGGCGTTCGGGCCGCGCAGGGTCCCGGCGTCGATGATCGAGATCAGAAGCAGCCCCAACAGGAATGGGACCAGGATCCCCCCGAGGATGACGCCCACGATGGTTCTGCGCTCTCCGCGGTCGAACAGCGAACGGATCTCGGCCCCCGAGCAGTACATGAGCAACAGCAGACCGAGCTGGTAGACGGCGCCGAGAACCGCCGCCACCGGACCGGAGTCGGGAAAGATCCAGGCGAGCACGTCGGGGAACAGCTGGGAGAGCAGCGTCGGACCGAGCAGGAGACCCGCGACGAACTCTCCGATCACTCGCGGTTGATGGATCCGAACGAACGCATTGCCCAGCACGTGCACGGAGACGAGAAGGACGGCGAGGGCCGTGAGCATCTGAGCGGTCTGCTCCCCAGTCATCGACGTCCGCGCTCCTCGAGCAAGATGGGCGGCCCGATACCGCCGAGTGATGGGGCCCCGGCCTCCGGGGTTCGCACCCCGGGCCACCTTGACCCGTCCCTCGCTCGACGGCCTCGTGGCCGCGTCTAACGATATGGCTCGACCGGAGAGCCGATAACCCGCCATGGGGGTATCGGCCCTACGTCGCGTTCCGTATGCGGTACTTCGGCTCCCTCCTGCGCTGCTCGCCGATGTCGAGCGCGTCCTCGCTTACACCGCTGGGACGAGGCTCGTGAGATCCGTCGATCAGGAGCACGGCCCTCGTCTCGTGCGGCCGCGGTGAGCTTTCCCGGTTCGTGATGCCGCTCCCACCCCCGAGGGTGGGAGCGGCTCGCGGCTCAGTGGGTGATCGATGCGTCGTCGGCCTGGAAGCACACGCCGACGGGCGAGTTGCTCGTGAACGCCTCGAAGTCGAGGCTCGATCCCGGCGTGACCGGCGTGTAGCTCGCCGTCACCTGTTGCCACGACGAGGTCAGCGCCATCGACTGCACCACCGATCCCTGGAGCACGCCGCCCGCGTACTCGCGCACGCGCAGCTTGAGCGTACCGGAGGTGTCCGAGCGGGCCCAGATGCTCGCGGTGTAGGGACCGGCCTGCGTGAAGCTCACCCAGCTCGGCTTGTCGTCGAGCCCGCAGCTTCCACCGGCCACGGAGTTCGAGATCTCCGCGGCCCAGCCGCCCGAGTGCCCGCCCGCGACCCGGCTCACCGTGTTGGCCGTCGCATCGCCCTTCCAGCCGGACGTGTCCACCTCGAATCCTGGGTTCCCGACCAAGTTGCTGGCCGCGGCGGTCACGGTCCAGGTCCGCTCCGCCGGACGTCGAAGTCGACGTTGTCGGAGCTGTCGGTGGCGGCAACCTGGAAGGTGTGCGAGCCGGCGGTCAGGTTCGTGTAGCTCGTCGGTGACGTGCACGGGGCGAACGCGTCGCCGTCGAGGCGGCACTGGAACGTCGACGGCTCGTTGGCCGAGAAGCTGAAGGTGGCCGACGTGTCGGTCACGGAGCCCGACGGACCTGAGTCGATGAACGTGTTCGGCCGGGTCGTATCGGTGGGACCGGCCTGAAGTGGGGCGAAGCCGATCCCGGCGTGGTATTCGTGCCCGAAATTCCGTCGCCGTCGCTGCCGACCCAGAGCCCCGTCGGGGTGGCGTACAGGACCATCGTGCCGTGATTGCGGGACTTGGTCGGATTCCAGGGGAGGGCCATGCCGGTCACCGGGTCGATGGCACCGATGCCGGGGCGCTAGACCGCACCGGGACCGGCCGAGTCGTGCCCCAGGGGGTTGTCCAGCCAGCGTTGATGGCCGCCGACGTACACAGCCGGGCCGGTGACCGCCACGCTGTAGAGGGTGTCGCCGCCGGTCCAGTTGATCCAGGTCGGCTGGGCCGTGCTGCTGACGTTCGTCGTTTCGAACCGGCCCGCAGCATCACACATCCCGGTGGTGGTACCGCTCGGCCCTCCGGTGGTGACGATCACGAAGTAGGAGCCATCGGGGGAGAAGTCCACGCCTTGGGCCCATTCGCGCCGACTGCCGCCCGCCACGCAGTTCTGGGCGAAGCGGGGCGCGTACCAGGTGCTGAGCGTCGCGGTCGGGCCGAGGTTCAGCATGAAGGCCCGTCTGCGGTCTCTGGCCGTTGACCGTGGCGAAGTTGCCCGTGGCCACCAACCGGGTGCCGTCCGGAGAGACCGCGATGTGTCGGACCCTGGTCTCGTCGGCCGGGTTGACCGTCCCGGCGACCGTGATGTTGATGGCGCCGGTGTCTGCGCCGGTCGTCGGGTTCAGCGCCATCACCTGCTTCGTGAAGTTCCCCGCCGCGATGAGGGCACCGTTGGCGAGCTCGAGTGCGGCACCGTTCGCATGCCCGTCGGCGCGAAGGTCGGGTCGATCCGATCGTTGACCAGGTCGTACTTGAGGATCCCCCGGCGCGTGATTCCGTTGACGCTCGAGAAGGCGCCCGCGATGAAGAGCGCGGTCCCGTCGGCGGTTGCCTCGATGGCGCCGACCATCCCGTCGAACGACAGGTCGAGCGGTGAGATGACCCCCGTCTCGCTGTCGAAGGCGACGAAGTTCTGCCTGGCATACGTGGTCGTCATGGCTGGGTCCTGCACCTGGAGCGAACCGCCACCGGCGTAGATCGTGTCGACCGACCTGCGCGAAGGCGCGCACGTCGTACGACGTATCGGTGAAGACGACGTGCGGGGTGGTGTCGGCGGGGTTGTCCGACACCACTGCCGGCTGAGACAACGAAGCCTGCGCCGGCAGCGTGCTCCCGACGACCAGCGCGACCGTGCACAGCGTGGAAACCGTCGCCTTCTTGAGGATCCTCACTCGTTCCCCTTCCTTTCACGATCTGGTGGTTCGTTCAGCGAGTCACGTCAGGGCGTGACGTGGCCGGGCTGGTCGCTCGGCCCTGGGCGAACCGTAGATCGACGGAGAGATCCCCGCGCCACCCGTCGTGCGTACCGGGGCATACATCGAACGGAGTAATCGACGTACACCGCTCCGGCGTGTACCCCACCGCGACTCCGGCTGACACGGCCATCTCGCAGGCCCTCACCCCACTTGACAAGGACTCCCTCGTCCGTTGGTCGTAGCGGCAGCTACGTCGGCACGCGGATGTGCAAGATCGACGGACGGACCTACCATCCATCACTTCCGACCAAGGGACAGGGCCGTGAGGCGGATCTGCATCGTCATCGCATCGGAGCATGCACTCGGCGTTCACGTTCGCCCGGAGGCTGCAGCGCTCGGGAGGCAGAGCGGTGCGTTCGAGGAACTCGACGTCGTCGACTGGGGGGAGCCGGCATGGACGGTGGGCACCTCGCCCCTCCTCGCCGCCGCCCGGTGAGCGCTCGCATCACCGACGCGACAACGATCCGACCCGACCCGTCGGCAGCAGCGCTCTCCGTCGCGCCCGACGACACTCACACGCTGTCTCTCGTGGTTGCGCTCGCCGGAGCCCTCGACGAGGCCCAGATCCCGTACTGTCATTTCAAGAGCAACGAGGCCCTCGATCGATCGATGCGGGGTGAAGCTGACCTCGATCTGCTGATCGGGGCCGAGGGAGCGCAGTCCTTCTCCCAGATCCTTCTCAGGTTGGGGTTCAAGGAAGCGCGCCTCGCCGCGGCGCGCGAGGTCCCGGGTGTCTCCCAGTCCTATGGACTCGACGCGCCGACCGGGCGCTTGGTGCAGGTTCACGCGCACCGCCACCTCGTGATCGGCGATCACACGACGAAGAACTTCCGGCTCGACATCGAACCCGAGTACCTCGCCGAAGCCGTCCCCGCGCCGTTGCTGCGCGTCCCCCGCCCCGAGCACGAACTCGTCCTGTTCGTCCTCCGGATGGTCGCGAAGCATTGCACGCTGGACGCGATGATGATGCTCCAGGGCAGGCTCTCCACGTCCGAGCGCCGCGAGCTGTCGTGGCTGAGCGAGCGGTCGAGCCCCGACCGTGTGGCCGGCTTCCTTGGGGCCGCCCTGCCATACGTCCCAGCGGAGCTGTTCAGCCGTTGCCTCCGTGCGGTCCGACCGGGTACCTCGGTGTGGTTCCGCGCGCGCACCGCCGGACGGCTCCATCGGGCGCTCGACGCGCATGGACGGCGTTCCCGACGCGGCGACGCGGTGCTCAGGATCTGGCGTCGTATCGTCTGGGGCACCCGAAGGCTCGTGCGCGGTGCCCCCAAGAAGAAGCCGGCGGGCGGGGGGTTGCTCGTCGCGATCGTGGGCGGCGACGGCGCAGGCAAGTCGACCGCGGTCGCGGACCTCGCGGGCTGGCTGTCCGCCGTGTTCGCGACGAAGACGATCCATCTCGGCAAACCTCCGCCGCATGTCGCGACCCTCCTCGTGAAGGGGCCCATGGTCGTCCTCCGACAGCTCGGGCTCTTCCGGGCCACGCGGGTACCGGCGTACCGACTCCAGGACTCAGGGGCACCCTTCCCAGGTCACGCGTGGCTCCTTTGGAACGTGTTGACGGCACGGGATCGATACCTGGCATACCGTCACGCGCGCCGATGGGTCATCGGAGGCGGTCTCGTCGTGTCCGATCGCATGCCCCTGTCACAGCTCCGGACGATGGACGGCTGCCGTACGTCATGGCTGCGCGGGTCTGCCCGGTTGGGCTACCTGGCACGCAGGCTCGTCGCCCTGGAGATGTCGTACTACGCGAAGATCGAGCCACCGGACGTCCTGATCGTTCTTCGCGTAGACCCAGCGATCGCCGTCCAGCGCAAGTTGGGGGAGGACGATCCGGGTTCCGTGCGGGAGCGTGCCGGAGAGGTCTTCGACATCGACTGGGCGGGCACGCCGGCTGTCGTGATCGATGCGGCGCGGCCGCGCGATGAGGTCGCGTCGACGATCCGCCGGATCGTGTGGTCGAGGCTGTGACCCCAGGCTTCGTCGTCGAGCTGTTCGGGCTCCCGGGATCGGGCAAGTCCTACCTCGCGGAGGAACTCCTCCGGATCTCGGCCGACATCGGGCTGCCTGTGAACCTTCCGGCCGCGTGTGTTGGGCCGGCAGTACCTTCCCTCCCGAGGAGGGCTCGGAAGCTTGGGCTCGCGGCCGGGCAGATGCTGCAGCGGCCCGTCCCATCGTTCATCACGATGCGAAGCATCGTGATGTTCCAGCGCCCACGCACAGAAGGCCTCAGCCGCTGCGTGCAGTGGGCGATCACGCAGCGACTCCTGACTTCCGCGGGTCTCTCTCCGGGTGTGCACCTGTTCGACGAGGGGCTCCTTCAGGCACTTTGGTCCGTCGGGCTTCGTGGTGACGTGACACCCACGCTTCGCTCGCTCGAACAGCGATCCGGCCGCTACGCCATGCCGGACCTTGTCGTCACCGTGCACGTGTCGATCGACGAGATCGAAGATCGATTGGCGGCCAGGCTCTCTCGGCATAGCCGCCTCCAAGAGCGTCTGGATCCCATCGCTCGAAGGAGGGAGCTCGCACGTGGCGCGGAGCTCGTGGGGTCGCTCGTCGCTTGGTGGGAGCACGTCGCACCCGGACCGGGACGCCTGATCGAGATCCGGAACGATCCGGGCCGCGATCTCCACGGCGAGGCGGTCGCGCTGCTCGACATGATCGCGTCGCGGGCCCACCTCGCCTCTCGGCCGGTCGCCTAACGCGATGGTTCGTTCTAGCAGCGCACCTCCTTCGGCAGGTCGGGTCCTCGTATCCAACACGGTATGGCGCGCCGCGGCGTTCGGGGCGCGGGCCGTGGGCGGAGTCGTCGTGACGGTCCTCGTCGCGAGGACCCTGGGCCCCCATGACTTCGGTCGATTCCAGTTCGCGCTGGCCCTGACCCTGCTGCTGAGCTTCGTGGTGATGCTCGGTCTACCCAAGCTCCTCGTGCGAGAGCTCGCGCGAGACCCAGACGGAGCGGTGACTCGGATCGACTCGGCTCTGTTCATCTGTCTCGTGGCCGGCGGTGTGGTCGGCGGACCCCTGCTCGGTGTCGGCTGGCTGGCGGGTGCCGACATGTCGCTCCTCCTCATGGCCGGGCTCACCATGATCGCGGACTCCATGGCGCGGATCGTCATGTCGCTCTTCTGGGCCGTCGAGCGGATGCGATACGAGGCCGTAGCCGTCGGGATCCAGGAATCGGCGTTCGTGACCTTCACGCTCCTGGTCCTCGCGGCCGATGGCGGCGTGGAGGGCGTGATGCTCGCCTACCTCACGTCGCGCGCGGTCGGCTTCGTCGTTGCATGGGTGATCGCCGCCACGAAGCTCTCCTGTCCTACGCGTCCTCGCCGACACGCGGGGGTAGTGCGTCCGATGCTCAAGGCCACCGTGCCGTTCGCCGTCGACGATGGCCTGAGCCTCGCATACGTCCGGATCGACGCCGTACTCCTCGGCGTGTTCAAGGGTCCGACCGCCGTCGGCCTCTACCAGTCGGCAACGAACCTCGTCCTCTACCTGAACGTCCTGCCTCGCATGCTCAACATGTCGATGTACCCGCAGATGAGCCGAGCCTGGCCCGATCACCCGTTGGCGCTTCGACACTTGAGAGACGCGTCCCTCCGACTCCTGGGGGCCGTCGCGATCCCCATCACCGTGGGATCGTTCTTGCTCGCGCCGGAGATCTTCGGGACCCTCTACGGTCCGAAGTTCGAGCCGGCCGTGCGCTTCTACCAGCTCTTGGTGCTCGTCATCCCCTTGCGGATCCTGGGGAACACGCTCGGTACCGCGATCACGTCGGTCGACCGGCAAGCGCAGAGGGCGTTCATCGTCGGGGTGGCCGCAGCGCTCAACCTCGGGCTCAACCTGATCCTCATCCCGATGTGGTCGATCGACGGGGCTGTCGTCGCGACGCTCGTCACCGAGTCGTGGGTGTTCCTCGCCTACGCGGTGCTGCTGCGCCGCGCGCTTGGCCCGTCGCACCTGTTCTCGGCGGTCGCCGCTCCCAGCCTCGCGTGCGTGCCACTCGCCCTCGTCGTGACGGCCCTGTCCCCGGCCCCGCTGGCGTTGCTGATCGTCGCCGGGGCTGCGGCCTACGTCGTCGCGCTCATCGGCATCGTGCTGGTGACCATGCCGCGGCCCGACCTCAACCCAAGAGCGATCGTCACGTCGTTCCTCGCGTGGAAGTCGTGACCCATCGACGAGCTCATGTCCCGCCGAGGTGAGGACGGGGCTCGGTGGTGCGTACGGGCGGCCCCGTCGTTCGCCGCCATGAGCGGGACCAGCTCCTGCAGCAGCGCCGGGGCGAACGAGAGGCGACGGGAGATCGATCACCCATCGCGAGAGAGGTCGACATCCGACAACCTGACGCCCGCAAACAGATCCCGCCTCGAGGGTCAGTATCCGTCCATCCGGGACGGTGTTCCTCGCACGTTCGACGTACGTTTCGTGCGTAGCCGGACCTGCGCTCCGAGACGCGTAGCCCAGGTACGGAGGACAGCCGATGCCTCTCTCGGACGGCCCGGAGAGACTGCTGGCTTACCGTCGAGGGGAGGAGCGTGGCAGCAGCGGATCGCCAGGGCCAGGCGGCTGGCCACGAACCACGGCTCGTCCAAGACGTGCCCCTGGACGCCCGTCCCGCGGAGACAGGCGTTGCTGCGGTTGAAGGTCGTCGCGGCGGTGGGGTCGCCATGATCGTTCACACACGCCGCACGCGTGGGCGCATGCCCAACTTCCTGGTCATCGGCGCGATGAAGGGCGGAACCACCGCCATGTACCGGTACCTCCAGGCACACCCCGACGTCTTCATGCCCCCGGTCAAGGCGCTGGAGTTCTTCGTGGCGGAAGCGAACTGGAGACGCGGCCCCCAGTGGTACAGCCGGCAGTTCGCGGGCGCCGGTTCGAACGAGGTCGCCGTCGGGGAGGCGTCGAACGCCTACACGAAGTACCCGCGGTTCATGGGCGTTCCCGAACGGATCGCCGCGCAGATCCCGGACGTGCGGATGATCTACGTGGTCCGTGATCCGATCGATCGGATCCGGTCCCACTACCAGACCCGCGTGTGGCAGGGTGACGAGCGTGCCCCGATCGAGCGAGCGGTCATCGACGACCGGCGCTACGTGGATTACAGTCGCTACTGGTTCCAGCTGCAGCGGTACCTCCAGTGGTTCCCCCCCGAGCAGTTCCTCGTGATCACGACCGAGAGGCTCCGCAACGCGAGGATCGAGACCCTCCGTCTGGTCTACGACTTCCTCGACATCGACAGCACGACGATCCCCGACAACGTCGAGCGCGAGTTCTACCGGTCGGGCGATCATCCCTACAGCTCGCTCGTTCCCCTCAAGGTCCGCAAGGCGCTGAAGCGACACGTCCCCGCCGCCAAGCGCGCGAAGGAGCTGGAGAACCGGATCTTCCAGGTCTTGAACACGGCACGTGGGGAGAGATCCGCGCCGCCTCGCCCGCCGATCGCGATGCCATCGGCCGTCCGGGACCGGCTCGCCTCGATGCTCCAGGAAGACGTGCGAGGGCTCCGCGCTTTCGTGGGACCCGAGATCGACGGATGGGGGATCGCGTGACGGTCGCGGGCCGCGCCGCAGTCAAAGATGCGGGGAAACGTACGATGAACGGCCGCACGCGTCGACGGAGCCTCAACGGAAGCGAAGGAGGGGTGCGCGGGTGAGTATGGCCGGCGTTCGAATCATGTGCACCTTGGGGCCTGCCTCCTTGAACCCCGTCGTCATCCGAGAGCTCGACGCCCGCCGCGTGGACCTCCTTCGCATCAACCTGTCTCACACGCGGATCGAGGACCTGCGGGCCGCGATCGACCTGATCCGGGCCTGCTCCGATGTGCCGATCAGCCTGGACACCGAGGGAGCTCAGGTCCGCTGTGGCTCCGTGGTGCCCGGCCTCGTCCTGGAGACGGGCTCGATGATCGACCTCCTCCCCACGCCCGTTCAAGGCGATGCGCAGAGGATCTCGCTTCGACCTCGGTGCATCTTCGAGATGCTCGAGCCGAACGCCACGATGACGATCGACTTCCAGGGGGCCACGCTCCGCGTGATCGGGCTGCGCGGGAACGGTGCCCGGGCCGTCGTCGAGCGAGGTGGTCGAGTCGAGTCGAACAGAGCGGTGACGATCGCGCCGCTTCCCTCGCTGCCACCGCTCACGCGGAAGGACGTAGCAGCGATCGAACTGGGCCGCCGCCTGGGGATCGGCCACTACGCCCTCTCGTTCGCCGCGTCCAAGGAGGACGTGGCATCGGTGCGAGAGCTGATCCCATCGGACGCGCACCTCATCTCGAAGATCGAGAGCCGAGCCGGCGTGCTTAATATGGACGAGATCATCGTCGGATCGGACGCCGTCCTGATCGACCGGGGCGACCTGTCGAGGGAGATCCCGCTCGATGAGGTCCCCTATTACCAGAAGGTGATCGTTCGCCGCGCGAACCGATGGCAGAAGCCCGTGTACGTGGCGACCAACCTCCTGGAGTCGATGGTGATCACCGGTCGGCCCACCGTGGCCGAGGCCAACGACATCGCGAACACGCTCATCGACGGGGCGCACGGCCTCGTGCTGGCCGCGGAGACCGCCATCGGCGTCGACCCAGTTGGAGCGGTCGACATGGTGCTGCGCTGCATCTCGGCGTTCGAGCGGACCCACTTCAGGGCATTCCCCGAGGGATCTCTCGCAGCGCCAACGCCGGAGATGAGCGCCTCCGTGGCCTGAGCGCCGGTACGCGCTTCACCAGTCTTGAGGGGTCGGAGCTGCGGGAGCGATGCCGCGTCGATCGAGAACTACGAGGGCTCGGGGCTGCGGGGCGGACTGTTCGGGCTCGCAGCCCACGGCCCGGCTCAATAGCGTTCGTGTCCCCGGTTCTGGGCGGCGCTACGGCAAACGCACGTCTTGGGGTGGGGTCGCGTCGAGGCCGAGGTCCCGGATGAGACTGGCCATCCGACGGGCTGCGGTGTCTTCGACCTGGACCGCCGGATGCATCACGCGCTCACCTGACACGTCCCTGATCACGAGCCCCTCTTCTGCGATCAAGCCGCGGGCCTGCTCTTTCCGATCCCAGGCCTCGGCGGCCGCGGTCAGGATCACGAGGTCATGAGTCTCGAGGTCGTACCCCTCGACAACCGCGCGCCACCATCGCCTCGCGCCTCGGGACAGATGGGTAGGGGCTCGGGTGGGACCGGTAGCAGTGCTCGGTCCGAAGGACCTGCCGATGGCCTGATTCATCCGAATACAAACCTCTTCCGGCGTGGCACTCGCACAGACGGCCAACCGGATCCGGCGGCCCTTCGCTGTATCTTGCCACAGAAGAACCGTGTCTCGACAAGTCACCTGGAAGGGCTACGCGGTTCGTCGGATTGGGCTCTCGCGAGGGACGCAGGCTGAATCGTGCGCCTCAGAGCACAGGCTCGCCGTGCGGCGCGGGCTCTCGGTGCGCCCAGTGTCCGGGGGGACGCCGAGACGGCGACCGGTACGGCAAATGCGTGACGCGGCCAAGCTACTTGGGCGCTAGCCTCTCTCACGTCGTCGGCCTCATACCGGCGACAGGATGTGCCGGAACAAGGGCCTCCGCACCTGGGGCTCTAACGGTGTCGGTAAGACGGTTCGAGGTCCGAGCCGAGGGCAAATCTGCTGAGGCAAAGGACTAAGGCCCCATGTCAACGGGCAGCGCCGCGGGTGACACCACCGACGACCTTGGTCGACTCGATCAGTGTCCGGGTGCCCAAGGTGAGGGTAGCCAGTCCCTCCATCCGCCCCTTCTGGGGAGCCTGCTTTTCGGGGCTCCCCAGATCGGGTTGAAGCCGTCGACGATCAGCGGATCGGACCCGACGTTCCCACGACGACCGCCTCGTCGTCGAGCGCCTCGTCGACAAGGTCGTCGGCCGTCGCGGCTTGCTTGGTGACAGCGTGACGGCATGCTCGAGGATCTCGCGCTCTCCGCGTGCCACGGCCGGATCGTAGACGTCCTCGGGGTCACGCCAATTGCCGCCGAGGCTCCGCGAGCCAAGAGAGCGGGCTGCAGGAGCCACGCAGAACGATCCCCACAAGGCACCTAGGGTGAGGGGCCGCCCCGCCGGCATCGAAGGGATCAGCGGAGCGCAGCTCGAGGTCGTCCATCCCCTCGCTTCCGTGTCCTCCTCTAGGCGATGTGCGCATTTGTACGCGCTAGGCCTGTTCGTCGCAGATCTGGGGTGGAGGGCGGTGAGCAAAAGTGCCATCTACCTGGGACTTTGATTGTCGGGGCGGGCGGATTCGAACCGCCGGCCTCCTGCTCCCAAAGCAGGCGCGCTGCCAGGCTGCGCTACGCCCCGTGCGATGGATGCTAACGCGCTAGCCGGTCGGTGGTCGGCCCGCCACCGCCATGCCGACGCTGCCCGCCGGCAAGGGGGTGTCGTCGGTCACCGACGGGACCTCGGTGCCGTTCACCGAGAGCGAGAGGGTGGCCGGCCCGCTCGCCGAACCGGTGCAGGTGACCTCGATCCGGTTCACGTCCTGGATCGGAACGGGCTGCCGGCCCTGGGAATCGAGTAGGACGATCGGGTTGGTCCTGCCGGTCTCGAGCTCCTGGATCGACCAGCCACCGGAGGAGCTCACGATGAGTAGCGCCACCCGATCCGGATCGGCAGACCCCGTCTCGTTCCTCGGCCGAGAGCGGACGGCGTTCCTCATCTATCCGGTGGCGCTCGTCCTGCTGTTCATCGTGACCCGGAAGGCAGGGGTCCTCCTGGTGTTCCCGCGTGGGTGCTCTTGGAAGCATCTACATCCTCGTCACCCATCTCGCAGGCCACGGGCTCGACTATGGACCAAGGATCGCGTAGGCCGACGAACCCACGCGCTAGGATTTCCTACGCCATCTGCATGGTCACCCCGATGCTCCTCGCTGCTACAGATGCAGGGTTGGCTTTAGCGATCTGAGTGATCCAACGGGGAAGTGGACGAGAGGTCTCGCTTCAAGACGTCCGGCCTTGAGTCGACGGGTGCGATCGGTCACATCCTGCAGCGTTGCTTCGAGGAGGCATCCCGCCTCGGGATGAGCTTCCGATAACGGATCGGTCATGGGAGGGTCAGACATGCGGCGTGTAACTCGACAACTGGTCTCACTGAGCGTGGTTCTCACCGTAGCGATGGTCGGGATGGGGACCGCGCAGGCCCTGATCAGCACGACGCAGCCTCAGCTCACCCTCAACCATTTCATCCGAACCTCCCCGTTCGTGGGGACGTCGACGAAGGTCTCGGACAACGAGGGCAGCACGTACGTCGCGAGTGACGACGCGCTGTGGATGGCGGACGACAACGGCGACGCACTGTGGGAGGTCGACCGCACGACCGGGACGCTGCGTCGGAAGCTCGCGCAGTCGGCCTTCATCAACGCGCCACGCTTCGGCGTCGGCGGCACCGCCGGTCAGTCGCGTACCGAAGACCTCGAGGCGCTGGCCTACGACGCGAACGCCGACATCATCTACGCCTTCTCCGGGAGCACGAGCGCGACCCCGACCGTCTTCCGCCTGACACGTGACGCCGGCCACCAGTTCCAGGTCGAGTCGTGGCAGCCGCTCCCGTCCGAGTGGACCGGCGCGGGGTGGCGCTCGGCCGACGGCCTCACCTACGTCGTGAACGGCTCAACCCTCCGCACCTACGACTTCGCCACGAACACGTTCGGGCCTTCGTTCTCGATCTCGGGGCTCTCGAAGGTCTACGGCATCGACTTCGACGACGCGACCGGCGATCTGCTGGCCGTCAACAGCAGTCAGCGCCTCTACCGGGCGTCGATGAGCACCAGGACGCTCCTGCCCGGATGGACCGGCATCAGCCTGACCGGGTTCGGTCTCCTCGACACACGAGCGGTCGAGGTCATCGGTGAACAGGTGTTCGTCACCGACGGAGCCGACTCCAACAAGCGCTCATCATCGAGCCCCATGTTCCACGCGGTCTTCGTGTTCGACGTCAGCGGTCCCGGCGGGCCGGGCCCGACCGCGGGCTTCACCGCGACGCCGACTAGCGGAACAGCGCCACTCACCGTGAACTTCACGGACACGAGCACCGGCTCGCCGACGAGCTGGGCCTGGACCTTCGGGGACGGCGGTATCTCGAGCTCGCCCTCGCCCTCGTACACGTACAACAGCACCGGGACCTTCACCGCGACCTTGACCGTAAGCAACACGCTGGGATCCAGTTCGGCCTCCCGCACCATCACCGTCAGCCAGCCGTCGGCCCCGATCGCGAGCTTCACCGCGACGCCGACCAGTGGTGCGGCACCGCTCACGGTGAACTTCACGGACACGAGCAGCGGCTCGCCGACGAGCTGGGCCTGGGACTTCGGGGACGGCGGCATTTCTTCCTCGGCCTCGCCCTCGCACACGTACGGGACCACCGGGACCTTCACCGCGACGTTGACCGCCACCAACACCCTCGGGTCCAGCTCGGCCTCGCACACGATCACCGTCACGCACACCGCCGTCATCTCCCCCTCCGACGACACCCAGATCAACCTGTCGGGCACGCCCGTGCCGGGGTCTGCGCCGAGCTTCAGCGCGGACGGCTCACCGGTGAGCGACGGCCTGCTCAAGTTCAACGTCAACGTCGTCGGCCAGATCACGGGCGCCAAGCTCCGCCTGTACTGCGTGGACCCCTCCTCCGCAGGCGGTACCTTCTACGCGGCCGCCGAGACCAACCCCCCCTGGAACGAGGGAACGGTGACGTGGGCGACCTCCCCGGTCGCCGGCGCGAGCTACGGATCCCTGGGGGCGGTCCAGGTCGGGTCCTGGTACGAGATCGACCTCGGGGCCCTCGTGACGGCGAACGGGACCTACACCCTCAGGATCAAGAACGCGTCGACCAACGGCGCCGACTACGCCACGAAGGAGGGGGCGGCTGGAACCGGTCCCCAGCTCGTGGTGACGACCGCCTGATCAGGCTGGACGGTCAGAACGGCGTCGGGATCACGAGCCGTCGGCCTTCGCCCGCTCGAGCGCCGCGAGGCCTGGCTCCGTCATCCGACCCTCGGCGATCAGGCGCTCGGCCGTCGCTTCTTCACCGCCGACCACCCGCTCTTGGAACTCCTCGGCGCGAGCCACGGCTTGTAGCGCTCGGCGTCGACCGTGTTGCCCTTGCTGTCGATCCACCCCCGAAGCAAAGGGCCTCCTCGACCACCTCTTCGGTCGTCGCCGACGAGATGGAGCTGTCCTTCTTCGCGATACCACCCAGACGCCTGGGGGCCGAGCGTGGCTACGCTGCAGCCATCTCCTCCACGACGCGCGGTCTCAAGGCCGCACCTCGGGCGGGTCGTTCGTCCCCACAGCCGGTGCAACGAGTCGCCACGGCCCCTTGTTCCCCTCGATCCAGATGGGCCATCCCGTAGCTGTTTCTTCCGGTCCTGATGGGACCCGCGAGGGCAGCGACGTCAGGCGGCGCTGTACGTGACGTGCAGGATCGGAGCGAACGTGCCGTCGAAGGCCTCCGCCGTTCGCTTCCCGGTGCCGGTGATGATGACCGCCAGGGCGTTACCGGGGGCCCAGCCGGACCGCGCGATGATCTCCCGGACGATAGGGGAGATGTCGGGCGTCCGCTGATCGGGGCCGTGCACCTGGATCGTGGGCCACGGTGGCGGCACCCACGCAACGCTCGCGGCAGTACGGGGACGCGACGAGACGTTGAACGTGCTGGAGGAGAAGGTGGTCGGCTGATCTGCCGCCTGACCCTGGATGGTGAGGGAGGCGGCGCCCGTGGTGACCTCGTCCGACTCGAACTGGACATAGGCGTCGAGGATCGTGGCTCCCGGCGGGATCGGCACGCTGGCGAACCGCAGGCCGACCGTCTGATCGGTCCCATCGAACACCAGCTCGAGGTCGGAGCTCGTCTTCGAGACGCTTCCCGTGACCGACTCCTCGGCGTCATCGGCGCTCGCGACGACGGGGATGTCGAGCATGACCGTGCCCGCGGCGTACACCGTCACGCTGACGTCGTCGCTTGCCTGCAGGGTCGAGTCATCGGCGGTCAGACGCAGGACGTAGGTACCGGAATCGGTGAAGCTCACGGTCGTCGTGGGGGACGTTGGGTCGGTGAACGTCGCCGTCCCCGGTCCGCTCACCTGCGACCAGCTCGGCGTCACCGACCCAGGCGGGTTCGGCAGCCCGTCGTCGGCGACGGACGCCCGCATCGTCGCCTGATCCGGCAGCGTCACGGTCTGGTCCGGACCCGCGTCAGCCGTGGGCGCGCGGTTCCTCTTCGCGCAGTCGACGGATCCGGAGCGAAGATCCACGCCGTTCACATCCTGGAACGTCCAACCGATGGAGTCCGCCGAACCGCCGGCCGCCGCTGCGTTCAACTTCAGCGCGAGGAGGCCGGCCGTCTTCCCCTTGGACCATGCCACCCGCTGGCCACTCGAGTCGCTCACCACGCTACTGAGACTGTGGCCCCCGGAGCCCGCGATCAGCTCGACCATGTGTGCGTCCGCGGTCCCCGCGTTGAAGCCTCCGTCCAGTGCCTTGTACTCGGCCATGCTGTGGACGTGGGCGGTGAGGAGGAGATCGCCTCCGTTGTTGGCGAGCAGGCTCCACATCGCCTTCTGCCCCGACTTGACGCTGCCGCCGCTGATCGCCGGGATGTGCCAATAGGTCACGATGCACGCCGGTGCCGCGGGATCGGTGATCGCCGCCTGCACGAACTTGTACTGCTGGCTGGTCGCCGACATCGATGCTTCCGAGTTCAGATCCAGGAACAGGACGCCTCCGAACGTGAACTTGGTGAATAGCGGCCGCCCGTGCCAGTAGTCGATGTACTCCGTTTGGTTGGGACCCTCGTGATTCCCGACGGTGGGCTGGGTTGCGTCGGCGATCGTGCCCCACATCGTGCCTCCGCCCGGCACGTCCATCGCCGACCTTCCGTAGTGGTTCAGGTTCTCGGCGAACGTCCCCGTTTCGTAGACGTCCCCGAGGAACAGGAAGAGCGGGGGGTCGATCGCGGCGAGCCGGGCGGCGACGGCGTTCGAGCTTGCCTCGTTCGAAGGACCGTCCCCCACGGCCATCACGACCGGATCGTTGGGCTCGTTCCACGCGCCAGGGAGGAAGTTGGCCCAATCGTTCGGCGCGTGTTGGAAGTCACTCGTGTTCCCGTTGTTGAGCGTCACCGCCACGTCGACGGGCGCGGCGGAGGTCGATCCCGCCTGCACGCGAAGGGTTCCCGACGCGTCGAGGTACTTCTGCGTGGGCCAAACGAATGAGTAGTTGTTGGTCGAGGGGTAGGGGCCGGACGCTTGGATGAGTGCCTTGGCCGCACTGCCCGATGGCATCCAGGTCGAGATGACGGTGCCCGAGTTCTTGGAGTTCGTGATCGTGATCGTCGTCTCGCCCACGAGAGGACCGTCGGGAACCGTCACGCACAAGGTGTGGCTGCCCGACGTGCCACACCTGCTGGTGACCGCACCCTCCGCCGTTGTCGGGACGACCAAGGCCGCGATCAGGGGGAACAAGACGAAGGAACAGCGCACGAGCCGCCTCAACCCGGACGTCATCACCTTCCCTCACGACGGCGTGCTGCAGCTGGAATCCCTACAGGCAAAGATGGCTCCCCCCGGTCGACTGGTCTAGTTCAACTGGCTCGTCCACGCTACCAAGCGTCGCAACCGTGCCATCGCCGATTCGGCGTATGTGCTCTACGTCGTCAATGTCGTCGTGCAGTAACCCGAGATCCTGGCGGGTACCTCGCCCATGCGGACACGGGACCCGCCCCGAGTTCCGCGAGCGGCCTTCTCCTAGCGGCGCCAGGGCGTCGTAGCTCGCCTCGCGCTTCCCAGCCAGCGGCAAGCGGTTCCTCCTGGATCTCAGGCGGTGGCGAGATGACCTATCCGATGTCCGATCGGGACCGCTGCCCGGAGCATGGCGCCCGACTGAACGGTCGTTCAGTCCGAGGAGGGCGAGGGGACGGGGACACGAGCGTCGTGGGTGATCAAGAAGGGGTCAACGGTCGCAGGCAGGCTCGAGCTCGACATCCCGTGGGCGGTGAGCCAGGCGTTCCGAACCCCGGTCCACATGGAATACGCCTGATCGCCGGTGAGCACAGTCACGGCCGCCGGAGCCGGGCCGGGGTAGGCCCCGGGCCCCAGCCAGCACACATAGTTCGTGCCGATGAACACCGCGTCCGGCGGGAAGCCTGCGGCGTCCCAGCCTTCCGCCGGCTCCTGTGCAAGCGCGAAGACGGAGTCAGCGATGACGGGCGTGTGGTTCTGTACTCCGCGGCCCTGCCACTTGAAAAAGTACCCCGGGCCATCGTTCCCGGCGTTCGCAGTGTGGATCCGCACGTAGCAACGCGCGACATTGATGAAGCGGGATTCGCCCGGCCCGATGGAAGCGAACAGAGACCGTGACTCGTTCTGCTCGGAGATGAAGGCTCGCACCCCATCCATCAAGCAGTCCTGGACCGCGCCCGGCATGAAGTCGTCATCTTCGATGCAGTCGTCGCGGATCGCCGAGAAGTAGGAGTCGTGAAGGATCCACGAACCAATGTTCGCTGCGACCTGTTGAGGCTTGATCCCGTCCTCGATGTTGTGCACGCGGAGGTAGGAATACGTCGTCAGCCCGCGCGAGTACGACTTGATCGCCGCTCCTCCGTAGCTGTGCGCCTGATCCCACGTCCACCCCGTCGGGACGCGGCCGAGAAAGAGCCCTCCCAGCCACTCGATCTCGGCGCCCAGGGAGGCATCCGAGCCCACCTCCGCGCAAATCGGGCTCGTGTCACCGGACGCCGTGGATGTCCACCTAGTCGCGTCGTATCGCTGGCCCAGAGCGGGCTTGGGATCGACATAGCCCTCGTCGGTCGTACCGGTAAGTACAGTGGTCCTCGCGCCGTGACCCGGTGCTACTGGTGCGAGCGTGCCGGTCGATGTTCCACCCCCACCGGAGCCCGCGGGCGCCGGGCTCCTGCCGCCGCTCTGCTGGCGCGTACACGCGGTCACCAAGGCCGGCACTCCGCCGACCAGGGCGGCGCGGCCCATCCGCCGCAGGAACTCCCGACGGGTGATGCCACCGGACCATGCCCGCACATCTACCATTGCATGATTCTTCCGCTTTGGCGCATTGTACGGACCATCTGGTCCTCCTCCGGTTTGGCGGCCGGTTGGCGGCGAAGATGGGAGCGGGCAAGGACCGAGGCGCGACCCACTGCGCGCGCCTCGGTCCGTTATTTGGGCAGGTGCGCACGGGTGCGCACGGTCCAAGGGGTAAATGCCCTGGTCAACGGCCTGGCGCGAATCCTCCTTCTCTGATCTGAGAGCTCTGATCTGAGAGGCCCTGCTCGTGCGATCAGGGACACCGAGGGGGGACCTGCGACGTCGGGTCCATGGGGAAGCCGAGTTCTCTTCTTCACGCGGCCCATGCCATGACGACCCCGGTGTCCCTCGACCGCACCCGAAGCGTAAGGATGTCTTCCGGACGGAGCATCATCTACTCGACGTACGTACGGACGATGGCCCCCGTATCGACTAGGTGGCGTACTGCACCGCCGGTTCGCCGTGCGGCGCGGGCTCCCGGTCCGCCCCCGTGACCCGTCGTGATCCTTGAGACCGCTGACCCAGGGCACCGTCTGACCGCACTTGGAGCAGTTGAGACGACCGTCTGAGTTCGAGCCGCCATCATCCGTGACATCCGTGGTGGCCGTTGTCACTGACCCTGCCGTTCGCACGCACGAACGCCCAGGTGTAGCCGTCGTTTTGCAGGGTCATCCGAAGCACTCCGAACACGTCGGTAATCCGTCTCTGCGACCCGGGGATCGGATCGCCGAACGGATAGCTGCCCGCTCCGCCAGTTCCGACGACGAACTCCCGAATACCCGTACGCGGTTCGCGGTCGCCACTCGGCGACAGGGGCGCGAATCGCTCGTAGTTGTGTTCGTGCCCGTTGAGAACGACGTCGACTCCCTGTCCGTACAGCACCTGCCACAGAGCGGCCATGTCCTGGTCGGATCCGTGATTGGTGCCGGAGGACCAGCGGGGGTGGTGCCAGTAGGCGAGCTCACACATCGCGTCGCTCCGAAGAAGATCATCCCGGATCCAGTCGAGTTGTGCGTTAGAGATGCTCCCCGGTCCGGAATTCACCGCAACGAGGTGCCAGGCGCCGAGGTCGAAGCTGTAGTACCCGCCATTACTGCGATGCGCGCGCTGGCCAAAGTAGTCGAAGTACCCGTCGGCGCCCGCCGTGTGATAGTCGTGGTTGCCCGGGACCGGTCGTGTGATGTTCTTGAAGCGGCCCCACGTCGGGTCGTACGAGGCCATGAAGTCGGCCAGCTCACCGTCGGGGTACTGGTTGTCCCCGAGCGTCAGCGCTGCTGTCGGTTCGATCGAAAGAACGAGTCGAGCAGTCCGTCGCTGTGGTGCGTCTGGCTCTCCCTGATGCCCGATGTCTCCGGCCGCCGTGATCACCGGAGCCCCGGCGACTGCCGGGGAGGCGAGGAGGGGTGCGGCGAACAGGAGCGCAGCGACCACAACGGCGATCCTCAAGCGGACCATCGCCGATTCGCTCATCGCGGCGGGACGGTAGCAGCCCTCGCGCGTGGGTGCGAGGTCTCTCGAGACCGCAGGCTCGCCCTGCGGCGCGGGCTCTCGATGCGCCGTCGCTGAAATGCTGGCACTGGTGTGATGGTCGTTCATCGCTCGACGTCGAATTTGAACACGGCGAACTCCAGGTGGTCATCGCCACTCCGACTGGCACCGTCCAACACGAAGAACCGGCCTCCGATGCGCTCCACGGCACGACTGTCCCGTACACCGAACGGCGTCAGATCGAACGACCACCCCGGGATGATCATCTGGCTCTGCCAGCCGACGGCTTGTAGCACCTCGCGGCTCGTGACGGCGTACATCTCCGATCCATCTCGCGAGAAGCCGAGGCCGAGGATGTCGGTCAGATCGGAGATCTGGAAGGGCTGGCCGAGCGCGTTGCGTGGGTAGTTGTAAGTCCGAAGATCGGGTCCCACGGCCACGTACAGACGATGATCGGCGGAGTTCCATCCAGCGGCCGTGAAGTCGCTGGTCCGTCTCAACGGCTGCCACGAGTCGAGCCGAAGCACGCCGCGACGGCGCGTCAGGCGGAAGACCGTCGGTCTGACCTTTGCCGTGCAGCATTTTCCAGAGAAGACGTACAGAACATCGTTTGCCGCGTCGTAGGCCATGCTCTCGAAGTCCTCGGTCCGCTTTCCTCCGGCACGAGGACCGCCGCCGAATCGATGGGTGGACTGGAATGCCTGTTCCCCTATCACTCGTTTGAGTTTCCCGGTCTCCGGGGCTACTTCGAAGATCGCGTCCGTCTCGTCATCTGCGAGCCAGAGGGAGTGGTCCCTCGGAACGTAGGCGCTGCCCTCACCGTCGTGCATCGAGATCCGAGTGTGAACGAAGGGCGTGGTGCGGATGACGCCAACGCGCCTCAGATGCGGCGTCGTCTGTGCAGTCGACGACGATGCGGTGAGAAGAGCTGAAAGCACGACGGTCCACACGAGCGTTCGAACTCGGCGACCCGACCTGCTGGTGATCGCGCGCACGGTCCTCCTTCGCACCTCGTCTCGTATGACGGAAGCTTCTCCGAATGCGACGAGATGGCACATTGGCCTTTCTTCCTACGTCGTTCGCAGAGAACCACGCACAATTGGCCGCGTTGGGGCGATACGTTACCTTTTCCCCTCGCGGCGGCCGCCTGCTCGGCAACACCCGTTCGAAGTCGGGCAGCATCAGGACGTGAAGCAGTTCCGCACGGGGAGCTGGCCCGAGGGCATCGAGGCGTTCACCGAGCTGACGCTCGACCTGCTCCAGGTCCACGGGGTCGGACGCTACCCTGATCGTCGGTGATGACTCGTTCGGGCCGTCTTCACCACGGGCAACTAGGCGCCTCACGGGTCATCTCGCTTCGGGCGCGCGGATCCGCGCACGGTCGACCCGGCGATGTCCGCCACGGATGCCCGCGCCGTCCCATCGCGCCGGTGATAGAAAGGGGACCCGATGCGCACCCTCCCTCGATCACCCATCGGTCTGAAGGACGCCGCGGTGGACCTGCGCGGGGTGACGAGACTGTTCGGCGCCGCACCGGCGCTCGTGCGCGTCGACCTCGCGATCGAGCGGGGGGAGGCCGTCGTCCTGCGAGGACCGAACGGCGCGGGCAAGAGCACCTTGCTCCGGATCGTCGCGACGGCGCTGTCCCCGACCTACGGCGGTGGCTCGGTGCTCGGGTTCGACCTCGCCGACGCGCGCGAGGAGATCCGCCGGCGCTCCGAGCTGCTCACCCATCGCACCCGTCTGTACGAGGAGCTGACCGCGCGCGAGAACCTCGAGCTGTTCGCCGACCTGCTCGGCATCCACCACGACCTCGTGCAAGGGGCGCTCGAACGCGTGGCGCTCGCGGATGCCGCCGATGAACGGGTCCGAACGTTCTCCGCCGGGATGCGTCAGAAGGTCGCGGTCGCTCGCGCGATCGTCCGCGATGCCGAGCTCCTCCTGCTCGACGAGCCGACGACCGGTCTGGATGACGCGGCCAGGAGCGCGGTCGACGAGATGATGCTGCATGCGTCCCGCGAGGGTCGGACGCTCGTGATCGCCACCCACCACGCCGTGGCACCCGGCCTAGCCGCGCGCGTCGTCACGCTGCGCGACGGCTCCGTGGAGGCCGGCTCGTGACGCTCGCGCACCAGGCGACGTTGATCGCGCGCAAGGACCTCCTGATCGAGGTCCGCGGGCGACACGCGCTCGGGACGTTGCTCCCCTTCGCCGCCACCGTCCTCGTCGCGTTCGGGTTCGCGTTCGGGCCCGGCCGCGACGTGCTCGAACGCGTGGCGCCGGGCCTCCTGTGGATGGCGGTGCTCTTCTCCGCCGTGATGGCCTCGAGGCGCGCGTACCAGACCGAGTCGGAGGACGGGGCCCTCGAGGGACTCCTGCTCGCGCCGATCGACAAGGCGGCCGTGTTCCTCGGGAAGGCGTTCGCCGTGACGGTCGAGCTGCTCGCGCTGGTGATCGCGGTGCTCCTGCTGGTGATCGTCCTGTTCGACCTGTCGGTCGCGAACCCGTTCCTGGTCCTGGCGGCGTTCGTGCTGGGCACGATCGGGCTCGCCGCGGTGGGGAGCCTGTTCGGCGTCGTGGCCGAGTCCGCCCGCACGCGCGAGGCGATCTTCCCGATGCTCGTGCTCCCGCTCGTCGCGCCGGTCCTGATCGCAGGGGTTCGCGCGACCGATCTCGCGGCGGCGGGTCGCTCGAGCGAGGTGCTTTCGTGGCTAGGGCTGCTCGCCGCGTTCGACGTCGTGTTCCTGTCGGTTGGCGTCCTGGTGTTCGGCTACCTGTTGGAGGACTGATGGCGGCGACGGCGGAGCGCGCGCTCGGCAAGGCGACGTCTCGGAGCGGGGAGCACCTGCTCGGGATCGCCACGCTCGTCGCGCTCGGGGTCTCGGCCGTGCTCTCCCTCGTCGTGGCGCCGCCGGACGCGGTCCAGGGCGAGGTGCAGCGGATCATGTACGTCCACGTCCCGGCGGCCTGGCTCGCGTATCTGTCGTTCTTCGTCGTCTTCATCGCGAGCATCGCGTACCTGAAGACCAAGAAGACGCGATGGGACCGCGTCGCGGCCGCATCCGCAGAGATCGGTGTCCTGTTCACCTCGCTGGCGATCGTCCTGGGGATGCTGTGGGGCAAGCCCGTCTGGGGGACCTGGTGGACGTGGGACCCGCGCCTCACCACCACCGCGGTGTTGCTCCTGATCTACGTCGCCTATCTCGCGATCCGCCGGATCACGGACAACCCGTCCCGGCGGGCTCGCTGGGCGGCGGTGGTCGGGATCGTCGGGTTCATCGACGTGCCGATCGTGCACCTGTCGGTCGTGTGGTGGCGCTCCCTGCACCAGGGGCCGACGGTGTTCCGGCTGGGCGGGCCCGAGATCGAGGGGACGATGCTGCTCACGCTCCTCGCCGGGGTCGCGGCGTTCACGATCACGTACGCGTACCTGATGACCCTCCGCCTGCGGGTGGGGCGGCTGGAGGAGCGCGCCGCGCGCGAGGCGCTGTCACCGCTCGTCGGGGCGGAGCGCTGATGGCGCCGAACGCCGGCTACGTGATCGCCGGGTACCTGGTCACCGCGCTCGCGCTCGGCGGGTACACGCTCCGGCTGTTCGCGAGGGCCAGGACCGCCAAGCGCCGGGCCCGGACGATCGCCGACCGGCGTCGCGACGGCTGATGGGATCTCCGCCTAAGACCTGCGGAGCGCTCCGGCCGGATCACGTCCCGTCGGTCGCGGTTCGGGCCTCCGCGATGAGGTCCTTGGCCGTCTGGCGTTCGACGCCGAACGGCGCGGCGTCCAGATAGGTCTCGAACGCCGAGATCGCGTCCTCGGGACGATCGAGCCCGCGCAGCAGGATGACGCCCCGGATGAACAGCCCCTCCGGGTACCGCGGGTCGGTCGAGAGCGCCCGGTCGACGGACCGGAGCGCCTCCTCCGGACGCCCGTTCTGGTACAGGATGATCCCGACGTGCGCGAGCGCCTCCGCGTCGTCGGGGTCGAGCTCGAGCGCCACCGCGTACTCGGACAGGGCGTCCTCGATCATGCCCGCGTCCAGGTAGCGATGCGCGAGGTCCAACCGAGCGGCCAGGTCGTCCGGGTGCTCCTTCACACGTCGCTCGAAGAACCCGAGCGGGTCGTCCGAGGCCTGCGGCGTGGATGCCTGCAGCTGGGGTTCGGCGTCGCGGGCCAGGGACGCGACCACGACCGCGAGGACGGTTCCCCCGATCAACACCGCGACGGCCCACGGCGGGACGCGCCGAGGTTCGGCGGCGCTCGTTCGACCGCCCCCGGCCGGCGCGTCCTCGAGCGCGACCGCGGAGGCGCTCCCCGGCAGCCCGGCATCGCGACGGTCGAGCGCGCGCAGCACGCGCGCCATCCGGCCCACGGTCTGTTCGCGCAGCCGGCGGTAGCCGGCCTCGTCGAGCGCGCCCGACGCGTGCGCCTCTTCGAGGTCGGCGAGCGATCGCAGGAGCGCCTCCCGGCGATCGTCGAGCGGGTCGGCGAGCGGCTCGATAGGCGCCGGCGCCTCGCGGAGGAAGCCGGCGATGACGCCGACACCGGCGACGAGGGCCAGCCCCGCGACGGCGAACGAGATCGCGATCGGGTTCATCCGCGCCTCCCGATCACCGACATCCCTCGGTTCATCCGGGCTCCTCGAGATCCACCAGCTCGTGCTCGATCCGGCGATGCTCGGTCTCGCTCACCTCGCCGCCGGTCCTCGGCGCTCGCCGGCGGACGAACGCGATCCACACCGCGACGCCCGCGAGCATGCCGACGATCGGCACCGCCCACGGCAGGAGGTTCCACCCGTGAGGGGGCGGCGAGAGCAGGATCCACTCTCCGTAGCGATCGATGAAGAACCCGCGGATCTGCTCGGGGCTCCGGCCAGCCCGCAGCTGGGTCTCGATCTCGGTGCGCATCTCGCCCGCGAGCTTCGACGGGGAGTCGGCCACGGACAGGTTCAGGCACACCGGACACCGCAACCCCGCACCGATCTCGTGCACGCGCTCGTCGAGCGTCTGATGCCCGCCCGAACCACCGGACGCGACCAGCGCGGCGAGCGCGACGACCGCGATCGCCGCCGCGAGCACGACGAACGAACGTGTTCGGCCGCTCACTCGACGTTCCCGGCCCGGAGCGCTCCCTCGATCCCGTCGGTGAGCCACTCGTAGGTCACGGCGCCGGTCGTCTTCGCGGCGATCGTTCCG
The DNA here is from genome assembly GCA_963712645.1 of uncultured Actinomycetes bacterium. GTDB lineage: Bacteria > Actinomycetota > UBA4738 > UBA4738 > HRBIN12 > DASSJM01. Next base: position 38,973 of record CAVQIQ010000008.1, on the reverse strand, counting down.
TCCGGCGCGATCACGAAGGTCTCGGGGACGCCGAACACCCCGTAGGCGATCGCCGTCCGCGAGCCCGGGTCGTCGGCGAGCGGCCAGTCGCCCTTCAGCTCGTCGCGGAACTCGAGGGCCGCCTCGCGCGTGTCCTCGAACGAGACGCCGAGGACGACGACGCCTCGCTCCCGGTACCGGTCCCAGGCGGCGGCAAGCGCGTCGTGTTCCTCGCGGCACGGCACGCACCACGACGCCCAGAAGTTCACGACGACCACCTGCCCGTGGAGGTCGCCGAGGTCGATCGTGCCGCCCGCGTCGAGCCTCGGCAGCGAGAACGTCGGCGCCGGCTGTCCGATCAGCTCGCTCGGGAGCTCACGCGGGTCCCGGCCGAGCCCCGTGGCGAGCAGGAGCGCGAACAGCACCAGCGGGGCGAGCACCAGCGCGACGGCCCGCCACCGATGCCGCGAGCGCACCTTGCCGCCCGGTTCGACGGCCTCGTCGACCCGAACCTCGTCCGTCTCGTCGACGCCGGCGCTCACACCGTCACTTCCTCGCGACGCTCGGCCAGGTGTTGGGGGCCCCGTGGGCTCGCCGCCCGCGGCCGGGTCGGCCAGGCCGCGACGATGCCGCCGAGCGCCATGGCCGCGCCGCCGAACCACAGCAGCCCGGTCCCCGGATTCACGAAGAACCGGAACGAGGCGCGGGTGTCGTTCTCGACCGTGACGAGCGACGCGTACAGGTCGACCATGCCGTTGAACGGCGTGCCGGTCCTGATCGACGGCGTCCCGATCGGCTCGGACGCCGACGGGTACAGGTTGAGGGACGGCTGGAGGCGGACCACCTCATCCCCCGTCTCGGGGTCGAGGACCGTGAGCTCGGCGACCAGGACCCGTCGCTGGGGCTCCTCGCGGGTCGTGAGCCCGTCGAAGCGGAGGTCGTAGCCCTCCGCGTGCACGATCTCGCCCCGGGCGATCGTGATCTCCGAGGAGCGGTCCGCCAGCGCGGCCCAGGACACGCCCACCACCGCGACGATCAGCCCGAGGTGGACCACGAGCCCGCCGTAGAGGCGGTGGTTCCGCGCGACTGCGCTCCCGATCGCCGCACCGACCGAGATCCCGTGCGCGCGCCGCTGCGCCTGGACGCCGCGGACCATCTCGGCGACCGTCGCGACCGCGACGAACGCCGCCAACCCGAACACGATCACCGCCACGACGCCCGCGCCCGTCAGCGCGAGGAGCGCGGCGGTCACCGCGGCGGCCCACATCGGGACCTGCAGCCGGCGCAGGACCGCGGAAGGCGACGCCGCCCGCCACGGCAGCAGCGGCCCGATCCCCATCAGGAACAGGAGCAGCAAGGCGACCGGCGCGGTGTTGCGGTTGAAGAACGGCGAGCCGACCGAGACCTTGCCGCCGGTGACCGCCTCGGCGAGCAGCGGGTAGATCGTGCCGACCAGCACGGTGAACGTGAGCACCAGCAACAGGACGTTGTTGCCGAGGAAGACGCTCTCGCGCGACAGCGGCGTGTCGAAGGTCGCCTCGGCGCGCAGCGACTCGCGACGCCACGCGATCAGGCCGAACCCTCCGAGCAGCACCAGCGTGAGGAACGCGAGGTACAGCGGCCCGACGATCGACTCGGCGAACGCATGGACCGACGCGAGGATGCTCCCCCGCGTCAGGAACGTCCCGAGGACCGTCAGCGCGAAGGTCCCGACGATCAGGGACAGGTTCCAGACCTTCAGCATCCCGCGGCGCTCCTGCACCATCACCGAGTGCAGGAACGCGGTGCCCATCAGCCACGGCAGGAGCGCGACGTTCTCGACCGGGTCCCACGCCCAGTACCCGCCCCAGCCGAGGACGCTGTAGGACCACAGGGCGCCGAGCACCAGGCCGATCGTGAGGAAGATCCAGGCCGAGATCGTCCACCGGCGCGTGATGCGCATCCACGCGTCACTGACCCGCCCGGTGATCAGCGCGGCGATCGCGAACGCGAACGGCACCGTGAACCCGATGAACCCGAGGTACAGGAACGGGGGATGCGCGGCCATCAGCGGGTGGTTCTGCAGCAACGGGAGCGGACCCCGACCGTCGAGCGGGGCCGTGGCGAGCGTCGCGAACGGCGTCGTCGGCCCGAGCACGAGGATCAGGTAGAACGCCGAGATGCCGAACATGACCGCGAGCGCCCACGGGAAGGTCTCGGGGCGCCGGCGCCGGAACCGGAAGGCGACGGCCGCCAGGTAGCCGCCGAGGACCAGGTTCCACAGCAGCAGCGAACCCTCGTCGGCGGACCAGAGGGCGAGCATCTTGAAGAAGGTGGGGGTCGCGCGGCTGGAGTTCGACGCGACGTAGCGGAGCGAGAAGTCGTTCGAGAGCAGCGCCGCGAGCATCGCGAGGTTCGCCACGACGACGAGCGCGAACAGCGAGTACGCCGCCGTCCGCGCGCTCTCGACCACGCGCGGCCGTCCGGTCCGGGCGCCGACGATCGCCGCCGTCGCCCCGTACACCGCGAGCGCCAGCGCCAGCACGAGCGAGAGCGTGCCGACGAGCGCCGGCATCAGCTCACCTCGTCGGGTGGCGGCGTCTCGCCGGGCGCCGGCGGCCGGTACTGCTCGCCGTGCTTGACGAGCATGTTGTCCGAGTGGAACGCGCCGTCCGCGCCGTAAGTGCCCTCGAGCACGACGCCGGTGCCGCTCTTGAACAGCGACGGCGTCGAGCCCGTGTGGACCACGCTCATCCTGGTGGTGCCGTCGGTCACGACGAAGTCGACGCCGTCGGCGACGTCGTGCAGCGATCCCGGCACGACCTGCCCGCCGAGCCGCAGGCGCTCGTCGGGGGCTGGGTGCTGCTGGAGGAGCTCGGTCGGCGTGACGTAGTAGACGAGGCTGCCGGACAGGGCCTGCGTCCCGACCCAGGCCAGACTGCCGGTGATCAGCACGAGCAGGACGACGACGCGGACGCGCACGGACAGAGCCTACGAGGGTGCCTCCGTTTCCGTCGAGGCACGGAACGAGCCTCCGCCTCAGAGCTCGAACTCCCCCCGACCGACGACGTGCACCCCTCCACCGACCCGGACGCGCCAGGCACGGTCCTCACGCCGAGCCTCCACATGAAGTTCGCTGGGACGACCAACCTGCTCGCCCTGATGGATGCTCACCGACCGCGTCGTGCCCAGGTCGCCGTATTCGGCGAGGTAGGCCCCCAGCGGGCCGGCCGCAGACCCGGTCGCGGGATCCTCGCCGATCCCGAACTCCGAATCGAACATCCGAGCCGTCACGCCCTCGGCCGTGGGCGTGAACAGGTACAGGTCCTGCCCGCCGCTTGCCCTTACGGCCTCTCCGACGAGGTGCTCGTTCCTTGTCGCTCGTCGAAGTATGTCCAGGTCCCGTACAGGCACGATCGTGGTGGGTAGGCCGGTCGAGACCATCTGAACCGGACGACTCGGATCCAGTTCTGCGATCGTGAGCCCGATCGCTCTGGCGATCAGGTCGCGGTCGGGGAAGATGGGCCCGAACTCGGCGGGCAGCTGTGTCATCCACCCTGTGTTCGCTTCGACGTCCACCTCGACCGGGATCTCTCCCGCGGCGATCACCTGCGTGGCCGGCGTCGAGACTCGGCCCTCGCTCACCAACACGAACGCGGTCCCGAGGGTTGGGTGTCCCGCGAACGGCAGCTCCTGCCCCGGCGTGAAGATCCGCATCGCGTAGCGATCGCCGGCCGCCTCGGTCACGAAGGTCGTCTCGGAGAACCCGATCTCCTTGGCGATCGCCTGCATCTCGGCGTCGTCGAACTCGCTAGGGTCGGGGACGACGCACAGCTGGTTCCCGGCGAGCGGTCGTGGCGTGAACACGTCGACGAGCCGGAAGGGCACGTTCACGCCGGGCACTGTACCCACCCATTGCTACCGTTGTTCATGGCCGAGCGGACCTTCCGGGACGGGGCTCGAGCCGTCGGCCCGCTCGCGGTCGCCGTCGTCGGGTTCGGGATCTCGTTCGGCGTGCTCGCGCGTGCGGTCGGGTTCGGCTGGCTGGCGCCGATCGTGATGTCGGCGACGACGTTCGCGGGGTCGGCCCAGTTCGCGTCGGTCTCGGTCCTTGGGGACGGCGGGACGGTCGCCGCGGCCGTCGCGGCGGCACTGCTGCTGAACGCGAGGTACGCGCCGATCGGCATCTCGGTCGCGCCGTACCTGACCGGTTCCTTGTGGTCGCGGTTCGTCCACGCACAGCTCGTGGTCGACGAGTCATGGGCCATCGCCGCCGAGGGAGAGGGCCGTTTCTCGCGGAGCGTGTTGCTCGGTGCGGGTGTCGTCCTGTACGCGTCCTGGGTCGCCGGGACGACGGTCGGCGCGCTCGCGGGACAGGGGATCGGCGACCCCGCCACCTTCGGGCTCGACGCGGCGTTCGCCGCCCTGTTCCTCGGGCTCCTCGTGCCGATCGCGCGGGACCGTCGTCACGTCGCGGCGGCGTTGCTCGGGGCGACGATCGCGCTCGCGCTCACGCCGTTCGCGCCGGCCGGCGTGCCGATCATCGCGGCGAGCGCCGCGTGCCTGCTGGGGTTGAGGCGATGAGTCAGACGTGGCTCGTCGTCGGGCTGGTGGGCGCCGGCACGATCGCGATCAAGGCGATCGGCCCGGTGCTGCTCGGCGGCCGTCCGCTCCCCGAGCGGCTCTCGAGCGTGATCGAGCTCCTCGCGCCCGCTCTCCTCGGCGCGCTCGTCGCGGTGCAGACCTTCGGGAACGGGCAGGCGCTCGCGGTCGACGAGCGTGTGCTCGGCGTGGCGGTCGCGGCGATCGCGATCTGGCGGAAGGCGCCGCTCCTGCTCGTCGTGATCCTCGCGACCGTAGCGACGGCGCTCGCCCGAGCGCTGCTCTGAGGTTGCTAGGCTTGCGCCGAACCCACGCGGGCGTAGCTCAATGGCAGAGCTCCAGCCTTCCAAGCTGGTGGTGCGGGTTCGATTCCCGTCGCCCGCTCCGGTGGCAGCAGCCGATTCCGCAGGTCTTCGGGCGAGTCCAGCTCGGTGTCCCTGTGGCCGATCGTGGTGCAGGGACTCCTCTACGGGGAGGGAGTCGGGCTGGGGACGCGGTCGAGCTCTTCTTGCGGCGCCTAGCAGGCAGCCAGGGTCCCTCCGCCGGTATAGCTGCAGGTATCTACCTCGCGCATGCGGCGATCGTAGAGTCTGGCCGCATCGCCGTCGTTATCCCAAACGTAGATGGTGAGGTTCCAATAGAGATGACGCCGGGTGTCATTTCCGGTGCCGGTGTGGATCGTTAGGACTTCGCCCCCGCCGACCCGGAGCCTCGGGAAGTAGAAGACCGTGTGATCGGAGTCGTGGATGGTCCACCCACGCAGCGTTCGATCGTTCACTCCTGTGTTCTCGATACGGATCCTCTCGCCGTTGAGACTTGCGTTCGACCCGTCATCCTCTCCTGCTGGGTCGTACCGAATCGACTCAATGTTGATCGCTGCTGCTGCCGACGCGGAGGGGAGTGTTACGAGAACAACGAACGCCAGGCCCCAGATACCTATTCGACCGCGCACTCCGCATCCCTTCTTACGGCCAATGTCGAAACCCTCTCTCTTCGGCCAACGTCGAAGCATATCCTTGAGCTGTCGGGTGATCGTAATCAACGATCACGACCGATTGAACCTTCCGAAATCCCGACCGACATTGAGCACCACCCGCTGTGCGCGAGTACGCTTGCTCGCCTGTTCCTTCAGCCCCTCGGGGACGGTGTTTCGCCCCTCCGCCCCCGCGTCACTCCGTGCCGTCGTGTTCACGGGCTGCCGCGCGAACCCGTGTCCACCAGTTGCGGCGTTTCTCGCTCGCTGTCTGGGTGCTCCCAGGAGACCGGTCGGTAGCGCTTCCGGTGCCGACCAGACGGCGGTGGCCAAGTCGCTCAAGAGGGCCCGCTCCATCAGCCGATGAGTTCAAGGTGAGCCACACCGCGATCACGATCCATCCGCCTTCGCGATGCGAGGGGTATCGCTGCCCCTGGCACAACCCGTCGGACCACGGCATGGCCGACTGGCCCCGCGACATCCTCACGGATCGACACAATCTCCTGGTCCGGGTGTGCGCCGACGGGATCGGTCACCCCGATCCTGACTCGCTCGAATGGCTCCATCGGATCGGCGTCGCCGACGATGGCGACCATACCTGTGATGGTTGCTGCCAGGAGGCCCGCGGACTGTCCAGCCGAGGCCGGCTCTTTTCAGGGTGACGGACGTAGGAAGGTGGCCTTCGGGCTCTGCTCCGAGCGCTCCCCGATCCTGGACACGGACTCCCTAGCGGCGGTACCTGCCGGTCACGTTGCATCGCGCTCGCGGGAGGAGGTAGGCGCTCGGCAGCGTGGGTTCCATCTTGCGGGAGTCGGAAGCGCGCGATATAGGTGGTTACGAGGCCGGATCACAACGAGGGAGACAACGATGCGAGAACCCCTGATCTCCATGGAGGACATCCCACCCGACGGGACCGTGACCGCCAATCTCCTCGGCCGAGAGGTCCTCGTGATGATGCAGAACGGGAAGCCGCGGGCCTTCCTGAACATCTGCATGCACCACGGCGGCTCGTTGAAGCTCGACGGCGACACCTTCATGTGCGAATGGCACGGCTCCACGTTCGACGCCCGGACGGGCAAGGCCCTGTCCGGACCAGTCCGCCCCGACGCGAGGCTGATCATGCTTCCGACCCGCGTCGAGGAGGGCGTCCTGACCTACGTCTACGAGGAGCACTCCGAGACCTGAGCTGATGCCGCCCGCAGGGGCCGCTCAGCCGACCCGGTGCACCGAATGCAGGTTGAGCGGTTCCGCGACGCCCTTCAGCTCGATCGGACCGATCGCGGTGAAGCCAACGCCGTCGAGGGCTGCCGCATCCACTACTTCCTGGCTCACGAGCACCTCGCTGGGTCTGGCGTAATCGGCGATCCGCGCCGCGATGTTGACGGTCCGGCCGAAGTAGTCACCGTCCTGGAAGACGACCGGCCCGGCGTGGATCCCGACCCTGGCGGGCGGTAGGGCGTTCGCTGCCGCGCCCTCCACCATGTCGAGGGCGGCCAACACGCCGTCACCCGGGTTCGGGAAGAAGAACATCACGCCGTCGCCCAGCCACTTGACCGGCTGCCCCCCGTGTTCCAGGGAGGACCCACGGACCAGGGTGGCCAGCCTCGTCGCCAGCTCGGCGGCCGCCTCGTCTCCCCGCTCCTCGGTCAGCCGTGTGTACCCGGTGATGTCGAGGAAGCACACGGCCGGCGGGTGGCGCACCCGACGGTACAGACCTGCTCGTTCCAGCGCGGCCTCCACGTCCTCCACCGCGCTCTTGCTCCACGCGTGCTCCTGCTGCCCGTGGTAGATGGACACCAGGACCTGGTCTAGGAACGGTGAGATCCGGGACCCAACGTCGGCCTGGGCCGCCAGCATCTCGACCTCCGTCATCCCCCCCTCGAGGAGAGGAAGCTCGACCTCGGTCCTGTACCAATCCGTCTCGGTCTCGACGATCCTGCGGAGGCCGTCCCCGTAGGCTCGGAGCAATCGCTTGATCGCCTCCGGCCGGATCCCGAAGGAGAGCAGGAGCTCGATCGCCGGCACGACCGCCAGCTCGTCCTCGCGAACGTGATCCTCGGGCCGTGGTTCGGCGAAGCCGTGAGCCTCCCGGACCACCAGGAGTAGGTCCATGGGGACGCCGGTTCGTTCGCTCAGCTCGCGGAACGTCGTCTTGCTCACTCCGGCGAACCGATCGAAGGCGGTCGCATCCAAGTAGGAGAACGAGAGTGCTCCGTCCCTGACGGCGGTCGCCATCCCCTCGAGTGGCACCCCGGCCCGCTCGAATCCCTGCACCCACCGGGCCCGACGGACATCACCGGGCGAGTACATGTCACGGCTGCCGGGTTTCAGGATCCCGAGCTCCACCAACCGGTCGACGTAGCCTGGGTCGACCCCGGCGCGATCGGCGACGTCCTGTTTCGAGAGTCCGGTCACGATCGGGCTCCACGCGGAGCGGCGGCCGGCACCGTAGATTCGAGCAGGATCTCGCCCCGGTGCGCCGTCACGGTGGGCGCATGATACGGCCGCCGCCCGACCGGTCCTTCGTGAGCGCTGACGCGTCGCCCGCTCTGCTCTCAGGCCTTCCCGGTGTTCGCCTCTCGCTCGAGTCGGAGCGCCAGGGCCGGGCAGGCGTTCAGCGTCTTCCGTGCGAGCGGGAGCAGCCCGGAGGGCACGGGCGCGTTGTCCAGGATCGGGTACCCCCAGTCGTCGAGCCGGATCAGCTCGGGCAGCAGCTCGGCGCAGATGCCGTGGCCCTTGCACGCGATCGGGTCCACCCGGAGGCGCATCCCTACGCTGCCTTCCGCGGTTCGGGCACCGGCAGGATCCGCTCCCGGAGGGACCCCGCGCAACGGCGGCCACGGAGGTGGGCTCGCACGTCGACGTCGAACACCACGAGGGCGCTCTGCAGGAACCGAACGGCGCCGTCGGGGAGCCCGCACGCGCCGCGGCCCTGGACGTCCCCGGCCCACCGCTGGAGCCGGCCCAAGGTGGCGTCCCCGCCGCGTCCCGAGACCACCTGGTCGGCCGCGTTCGCGATGGCGGCGAGTCCGTGCACGCAGGGACCGCACTGGCCCGCGGTCTGCCCCGCGAGCCACTGCAGCACGCCGGCCGTCTCTCTCCAGCCGCATGCCTCGTCGGGTAGGACCGCGATCACGCCGGCCCCGACGATGCCACCCACCGCCGCGAGGCCGGTCGGCTGTAAGGGGACCGCTTCCGCGGTCTCGGGCCCCAGCCAGGTTCCCGAGTAGCCACCGACCAACACACCCCCCGTCCCCCGGGAAGGGCCACCGGCTCCACGGATCACGTCGCCGACCGTCGTCCCGACCTCGATCTCGTACACGCCGGGGTTCGCGACCGCACCCGACAGGGTCACCAGCATCGAGCCGGGCATCTCCTCCGGCCCGATCCCTCGGAACCAGGCCGGCCCGAACGCGCCGATCAACGCGAGGTGTCCGAGCGTCTCCACGTTCTGGATCAGCGTCGGGCGGCCTCGGACGCCGCGGATGAACGGCCGCGGGCCGGAGGTCGGGATCGCCGGTCCGCCGTTCAGGAGATGGACCAGCGAGCGCTCCTCGCCCGCCACGTAGCCCGTCGGCACCGTCACGGCGCGTACCCGCCGTCCTCCTCCTCGATCGCTCGCGGATCGCTCTCGAAGCGCGGTATCGATCGCCCGCCGGGCCTCCGGCGCAGCCGCGTCCACACCCACGATGACCTCGTCGGCGCCCACGGCGGCCGCGGCCAGTTCCGAGCCGTCGAGCACGAGGTGCGGGGCCAGGGTCATCAGGACCGAGTCCTTGCGGCTGGCCGGCTCGCCTTCGCTCCCGTTCACGACGACGAGGGGACGGCGCCTGCCCCCCGCGACCGCGCGCATCTTGACCGCGGTGGGGAACGCGCCGCCGCCACGACCACGTAGGCCGGCAGCGTCGACCATGTCGATCAGGTCGCCGAGCGGTGACCGTCGAGGCGCCGGTGGCGGTGGGAAGGTGGCTCGATGTTCTCGGAGGCTCGGGGCTGCACCCTGAGCGAGGTACGGGCTCAAGCGGCTTGTCACCGCGATCGGGTCGGGTGTCGTGGATCGGGTCACGAACTCACCTCGCTGCTCGCCACGGCGCCGATCAGCAACTCGCCCTGGACCTGGCCCGACGAGGAGATCGACATCCGAACCGCGACGTCGATCACGTCGCCGAAGCCGTCGGACAGCCGAGCTCGGAGCGTGCCCTCGTCCAGGCCTGTGACCTCGCCTCGGTAGGCGGCCGCCCCCCGGGGCGGGATCAGCCGGACCGTGCCCGACCGCACCGAGAAGCCCTCGGGCTCCTGGTCCCCGTCGAGCAGGATGCTGAGCGAGAGCGGCGTCGGATCGGTGGTCCGAGCCGACGTGGACAGCGTGGCGGCCTCGCCCGCCGAGGAGCGGTCGAGGCTCGCCGAGCCGGAGAACACCGCCTGCTCCGGCAGCACGATGGCCGCGACCGTCGGAGCGGCGGCGGATGCGGCGGCGGTGGTCAACAGATCGGGCGGGGTCCCGGCGCGGAGGGCCCATCCTCCACCCAGGGGGCCCGAGATCATCCACACGGCGAGCGCCGGCGGGACCAGGACCGCCCCCGCCACCAGCACCACGCGAGCGGGCTCCCATCGCTCCCATCCACGGGCGGCGCGCACGGCGACCGCCGCGAGCACGGCCCCGACCGACGCCGCTACCAACGCCAGCATCCATGGCGTCCGCGTGTCGCTTCCGACGCCGGCGCCGTGGAGGACGGCCACGACCCAGGTCGGGTACGTGGCCCAGTGCACGGCCCGCCACATCCGGTAGCCGAGCCGAGCCCGGACGAGGCTCGTGATCACGATCGCGAGCAGCAGGTCAAACGCCAACGCCCCGAACCCGAGCCAGATCGGCCGGTACGCCGAGCCGAATGGCACCACGGCGTCGATCCACCGGATCGGCGCGAACCCGTCGATCACCACCGTCGCCAGATGGATCGCGATGAGCACCAGCGCCAGGAGCGAGAGATCACGGTGTATCTGCTGCACGACGAACCGCGGCGTGCGATCCGGCGACCATCGGGCGACGTTCGCGACACCGAGCACGACGATCGCCGTGAGCAGCAAGAGCGACACGGCGCCGCTGCCCCGCGTCAGGTACCAGAGCGCTCGCGACTCCACAGAGGAGGCCAGCAGGCTCACGCGGCGGCCGCCTCGGGCCAGCCGCACAGACGGAGCACGCGTCCGTCCGTTCGCACCAGCCGGGCCGGGAGCCGGAGCGTGTGGAGCCACGCGACCGCGCGTTCGCCGAGGACGATGGCCGCGGTCGTGGCCGTGTTCGCGTCGACGCACCGCGCCGCGGTGACGGAGACCGTCCGCCAGATCTCATCCGCGGGCCGCCCCGTCCTCGGATCCACGACGTGGTGAACGGGTGCCGCCCCCCGCGTCCACCGACGCACGGTCGTGCTCGACGTGGCGAGCCCTCCTCCCGCGATGCCGATGACTTCGCCGCGACCGATCGCCTCACGGTGATCGTCTGCGACGGAGACCCTCCATCCGCCCGCGGGCGGATCGCCGAACGCCGCCAGATCACCGCCGAGCGAGACCAGGACGCCGCCGCCGATCACCCCAGCGGCCCTGGCGGCCGCGCGATCGGCCGCGAGCGCCTTCGCGGTGGCACCGAGATCGAGGAACACACCCGCGGGCAGGCGGATCGCACATCGATCCGGATCGAGACCGACGACGCGCCACCCCGGCGCCGGACGGGCGTCGATCGGCGGTCCGGTGGGACGGATCCGTCCGAAGTCCTGGTCGTAGCCGATCCGGCGAACGGCGTCCCCGACGGTCGGGTCGACGGCGCCATCCGTGGCACGCGCCGCACCGAGCGCCACCTCGATAGCCTCGAACAACGTCGGGCTCACGGTCGTCCATCGATCGGGAGAGCAGTGGAGCCGCATCAGTTCGGAGTCGGCGCGGAAACGGCTGCACGAACCGTCGATCGCGTCGATCTCCTCACGGACGATCGAGACGGTCTCGAGCAGCCGTTCGATCTCCGAGGTGATCACGGTCGCGGTCGTCCCGAGCGCTGGGAACGTGGTGGCGCCCGGCGACGGCATCACGATCCCCCGGAGCCCACCTGCGCCGATCCGCTCCCTGGGACGGGTGCCTGCGCCGGCGGAGCCGGCAGGCCCCCGAAGCCGTCGTTAGGAGGCGGGAGCGCGACCAGAGGAGCCGATGGTGCGGGGGAACGATCCTTCGCATAAGCGGGGGTCGCGTTGCGTTGGCCGTGCCCGGGGAACGCCGCCGCGGCGATCGCCGAGAAGGCGCCGGTCAGGGCGACCGAGGCCGCGACCGTCACGCGCGTCACGAAGGAGGCGGTCCTCAGCCCGCGCGAACGAGCCAGGCGATGGCGTGAGCGCTCGTGCTCGTGACGAGCACGAGCGGGACCGGGAAGCGTTGGCTGTGGCATGGACCTCGGCCCTCGGCTTCGGCTCGAGCGGATGACGCGTCGGTACCGGTCCGCATTCGGCGTCGAGGCTCCGAGGGTTCGCCGGACGTTGTCGGCGGGTCCTCGGGTCGTGGTCCGGCTCGGCCCGCCCCGGTCGGCGTGGGTCCTACCCGGACTTCTGGCCCGTCCGCAGGTCCATCCAGCTCGTCTCGATCGCGGCGTAGCGGGCCCACGCGGCGGCCCACCCGTCGTCGTTGCGCGGGAACGTCTCGACGGGCTGCTGCGGCGTGTTGCGGTCCCAGATCCCGAAGTGGTCCGGCGCGTACCCGAGGAGGTACCGCGAGCCGGTGTGCGTGAACTCGATCTTGGCCTCGGGCGTGGGTGCTGCCGCTGCCACAGGTGCGGAGGCCGAGGGCGAGGCCTGCTCGGCGGCCGCCGCGGCAGGTGCCTGAGCGACGGGCTGCGAAGTGGCCGCGGGCTCGACGCCGGGCTGGCCGGCCGCGACCGACGCCGCCACCGTGGCATGCGGTGGGACGGCCTCTGTCTCATCGACCTTGGGCTCCTCCGCCTTCGGGGCGTCGGCCTTGGCCTCGACCCGCTTGGGCGGCGTCTCCGCGGAGGCCGGGATCTCGTCGACGAGCCACGATCCGCACCAGCGGCACTTGATCGCCGCGTCCTTGATCTCCTCGGCGCAATACGGACAGGTCTTCATCGGCGTGCTCCTTCCGCGTTCGTGTTACTCCCGCACAGCTCGCGACAGGTTCGACAGCGTACTCCGCGACCCCGACCCGAGGGAAACCGGGCTCAGCCCGCCGACAGGACCACGCCGCCCTTCATCACGACATCCACGTCGGTGAGCAGGCCGACCTCGCTCAGCGCGTCGCCCCGGACGGCGACGAGGTCGGCGAAGAGCCCCGGCTCGATCGCGCCGACCCGGTCTCGCCACCCGAGGAGCTCGGCCGCGACCACGGTGGCGGAGCGGATCGCCTCGACCGGCGTCATGCCGTGCTTGACCATCGTCGCGAACTGGTGCGCGTTCATCCCATGTGGGTAGGTCCCGCTGTCGGTCCCGAACGCGATCCGGACTCCCGCCTCGACCGCCTTGGCGAATCCCTCCCGCTGCACATCGGTCGTTTCGCGGAGCTTGCGCATCACGTTCGGCGACCAGTGTTCGCGCTCGCCCTGTTCGATCGTCCAGTCCCCCATCCACACGTCCGCGACGAGGAAGGTGCCGTGCTCGACCATCAGCGCGATCGACTCGTCGTCCATCAGCGAGCCGTGCTCGATCGAGCGCACACCGGCGCGGACCGCACGCTTGATGCCTTCTGCGCCGTGCGCGTGGGCGGCGACGTGCGTCTCGTACAGGGCGGCCTCCTCGACCGCCGCCCGGATCTCGGCCTCGCTGAACTCGGGCGCGGACGGGACGGTGCCTTCGGTGAGGACCGCACCGGTGGCGATGACCTTGATGAAGTCGGCGCCGCCGTGGAGGATCTCGCGAACCACCCGGCGCACCTCGTCGACCGAGTTCGCTACGCCGAACCGCAGGTCGCGCGGGACGACGGCGTCGACATCCGGCGCGAGACCGGTCACATCGCCGCCGCCGCCGGAGCTCGTGACGTACGCGCCTGCACACAGCATCCGAGGTCCGAGCACGTCGCCGGCCTCGATCGCGTCGCGCAGCGCCACGTCGACGAAGGCGCGGAACGTCCCGACGTCCCGGACGCTCGTGAACCCGGCTCGCACCGTGTCGCGCGCGTTCCGAACACCGGAGAGCGCCTCCTGCGCGCCGGTCCGCTGCACGAGCGACGCGTAGCCGTGCCCGCCCTCGATCTCACCGATCAGGTGCGCGTGGCAGTCGATCAACCCAGGGAGCACCGTGTGCTCGGACAGATCGAGCTCCACCGGCGATCCGTCGTCATCGCCGATCGACTCGATCCGGTCGCCGTTGATGCCGATCACGCGATCGCGGAGCACCTCGCCCGTGACGACGTCGATCAGCCACCCGGCGCGGATGCGGGTGAGATCGTCGCTCATGGCTCGGTGAGTCGGAACGACGGGTCGGCCGACACGTCGGCTACGTCCATCTGCGCCTTCTGCAGCCGGCCCGAGTAGTCCCAGTTCATGGCCTGCCAGCGCGTGAACTGATCGAGCACCCACACGCCCGACTGACGCGCGCCGTTGCCGCTCCGTCCGTTGCCCCCGAACGGCAGGTGGGCCTCGGCGCCCGTGGTCGAGTTGTTCACGCTCACCATGCCGGCGGAGATCCGCTCGCGGAACCGGAACACGTTGAGAGGGTCAGTCGTGTAGATCGATGCCGACAGGCCGTAGCCGTGGCCGTTGGCGAGCGCGATAGCCTCCTCGAAGTCCTCGAACGACGCGACGCCCACGATCGGGCCGAACGTCTCCTGCTTGTACAGGTCGTCGTCCATCGTCACGCCGTCGACGATCGTCGGGTGCACGAACAGGCCGGCCTCAGGATCGCCGACGAAACCGGCACGGGGAGCGTCGCGCGTGATCCTTCCGGTCGCGCTCGAACCGTGGAGCGCGTGGTGCGGCTGCACCCAGTCGAGCCAACCGAGGAACCGGTCGCAGAAACGCGAGGAGATCATCGGGCCGTAGAGCACGTCCTCGAACGGATCGCCGATCGCCGCGGCCTCGACCGCCTCGGCGAACCGCGCGAGGAACTCATCGTGCACCTGCTCGTGCACGATGACCGTCCCGAGCGAGGTGCACCGCTGCCCCGCCGTCCCGAACCCGCTGAACAGCGCCCCCTCGACCGCGAGATCGAGGTCGGCGTCGGGCATCACGACGAGCGGGTTCTTCCCGCCGAGCTCGAGACAGGGCGTCTGGAGGTGTCGCCCGCAGAGCTCGCCGAGCCGCCGCCCCACGTCGCTCGAACCCGTGAACCCCACCTTGTCGACGAGCCCGGCCTCGAGCGCCTGCGAGAGTCCCTCGAACGTCGAGACCCCGTCGGCCAGCACCATGTTGAACACGCCCTCGGGGAACCCCGCGTGAAGGAAGAGCTGGGCGAGCGCCTCCGAGATCGCCGGTGCGTACTCGGCGGGCTTCCAGACCACCGCGTTCCCGCAGAGGAGCGCCGGCACGAGGTACCAGGACGGGACCGCCACCGGGAAGTTGCCCGCCGTGACGATCGCCGCAACACCGATCGGGTTGCGGAACGTGAAGAGCTGCTTGTCCGGGAGCTCGGACGGCACGGTCATCCCATAGAGACGCCGGCCCTCTGACACGAAGAAGTTGCACGTGTCGACGACCTCCTGGACCGAGCCCCGCGCCTCGGCGATCGGCTTGCCGATCTCGCGGGTCATGATCCGGGCGAGCGTCTCGGCGTTGTTCTCCACGAGCCGCCCGAGCTGCTGGATCGCGCGTCCGCGCACGGGGGCAGGCACGCGCGCCCAGTCGCGCTGCGCGTTCCGAGCTGCGGCGCAGGCCTCCACGAAGGTGGTGGCGTCGGCCAGCCCGACCGTCGCGACGATCTCATCCAGCCTGGCGGGGTTCGGGATGTCCTGCGTGCCCCCCGGAGCGCCCTCGCGCGCTCGACCGGCGATCAACGAGGAGACGGTTCGCGGCATCGGCCCCATCCTAGCGTCGCCGGTCGCGAGCCCTCCTCGTCGCCGTTTGCGCCCGGGGCCGACGGCTGCGACCATGACTCCATGGTCGAGGCGCGCCGCCCCATGGTGAACCTCCTCGGACGGGTCCCGCTGTTCGATGGCTGCACGAAGCTCGACCTGTCCCGGGTCGCCTCGCTCTCGGAGGAACGCATCTATCGCGAGGGCCAGGTGATCGTGAAGGCCGGGGACCCGGGCAAGGCCTTCTACGTGATCACAAACGGCAAGGCGAAGGTGGTCGCCGGCAAGACCCCGGGCGGGAAGAAGGAGGCCGAGCTCGGGCGGGGCGAGTTCTTCGGCGAGCTCTCGCTGCTGGACGGCGACTCGCGGACCCGGACCGTCGTCGCCGAGACGCCGCTCGAGACCGTGCGGATCGAGCGCTCGGAGTTCCGCAAGCTCCTACGGAAGGAACCGGACCTCGCGATCCGCCTGCTCGAGGGAATGGCCAAGCGCACCCGCAAGATCCTCGACACGCCTTCCCTGTAGGGCGCTCCGGCCCCCCGGGTGCGTCGCGGGGCGGGCCCGCGCGGCGTGAAGCAAAGCCTTGGTCGCCAGGCTGGACCCGAGCGAACCTGGTGGTCTACGGGCATCAGGAGACATATGAGAACGCCCGCTCCGCGAGACCGGACCAGCGCTTCGCGTGCGCGAGCGGGACCAGCACCCACTCCTTCATCGGGCGGCCCTTCATGGGCTCGAAGGGCTCGACGCCGGTCAGCGCGCGCGCCGGCCCGAGGTCGTCGGGCCCGAGCTTGAACGTCATCGCGTCGCCGAAGGTGCCGGCGAACACCTTGTCGCCCGCCTTCAGGACCGGCATCCCGAACATCTGAGATCGGGTAGCGCCACGCGCGACGAAGGTCTCCGCGAGCTCCTCGAAGCGCTCGACGGTCTTCGGCCCGGCCTTCGGCATCGTCGGCGGCTTCCGTATCCCCTGGGACTTCGTCGCCTTCGTCTTCTTCGACGCGGGCTTCCGCTCCGCCGGCATGGTTCGGATGCTACCCCGGCGAGCCATCGCCGGCGCCGGACGCGTCATAGGGGCCATCGTCACGCCGTAGGTGCGGCCGTTTCGCCCTCGTGATGCTCGGGCTCTGGGCCCTTTGGCCGATGCGCGGGTCCTCCTGCGCGCCCAGAATCTCCAGAGTCACACCGGGGCCTCTCTTGATCTGAGGGGGGTCTGATGCGTCGCCATCTCCGAACCTTCACCGTCCTGTCCCTGATCGCCGGGCTGCTCGCCTGGGGGGCGGAGCCGGCATCCGCCCGGTCGGGCCGCCTGATCCTGCATCGCCACGCGATCCCCGGCCGCTACATCGTCGTGCTTCATTCGTCGGTGCCCCGCGCGCCGGCGTTCGTGGCGGCAGGCATGCAGCGCGCGTACGGGGTCAGGGTGCAGCGCGTGTACGCCGACGCGCTCGGCGGGTTCGTCGCCGACATGTCGCGGGCACAGGCGCTGCGGACGAGCCTCGACCCGCGCGTCGCCTACGTCGAGCAGGACGCGGTGGTGCGCCTGTCCGAGACGCAGACGCCGGCGACCTGGGGCATCGACCGGATCGACCAGCGCGCGCTGCCCGTCGACGGCGCGTACACGTACACGGCGCCGTGTTCGAGTTCGACGTCGAGCGATGAGTTGCGCAACACGCCGATAGAGCCAGGCGTGAAGGTCGGCGCGAGCGCATACGCCCCCGCGGGTTCGATCGACCCCTGATCGACACGCCGCGCAACGCGGCGTCGTCTAACTGATTGGGCGCGACCGTAGCCGCGAGCCGAGCGGTCCATCCCGGCGCCGCACAGGGAGCCCGAGCCGCACGGCGAACCTGCGGTCTAAGCAGTGAAACCCGGCTACGACCGCGCCTCGGCCTCGCCGGGAAGGTGCGGCATGAGGGCGACGTATTCAGATGCCGCCGGTTCCCCGACATCGGCGCCGACCCTGTCGATAGCCGCGCCGAGGATCTCCTGCGCCCGTTCGAGATCGTCGGCGATCCCGCGGTAGACACGATCCGCGGCGGCGGCCCGCGCCTCTGCCTCCTTACGGATCCTGTCCGCTTCGGCGCGTGCGCCGTCGATGATGCGGATCGCCTCGGCATCAGCATCAGTGCGCTGCTTGATGGCTTCTAGCCTGATGCGTTCAGCGTCGGCGTGCGCCATCCGGGCCGAGTCGGCCGCGACCTGGGTGTCGCGTTTCGCTGCCCCGACCTCCTCGACGAACCGCTGCATGAGCACGGCGAGCTGCGATGCTGTCTGTGCGAAAGGCTCCGTCTCTTCCGCTTCCGCCGCCGAGGAGCCCTCAGACCGTTCGCCAAGCCCTGCGGTGGGGGTCGAAGGCTTAGGAGTTGTCGAGGTCTTCCAGGACTCCTCCATCACTCGTCAGGCCTCCTCAGGTCGAAAGTAGCCTCGCAAGCAAGAGGTATCGGCATAGCTCTCAGCCGCCTTAAGAAGCCAGGAAGTATCGCGTGCCAGTAGTTGCAGACCGCGCCTCGATCGGAGGCGTCCGGGGCCAACGGACGGAGGTCGCTAGGGCGGCGGGAACCCCTGAGGTTGGCCTGTACGGCGGGCATGGCAACGCCTGCACACGGCGCGCAGGTTGGTGAAATCGTTCGTGCCGCCGGCCTCGAGCTGGACGATGTGATCGACCTGGGAGGCTCTGCCGACGCAGATGTCTGCGTACCGCAGCTGGCACTGGTAGCCATCTCGTACGAGCACCTGCTGCGCCCGCTCCGACCAGCCCGTGCCGTAGGCGTAGGCGTTCGCCGGTGGCCGGTGTCGCCGTGCCGCAACTCGATCGAGTTGCGCTTGTGCCATCGAGGAGATCGGGACGCGAACTCCGGCCAGTCACCTCCATGAAGCCGGACGAGCCCAAGGAGTTGGGCGTGCTGACGACACCAGACGTTCAACAACCGGTCCCCCAGGCCGAGCCGTTTCGCTTCCTCGATGCTGCGACGCTCGGCGACGTTCGCGGCGTAGCGCATCACCATCGACGACGACTTCCAGCCCATCTGCTTCATCAGCCCGCGCTCGGTTCCCCCGGCGGCGATCCACGCATCGGCCTTGCTGTGACGGAGCTGGTGCGGGTGAACGCGATGCTCGAGGCCGGCCAGCTTCGAGCGGCGCCAAACCATCTGCCGTACCCCCGAACTCGTCATCGGTCCCTTCTGCCTCGTCCACAACCACGAGGAGTCCCGCTGCGAGGTCTTGGCCCGACGCCGCAGGTAACGGTGGATCGCCGAACCGGTCGACGCGGCGATGGCGACGTGGCGTTCGCGTCTTCCCTTGCCGAACAGTCGCACGACCTGGCCGCCGAAGTCGACGTCGGCGACCTTCAGCCCGGTCACCTCGGCCAGACGTCCCCCGGTGTCCCACAGCGTCCGGAGCAACGCCTCGTCACGAACGTCGATCAGGTGATCGCGGGCACAGGTCTTCAGCATCTTGCGGAAGTCGTCGATGTCGACGGTGTCGATGTGGCGCTCGGGGATGAGCGGCGGCCGAAGTCCGTGCATCGGGTCGCGGGCGATGTCACCCTGCGATGTCAACCAGGCGAACAGCTGCTTCAGTCCGCGGTAGCGCTGGTGGGCCGTGGCCGCCGCCTTGGTTGCGACCTCATCGGCGAGATAGGCCTCGATGTACACGGAGGTGATCTGGTCGATGTCCGAGGTCATCCCCGAGCGACGAAGGAACCGGTCCAGCCCCGTCCCCGCCGCTCGGTAGGCCTTGACCGTCATCGGCGATAGGTTCCGCGCCTTCAGGTGGAGGGTCCAGCCGTCGATGGCCTGATCGAGCGTTAGAGTGAACGCCGTGGTGAGGTCCTGCATCGGGGCGCTTATCTGCTGTTCTGCGTCATGCGTCAACGATAGAGGGCGTTTCTGCAGGTCAGAGCGCCGGTAGCTCAGTCTGGACAGAGCGGCTGCCTTCTAAGCAGCGGGTCGCAGGTTCGAGTCCTGCCCGGCGCACTTTCACATGTCAGAGGGCATGAAACGCCCTCGATCCTTGACTCCCCCTCAGGGGGAAAACGTGATCACAAGCACCAATCGGGTGTCTCGGCGTCGTGACTCTTCCGACGTGGGGGAGATTCCGCCGCCTCGCCGAGAGCTTCGAGATCGCGCTCGCGGCGCGCAACCCGTCGCGCCGGACAGTGAAGGCGATCCGGTTCGCATAGCAGGGGAAGATGCCCAAGGCCATGATCTTGGTCGGGAGCGCGAGCGCGTCGGCGCCGACGCCGGCGACGGCGGAGGATGCGGCATTCGACTACTACATGAATCGCGTCGGTGCCGGGAACTTCCGCCCCGCGCCCTCCGATCGAGCGGTGGCCTGCCGACCAGCGGGAGCGGTTCGAGAAAGAGCTCGAGCGACTCGAGGCGTATCACGACGTCGAGCACCTCGAGGTATAACCCTGGGGATCGAATAGGGCCGGGTTCCCCGGGGGCCTCACTCCTACCCGTCATCGGCCGGTCGCCAGGCAGGACCGCTTGACCAGCGGGATGGTCTGCCACTGTGGGAGAGTCGGGTTCCTCTCTCTCGGCCCTCTTACCACCACCCCTCCTCTCGGTCTAGGGCTAAAGCAAGGGTCGACCGTGCCGAAAAGAAGAGGCAGCCTTCTTCGGCATGCTCGACAGGGAGGGCATCTGTGGCCACCTGGGAATCGGACCAGACGCCGTTGGCAAGCCCGGCCCGCATCCGCGTGCCCAGGTTCAAGACGGTACGGCGCGGGTTCGACCCCGACGAGGTCATGAGATACCTGGGTGCCCTTGAGGCCCAGGTCGGGCAACGCCAGTCGGAATCTCACAAGGACGCCCAAGACGTGGGCCCTGACTTGGCCGACCTGGTGCGAACCTTCGACCACGTCGAGCGGCTCCGTCGGGAGGCGGCGGAACGGATGGTCGCTGAGGCGAAGGCCGAAGCCGAGCGGATCCGCGTCGACACGCAGTTCGAGACAGAAAAGGCGCGGGCCGATGCTCGACGGACGCTGCGGGACGCCCAGATGGAAGCCGACGGGATCCTTTCGGAGCTGGAGTCCCGCCGGGAGGCCGTCCTAAGCGAGCTTCGGGCCATACGGGAGGACATGCTCGAAGCGGCCAGCGGTCTGGAAGCGACCATCGAGTGGGGGGTCAACCGGAGTTAGAGGTCGGGAACGCGGAGGAGGCGGAGCAGGCCCAGCACCTCGCGACCGTGCCTGCGAACTGGGTCAGGGAGGATCCGCAGCTCTGGCATGGATGTCGCCTCGATCGCCAAGAGGAATCGTCGCCCGTGCCGAGGTCGAAGAGCAGATCACCTCGTCTACCGCCACGGATTCGCGGAGCGCCACTCCTTCGCCGACCTCTCGCCGATCCCGTAGCCGACCGCGTCCGTCCTCGGCGCGGGGAGCGGGCCGAGGGCATCCAGACGCTCCTTGCAGTCGGCGCTCGAGTTCGTCGGGACTCACGGCTGGGGAGACTATGCCGACCGCGTGGAGTTCATGGGCTGGAGCCACCCGCTAACCGGACGCCTTCCGCTCGCTCGTAAGGTGTCTGACCTGCGGAAACGCACACGGTTCGTTCCGAGATAGCTTCCGAGCAGCGGGGCGCAGGTTCGAATCCCACCCCGGGCACACTGTGATGTCTCGAGACATCGTGCCGATATGTCTCGGGACATCCTTCCACCTCACGATCGCCCGTGAGGCTGGTAGTCGCGGGTCGGATCGAGGGTGAGCCTGCGGATCAGCTCTCCGTCTTCGCTCAGCACCCGGACGTCGAGATCGGCCACGAGCACGAGCACCCGGGTGCCGATGAGCCGACGCCCTAGCCCGATGTGGTGCAGTCGCGAGTTGTGGCGCAGCGTGATCGTCCCGGTGATGTCGACCTTGTCCCTGCGGACCCGGAAGTGGGCAGGGACCACAAACCCCCGAAGCCGCGGTGTCGCCCTCGGTCGGGCTGCGAACGCCTCGGCAGGGGTTCGTCGCCCGATCGCCCGGTGCGGTCGGACGTCGTTGTAGTAGGCACCGAAGCGATCGAGCTTGGCCTGGAGCTCGAGCAGTGTCGCCGCCGGTTTCTGCTTGGCGAGCCACTTCTTCTCGGTCTGGTGAAAGCGTTCCACCTTGCCGCAGGTCTGGGGGTGATAGGGGCTGGAGTGCACGTAGCCGATCCCCAGCGCCGCGGTCTCCAGCTCGATCGCGCACCGGCCCTTACGGGGGGCCGCGGTGAACACCGCACCGTTGTCCGTCAGCATCGATGCCGGGAATCCGTGCGCCGCAGCGGCTCGATGGAAGGTCGCCACGACGTCGGCGGCCTTGGTGATCTTCCGGACATCCGAGGCCACCAGGAACCGGGAGTGATCGTCGATCACGTTCAAGATCTCCACCTCGGTGTCGTCGGCCAGGTGCCAGTGCGTGATGTCGGCCTGCCAGCGCTCGTTCGGTTGATCGGCCTGGAACCGGATGAACGAGGACCTGGGTCGTTTCTGCGGCTGGGGGGTCACGAAGCCACGGCGAGAAAGGATCCGCCAGATCGTGGCGACCGACGGAGCGCTGCCGTGACGCTTGGTCAGGTGATAGGCGATCGTGTTGGCGCCGGCATCCAGGCCCTCGTCGGTGAGTGCCTTTCGGAGCTCGACGATCTCCTCCTCGACCTGGACGGGCGTCTGCCGAGGGCTCCCGCGGGGCCGCCGTGACCGAGGCTCCAGACCTGCCTCACCCTGAGCGTCGAACCGCCGGCAGAGCTCATAGACCCACCGCGGCGAGACCCCGTAGTCGCGGGACACCTCCGCCTTGGTCCGTCCCTCGATCCTGACCGCGGTGACGACCAGCCTGGCAAGCGACATCTCCGACCCCCTCGTCCTGAGGTCGGCACGATGTCGCGAGACAGGGCGGAACTATGTCGTGAAACCAGACACCACCCCGGGCACACTGTGCGGCGCACGAGCGAAGCCGCCGTCACCACACCGGCGTCCACTGACCCCAGCCATCGTGTGACCGCTCGGCGCGATCAGGTCGAGGTGCGTGCCCTCACGCTCGACTCAGGGTCCGCCCTGAGGAACGCACGGGCTCGACGCCAGGCCAAGATCGGAACAAAAGCGCGGACCGGGGCTCCCTTGAAGTCACCGATCGCCCGCTCGGCTGCCTCGTCGATCCGATCCTTCGGAACGACCCCTTCGAACTCCTTGGCGAGTTGCTGCCGAAGCGCCGGCAGTGGGTCGTGCTGCTTCTCGTACTGCTCGAGTTCCGCGGTCATGCGTGAGCCTCCCGGTAGCTCTTGCGGGGGCAAACAGGATGCGTCACCGCCCCGCGTTCGTCAAACCCGGGCTCAGCCGCGCTTCTTGATGAACCCCAGCGCGGTATCTGCGACCTCGCGCCACCCTCCATCGATCGTCAGCGCGTGGCCACGGCCGGGGATCTTCACGATCTCCGTCACCCAGCGTTGCGATTCTCTCGCTTGAAGGATGCGTTCGCGATCGACCAGGGGACCGTGTGGTCGTGTTCCCTCGAGATGATCAGCATCGGCCCGCGCTTCGGGTTCTTCGTGTCCACCTTGTCTTCCGTCCACGGGTTCAAGTTGGCGGCGGCGGCCTGAAGAGCGGCTCACTCGGAGCCGGGACGCAGAACGTGTCGTACAGCTGCTTCGCCTCCTCCTCGCTGACGGCGTTGGCGAACGCGTACTGGAACTGCTCGAACGTGAGTGGGACAGCGCGGTTGCGATTCCCGGGATTCCGCAGGCCGGGCGATCCGGATCGGAGGGCGGAGATGGGCAGCGGCAAGAGGCCGCGGAACGGCGCCGGAGAGATCGCGACCGAAACCTTGGACAACCCTCGACCGGCCAGGATCTCCGTCATCAGCCCGCCGAACGAGTGTCCGACGACGGCGGGCTTCTTCTTGAGTCCCTGGATGACCTCGTCGTAGTGGTCCGCCACGTCCTTGATCGACTTCTTGGCCATGACCTCCGGGTGCTCCCTCGCCTCGGCCACGGTGTCCGGATCGTCGCGCCAGCCCGGGGACAGTGCCGCGAACCCCTCGCCCTCGAAGACCTTGGCCCAGCGATCCCAACTGGTGGGGAGCAACCACAGTCCGTGCACGAATACGACCGGCCTCTTGCCGGAGGCGTTCGCCTTCTCGACCTGGGCCTGCTCTTGCTTCGTGACGGTCGTCATCGTTCCCCCTCGCTCTCGAACGGCAGCGCCACCCCGGACACGATCGGACGCTATGCGGCGACCATGGCGAGAACGTGAACGAGGGACAAGGCCGCCCTCCTCGGGTCGGTCCGCGTTCGCGGATCGTTTCCCGGATGCGTGGTCGTTCACCTGGCTACGGTGATCCGGGGTAGGTTGGCGTCGGGAGCGGGCCGGTGACGCTGAAGATCCGCAGGGACGACCAGATCTCCGACGTGAACGGCGGGTGGTTCCGAGCCCGCTGGCACTACTCGTTCGACACGTACGTCGACCCCGAGTACACGTCGTTCGGCACGATGCGGGTGTTCAACGACGATCGGCTCGTGCCGGGCGCCGTGTGGCCGATGCACCCTCACCGCGACATCGAGGGCCTGACCTACGTGGTCGAAGGGCTGTTCCGCCACGAGGACGACGCAGGCGGGCCTCCGGGACCGCTGCCGGCGGGCTCGGTCCAGCGCATGACCCTCGGGCGCGGGGCCTACCACTCGGAGCAGAACGCCTCCGAGACCGAGCCGATGCGGTTCATCCAGATCTGGATCATGCCCGCCGAACGCGGCCTGCCACCCGGCGTCGAGCAGAAGGTCTTCACGACCGAGGATCGGACCGACACCTTCCTGAAGGCGATCAGCGGTGACGGCGGCGATGCCGTGCTCGTCCACCAGGACGCGCACGTGTTCGTCTCTCGCATGAACGCCGGTCGCTCGGTCGAGCACCCGCTCAGGCCCGGGCGCGGGGCGTACCTCTATGTGATCGAGGGCGACGTCGGGGTGAATGGCGAGCGGATGGAGACGGGGTCGGCTGCCCAGATAACGGACGAGGAACGCGCAGAGATCGCGGCCAGCTCGGCGAGCGAACTGATCCTGGTCGACGTGGCGCTCGGGTAGGCCCGGCCTAGCCGGCGGCCTTGTTGCGGGTCCGGTCGCGTTCGGCCGCGGCGACGCTTTCCCTGAGGGCGGCCATCAGCCCCTCCACCGCGGAACCTCCGGCCGGGGGCGCCTCTTCGGCAACGCGCTTCGTCGGCGTGCGTTCGGCGAGCATGCGGAGAAGCTCCTCCCGGTAGGTGTCGGCGTACGCGTCGGGATCCCAGTCCGTCTTCAGGGTCTCGATGAGCGTGACCGCGAGGTCCAGTTGCCGCACGTCGACCTCGGCGCCTTCCAGGTTGGGAGCGAGATCGGCCGGGTCTCGGACCTCGTCGCCGAAGAACATCGTCTCGACGGCCAGCACCTTCTCCATCGGGCGGATCGCCACGAGGTGCGGCTTGGTCCGCAGCACGAATCTGCCGATCCCGATCCGCCCGGCCTCGCGCATCGCGTGATGGAACAGGAGGTACGGCTTAGTCGCCTCGGGTGTCATCGGGATCGCGTAGTAGCTCTTGTCGAGGTAGACGGGATCGATCTGCTCGAGCTCGACGAAATCCTGGATGTCGATCGATCGACTCCGTTCGGGACGGATCCGCTCGAGCTCCTCCCGCGGCACCGTCACGAGCTCGCCCTCATCGGTCTCCACGCCCCGCACGATGTCGTCCCAGGCGACCGGCGTCTCGACGGCCGTGGTCCCCGCTCGCTCCTCGCGCGGGGACGCCGGGTCGTCGTCCGCAGCGGCCTCCCGCGCCGGGGGCTCGTCGTGCTCGGGCGACGGACCGGGCTCCGCCTCCACCACGCGCTGATAGCGGATGCGGCGGCCCTCGCGGTCGTACAGGTGGAAGCGCACGTCCTTGGGCTGTGTCGCCGGGTACAGCCGCACGGGCAACGTGATCAGGCCGAACGACAGGGTGCCCGTCCACACCGCGGTGGCCATGGCCAAGGCTACCGAGGTCGCGTGGCGGGATGGAAGGGGCCCATGAAGCCCTGCCTCACGGCGGTGGCGAGATCCGAGAAGAAACGGACCTCCGCCGCGCAGGTGTAGCGTTCGGATGCCTCATCCGCGATCGGCTGCGGCGAGGCACCACGGCAGTCAGGTACGCCGTCGCCTAGGCATCGGAGGGGTCGAGATCGGCGAGGATCTCCGCCGCCTTGGCCTCGCGCTGTTTCCGAACGGCCTCGTCGAACCCCGGGTGGGAGCGTCCGAGCACCTGGGTCGCTAGGATCGCCGCGTTGACCGCCCCGGCCCGGCCGACGGCGAGCACGCCGACCGGGATCCCGCCCGGCATCTGCACCATCGAGAGCAGGGAATCGAGTCCTCCCGCGAGCTTCGACTCCATCGGGACGCCGAGCACGGGACGGGTCGTGTGGGCGGCCACGACGCCGGGCAGGGCCGCCGCCATGCCCGCGGCCGCGATGAAGACCTCCACGCCTCGGGCCTCGGCGTCCTCGATCCAGGCCGCGAGCTCCTTCGGCGTGCGATGGGCCGACAGCACCCGGGTCTCGAACGAGACGCCGAACGCCTCGAGCTGCTGGGCGCAGTGCTGCATCGTGTCCCAATCCGACGCCGATCCCATCACGACGCCGACCAGCGGCTCGGTCATCGGTTGCGCTCCCTCTGTGCTCGGGCGTGAGCAGTCTAGACGGGCGAACGGCCGTCAGCCCCTGGCGAGGCGCTCACCGATCTCGGCCGCGATCTCGACCACGTCGAGCACGTCCTCATCGGTGGTGCGGAAGTTCACGAAGCATGGGCGGAGCCAGACGTCGTCGTCGATCAGCGCGCTCGACATCCAGACGCGGCCGTCGGCCTGGATCGCCTCGGCCAGCCGCTGGTTGTGCGCGCCGACGTCGTCGACATCCGGCGGGGCGTGACGGAATGCGACGACCGACAGCTTCGGCGGTGCGAGCGCCTCGAAGTCGTCCCGCGCCGACACCGTCTCGTACAGCAGCTGCGCCTGCTCCAGGTTGCGCTCGATCGCCTCCGCGAACGCCGCGGCCCCGTGCACCCTCATCGCGAGCCAGAACTTGAGCGCCCGGAAGGGCCGCGAGTACTCGAACGTCGTGTCCATCGCGTGGAGCTCGTGCCGCTGGTGCGGGAGGTACCCCTGCTCGTGCCCGAACGACGCGACCAGGTCTTCCTGCTTGCGCACCAACAGGACCCCACAGGCCTTCGGGAGGTAGAGCCATTTGTGGGCGTCCACGGCGACCGAGTGCGCGCGCTCGAACCCCGCGAACAGCTCGGGTCGGGCGGCCACGGCCGGGAGCCCGTACGCGCCGTCGACGTGGAGCCACACGCCGCGCTCGTCGCAGATGTCCGCGATCTCCTCGAGCGGATCGATCGCGCCGGTCAGCGTGGTCCCCGCCGTCGCGACCACCGCGATCGGGGTCACGCCGTCCGCGAGATCTCGCTCGATCGCCTCGGCGAGGGCTTCGGGTTCGAGCCCGCGCTCGGGACCGAGCGGTATCGCCCGCAGGTTCGCGGAGCCGACGCCGAGCGTCTCGACTGCCCGGGTGACCGAGTAGTGGACCTCTTGCGAGCAGTAGATCGCCACCCGCTTGCCGCCGAACCCCTCGTAGCGGGAGCCGGGCAGGGCGTGCTCGCGCGCCGCGGCGAGCGCGGTCGTGTTCGAGACCGTCCCGCCGCTCGTGAACGCCCCCGCGGCGTCCGGCGCGTACCCGATGAACTCGGCCGCCCAACGGACCGCCTGCTTCTCGATCAGCGTCGCCGCTCGCGCGTCGACCGCGAGGTTGATGTCGTAGGTGTGCGCGAGCAGATCGCCGATCGTGCCGATCTCCAGGCCGCTCGAGCCCACCCCGACGAAGTACCGGGGGCGCGGCTGCGCGATCGACTCGTCGAGGATCCGTGCCGCGTCGTCGACGGCCTCGTGGGCCGCCCCGGGCGAAGTCGGGAGCTCGGTCTGCAGGAGCCGGCGGACGCGCTCGTCGAGCGGAGGTTCCTCGGGCCGGTACCGGTCGAAGCTCTGCCACGCCTCGGCGACGAGCTTGGCCGCGTGCTCGAGCACCTCCTCGCGCGGCGCGTCGAGCCGCAGCGGGACGTCGGCCTCGGTCACGGTTCGGATGCTACCCGGCCCGGTTCGAGATCCGGAGCATCCCCGGGCCGCCGGAGCGCACCGACGTAGACCCCGATCAGCACGAGCACCGAGCCGGCCGCGAACGCCCACGTGATCTCCTCGTCCTGCAGCCACGACGCCAACAGGATCGCCACGATCGGGATCAGCACGCCTTCGTACGAGACCGCGCTCGCCG
This sequence comes from uncultured Actinomycetes bacterium, assembly GCA_963712645.1. Classification (GTDB taxonomy): domain Bacteria; phylum Actinomycetota; class UBA4738; order UBA4738; family HRBIN12; genus DASSJM01. The sequence continues at coordinate 11,160 of CAVQIQ010000008.1, read as the reverse complement.
TCCAGCGGCGCAGGACGTACACGTACAGCGTGAAGGCCACGACCGAGCCGAGGATCACGAGGTACGCCTGCGCGACCCACGTCTTCGCGAGCTCGGGCACGGCGAGGGACTCGGCGGAGACCATCGCGAGCACGAGCAGCATCAGGCCGCCGATGCCCAACCCGATCGCGTTCATCGAGACGGGGTGCACGCGCGGGAACGCCTTGACCACGACCCCGGTCTCGGCGAAGCACGCGGCGGCGCCGAGGAGCGCGAGCAGCGAGGCGAACGGGACGCCGGCGCCCATCCCCTCGCGGAAGATCACCGCCATCCCGGCGATCGCGAACACCCCGCCGATCAACCCGTCCCAGCTGAACCGCTCCTGGCGATGCGCCAGCGCGAACGCGAACGTGAGCAGCGGCACGGTCGCGAGGAACACCGCGCCGAGACCGGCGGACACCCGCTGGAGCCCCCAGTACGCGAAAGCGAACGCCGCGCCGAACCCCAGGATCCCGTAGAGCACGGCACCGAGCAGGGCTCGACCTCGGGGCAGACCTGCACGGAGCGCGAGCGCGATCGCCGCGAGGATCAGGGACGCGAGCAGGAACCGCGAGGCGGCGGCCCAGAAGGGATCGAGCTCGCAGCCTTCACAGGAGACCGAACGGACGGCGATCACGTTGCCGCCCGCCAGTGTCACGAACGTGACGAACGCCACCAGCGTGATCCGGTCGGGTCCCGCGGTCCGCTCCCCCGAGTCCGTCATGCCCGCAGAGCCTAGCCCGACGCGCATCGGGGAATCCCCGCAGCCGGTCGCGGACATGTAGGCGTCACCCGGCGCTTGACCGAGTTCGGACGGCCGCGGCTCACACGCGAGGGAACGTAAGGATCGTCACGAGCCCGAAGATCATCAGCTGAGGATTGACGTACTCGGGCATGAAGCTGGCCCGGGCGGCGCCTCCGGGTTCGAGAACGAGTCGGTCGCGAGCCATGCGTCGAACGCGACCTTGTACTCGGGGCTGAAGCGACGTTCGTACAACGCGGTCAGCTCCGCCCGCCCCTCGAACCGCGCCTCGATCCAGGTGTTGAACGTGGTGACGTCGAGCAGGCGCTGTTGTCCTCCAAGCGTCAAGAGCTGGTCCGCACGGACGCGGATCGCCGAGGCCTGCGCGTAGAGCTCCGCTTCATGGCCGTCCCACCTCGCCGCCTGGTACCCGCTCCAGGCGGTCGCGATCGCGACGAACGCGAGCAGGAACGCCTCCAGGATCTCGACGATCTCCTCCCAACCCGTCTTCGGAGGTCGAGTCGTCTCATCCTTGCCCTCACCCTCGGCAAGGGTCCCCGCGATCTCGATGTTGAGGTCGTCCTGCATCCGCACCGCCAGCCAGGTTGAGAGCTGGCCAAGTGGAGGGTGCTCCGGACCGCTTCACTGGAGCGAGGTCGCGAGGCGCTAACCCCAGATCCGATCCGCGACCCGCGCGACGAGCTCGAGCTTGCGCCACTGCGTGTCCTCGTCGATCTCGTTGCCCACCATCACGCTCGCGAACCCACACTGCGGGCTGATCGCGAGCCGTTCCATGCCGCCGGCGAGCCCCGCCGCCACCTCCATCTTCCGAACGAGGTCGTCCTCGACCTCGAGCGCCGGCGTCTTGGTCGACACGATCCCCATGACCATCGTCGAACCCTTCCTGAGGAACCGCACCGGCTCGAACCCGCCGTCGCGACCGAGGTCGTCCCACTCGACGAGGAAGGCGCTGTACGGGAGCTCGGCGAACACGCGCTCGGCCACCGGTTCGAGCGAGCCCTCGCACATCCACGATGAACGGTAGTTCCCTCTGCAGATGTGGAGAGCCACGGTCACGTCGTCGGGGATGCCCTCGAGCACCGCGGTGTCGGCGGCGATCGCGGCGTCGACGAGGTCGCCGACGGAGTGGCCGCGCGCCTCGAAGCGCTCGGCCCACGCCGGGTCGACCAGGTACGCGTACAGCGGGAAGTCAAACTGAATTGTATAGCTTGTGGGCCTTTTGGCTGATACTGCGGAGAGGATGTCACGGACAAGCTGACGCTCTATCTGAATTGCCTCATCCGCGAACTCCTCGACCGATTCGTAGGCACCCGTCACCGTCGTGAACGGATGAAGGAAGATGGAGGGTGCCGGTAGGGAAACCTTGAACGGATACCCCTGGGTCACCTCCGAAAGGAATGCCGCCTCGCGAGCCGCCGGTGAGTCGACCTGCTTGAGGGGCTCGACAATCTCGTGGACCGCGAGCTCAACTTCGTCGCCTCGGTCGTTCCGGAACGTCACCGTCTTGCCGGTTCGGATGCCGGATACGGCGTCGTAGAACGAGTTCATGAACATCCAGCGGCGAAACTCACCGTCCGTGACGACGTCGAGGCCGAGATCGATCTGACGTTGAACGGCGTCAAGGATGGCGGCATCCTCCACGTGACGCAGTGCGTCTCGGTCCTTTGACCGCTCCTCGTGAAGGACTGCGGAGTGACCGCGCTCGTAGAAGGCGTCTATCGCCCGACGAAGGGCCGGTGGTCGGAGAAGAGAGCCGACAACCTCAGCACGTGCTGGTTGTCTCGGTCGACTCTCCTCCCGGGTACTCACGGGACGCGAGTCTACGATTGACAGGTGCCGCTCTGACGCCATGCTTCGTGCATGGAGGTCCCCACCGAGAGACTCGCCCGCCTCATCTTGAAGCGGAGACCCTAGAAGCGGAGGAACTATGGCCAAGCGTCGTCCCAATCGCGTAGCCGCAGGCAGATGGCATCTACGTCCTGGTCAACGGATTCTAAGAACGGCCCTGCATCGACGATATGGGGGCGCGGGCAGGGAGGAATCGGTCCCTCGGCCCAAACTCACAATATCTTCCTCTTCACGGATCCGAAGTCCGGTCACAAGCACGGCTACTTCGACGGGACAGATGCGAATGGTGTCTTTCACTACTACGGCGAAGGGCAAACCGGCGACCAGCAGATGGATCAGGGGAACAAGGCCGTGCGCGACCATGTCGCCGACGGACGCGCTCTTCGCCTGTTCCAGGGCTCGGCTGGAACGGTCACTTATCTGGGCGAGTATGTGCTGGATGCGGGGGACCCTTTCTACACAACCGACAGCTCGTCTGGGAGCGGGGAGGTTCGCAAGGTCATCGTCTTCAAGCTCCTGCCCAAGCCTGGCGCGATCCTTCCTCCCAGGGCCGTGGTTGCGAAGACATCCAGGAAAAGGGTCCGGATCAAGAAGAGATCCAAGAGGAACAAGGAGAGCATGTATGTCGAGCCGTCACGGGAGCCGTACGAAGCTGAGCTCCGTGAGGACGCGATGGTCGACAGGTTGGGCGATTACCTCGCGGCGTTGGGACACGAGATCCGGCAGCTGGAGATTGTTCCCGCTGGCGAAGCGAAACCGCTGATCTGTGACGTGCTCCTAGAAGATCTTGATCTCCTGATTGAGGCGAAAGGGACGGTCACGCGAGAAGCAATCCGAATGGCCATCGGTCAACTTGCTGACCACGGCCGTTTCCGAGAGTCGGCTCAGCGGGCCATCCTGGTTCCAGAGAAGCCGCGGCCCGACCTTGTAGCCCTAGTGATTGGCCAGGCAATTCAGTTGATCTGGGAGCAGGGAGGCGCCTACGCAAGCAACATGGCGCCACCTTGGGACAGTACGTCAGGCTGAGGAGGATCGGCAGTGGTGACAAGGCGCTTCAAGTTGAGGACCGCCGCGCCCAAGCGCGTTGGTGATGTTGCTGGGTGGGATCTGACGTTCGACCCGATCGACGAGGAGGGTGATGCTGTCGAGATACACCTGAGCGATGAGGCTTACGAGAGCGCAGTACGCGTTCAACCTTTAGAGCGTTCCGCGGAAGACATTGAGGAGCTTCGGAGAATGGAGGCGGCGGAGAAGCGACCCCGAGACACTAATCGGTGAGAAGCTACTCCCCGTGCGGCGCGGGCTCCCTGTGGCGCGGCGGCGGGATGGACTGGCGCGCTGAAGGTGGAAGTGGGGTCGGGGTTTTCGGAAATACCCCACTTCCTCGGCTCCCACCACCACAGATAGGCTCAGAAATGGAGGAACTCCGCCGAAGACGGGCTTCCAGTAGCCCGTGGCTAGATTCGCCGACGACCCCGCCCAGGTGTGACAGCTGCGGCTACGACCGCGGTTTTCGCTACCGGGGAGGGGCCAGGTGTGACGGCTTTGGCAACGACCGCGGTCTTGGCCACCGGGGCGCCGATGACACCAACTCTTCCTCGACGTGCTGGCCTGACTGGCATGATCATCCTCCTTGGGTTGTGGGTGCTTCATCGGCCTCGATGGAGGCGATGATCGCCTGAAGGGGAATCCGTCCGTTCGCGATCAGTTGGCCACCAGAACGCCGCGCCGCTGACGCGAATGGCACCGCCCAAAGGTTCTCCCAGATCAGCACTCCGGCAGTGCTCCCTGGTTCCATGGCGGCGGCGAGGCGCTCGACGTCCTCCTCGGCCAACAGCTCCGCCAGCTGCGCCTCGACTGCTTGGAGCTCTCCGAGCTCGGGGACGTCGGAAAGCTCCATCGCCTCGACGGAACCGTCCTCGTTCTTGGTCAGGATCAACACGTCGATCACGCGGATCGTTCCAGCGTCCACCAAGGCGACCAGCTCTTTCGCCATATCGCCCGTGAAGTTGCTCGCTCCTGCCGGAAACTCCACGACGATGTAGTCGACGGGGCCGAGTTCATCCAGGGACACTTCTGTCATGTTCGGGCCCCTTTCGTTGGCTCGAGTGAGCAGTCTCGCTAGGGTCTGTGGCCTGGGATCACGATAGGATCGCCGGCCTCTCCTCGACAACACGGACTGGCGGGTGCGCCGTCCTGTATCTCCCGGACGCCGAACCTCCAACCGGAGTGGCTTCTCTACGCGCTTCTGACGCTCCTGTCCTGCACGAGGTAGGCAGTGATGATCGCTGCAGGGAAGAAGAAGAGGCTGAAGATGAAGTACCCGATGAAGCTGTGGCCCTTGCGAGCGGCCACTCGTGCCGGCCAGAAGGCGATGGCGATCCACACGAGGATGGCCAAGGTCCACCACAACCAGTAACCGTTTGCCGCAAGCATTTCGCCCCCCCTTCGACGACGCCCCCAACGTCGTACAACCTGAGGCCATTTCATACGCCTGGCTAGGCCTTGGCATCATGCCAATCGAATGAAGTAAAGGCGTAGCATCCCGACGAGCACCGCCCGAAGCACCCGATCCTCCTCGCAATCGATCAGCAGCTTCTCGCACGCGCCGCGCTGAAGGGCACGCGACCCAAGCGGTGCAGTCGGCCACGGGCTTGTACTACATTGCGCCCGTGACCTCGCTCACGGCCGAGATCGCCGTCAACATGAGGTTCTTCCCCGCATGAGCACGCTCGACTACCTCGTTGTGGCTGCCGGACTCGTCGCCCAGATGCTGGCGTGGCGGTCCGTGTCTCGTGGGAAGCGCGAGGTGCTGAGCGTCGTCCCGTTCGTCCTTGCGGCGATGGGCGTGGTGGCGATCGTTCTGTACCCGGACACGACCGCGAAGGTTTCGGCGGGGGAGGCGGCTCTCGTCGGGGCGGCGAGCGGCATCGTCTTCTGGGGGGCCACGCGGCTGTTCGTGATCGTGGCCGATCGCTGGGCGTTCTTCCGCAAGGCGGTTGCCGCCGCATACGGACAGGCCTCCGACACGCCGCTCGCGCGCGAGCTCCTGTTATCGCTACTGCTCGCGGTGCCGGGCGAGGAGCTGTTCTGGCGGGGGTTCACGCAGCAGTCCCTTGCGCGGACGGGGATTGGAGCGGCGGGAGCGGCCCTCGTGGCGTGGGTGATGTACGTGGTCGCGAACCTCCCGAGCCGGTCCCTGCCCATCATCACGGCCGCCGTGGTCGCCGGCTTCCTCTGGGGCGTGCTCGGTTGGTGGTCGGCTGGCGTGGTAGCGCCGCTCGCGAGTCACATCCTGTGGACGGGGCTGATGCTAGTGCTGCCTCCTAAGGCCGCACCACTTAGCGGGATGATCGCGAGGGCGAGGGCGGGTTGGTCAAATCGCTTCTCAGCGGTCAGCCTCCCGCAGCATCCCCACCCCACCGCCCGGAGCGTCCGATCCTCCTCGCAGCGTCTTTGTCGCCTAGGTGACCCCTAGACGCGCTCGGAGACGCTCGCTGAACACCACGATGTAAGGAAGACCCCTGAGTTCGTCGGCTGTTGCCTCGACGCCATGGAGGTGCAGGAGCCCGGCGAGCCACTCCCAAGGATGTTGGTCCTGAGTGTCGTCATCGTCAGGCAGCACCGTGGTGAGCACGTCCCGCTCAAGGTGCTCCAACGTCAGGTAGCGCCACATGTCGCTCGGCGCGGGTCCTCTGCTCGTGGTGAACCCGCGCTCCTCGTGCAGCGTGAGGCGGCGTCCGTTATCAAGGTCAGCGAACTCATGCACATCAAAGGAGATCCCCTGCTTGAAGTCCTCGACGAGATTCTCGATCGCCTCGCCCGGCCAGGAAGGAAGTTCGGACGGTACTGGGACGTCGCCTGATACGAGCGGCCCCTTGTGGGCCCCTCCGTGTCTGACGAGCCGCTGACGGTACTCGTCTTCGGTCACGAAGTCGCACCACGCACCCAAACGGACGACAGTCACAGCACCCACCGCCCCGATTCCTATCATCCAGTCGGCGTGGCGACTGCTGGGCCCGTCGCCACCAGGACCCTACGGGAAGGGGGCTAGTGATCGCCCTCGCGCAGCATCCCGACGAGCACCGCCCGGAGCGTCCGGTCCTCCTCGCAGTCGATCACGCGCGCGGCCACTCCATTATCGACCAACCGACCTCCTCGGGTTTCACGTCGGCGCGGAGTGCACGAAGATGGTCGTCGTGAAGACCAGCGACGTGCAAGGCGGACAGCCGGCTGATCTCGTGCGGACTGCGGCACGAAACAACGCCGAATGGTGCGATCGCGTCTGTCGCCTGCACGGCCAGGCGGGCACGTATCACGACGGTGGGTGGACGGTTCCCAAGCGATCTCCACCCCTCTACCCGGACGCGGTCACGCTAGATCCGGCGGCGAGTGTCGATGCCATCCTCGCGGCAATTGACACGTCCCCGGGCTGTTCCCTGAAGGACAGTTTCGCGTGCCTGAATTTGGCGTCCGAGGGATTCCACGTGCTCTTCGAAGCGCAGTGGATATGTCGTGAGGCGGACGCACCGTTACCCGAGGCGCCCGCGGGGATGCGTTGGGAACGGGTGCGCGACCCGGCGGTCTTGCGTCAGTGGGAGCGCGCCTGGAACCAGTACGACATACCTCCGGGGCTGTTCCACCCGTCGCTGTTGGACGAGGACGCCGTGATGGTGATGGCGGGCTACCGGCACGAGGCGATCGTCGCCGGTGCCATCGCGAACCGCAGCGCGACCGTTGCGAGCGTGACGAACGTGTTCTCGGAAGTCGGTGACCTCGATGCGGCGTGGCGTGGATCCGTGGCCTCTGTTGCCGCACACGTGGGAGACCTTCCGCTGGTCGGGTACGAGCGCGGAGATGACCTGGAGGCCGCGGGGCGATACGGATTTGCACTTCTTGGTCCCTTGCGGGTGTGGATCAAGTGAGTCCTGGCCATATCGTTCGGCCTTGAGGCGCCCACCAGACGGCGGCTCGCCATGCTGGCTATCAGCCCGCTTCCCGCAGCATGCCGACGAGCACCGCCCGGAGCGTCCGATCCTCCTCGCAGTCGATCAGCAGTTCGGCGAAGGTGCGGCTCTGTGGGTAGCTCCAGAACTCGCCGATCCGGTCGGCCCGGTCGAAGTCGGGCAGCGTCAGGACGTGGAGCAGCTCGGCGCGGGGAGCCGGGCCGAGGGCAACCAGGCGTTCCCGGAGTCGGCGTTCGAGTTCATCTGGACGCAGGGGCGGAGCCTTGCCCTGCGGCTCGAAAGTCGCTGATGGTCTCATGCCTTGCTGATGTCAACGTGCACGGACCTGGACGGGTGTCGATTTGGAGCGGAAGCGACATCGCTTCCCGCCATGTTGCGACGAGGTCCATACTCGCCGGGTGAGTGTTCCACCGGATGACGAGTCGCCGTCGGTGGGCGAGCCCTCGGGTACTGCTCAATCCCAGACGGACTCCAGCCGAGACGCAGACGTCCATGCATTCCTGATCGCCGACGTTCGTGGCTACACGGCCTTCACACAGGAACGGGGAGACGAGGAGGCCGGACGCCTCGCCGGGCGTTTCGCCGAGGTGACGCGCTCGGTGGTCGAGGATCACCGCGGACACGTGCTCGAGCTCCGCGGTGACGAAGCCTTGGTCGTCTTCGGTTCGCCTCGCTCGGCGATCCGTGGGGCCGTCGCCCTACAGCAACGGTTTGTCGGGAGGTGGTTGAGTTGGTCACCTGGCTGGTCGATGACGCAACTGGTGAGCGATGGCGCGGAACGGGATCAAGAGATAGAGCGCGATGACGAGGTACAACACGACCGCTGCGACTGGAACGAGCAGGCCGATCGCGATGGTCACGGCGTAGAAGGCAAGGCTCGGGTTGAGCTTGGAGGTGATCGCCCGGGCGTCGTCGTCAGCGAGATCTAGCTTGGTCAGTCGTGCCGAGACCGCGTAGTGCCACAGGACGCTCCCCAGGCCCGAGATCGCGAGCAGGTTCAACCCATACACGGTGACGGCGATCCGCTCGGCACCGGTCTCACGCAGGTATTCGCCGAGCATCCGGGTCGGGAACGGTAAGACCGAGACGAACAGGAGCAGCAGCAGGTTCAATCGGAGGAGAACCGAATCAGCCCGGTCGAGGTACTCGGTGATCGTCGAGTGGCTGAGCCACGCAGCGCCGATCGACGCGAAGCTCACGAGGTACGCGAGGTACGTCGGCCACTCATCGATCAATCGGCGGCCGACGCCGCCCTGGGTGATCGACGGCGCTACCAGATCGAGCACCAGGAGCGTGATCGCGATGGAGAAGACGCCGTCGCTGAACGCCTCCATGCGAGCGGTCCGCAAGTTGAGGCGTTTGCGCTGTCCAGCCGGATCGTCGGTGGTCAAGCGGTCAGCATATAGGCGGAGCGGCAGGACCGAACGCCCGAACGGTGGACGCTCGTCGGGATCCGGCGGACAGGGGGGAGGTCCCTGCGACCTGGGTCCGTTGGCCCTGACACGGAACGAGCCAAGGCTATATCGTCAAGGAGAACCCCGTTGGGGGGGCCGGGAGCGCGCGCCGACGTGATCGACGCCGAGAAAGGGGAGCGGGATGAGCAAGAAGGACACGTTGATCGTCCTCGCAGGGTCCTACGACAGCGTTTCGGACGCCGAGGTGGACTACGAGGCCGTGAAGGCGCTGTACGCGAACGCGGGGGTCGGGCACGACTTCGACGCCGCGGTCCTTGAGCGTGGGGCCGACGGCAAGGTCAAGGTCGCCGACAAGCACGAGGCGTCCACGCGGCACGGTGCATGGGAAGGTCTGGCCCTCGGGGCCGCGGCCGCCATCCTTCCGGGGATCGGTCTGGGCGTCGGCATGGCCGTGGGTGCGGGCATCGGAGCCGTCACCGGACACATCAAGGGCGGCATGAAGGACGATGATCTCAAGGAGCTCGGCGCAGTGCTGGACAAGGGCCAGGCCGGTCTGATCGTGATCTACGCGACGAACATGGCCGACCAGATCGCTGCGAGCATCAAGGCGCAGGATCGCTACGTCTCTCAGGAGATCGACGCGAGCGCCGACGAGCTCGCCAAGCAGCTCAAGGCCGCAGAGGGCAACTGAGGACCGACGCGAGGGCCACGTCTCCGACATCGCTTCGTTGACACACTGATGTCGGGGACGCGGTCGCCTCCAGCGGTTGACTGCAAGGAGGTCATGGTGCGCACCCGAACGCGTCCGTTCCGCCGCGTGATCACGGTCGCGGTGATCCCGGCCCTGCTGCTCCTGGGTTCGTGCAGCGAAAGCGTGTCGCCGCTCTGTTCGGACGCGCAGAACCTCAAGGACGCCGTGCAAGGGCTCACCCAGGTGGACGTGAAGACGGGCGGCATCGATGCCCTGAAGACGGCGGTGGATAACGTGAAGAGCGCGGCCGCCGCGTTGGGCACCGAAGCGAAGAGCACGTTCGGGACGCAGGTCAGCGCGATCCAGGCGCAGATCACGACGCTGGGGGGCGAGATCGATAAGGTCACGGCTGGTGCCACGGTCGTCTCAGTCGCCCCGACCGTGGCCTCGTCGCTCTCCCAGCTGAAGACCGCGTTGTCCGATCTCGAGTCGACGGCTCAGTCGCAGGACTGCAACCTGACGTAGGTCAGGTGTCCTCGCAGCTGGAGAACGACGAGGAATGGCACTGCTTGCCGCGGAGGTCATCGCACATCGCAGGAGTGATGCCGGCGGAGGACCTGTTCCCCGGCGCGGCACCGTTCCAGCCGTACGGGATCGGCAACTCGGTGCTACCCGAAGTCCCGGCCCAGGCCATGCGGGACGGCCATTTCCACCGGGTGCCGGTCATCTCCGGAGGTACGCGAGACGAGCATCGATTGTTCGTTGGACTGTTCCGCGTCCTGGCCGGACAACCGGTCACGGCGGAGCTCTACCCCTCACTCCTGGCGGATGCCTTCGGAGAGCTCGCCGACCAAGTACTGGCCCAATATCCGCTGACGGGCTTCCGGTCACCGAACCTGGCGTGGGCGACGGTCCTTACCGACCGTATGTGGGCGCGTTCTACGTTCGAGCAACATCGACTGCTCGCCGAGCGGGTGCCGACGTTCGCCTACGAGTTCGCCGACCAGGACGCGCCGATGTACCTGCCGTTCCCGGAGGACTTCCCGCCGGGGGCCTTCCACGCCGCCGATGTCCCCTGCCTCTTTCCCGATCGGCAGTTCCTCGCCGCCAGCACGCCCAACCAGCGGCGTCTCTCTGATCAGGATGATCCGCTACTGGACGAACTTCGCGCACAGCGGCGATCCCAACGGCGCCCGGCTGCAACCATGGCGTCCCTTCGACCCGACGCAGCCGGTGCCGCACGTGCAGTCCCTCGCGCCGGGTACCGACGGCATCAAGCCCGTGGACTTCGCCGCAGAGCACGATCTCGCGTTCTGGTCAGAGAGCTGCCCTAGGAAGGCGCCCGTCTCGAACGGCTCAGCCGGTGTCCCATCGCGCCCAGGTCGAATCCGGCGCTCGGAACTCCCATCCGGAGAGCGTCGCCGGGCGCTCGGGGTCGAGCCGCAGACCGGGCAGGCG
>CAVQIQ010000007.1:0-173301 GCA_963712645.1 uncultured Actinomycetes bacterium | reverse complement strand
TCCTTCCGATGTTGAACGCCTCGCCGTGGATCGCTTCCCTGGGTGCCAGCAGGGCAGCCAGGATCGCGTTGGATACGTCTTCGACATGGACCAGCGGCCGCCACGGCGTTCCGTCGCTCTTGATGAGCACCTCGCCGGTCACGAACGCGCTCGCGACGAGGTCGTTGACGACCAGGTCCAGGCGAAGATGGGGCGAGTACCCGTAGACGGTCGCGTTCCGCAGGAAGACCGGGCTGAAGTCGTCGTCGGCCAGTTCGGAGATGTCACGTTCCGCGAGGACCTTCGACTCGCCGTACGGGGTCACCGGGTTGAGGGGAGCGGATTCGGTGAGCAGATCGTCGGGCGACGCCGCTCCGTACAGGCTGCACGACGAGGCGAAGATGAAGCGTTCGACCCCCGCCTGCTTGGCCAGCCGAGCGATCCGGACGGAGCCGAGATGATTGATCTCGAACGTGCGCGCGGGATCCAGATGCCCGAGCGGGTCGTTCGAGATCGCCGCGAGGTGCACGACGGCGTCGAACCCCCGCAGGTGATCGATCTCGACGTCCCTGACGTCCAGGCGAAGGGCCGACGACGGCGTCGGGCTCCGGGCCGAGCGTGCAGCCCTCGAACCAGAACGCGTCGAGCCCCGTCACGTCGTGGCCTGCGTCCCGCACCATCGGCGCGAGGACCGCTCCGATGTAGCCGTCGTGGCCCGTGATCAGGACGCGCACGTCAGATGGTCCAGGGCGGTCTCGCCGTCGTTCCACAGGCGTTCCAGCAGCTTCCGGTCCCGCAGGGTGTCCATGCATTGCCAGAACCCGAAGTGGCGATAGGCCATGAGCTCGCCGTCCTTCGCGAGGCGCTCGAGCGGGGCGAGCTCCCACTTCGTGGACTCGTCGTCGTCGATGTAGTCGATGACCCCCGGCTCGAGGACGAAGAACCCGCCGTTGATCCATCCCTCCCCGACCTGCGGACCGTGCTCCCCGGCGAACTGCGGCTTCTCGATGAAGCGCGCCACCTCGTCGCCGTCGAGCTCGACCTTGCCGTAGCGAGCGGGTGGATGCACCGCCGTCATCGTGGCGAGCTTGCCGTGCGAACGGTGGAAATCGACGAGCTCGGAGAGATTCACGTCCGAGACCCCGTCCCCGTACGTGAGGAGGAACGTTCCGTCACCGAGGTAGGGAGCGATCCGCTTGATCCGGGCACCGGTCTCCGTCGGACCGCCGGTCTCGATCAGGTCGACCATCCACGACTCGGAGACGGCATCACCGGTGCTCGTCGTCTTCACGTCGGCCGTTGTGCATGTCGACGGTGAGGTTCCGTTCGCTGTACGTGCGAGTAGTCGACCATGTAGCGCTTGATGTGCTCACCCTTGTAGCCGAGCGCGATGACGAAGTGGTCGAACCCGTACCGCAGGTAGTGACGCATGATGTGCCACAGGATCGGCTTGCCGCCGATCTCGACCATCGGCTTGGGTCGGATCTCCGTCTCTTCGGTGAGTCGGCTCCCGAGACCCCCGGCGAGGATGCCGACCTTCATCGTCATCGCCTCCTGTCTCCGTTTCGTCCGGGAGGTCGCTTCCGGCACGTCGATGTGAGGTCACCCACCAACCGTTCACGGGCGACCAGCCAGAGGAACGTCGAGTTGCCGAAGAGGTACCGGCGCCAGAGGCGCCTCGGTTCCACGGCGAGGCGGAACAGCCATTCGAACCCGGCATGGCGAAGGAGGGTCGGTGCGGCGGGTTTCGTGCCCGCGAGGTAGTCGAACGCCGCCCCGACCCCGATCATCACGGGGACGCTCAGCTCGCCCGCCATGCGTGCCATCCACAGCTCCTGCTTGGGCGCCCCGAGCCCGACCCAGAGGATGTGTGGCTTCGGTGCGGCGGAGCTCCTCGCTCGCAGGTCATCCGTCGCCGCACCTCGAGCGTGTCGGCGAACGGCGGCGACGTCGGCGCCGACGACCTGTACCCCCGGGACGAGCTGCTCGAGGTGCGTGCCCGCTCGTGCGGCGACCCCCGGCGCGCCCCCGTAGAAGAAGTGTCGCAGGCCGAGATCCAGTCCCCGGCGAGGCCACCATGGGGATGTACTCGATGCCCGTCACCTTCTCGGTCGTGCCGGTGGCCTCGGCGGCGGAGGATCCAGACCAGCGGCATGCCGTCCGGCACGGACAGGTAGGCGTCCTCAACGGCGGCTCGGAGAGCCGGGGATCGCTGCGATTCCACGGTCGTGTGGGCGTTGGTGAGGCAGACGTAGGCGCCCGGCTCGCCGCCCGGCGCGACGCACCACGGCCTCGACGGCCTGAGCCTTGCTCACGGGATGCACCGGATGGCCGAGGATCCGCTCGACCCCGATGCGCCCGATCGTGGGCTCCTCCGCGGCCACGCGCTTCAATAGGCACCCTTGCGCGTGAGCAGGGCCCCAGCCGTGCGGGCCAGGATGTAGAGGTCCAGCGCCGGCGACCAGTTCTCGATGTAGAAGTGATCCATGCGGACGGCCTCCTCCGAGTCGAGGTCGGCTCGCCCATTGATCTGCCACCATCCCGTGATGCCGGCCCGAACCTCGTGGCGAGGACCGAGCAGCTCGATGTTGGCCGAGACCTGCTCCGCCGGGAGGGGACGCGGGCCGACCAGGCTCATGTCCCCGAGGATCACGTTGAAGAGCTGCGGAAGCTCATCGAGGCTCCACCTGCGAAGCCGCCTGCCGACCTTCGTCAGACGGGGATCGCTCTTCAGCTTGAAGAAGGCGGCCGACCTGTCGATCGGGTCCTGCTCGGTGTGACGATCCGTGGCGTCGGTCATCGTGCGGAACTTGTACATCCGGAACGTCCGGCCACCCTCGGTGACCCGATCCTGGCGGAACAGCACGGGCCCGCGAGACGTGCCCTTGATGGCGAGGGCGACCACGAGCAGGACGGGCGAGACGACGATCAGTCCGACGCCGGCCAGGACGAGGTCCATCCCCCGCTTGACGACCCGCTGACCCGGGGAGAGCCGCGTCGGCTTCAGCGTGAGCGCCACGCCCTCCTTCCCCACGTGCTGCACGGTGAGGCGTGACGCGAGGATGCCCGAGAGGTGGGTGTAGACGCGCACGACGATCCCTTCCAGTCGTGCGGCCCTGGTCACGGCGACCATCTGCCCGACGCCGATGGTCGGCGACGCGACGAAGACGCAGTCGAGGTCGTATCCGTGGAACACCGTTCGCAGTCGCTCGACCCGCTCGGCGGGCGACATCTCTCGCGGAGGAGATCAGCGGGCTCTCCGCGTCGATGTAGCCGAGCGCCAGGTAACCCGATCCCGGCACGTCCAGCTCCGTCATCAGTTCGGCCGCCCGCTCGCCGGTCCCGATGACCAGCGTGCGCTGCTTGAGCGATCGACTGGTCTGCCGGTGATCGACGGAGAGGCGCGCGATCCCCCTCGCCGTGAGCTCGAGGACCAGCGCGATGATCAACGTGTAGGCCATCCAGGATCGCGAGAGATACACGTCGAGCCAGAAGGTCAGCAGGATGACGACGACGATCCCGACGCCGACGGCGCTGATCGTTCGACGCACCTCCTCGACCCTGGGCAGGTGCTGCGGCGCGTACAGACCGAACGCGTGGAAGACACCGACCCACAGAGCGGCGGCAACGACCATCCCGATCGTGTAGTCCCGGTCCGGCAGCGAGTCGAATCTCAGCGCATGCGCGGCAAGCAGCGCCGTTGTCAAGCAGAGGATGTCGATGAGTGCGAGCGCGAAGCCGATCAATCGGTAGCGGCGGAACGAAGTGATCCCGGTTTGGACGATCGGCGGTCGCTCGATGACGAGGTCTTCGGTTGCGTCTTCGACCGAGGTGAGATCGACGACGCTATCACTCACATCGCGGATCACTCGGTCTCGCCCGGACTCCTTGTTCGCGCTGTACTGCTCCCTCAATCTCGACGCCTCCATGCTCTTCCCGGCTCCGGATGCCCGCCCGCTCGTGAGGCATCGGCTAACAGGCCCTGGATCGAGGGCGAAGCGTATCTGCGGTGGAGGTTTTCTCTGGCCATGGGGAGAATCTCCGTCCGCGTGCCTCGAGGCAGCTTACGCGGGTGAGCGCTGGCTGTACAACCCCGTTACGCCGCAACGGTGGTTCACCAGGTGACGACCTGCATCGAGCATCGAGCGTAAGCGAACTACGCTCGATGCGGGTCCTGCCGATGCTCGGTCCCTGGCATCCTCGAACTCGAACATCGAGTTCCTTCCTCATAGCTCGGGCGCTGGCAGTAAGGTGGTCGATCCGCGGACGTAGGAGTTCGGATGCGAGTTGTCGTCGTCGGTACGGGTCACGTGGGCCTTATCACGGCTGTGACCCTGGCTGCGATCGGCCACGACGTCGTGGGCGTGGACGACGACGAGGAGAAGATCGGCGCACTCGGGCAGGGGATCTGCCCGTTCTTCGAACCGGGCCTCGAGACCCTCCTCGAGCAGATGATGAGCGCAGGACGCCTGCGATTCGACGTTGATCCGACGAACGCCGTACGAGGTGCGGAGGTGATCTTCTTCTGCGTCGGGACGCCTGCTCGCGTATCGGGTGAGGCGAATCTGGTCGCCCTCGAGCGAGCCACCCGCAGCATCGCGTCCTCCCTGTCGGGTCCCGCGGTCGTCGTCGAGAAGTCCACCGTGCCGGCCGGGACCGCGGAGAGGCTCTGGCGGGTCCTGAGGTTGGAGCGTCCCGATCTGGTCGACGAGATCGAGGTGGTGTCCAACCCCGAGTTCCTCCGAGAGGGTCAGGCTGTCGAGGACGCCTTGCATCCCGACCGGATCCTCGTGGGAGCTCGGTCGGTGCACGGCTTCGAGACGATGCGACGTCTGTTCGAGCCTCTGGTCCGCGACGGTAGCCGCCTCATCGAGACCGACATGGCGACGGCCGAGCTTGCCAAGCATGCGTGCAACGCCTTCCTCGCGCTCAAGATCTCTTTCGCCAACGCGCTCGCACGCATCTGTGAGCGCGCCGGCGCCGACGTGACGGCGGTGGTCGACGTGATGGGCAGCGACCCGCGCATCGGACGCGCCTTCCTCGACGCCGGCCTCGGCTACGGTGGCTTCTGCTTCCCCAAGGACCTCCAGGCGTTCGAGCGACTGGCCGCTCGCCTGGGCTATGACTTCCCGCTGCTGCGCGAGGTCGAGCGGATCAACGGCGAGGCCGTCGAGGCCACGTTCGACAAGGTCAAGGATGCCCTGTGGAACCTCGAGGACAAGCGCATCGCGCTGCTGGGTCTCTCCTTCAAGCCGAACACGGACGACGTGCGCTTCTCTCCGGCCCTGGCGCTCGCTCGTCGATTGCTCGAGGAGGGAGCAACGGTGGTCGGCTACGATCCCTGGGCCGGTGCCAATGCCAAGTCCGAGCTTCCGGGGCTGGAGGTAGCATCCAGCGCGGACGATGCGATGGCGGGGGCGCACTGCATGGTCGTGTGCACGGAGTGGGACGACTTCCGCTCGCTGGATCTCCGGCGCGCGAAGGGGCTTCTCGCGCATCCGATCGTCGTGGACGGGCGGAACCTGTTCGAGCCGGCCACGATGAAGGCGGAGGGCTTCGTCTACTACGGGACCGGGCGAGCCACGCACCGCAGCGCCCACTGACGTGCCGCGAGCGTTGGTGACGGGAGGGGCGGGCTTCCTCGGCTCCCATCTCTGCGAGCGGCTCCTGGCCGAAGGATGGGAGGTCTTCTGCTTCGACTCCCTGCTCACGGGCAGTGTCGACAACCTCGTCGGCAGCCTCTCCAACGAGCGGTTCCGCTATCAGCCCTACGACGTCACCAACTACCTCTACGTCGACGGTCCGGTCGACTGGGTCCTCCATCTTCGCCTCGCCCGCATCGCCGAGCGACTACCTCGAGTATCCGATCCACACGCTGAAGGTCGGCGCCCTCGGCACCCTCCACGCGCTCGGACTGGCGAAGGCGAAGGGGGCCGGGTTCATGCTCGCGTCGACCTCCGAGGTCTACGGCGACCCGAAGGTCCATCCACAGCCGGAGAGCTACTGGGGCAACGTCAACCCCATCGGTCCCCGCGGCGTGTACGACGAGGCCAAGCGCTACGCCGAGGCGATGGCGATGGCGTATCTCCGCACCCACGACGTGCCGGTCAAGATCGCCCGCATCTTCAACACGTATGGTCCACGGATGCGACGCGACGACGGCCGGGCCGTTCCGACGTTCGTCGAGCAGGCCCTCGCGGACGAGCCGATCACCGTGCACGGCGACGGCTCGCAGACCCGCTCGCTCTGCTACGTGGACGACCTGGTCGAGGGGATCTGGCACCTCCTGATCTCCGACGTCGTTGGGGATACCCGTCAACCTCGGCAACCCGGAGGAGGTCAAGGTCCTCGACCTGGCGCGGACGATCGTGCTCCTCGCGGGCAGCAGATCCGAGGTGGTCTTCACCGAGCGCCCGATCGATGATCCGGAGGTCCGCTGCCCGGACATCTCTCGGGCGACGTCCCTGCTCGGCTGGCTCCCAAGCGTCCCTCTGAGCGACGGACTCGCACGAACGATCGAGTGGGCACGAGGGGCCTGGCGAGCATGATCGGAGCCACGCGCTTCACCTCAGGGGGTGGCGAGCGTTGCGGTCCGGATCGCGGGAGGGGTAGAGTCGGGACCTCGCTAGGAAGGGCTGATGCCGGATGAAGAAGCTCGCGATCGTGGCGTTCGGGGCGATATGTTCTCCGGTGTTCCTGGCGACCTCCGCCCTTGCCCAGTCCAACCTGCCACCCCCCCAGGTCGGTGGGGAGGTCGTCGGAAACGCAGCGGGGAACGTAGCGGATCCCGGCGCGGGGGCCGGCGCCTTGGCGTTCACCGGCACCCAGGTCACGGTGTGGATGGTCGCGGCTGCGGCCCTGTTGCTGTTGGGGGTCGGCCTCCTGGTCGCCGCACGGCAGCGCGCGAAGCGAGCCCGTCCCTAGGCCTTCTGCACAGGCGACCTCTAGCTTTACTTAGATCTCGTTGATGGGCGTCGTGAGGAAGCGCGTCACGTTCCGCCAGAGCCTCAGCGGCAGCGGCGGCCTGAACCCCACGACGATGTCCAGACCGGGCTCGGCCTCTCCGTCGTAGACCGCGGCACCACCGACGATCCGCAGGGGGGGACTCGCCGAGACGACCCGCATGTCATCGGGTGGCTCGATCCGAAGATGCAGCGTCGTCGGACGGATCGTGACCTGACCCGCGTACGTCATCCGGAAGACCCCGCCTGAGCTGTTCCCTTCCCAGGCCCTCGGGTCGTCCCAGGAGACCCCGAGGGTCTTCTCCCCACCGGCTCGGATCGCGAAGTAGTGCTGCACGTAACGCATCCCGAGGTCGACACGGGTCGCGGCCCTGATGGGAGCCCCGTTCAAACGCACCTCCTGAGGGACGCAGTCGACCCCGCAGTACACGTTGACCAACGCGACGCTCTCCCCTGCGTGGAGACCTCGCAGGATGGGGCCGACATCCTCATCCTCGGGCCGGATCGGCCCGATGACGTAGGGCGGTTCTCCCGAGGTGGGCGCGAGGTTCCGCAGCGTGAGCTCCACAGCCGCGTCGGCCGACCCGTCGTCGGACAGCTTCACCGTGTATCGGAGGTCCCTCTCCTGATAGAAGTCGACCTTCGACCCGGCCCCGCTACTCACGACGACCGACAGGAGATCCTCGTCCGCCCCGCGAGGGAGGAGCGCGCCACCGAGCGGAGTGCCGCGAAGACCCTGCTCCATCGAAGGGTTCTCGGAGAACACCAGGATGTGTCGATCGGTCGCCGTGCCGATCAGGGCTCTCAGGGCTTCGTGGTCGGACGAGGGCTGTTCGAGGAACCGTTCGAACGCGGTGCTCGCCACGTCCCCGAGCACGCGCTTGCGTCTCACCGAGTCGGTGAACAAGGAATACGCCTCGTTGGTCGTGAAGTCGACGACGTTATCGGCGTTGAGCTCGACGTCGTAACCGGGAAGCGTCACGGGTCCCGTCACCTCGAGCAACGCCGCTTCGGCGAACGGGTCGGCGAGGATCACGCCATCGAGTTCCTCACCGGTCGACGCCCGATAGGAACTGAGGATCGCCTGGGCCACCGAGGGGAGGTCTGGCATGACGTTGATGGACGTCCAGAAACGCCCGCCACGACGGAACTGATCGTAGTTCGCCGCGTAGTCCTGGTTGGGTGGGGGGACGCTCCCCAGCGACGGTTGTGCGAGGTCGTGGATCGGCACGAACGGCGAGAAGTGGAACCGCCCGTCATCGATCTCGAGGATCGAGTAGGCGCCGATCAGCCCGCCCGTCCCTCGAAGCTCGGCGGGATTCTGCGCGCCGAAGAAGTACCTCTGGGGTTCCTCGGCGCCTAGGAACCTCGGAAGGCCCTGCAGGAGCAGAGAGGCGGTATGGATCGTCTCGTTGAGCTCGCTCAGCTCAGCCTGGGCCTCGCGTCGGGCCGGGCCTACGGGGCCGAGGAGGAGGGAGGTCGGTGCTTCGTCCAGACGCGAGACCGCGATCGTCATGAGCTCATCCGCGTCCTGGGCTGCGCGTGCCAACGGGACGAATCGGTCCACGGCGATCCGCCCACCGCTTGGAGCGAGGCCGGTGGTGCCGCCGGGGACCTCGGCCGCAGCATCGGCCAACACGATGGTCGCGTCCGCAGCGAAGACGGCGGACTCCGCGAGAGCGCGGATCGCGTCACTCGTGCGACCGATGATCGGCAGCCAGCCGACCGCTCGGACGACCGGTCCGTCGGCCCGATCCTCGGCTCGAGCGAACAGCTGCCGCCCGGCGCGGAACGAATCCGATGCGGCCGTGACGTCCCCGGCCAACAGCTCGTTCCGGCCACGCTGCATCATGGTTCGGCCTTGCAGGAGATCCTCTCGCACGTCCAGTACCGTTCCCGCAACAGAAAGGGCGAGCAAGCCGGCTATCGCTCCGAGGACGAGCCCGCCGGCGATCACGGTCCGACGACGACGCCGCCCTCGGCCGGACACAGGGTCGGCGGTGTGCTCACCCGGATCCGTCGGGATAGTCGTCCCCCGCTTCGTGCCGCTCCTCACATGGTCTCCGATCGGTCCTGCCTTGCCTCGAACCGGCACGTCATGCTACTCGTGGGATCGAACCGCTCTTCCCGTCTTCCGGGTTCGCCACGCTCTACAGGGGTGGACGCTCGGTTCCCGTCTTCGCGAGGCCGGCCAGCAGGCCCGCGGTGAAGGCCGTGCCGGCCAGCGCGAACAGCCACCAGAGGAGCGGGGACGCCCCCTCCGGGAGGCCGAAGAGAGCGTTGAGGAAGGCGACGATCGCCGAGCCGGCGGTCGCGATGACGAACGCCCATGCGAACCACCACAGGTCGGCCAGGCGCCGCGCCACCAGCACCATGAGCAACGACAGGGAGAAAGCGAAGACACCGGCGACGCGGACGTAGCCCTGGTCGGGCAGCGGAGGCAGGTCGAACATCGTGACCAGCACGAACCCGGGCGCGACGGCGATCGCGAGCCCGCACACCGCCCAGACACCCGCTTCGATGAGCAGGACCCGCTTCAGGAGATCCACGGCGGCACATCATCCCAGGTCATCGGTGTTGCGGCGTTGGTAGCATGCGGCGGGAGCCCCGCGGGGGCTCCTCTTGCTGACGAACCCTGTGCCTGACCGAGCTGCGAGGCGCGAACATGACCGACACGCCGCGGGTCGCGGTCATCGGGCTGGACTGCGTACCACCCCAGCTCCTGTTCCGCGACTTCGAAGCCGACACGCCCAACATCCACGCGCTCATGCAGCGCGGGATGTGGGGCGACCTCGCGAGCATCACGCCGCCCATCACCGTCCCGGCCTGGGCCTGCGCGATGACCGGCAAGACGCCCGGGCAGCTCGGCATCTACGGGTTCCGCAACCGCAAGGACACGAGCTACGACGGCCTCTCGATCGCCACCTCCGATGCGATCAGGGAGCCCGCGGTCTGGGACGCGCTCGGGGCCGAGGGCCTGCGTTCGCTCCTGATCGGCGTTCCACCGTCGTTCCCACCTCCGGAGGCGTTCCCCGGCTGGCGGGTGGGCTGCTTCCTGACGCCGCCCTCCGCCACGTCGTGGGCGTTCCCGGCCGAGCTCGAGACGGAGATCGTCGGCGAGCTCGGCGACGGGAACGACTACATCTTCGACATGGCGGACTTCCGTCGGGCCGGGTACGACGTGGTGCTCGACCAGGTCTTCAAGATGACCGAGCGCCGCTTCCAGGTCGGCCGCAGGCTCGCGGCCGAGAAGCCGTGGGACTTCTTCATGCTGTGCGAGATCGCGCCGGATCGCCTGCATCACGTCTTCTGGAAACACTGGGACCCGCAACACCCGCTGTACGAGGCGGGGAACAAGTACGAGACGGCGTTCCAGGACTACTACCGGTTCCTCGACGTCGAGGTCGGCAAGCTGCTCGAGGTCCTACCCGATGATGCGATCACGATCGTGATGAGCGATCACGGCGCCCGGCCGATGATGGGTGGGTTCTGCTTCAACGACTGGCTCGCCCGGGAGGGGTATCTCGCGCTCGCTGCACAACCGTCGCACGTCATGCCGATCAAGGATGTCGCGATCGATTGGAGCCAGACCGTCGCCTGGGGCGACGGCGGCTACTACGGACGGCTGTTCCTGAACGTGAAGGGGCGAGAGCCCGAGGGCATCGTCGAACCCGCCCGCTACGAGGAGGTCCGGGACGAGCTGATCGCCCAGCTCGAGGCCGCGCCCGGGCCCGACGGGATGCCGCTCGGCACGACCGTGCTGAAGCCGCAGGACGTCTACCCGGAGGTCCGCGGCGTCGCGCCGGACCTGATCGTGTACTTCGGCGACCTCGCCTGGCGTTCGGTCGGGTCGGTGGGGAACCAGAGCATCTACACGTACGAGAACGACACCGGCCCCGACGGGGCCAACCACGACCGAGCGGGCGTGTGGGCGATGGCCGGTCTGCCCGGTCAGCCGACGGGCGAGGTGACCGGGCTCGACCTCGTCGATGTCGGCCCCTCCATCCTGTCGATGTACGGCATCGACGCGCCCGAGGGCGCCGTCGGAAGGAGCTTCCTGTGACCCATCACCCAGAGCCGAAAGGCTTCACCGTCTGGTTCACCGGCCTGTCCGGGGCCGGCAAGTCCACGGTCGCCGAGATGCTGTATCACGAGTTCCAGGCACGTCAGATGAAGACCGAGATCCTGGACGGCGACGTGGTGCGGCAGAACCTGTCCAAGGGCCTCGGGTTCTCGAAGGAGGATCGCGACACGAACGTGCTCCGGATCGGTTTCGTCGCCGAGCTCCTGACCCGCAACGGCGTCGCCACGATCTGCTGCCCGATCTCGCCCTACAGGGAGACCCGCAATCGGGTCCGGGCGATGATCGGGGAGTTCGTCGAGGTCTACGTGCACGCCACGCTCGACGAGCTCTCGCACAACCGCGACCCCAAGGGCCTGTACAAGAAGGCGCTCGCCGGCGAGATCAAGGGGTTCACGGGCGTCGACGATCCGTACGAGGTCCCCGAGCGCCCCGAGCTGGTGCTCGACACGATGGTCGAGTCACCGGAGGGATCGCTGCGGCGCACGCTGACCAAGCTCCAGGAGCTCGGCTACCTCGAGGACGACTCGGTGCTGGTCGAGGGCGACCGGCTGCATTCGGGGCTGACCGACCTGCGGATCCACGAGACGGGGCACGTGGTCAACGAGACCTGATTCACCCGCCAACCGATCCGCGCAAGCCGGTCCGGTGGCACCTCCGTGGTACGTTCCTCCCATGGAGTGACGGCGTCCACCCGGAGCGGGTGGGCGCCGCTGCATATCCGGGTCTGTTGGCCGGGAGGCGGGGCCCAAGAGGACGCGGATGGAGGACGAGCATGGAGATCGAGATCGGCAAGGGGAAGATGGGCCGGCGCGCGTACGGGTTCGACGAGGTGGCGATCGTCCCGTCCCGGCGGACGCGAGATCCCGACGATGTCGACATCTCCTGGCAGATCGACGCCTACACGTTCGGGCTCCCGATGATGGCGTCGGCGATGGACGCGAGCGTCTCGCCGGCGACGGCCGTCCGGATCGGGCAGCTCGGCGGGCTCGCATGTCTGAACCTCGAGGGCCTGTGGACCCGATACGAGGATCCGGAGCCCATCTACGAGGAGATCTCGACCCTGCCCGACGAGAAGGCGACCGGGCGCATGCAGGAGCTGTACCGCGAGCCGCTCAAGGACGAGCTCGTGGAGCAGCGGATCCGCGAGATCAGGGAGCGTGGGGTCGTCTCGTGCGCCTCGCTCACCCCGCAGCGCGTCGAGCGGTACGCGCAGGCGGTCGTCGGCGCCGGCCTCGACGTCCTCGTGATCCAGGGCACCGTGGTCTCGGCCGAGCACGTCTCGACCCACAGCCAGCCGCTGAACCTGAAGGAGTTCATCGCGACCTACGACCTGCCGGTGATCGTGGGCGGATGCGCCTCGTACACGACGGCGCTGCACCTGATGCGGACGGGCGCGGTCGGCGTGCTGGTCGGCGTGGGTCCCGGGAACGCATGCACGACGCGTGGCGTGCTCGGCGTCGGCGTGCCGCAGGCGACGGCGATCGCCGATGCGGCGGCCGCGCGCATGGAGCATCTCCGCGAGACCGGCCGCTACTGCCACGTGATCGCCGACGGTGGCATGCGCACCGGGGGCGACATCGCGAAGGCGATCGCCTGTGGGGCGGATGCGGTGATGATCGGTTCGCCGCTCACGCGCGCGTACGAGGCGCCGGGTCGCGGCTACCACTGGGGGATGGCCACGTTCCATCCGACGCTGCCGCGCGGCGCGCGCGTCAAGACCCAGCAGGTCGCGACCCTGGAGGAGATCCTCACCGGACCCGCCCACGAGAACGACGGGACGTTCAACCTGTTCGGCGCGCTCGCCACCTCGATGGCGACCACCGGCTACGCCACGATCCGCGAGTTCCAGAAGGCCGAGCTCGTCGTGGCGCCCTCGATCAAGAGCGAGGGCAAGACGTACCAGACCGCCCAGCGCGTCGGGATGGGTCACTAGCGACGTGGCCTTGCCCGGGCGC
Organism: uncultured Actinomycetes bacterium; assembly: GCA_963712645.1. Lineage (GTDB taxonomy): Bacteria > Actinomycetota > UBA4738 > UBA4738 > HRBIN12 > DASSJM01. The sequence continues at coordinate 160,321 of CAVQIQ010000007.1, read as the reverse complement.
CCGGTCCTGGTCGTCGATCTCGGGGCGCAGTACGCGCAGCTGATCGCGCGCAGGATCCGCGAGTGCCACGTGTACTCGGAGATCGTGGCGCACGACCTCTCCGCCTCCGAGCTCGCCGCGCGCGCGCCTTCGGGCATCGTGCTCTCGGGGGGCCCGGCGTCGGTGTACGAAACAGGGGCGCCGACCCTCGATCCCGGCGTGTTCGAGCTCGGTGTCCCGGTGCTCGGGATCTGCTACGGGCACCAGCTGATGGCGCAGGCGCTCGGGGGCGAGGTCGAGGCGACGGGGCGGCGCGAGTACGGCCGAACGGAGCTCCACGTGACCGAGCCGGGGGTCCTGCTCGAGGACCTGGCGGCCGACGAGCAGGTGTGGATGAGCCACGGCGACGCCGTGACGCGGGCCCCCGAGGGGTTCCGCGTGACCTCCCGGACCGACGCGATCCCCATCGCGTCGATGGAGGACCCCGAGCGGTCCCTGTACGCGGTGCAGTTCCACCCGGAGGTCGCGCACACGCCCAAGGGGATGGCCGTGATGAAGCGGTTCCTCTACGACGGGTGCGGCCTCCTGCCGGACTGGACACCGGCGAACGTGATCGAACGCGCGGTCGCCGCCATCCGCGAGCAGGTCGGACGGGCCGAGGTGCTCTGCGCGCTCTCGGGCGGCGTCGACTCCGCCGTGGCCGCGCTGCTCGTGCACAAGGCGATCGGCGACCAGCTGACCTGCGTGTTCGTCGACACCGGGCTGCTCCGCGAGGGCGAGCCCGAGCAGGTCGAGGAGACGTTCGGCCGCCACTTCCGGGTTCCGCTCGTCCACGTCAAGGCGGCGGACCGATTCCTCGCCAGTCTCGCGGGCGTGACCGACCCGGAGGACAAGCGGCGGCGGATCGGGGAGGAGTTCATCCGCGTCTTCGAGGAGGTCGCTCGCGAGCACCGCGATGCGCGCTTCCTCGTCCAGGGGACGCTGTACCCCGACGTGATCGAGAGCGGTTCGCACACCGCGGCGCGGATCAAGAGCCACCACAACGTCGGCGGCCTCCCGGCGGACATGCACCTCGAGCTCGTCGAACCGCTCCGCGACCTGTTCAAGGACGAGGTCCGAACCGTGGGGGCCGAGCTCGGCCTGCCCGAGGAGATCGTGCAGCGCCAGCCGTTCCCGGGCCCCGGACTGGCCGTCAGGATCGTGGGCGAGGTCGACCGCGAGAACCTCACGATCGTTCGGGCCGCCGATCACGTGGTGCGCGCGGAGATCCGGCGCGCGGGGCTGGAGCGTGAGACGTGGCAGGCCTTCTGCGTCCTGCTCGCGGAGGTTCGGAGCGTCGGGGTGATGGGGGACGGGCGTTCCTACGAGCATCCGGTCGTGCTCCGCGCCGTGACGAGCGAGGACGCGATGACGGCGGACTGGGCGCGCCTCCCGCACGAGGTGCTCGACCGGATCGCGAGCCGGATCGTGCGCGAGGTCCCCGGCGTGAACCGCGTCGTCTACGACGTCACGAGCAAGCCGCCCGGCACGATCGAGTGGGAGTAGGCCCGGTCGGGCCAACGAACGCTCCGACGGCTCCGCCGATCAGCCTCCCGAGGTCGGGACCGCGTTCCTCCGAGCCCGTCGCCGGCGGTACGTGCGGTTCTTCGTCCGGTTGCCGCAGATCGACATCGCGCACCATGCGGCCGAACGGTTCTTCGAACGATCGAAGAAGGCGTACCCGCATTTCCGGCACGCCTTGAGCCTGGGCCACACCCCGGTGACCTGCGCCTCGTGCAGGATGCCCAGCACCGTCGCCACCGCGGCGTCCGTCCCTCGCGGGACCGGCTCGAGCTCGGTCGCGCCCCGCGGTCCGAACCCCACCCGGAGCCGGACCCCCGCCCCCTCCCGGCGGAGGGTCTCGAGGGCATCGCGCGGCACGGCGCTTCCGTGGTTCGCGGCCACGAGCGCCCGGAGCGCCTCGCGGAGCTCGCGCAGCCGGGCGACGTCGCCGTACGTGATCCGCACCGGCGGCGCGACGAGCCGCTTCCGGATCAGCCACGCCCGCGCCTTCTCCGGCGTGCCGAGCCGGTCCCACGCCGGCGGGAAGTCCTTGTTGTACGTGTTCACGAACCGCTGGAGCGTCTCGAGCCGTCCGGGCGCCTTGGGTCGACCGCCCGGCTCGATCTGCTCGCCGACGCGACGCTTGTCACGATCGTCCATGGCGTGACTTGACCTTTCGAGAGAGACCAGCATAACGTGGATGCCGGTCATGGGTTCGAGTTGGCGACGGTTCGGCTCGCTGGGGCTCGCGTTCGCGGCGGGGGTGCTCACCACCGTGGTGGTCGTCGCGGTGGCTCGCTCCGAGCCCGAGCCGGGAACATCCGGCCAGGCCGGGTCCAGCGTGACGTCGTCGGCGAGCCCCGCGGTCGCGGGCGCGTCCCCGTCTCCACTGCTGAAGATCGGCGGAGCCCCGGGCGCCGAGCCCGAGCGAACGGTCGACCCCCTGCTGCTGCCGTACCCGTTCCTGTCTCCGACGCCGCCGCCCTCGACGAGGACGGTGCTCGACGGAACGTACCTGCGCGTGCTCACCCTGCGGGACGTGGGCGGAGCGCGGATCGGCCTGCCGTTCCGGTGCCTGCGATGCCCGCCGTACCGGATCGACGCCGGGGTGAGCACCATCATGTTCTGGCACGGGGCGTGGTTCCTGCATCACCAGATGTCGGACTTCAAGACGCAGGGGAGCTTCGTCGTCGAGGGCGACCGCGTGACGCTGTTCAACGACCCGAACTGTCCGCAGGGGGAGGGCGTCTACCGGTTCGAGAAGACCGCGCACGGTCTCCGGTTCGAGACGATCGACGACGAGTGCCCGTGGAGCGGCGAACGCGCCGACGATCTGACGCGGGTGCAGTGGACGAACGTCCACGTGTGCGTCCGGTGGATCAAGAACCTGTGGCCGGGCGCGGTCGCCTGCTGAGGGGCAACCGGAGCGACCCGACCGCTAGTCGACGCGCTGGGCGATCACGACCAGACGGGTCGACGCCGAGAAGCGCGGGTTGCAGGTGGTCAGGACCAGGCTCGGATCCACCGTCTGACGCAGGACCGAATCCCCCGTCGGGAGCATCCCCGACGGCGGGGTCACCACGGAACGCGTCACGCGATAGTCGAAGATCCCGTACTCGGTCGCGAGCACGATCCGGTCGCCCGGCCGGAGCTCGTTGAGGGACCAGAACGGCGCCAGGTACGTCGTCCGGTGGCCCGCGATGCCCACCCGCCCGGTGTCCTGCCACGGGTACGCCGTGTCGGTGTAGTGGCCCGGGCCCTTCTTCAGCGCCTCGGTGTCGGTGCCCTCCACCACCACGTAGTCGACGTCGATCTTCGGGATCCGGATGATCGCCACCGCGTCCCCCGGCACGTTGACCACCCGGTCCGGCGCGTCGGCGGGGGTGAGACTCGCGACGTTGCGTTCGAACCCGGGACGGATGTTCTCCTGCGCCCGCTTCGTCGCGAACCCGGTTCCCCACAGGTTCCACCACAGGTACCCGGCCAGGACCAGCGCGGCCGCGATGAGGATCAGGCCCGAGATCCGAAGGATCAACCCGCGGCGGCTCCCCCGGTGGCGGGCGGGCGGCCGAGCGGGGACGGCGCTGTCTTCGAGGATCTCGGTCTCGGCCATCTCCTTCAAGTGTCGCAGGTCCGGTCGGGTTCCTTGAGCACGGCCGGCCATCGCGTGCGGGACGCGGCCGGCTCGGAGGGGGCCGTCCGAGGCCCCCCTACAATCAGTGCGTGGCCGTCCGTTCGCCCCTCGTCGATGCCCTGAATCCCGTGCAGGCCGAGGCGGTCCTGCATACCGAGGGGCCCGTCCTGATCGTGGCGGGCGCCGGGTCGGGCAAGACCCGGGCCCTGACCCACCGGATCGCCTACCTGATCAGGGAGCACGGCGTGAGCCCCTACGCGATCCTCGCGATCACGTTCACGAACAAGGCGGCCCGCGAGATGGCGGCGCGGGTGGAGGGCCTCCTCGGGCAGCGCATCGCGAAGGGGATGTGGATCCTGACGTTCCACTCCGCGTGCGCCCGGATCCTGCGGCGCGAACACGATCACCTCGGCCTGCCCGGCAGCTTCACGATCTACGACGAAGGCGACACGGAGCGCCTGCTCACGAGCGTCCTCAAGGACCTGAACCTGGATCTCAAGCGGTACCCGCCCCGCGCGATGTCCGCCGCGATCGGCAAGGCGAAGGACAACGTCCTGTCGGCGGCGGAGTTCGCGCAGATGGCCGGGAACTTCTACGAGCAGACGATCGCGAACGTGTACGTGGAGTACGAGAAGCGCAAGCTGGCCGCCGGGGCGCTCGATTTCGACGACCTGATCACCGAGACCGTCCGCCTGTTCCGCGACCATCCCGCGGTCCTGGAGCACTACCAGGAGTGGTTCCGGTACATCCTGGTCGACGAGTACCAGGACACGAACCGCGCCCAGTACCAGCTGGTGAACCTGCTCGCCGAGAAGTACCGGAACATCTGCGTCGTGGGCGACGCCGACCAGGGCGTCTACTCGTGGCGGGGGGCGACGATCCAGAACCTCCTGGACTTCGAGCGTGACTACCCAGACGCCGAGGTCTTCCTGATGGAGCAGAACTACCGCTCCACCTCGAACATCCTCGCGATCGCCAACGCGCTGATCGAGCACAACGTGCAGCGCAAGCCGAAGTCCCTGTGGACCGAGACGACGGAGGGCGAGCTCGCGGTCCGGTTCCGCGCCGACGACGAGCACGAGGAAGCCCTGTTCGTCGCCGAGGAGACCCATCGGCTCGTGGAGGACGAGGCCCATCGCTACTCCGACGTCGCGGTGTTCTACCGGACGAACGCCCAGAGCCGGGTGCTCGAGGACATCTTCATGCGGGCGGGCATCCCGTACCGCGTCGTCGGTGGTGTTCGCTTCTACCAGCGCAGGGAGATCAAGGACGTGCTCGCGTACCTGCGGCTGCTGCTGAACCCGCAGGACGTGATCAGCGCACGCCGGGTGGTGAACACGCCCAAGCGCGGCATCGGCGACGCGACCGTGGCGGCGCTCGAGGGCTTCGCGGCGATCGAGCAGGTCGCCTTCCTGGAGGCCACCCGGCGGGCCGACGAGCTCCCCGAGCTCGGGACTCGGGCCAGGGGCGCCATCGCCGGGTTCGTCGGCGTGATGCAGCGCCTCCAGGAGGCGTACGACTCCGGCGCGGGCCCCCAGCGGATGGTGGAGGCCGCGGCCACCGAGTCCGGGTACCTCCTCGAGCTGGAGGCCGAACGCACCGTCGAGGCGGAGGGCCGGATCGAGAACCTCCGCGAGCTCGGGGGCGTGGCGGCCGAGTTCGAGCAGCGCTCGCCCGAGGGGAGCCTCGCCGAGTTCCTCGAACAGGTATCGCTCGTCTCCGAGCAGGACGAGTACGACGAGGAGTCGGGGAGCGTCACGCTCATGACGCTCCACAACGCGAAGGGTCTCGAGTTCCCCGTGGTCTTCATCATCGGCCTGGAAGACGGCGTGTTCCCGCACTACCGCTCGATGGGCGATCCGGCCCAGCTCGAGGAGGAGCGGCGCCTGATGTACGTGGGGGTGACGCGCGCCCGCGAGCGTCTGTACCTGACGTTCGCCTGGAGCAGGACGCTGTTCGGCTCAACGTCCTACAGCCCGCCGTCTCGGTTCCTCGGTGAGATCCCGAGCGAGTTCGTCCGGGCCCTCGAGGAGGGCGATCTCGTCGTGGCCGAGGACTCCTCGGTGTCGCCCATCCGCGCGGCGGTCGAGGGCCGGCGCGAGATCCCCCAGATCTCGGCGGGCGACACCGTCCAGCACGACAAGTGGGGCGAGGGCGTCGTCCTCACCGTCAGCGGCTCCGGTTCGGACGCCGAGGCGACGGTCCGGTTCGAGGAGGCGGGGGAGAAGCGGCTCCTGGTCGCCTACGCCCCGCTGCGGAAGGTCGGCTGAGCTAACCGGGCGGGGGAAGGCGCCGCAGCCCGCGTTCCTCGTCCCACGCCGCTGCCTCCGCCTGGCCGCCGAACCGCGTGTACCCCGCCGAGCGCACGTCCACCGAGAAGCAGTGGTAGTCGGGCTCGTCGGGTGCCCAGTCGATCCGTCGCCGGATCGCCTCGCGGAACGCCGCGCGGACGGCGGGGTCGCGTTCGTCCACCGCGCGGCCGTAGATCTTCACGTCGCCGTCGGTGCCGTCCTTGTTCGTCGTCACGCTGTGGACCACGATCCGCGGATCGCGGAGCAGGTCGAGCGCCTTCCTCGACCGCCACATCATCGAGACGAACAGCCTGCCCGCCCCGAAGTCGCACTCGCACGGGCTCACGCGAGGGGAGCCGTCGCGGCGGATCGTGCCGAGCATGACGAGCTGGTCGCGTTCGAACCGAGAGCGAGCCAGCTCCCCGATCTCGGGGCACGCGCGCTCGAACTCGACCCACCGCATCCGGGCATCGTAGCGACCGGCCCCGAGCGTCAGCGCGAGAGACGGTCGAGCACGTTGCGCGTGATGCGCTCGACCACCGGGTCGCCGAGACCCAGCACCCAGTCGGTCACGCCGACGTTGACGACCGTGCCGCCATCGGATCGCTCGAACGCCGCCATCACAGCGTGGCCGTCGCCGAGCTCCGCGAGGTGCTCCGGGCTGGTGTCGCCGAACACGGCCATCGAACACTGCTCGAGATCGCCCGGCTCGTGCGCGTACCGCGTGGGCTGTTCGTGCCGGGCCCACAGGTGCGCGGGCGCGGTCGCGAGGATCTCGAGACCCTCGGGCGCTGCATCGGTGCGGCTGGGAACGGGGAGTCCCTCCGGCCCGGTCTCGATCGCGCATCCGTCGCACTCGTACGCGACGATCGCGTCGGCGCCACCGAACTCCCGGCCCGCTCCCAGCCCGGTCCCGGCGAACGCCCAATGCTCCGGCCTGTGCGCCGTGTAGGCGCCCGAGCTCTCCGGCGCCCCCAGCCCGTACTTCGAGTACCCGCCCCGAGTGAAGGTGAGGCCGATCGTCGAGGTCTCCGGCCGGCCGATCCGGCGGTCGGACCAGCAGCCGGTGAGGAACCGTTCGTCCGCCGTGCCGAGGACCGGGTCCTCGTCCGCCCGGTACTTGAAACCGGTCATGCCCCGGTGGCCGGGGTCGAACCTGATCTGCCAGAAGGACGTGTTGCCCGACAGGATCGCCGCGTTGCCCCCTCGCTCCGCGAACGCATCGACCGCGTCGCGCATACCCCAGCTCCAGTACTCGTCGTGGCCGACGCTGAGGACGAGCCGAGGGCCCTCGAGCACCTCGGGGTGCTGCTCGAGGTCCTGCGAGGTCGCGACGTCGATGCGGTAGCCGTTCGCCTCCGCCCAGCGCGTGAAGGTCCGCTCGTACGTGAACCACCCCGCCCCTCCGCACCACTCCGAGAGGCCGAGCGGACGCGCCCACCTACGGAACCCCATCGCCTCCCGGTCGGGCTCGGGCTGCATCATCCGGCCGATCGGCTCCGGCTTGACCAGGAAGCCCCTCGCGAGCGGGCGCTCGAACGACACGCGGGTGCCGCCCGTGTACAGGGAGGGCCCACCCCAGTCGTTGTACGCGTGCCAGGTCGTGGTCGACAGCACGAGCAGGATCGGCGCGGGCTCCGACGGGTCGGGTCGCACGACGAGGAACGCGTCGGCGCGTTCGTCGCCGGCGGTCACGGTGACGGCGTGGTAGCCCGAACGCCAACCACCGACGGGGATCTCGAGGGCGGGCGGCCATCGGCATCCGTTCGACGATGCGTCGTCGGGCGTTTCGTGGGATCTGCCGGCGACGCCCTCCGCGCTCCAGATCGGCTCGCGTTCGGCGCCCTCGCGGACGACGGCCACATCGAAGCTCGGCGCATCGGTGGAGACGAACAGCCCGACCGGCTCGCCGCGGCCGGTCGAGGGCGGCCAGCAATACGCCTCCAGCGTCACCTCGCGAGTACGAGGAAGCCGGCGATCACGATCACGGCGCCCGCGACGATCGGCGCGATCACCCAGGTCAGCCCGAGCCGTCCCCGATACGGACCGAGCGTCCCGATCTTCGTCGTGGGCTTGAGGCCGGGGGGCCGGAACCGGAACCGCTTCCTCGCCATGACCCCTCTGAGTATCTCAACTCCAGAGAGACTCAGGAACGGCTGGATCGGTCCGGATCCTCCATCGCGTCCTTCGAACGTCGTCGTGCCCATCCGGAGATCGCGAGCGTCAACGTGAACGCGAACGGTATGAGCACCAACGACCCGCTCTGTGTCTGCGTCGGCGGCGGCGAGGTCTCTGTCGGCGGCGGCGAGGTCTCGGTCGGCGGCGGCGAGGTCTCGGTCGGCGGCGGCGAGGTCTCGGTCGGCGGCGGCGAGGTCTCGGTCGGCGGCGGCGAGGTCTCGGTCGGCGGCGGCGAGGTCTCGGTCGGCGGCGGCGTGGTCTCGGTCGGCGGCGGCGAGGTCTCGGTCGGCGGCGGCGAGGTCTCGGTCGGCGGCGGCGTTGTCTCGGCGGGCGGCGGCGTTGTCTCGGCGGGCGGCGGCGTTGTCTCGGCGGGCGGCGGCGTTGTCTCGGCGGGCGGCGGCGTTGTCTCGGCGGGCGGCGGCGTTGTCTCGGCGGGCGGCGGCGTTGTCTCGGCGGGCGGCGGCGTTGTCTCGGCGGGCGGCGGCGTTGTCTCGGCGGGCGGCGGCGTCGTCTCGGCGGGCGTCTGGGGCTCGGGGCTCGGAGAAGGCTCGGGCTCGGGGCTCGGAGAGGGCTCGGGGCTCGGAGAAGGCTCGGGCTCGGGGCTCGGAGAAGGCAGCGGTGGGACATCGCTGTCATCGATGATCTCCCCGAAGAGCGCCACGAGAAGAGCCTGGGTCTGGAGTGGGAGCGATGACCAGATCGAAGCCAACCGCTCCCGGAGCTCCTGGTCGAACGTCGTGAGGTCGACACCTGCTGCCTCGGCGGCCGCACGTTCGTCGATCAACGCCGATGCGATCTCCGCGATCTGCGCTTTCGTCGCGCTCGGGAGCGCCGACTGGAGCTCGGTGAGCTGGTCCCACGCAGCCACCATGTGTGCGCGCCCTTCGACCGTAGGTACGAGCGACGGCGTCGTGCTGTTGCGTGCGAGCACGAAGGCGAGTGCGATGATCGATGCCACCGCGAGTCCCTGGAGTCGGTCGGCCCATCGGCTGACGGCGCTCCGCTTCGGGCTTGCGACTGCAGCCGCTCCGGCCGTGGCCACCCCGATCTCGGACGCCGCCTCCGCGGTCGCATCGGACGCCGCCTCCGCGGCCGCAGTGGCTGTCTCGGGGCCCGCCACCGCGGTCCCGAGCTCCGTGAGGCCGGGACCGTCCTCCACGACGGCGTCGGCCAACAGAACGAGTTCGGGGGGCAGGGCGTTCCGGTCCGCCGCGAGGAGAACGATGCTGGTACGGGGTGAGATCCGACAGATCTGGGCGACCACCGTCGGATCGTGATCGAGCGCCAACTTCTCGTGCAGGACGACGATATCCGGCTTCAGCTGCTGGACCCGGAGCAGGACATCGGCCATCGTCGCTGCCTCTCCAACGACGAACAGTCCCCGCTCCTCGAGGAGGAAGCGGGCGAGCCCACGCTCAAGTGGGCGACGGTCGGCGACCATCGCGGTGCGTCGCGACGCTTCTGTTGCCATCGTCGGCTCCCGGATCCTAGGGATTGACTACCCTATATAGCGCATCAGGAACCCCCAAGGCGTATCCCAGCCCTTCCGGTGGCCGGGAGGCGGGACGATCTGTGGCGCGGGCCGATCCCGGACTGCAGGTGATGCCGACCGGAATCGAGGGGGGGGCCGTCAATCGACGATACGGTACAGGTGCCAGCGGTCCGGCACACCCTTGAGCTCGTGCTCGCCGCGATCCTCGAACGTCAGCCCCGAACCCGCGACCAGGTCCTTCACGGTGCGGGAGACCAGGACCTCCGACGGGCCGGCGTTCGACGCGACCCGGGCGCCGATCGAGACCGTGAGGCCTCCGCACTTGTCGTCGATCACCTCGCACTCGCCCGTGTGCACGCCCGCGCGGATCTCGATGCCGAGCTCGCGGACGCGTTCGACCACCTCGAGCCCGCACGAGATCGCTCGCGCGGGGCCGTCGAACGTCGCGTAGAAGCCGTCGCCCGCGGTGTCGTTCTCGACGCCGCGCCAGCGGCTGAGCGCGCCGCGCACGATCGCGTGGTGGCGCTCGACGAGGTCGCGCCAGCCCCCGTCACCGAGGGCCGCCTGCATCTCGGTCGACCCGACGATGTCCGTGAACAGGACGGTCGCGAGGATCCGGTCCGTCTGCTCGCGGCGGTGCAGCTTGCCGACGAACGTCTTCACGGCCGCCATCGTCGCCTCGTGCGTGTCGTCGTCGACCCACGTGTACTCGCCGCGCATCGTCGGGAGCTCCTGCAGCTCGGCCCCGGCGACGCGCCGCGCGAAGTATCCGGCGGGGCCTCGCTGGTCCGAGGAGAACAGGACGAGGGTGGGCACGCGGACCGACGGCAACACGTGCTCCACGTCCGCCTCCATCGTCATCCGATGGAACGCCATCGCCGCGCCCGGGCTCAGGCTGCGGCGCATGTGGGTCACGAACCAGTCGAGGAAGGCCTCGTCGTCCGCCATCCGCGGGCTCTGCTCGCGTAGGAGTGAGGCGAAGTACTCGCGCGTGCCCCAGCCGTCGCGCACCTCACGCAGCGTCTCGCGCCACGCCGCGTCCGAGGGGGCCCACGGGTAGTCGGCGGTGGGCCGACCCTTGACCGAGGGGTTCAGGGCGACCAGCGCGGCGGTGCGTTCGGGATACGTGGCGGCGAACAGCGTCGTGGTCCTGCTGCCTTCCATCCCGCTCCACAGGACGGCCTCCTCCGAACCCACGGCGTCCATGACGGCGCGAACGTCGTCCATCCTGGTCTCGAGCGTGGGGAGGGTGGCGACCCCGTCGGACAGGCCCGTGCCCCGCTTGTCCAGGAGCAGGAGCCGGCCGTTCTCGGCGAGCCCGAGGACGTGCCGCGCGAGCAGGGGCTGCTCCCACGTCGACAGGATGTCGCCGGTGATCCCGCGGACGAAGACGAGGTCGACCGGCCCTTCGCCGACGACCTGGTAGGCGATGCTGACGTCGCCGCTTCGCGCGTAGCGGACGTCGGAGATCTCGGTCACGCTCGTATCGTCCGTTGCGGAGCAGTGGGTGGCAAGCCGCGTCCGCAGGGGCGTCGGTAGACTGGCCCGCATGCCGGGGAAACACCGGATCATCGTCGCGAAACCCGGCCTCGACGGTCACGACCGCGGGGTCAAGGTGATCGCGCGGAGCCTGCGCGACGCGGGGTTCGAGGTCATCTACACGGGTCTGCACCAGACGCCCGAGCAGATCGCCGAGACCACGATCCAGGAGGACGCCGACGCGGTCGGCCTGTCCTGCCATTCCGGCGCGCACATGACGCTGTTCCCCAAGGTCGTCACGCTCCTGCGCGACAAAGGCGCGGGCGACGTGGTCGTCTTCGGCGGCGGGATCATCCCGAAGGACGACATCCCCAAGCTCCAGCAGGCCGGCATCGAGAAGATCTTCACGCCCGGCGCCTCCACGGGCGAGATCGTCGACTGGCTGAACGAACGCCTCTCCGACCACCTCCCCGACCATCGGGCCTCCTGAGTGGATCTCTACGAGCACCAGGGCAAGGACCTGTTCGACCGGGCCGGCATCCCGCTCCCCGAACGCGCCATCGCGACGACACCGGATGAGGCCGCCGAGGCCGCCGAACGGCTCGGGGGCCACGTCGCCGTCAAGGTCCAGGTCCAGATGGGTGGGCGCGGCAAGGGCGGCGGCGTCGCGCTCGTCCATTCGCCCGAGGAGGCGGCGCGCGAGGCGGCGCGGATGCTCGGGCAGGGGTTCGGCGGCGCGACGGTGACACGCGTGCTGGTCGAGCGGCTCGTCGACATCGCCGCCCAGTTCTACGCCGCGATCTCCCTCGATCGGAGCGAGGGCACCTACCTCGCGATGGTGTCGAACGACGGCGGCATCGAGATCGAGGAGGTCGCGCGCACCAAGCCGGAGGCGATCCGTCGGGTGCACGTCCACCCGGTCCGCGGCCTCCATGCGTACCACGCTCGCCGGTTGACCGGACACCTGCCGGCCGAGGCGCGCGAGGGCGCCTCGGACCTGGTAACGAAGGCGTACGCCGTCCTCGCCCAGACCGACGCCACCCTCGTCGAGATCAACCCGTTCGTGCTGTTGACGGACGGGACGGTGATGGCGCTGGATTCGAAGGTCACGGTCGACGACAACGCCCTGTTCCGTCAGCCGGACGCGGCGGCGCTGGCGGATTCGTTCCCGATCGATCCGATCGAGCGACGCGCCAGGGATGCCGGGCTCCAGTACGTCAAGCTCGACGGGGAGGTCGGCATCATCGGCAACGGCGCCGGTCTCGTGATGTCGACCCTCGACGTCGTGAAGCAGGCGGGGGCGGACGCCGCCAACTTCCTCGACGTCGGTGGCGGCGCGAGCGCCGAGGTCATGGCGACCTCGCTCGAGGTGATCCTCTCGGACCCGAGCGTCCGGAGCGTCCTCGTGAACATCTTCGGCGGGATCACGCGGTGCGACCTGGTCGCGCGGGGCATCCTGGAGGCGCTCGAACGCGTCACCCCGCAGGTGCCGATCGTCGTGCGGCTCGACGGCACGAACGCGGAGGAGGGGCGGCGGATCCTCGGCGAGGCGAACCACCCGGGGATCGTGTCGGCCGCCACGATGCTCGAGGCCGCCGAGCGTGCGGCCGAGCTCGCGCGCGAGGGGGTCGCGTAGCGGTGGCGACCCTCGTCGATGAGGGCACGAAGGTCGTGGTCGCCGGTATCACGGGTTCGGAGGGAACGTTCCACTCGCTGCGGAACCGCTCGTACGGGACCGATGTGGTCGCCGGCGTCACGCCCGGCAAGGGCGGGCAGGACGTCGAGGGGATCCCGGTGTTCGACACGGTGGAGGACGCGGTCGAGGCCACCGGCGCGAACACGTCCCTGATCTTCGTGCCGGCGCGGTTCGCCGCCGAGGCGATCTACGAGGCCGCGGACGCGGGGATCGGCCTGGTGGTGTGCATCACGGAGGGCATCCCGGTCCGCGACATGGCCCAGGTCGGCGCGTACCTGCGGGGAACGGAGACCGTGCTCGTCGGTCCGAACTGTCCCGGCGTGATCTCGCCGGGTCGCGCCAACGTCGGGATCATCCCGGGCGAGATCTGCGCACCCGGCCGCGTGGGCCTCGTCAGCCGCAGCGGGACGCTCACGTACCAGATCGTGCACGAGCTCACCCAGCGCGGCATCGGCCAGTCCACGTGCGTCGGGATGGGGGGCGACCCTGTGCACGGCATCGGGTTCATCGGGTCGCTCGAACGCTTCGAGGCCGACGAGGAGACCGACCTCGTCGTGATGATCGGCGAGATCGGCGGCGACGACGAGGAGCGAGCCGCGGCGGTCATCGCCGACCGCATGACCAAGCCCGTCGTCTCCTACATCGCCGGGTTCACGGCGCCGCCGGGCAAGCGCATGGGCCACGCCGGCGCGATCATCACGGGGTCGAGCGGGACGGCGGCGGCCAAGGCCGAGGCGCTCGAGTCCGCGGGGGTCGGGGTCGGCCGAACACCGACCGAGGTCGCCGAGCTCGTCCGCGCCGCCCTGCCGTGACCGCGCCGGGTCGAGGGCCCGTGCTCCCCGACGGATCCTCCGGGTGGCCGCGGTCGCTGCTGCGAGGGTTCCTGATCTTCCTGCTGATCGCCGGCATCGGAATGGTTGCCGCCGTGACCACGCTCGGGCTCGCGGCCCCGGGCGTGTCGTTCGGTGGCGCGATCCGGGTCGGGGCGCTCTACCTCGGTCCGTTCCACCACGTGGCCTTGGTGTTCGAGGGCGACCTCGCGGTCGACGCCTCGAGGTTGCCGGGCGCGAACCTCCCCGGCGGCGGTTCGGCCACCGTCGAGCTCGGTGTCGCCCTCCTCGCCGTGACGGCCCTCGCCGTCTGGCTGCTGTTCCGGGCCGGGCGACTCTCGGCGTTCGGCGACCGGACCGGCGTTCGGGCGCTGACCGGGTCTCGGGTCGCGCTCGGCTACGCCCCGCCCGTGCTGCTCGTCGCGCTCCTGGTGCGGTTCGAGGAACCCGTCGAGCTCGGGTCGTTCGCGACCGGTGGCGTTCGGGTCTCGTTGTCCGCGTGGCAGGCGTTCGTGTTCCCGTTCGCGATCGCGGCGTTGGCGGGGGCGTCGGGCGGCGTGTGGTCGTGGGCGTCCTCGTCGCTCGACCCATCGGCCGCGCGCGCCAGGGCCGTGCTCGGCGGCGGGTGGCGGATGTTCCTGATCGCGATCGCCGTCTCGTACGTCGGTCTGTTCGTGGCCGGGATCCTGCAACCTGACGAACCCGTCGCCCTCGCGACGCCGTCGACGGCTCGGTACGTCGACACGGTCTTCGATCGGCCGGGACCGGGGTCGGCCCTCCTCGCCCATCACCTCGCGCTCTCGCCGAACGAGGCGATCTGGACCTTCGTGCCGGCCGCGGGCGCGTGTGACGTGATCCGGGGGAGCGAGCGCTCGGACGTCCTGTGCTACGGGCGGTTCCCCTCGTTCGCCGCGTCGAGCGGCGAGGTGGCGTTCGGGAAGGTGCCGCCGGGGTACCTGGCGTTCCTCCTCGTCCCGGCGATAGGGACGATCGTGGGCGGCCGATGGGCGGGATCGGTCTCGGAACGCTCGGGGGCCGCTCCGGCCGCCCTGGGGGCGGCGGCCGGCGTCGTCTTCGCCGTCGTGATGCTCGGGGCGATCGTGGCCTCGTCGATCACCCTGTCGTACGGCGCCGACCCGGATGCCGTCGGTCGGGGTGGTCACCTGTGGATCGGTCCCGATCCGGTCACCGGAACCCTGGTCGCGCTCGCCTGGGGGGTGATCGGCGGTGCGCTCGGAGGCGCGACGTCGGGTGTCCGGGGGTCAGGGGGTTGATGGGGGTGCGGACACCAGCAGGATGATCACGACCGCACTGATCGCGATCCCCGTGATGAGCATCGCTCGGGCGCGCTTGGGGTCGACGTCCTTGTTCACGAGCCAGGCGATCAGGCCACCGACCCAGCCCATGAAGATCGGGAGGAGCCACCAGGCCGCGCTCACCCTGCGCGGCGGCGGCCCCGGCGCCACCCAGGCGCCCTGCGGGGAGGCCGTCGACAGCCGGGTGGATGCGGCACCGATGCCCACCTCCGCGCTCTGCGGCTCCCAGGCGGAGAACGAGAGCCAGGCCGACCGCCACCCGTCGTCGGTCCTGGGGTAGCGCGAGACCGGATCCTGACCGCCCTGGCGGTCCCAGATCCCGAAGAAGTCCCGTCCGTACCCGAGGAGGTACCTCGAGCCCGAGTGGGTGAACTGGAGCGCCTCGTCGTCGGTCGACGAGCTCGGTTGATCCGGCGGGGGGCCCGGGAGGGGCTCGTCGAGCATGCTCCCGCAGAAGCGGCACTTGATCGCTTCGTCCCGGATCTCCTCGGCGCAGAACGGGCATCGCTTCACGGCGTCCTCAGCATCGTACGTCCGAGTGAGGACCGAGAGATCGAGGTCGCGGGAACGCGAACGACCCGGCGGAACGCCGGGCCGTTCGCCACGATCGGTCGGAGTTCAGTGCATCAAGCCGGTGGGCCGCCGGGCATCGGAGGGGGAGCGGTGCCGCCGGTGCTGCTCCCACCCATGCCGCCGCCAGAGGCCTGGTGCTCCTGCCAACGCATCCAGCCGCCGTATCCGATCACCAAGGCCAGGATGAGCCCGACCCACGCGAAGAGGTAGATCTGGTCCATGTCCACCAGGATCTTCAAGATCGTGAAGAGCACGATCGCTCCCGCGAGACCCGCGCTGACGAGCGCGCGAGGTGCATTGATCTCCACGTTGGCGAGGCTCATCCCCTCCCACGCAACCAGCGCGATCGCGAGCAGGAGGTTCAGGATCCCGATGCCCGATGCCCCGCTGGACGAGGCGCACCCGCTTAGTCCCGGGATCCCGCTCTCGATACAGACACGTTGCCACGGCAGGAGTACATCGATGATGTAAAGGATGCCCGCTCCAAGCAAGATCTTGTGAGCCGTGGACATCTTCGACATGTCGAATCCACCCGACTGCGACATGCATGCTCCTTTCTGGGCTCTCCGCGCCGCTCGCGGCTCCCCGAGCCGGGCCTATCGAACACTGCCCCTAGTACGGAGTCAAATGTCTGCGGCACTTGTCTGTCGGGCGGTTCTGGCGGCGAGGATCGAGGTCCCACAGGCGATAGTGCCGAAGACGACGGCGAACCACGGTCCGAGCCAGGGCCGCGAGAATGCCGGTGGGAACAGCACCGAGAGCAGGGAGGCGACCACCACCAGCGCCCCGAGGCTCGCGATCGCGACGTCCCATCCCGGATCCCGCAGCCGCGAACGCAGCCGCGCCGCGGTGATGACGAGTCCGCCGATCGCGGCGAGCGCGGCGACCAGGGACCAGTGGCCGCTCCGCGTCCAGGCGCCGAACGCGCCCGAGCCCGGTCCGAACCGACTCCACGGGAGCGCCGTCGCGAGGACGGCGAGGCCGAACGCCGCGAGCGCGAACGTCCTGACGCCGCGGTCGGGGCGCGGTGCGCTCGCGTCGGTCGTGTCGCCGGCATCGGGGCCCAAGACGTCGGCGAGGCACTCGCTGCCGAAGTTCTCCCCGCGCACCGGCGTCGAGCACGCGATGCACATCGGGCGGCCGCACCCGTCGCACCGTGCGACCGCCGGGCTCCCCGGATGTCGGTCGCATCGATCGAGGACCTTCGAAGAGCGTTCGTCCGGTGGCACGACCGAAGGGTACCGCCACCCCTTCGGCGGTCGCGGTTGACGGGAGGGTGGACCCTGCCTAGCGTGCGCGACGTGACCGCTCGGGTGGCCGTCCTCGCCTCGGGAGCGGGGACGAACCTGCAGGCGCTCCTCGACGACCCCGTCGTCGGCCCGTGGGTGGTCCTCGCGATCAGCGACCGCGCAGGTGCGGGAGCCCTCGACCGGGCGCGGGCTCGATCCGTCGAGGCGGTGCACATCGACCCCGCTGCCTCCGGTGATCGAGCCGCGTTCGACCACGCGCTGGTCGAGATCCTGCGCGACCGCGCCATCGACCTCGTCGCGCTCGCCGGCTATATGCGGATCGTGGGGCCCGAGCTCGTCGGGGCGTTCGCGGATCGGATCCTGAACGTGCATCCGGCGCTGCTCCCGGCGTTCCCCGGCACGAGCGCGGTCGCCGACGCCCTCGCGTGGGGCGTGAAGGTGACCGGGGTGACGGTGCACCTGGTCGACGAGGAGGTCGATCACGGACCCGTCGTGCTCCAGGAGGCGATCGAGGTTCGCCCGGACGAGGACCCGGGTGCGCTCGAGGAACGCATCCACGAGGTCGAGCATCGGCTCCTGCCCGCGGCGGTCCGAGCGCTCGGCGAGGGCCGATTGGTGGTCGAGGGCCGCACCGTCCGCGTCGTGCAGGCGGCGCCGAGATGACCGACGTCCGCCCGGTCCGGCGAGCGCTCCTCGCGGTGTTCGACAAGGAAGGGGTGGTCGACCTCGCGCGCGAGCTCTCGGCGCTCGGCGTCGAACTCGTCTCCTCCGGCGGGACGGCGGCGACGATCGCGGCGGCCGGCATCGACGTGACGTCGGTGGAAGCGGTGACGGGGTTCCCCGAGATGCTCGACGGTCGCGTGAAGACCCTGCACCCGAAGATCCACGCGGGCATCCTTGCCGACCGTCGAAGACCCGATCACGGGTCACAGCTCGCCGAGCACGGCATCGAGCCGATCGATCTCGTGGTCGTGAACCTGTACCCGTTCCGCGAGACCGTGGCGAGCGGGGCCGGCGAGGACGACGTGATCGAGAAGATCGACATCGGGGGACCGGCGATGGTCCGCGCGGCCGCGAAGAACTTCGCCTCGGTCGGCGTCGTCGTGAGTCCGTCGCGCTACGGCGAGGTCCTCGACGCCATCGGGGCCGAGGGAGGTCTGTCGCTCGAGATGCGGCGGGCGTTGGCCGCCGAAGCGTTCGCCCACACGGCGGCCTACGACGCCGCGATAGCGGGGTGGTTCGCCTCGGACGATGCCGCGATGCCGGCGTTCGTCGGGCTCGCGTTCGACAAGGTGACGGACCTCCGGTACGGCGAGAACCCGCATCAGCGCGGGGCGTTGTACCGAGGGGCGGCTGGGGCCGGGGTGCTGAGGGGCGCGGAGGTGCTCGTCGAGGGCAAGGAGATGTCGTTCAACAACTGGTTGGACGTGGACGCGGCGCTCACGCTCGCGGCGGACCTCGAGCCCCTCGGTCCCGCGGCCGTGATCGTGAAGCACAACAATCCGTGCGGCGCGGCCGTCCGGGACACGCTCGCCTCGTCGTACGCGTCGGCGTTCGAGTCCGACACCGTGAGCGCGTTCGGCGGGATCGTGGCGTTCGGGCGCGAAGCGGACGAGGACGCGGCGCGGGCGATGGCCGAGGTGTTCACCGAGGTCGTGGTCGCGCCGTCCTTCACCGGCGCCGCGCTGGCGGCGTTCGCCGAACGCAAGGGCCTGCGCGTGGTCCGAGCTCCCCTGCCGGAACCGGGGGGTGTCGACGTGCGCGTCCTGCCCGGGGGCGCGCTCGTGCAGGACGCCGACTCTGCACCCGAGAGCGCGGCCGACCTGCAGGTCGTGTCGATGCGGCGACCGACCGAGGACGAATGGCGCGACCTTCGGTTCGCGTGGATCGTGTCGATGCGCGTGAAGTCGAACGCGATCGTGTTCGCCCGGGAGCTCGCGACGGTCGGCGTGGGGGCGGGGCAGATGTCACGGGTGGACGCGTCGGTGCTCGCCGTGCGGAAGGCGGGTGACCGCGCGAAGGGCTCGGTCATGGCGAGCGACGCGTTCTTCCCCTTCCCCGACGCGGTCGAGGTCGCGGCGGACGCCGGGGTGACGGCGGTGATCCACCCCGGGGGTTCGATCCGCGACGAGGAGGTGCTCGCGGCGGCGGAGGCTCGGGGCATGGCGGTCGTCGTGACCGGGCGGCGGCACTTCCGGCACTGAGCGCATGCCCGACGATCCCCGTGACATCGTCGAGTCGGGGTACGACGCGATCGCCGATCGATACGCGGAGGCGATCCGCGCAGGTCGAGGCCCCGCGACGTACTTCCGGAGCTTCCTCGCCCGCGTCCTCGAGCTGGTCCCCGAGGGGGGTACGGTCCTCGATCTCGGCTGTGGCGCAGGGCTCGTCACCGCCGACCTCACGACCCGTGCCCGCGTCGTGGGGGTCGACATCTCGGCGGCGCAGCTCGAGCTCGCGCGCCGGAACGCGCCGGCCGCGAGGTTCGTGCGCGCCGACATGGTGGATCTCGCGTTCGCGCAGGGATCGTTCGACGCGGTGGTGGCGTTCTGGACGCTGATCCACGTCCCGCGCGAGGTGCACGCGTCCCTGTTCGCGCGCGTCCATGGCTGGTTGAAGCCGGGCGGCCTGTTCGCCGGGACCCTCGGGAGCGGTGACAACCCGGCGGAGCACGTCCCGGACTTCTACGGGGCGCCGATGTATTGGAGCCACTTCGACGGTGACACGAACCGCGGACTCCTCCGGGACGCGGGGTTCGACCTGGTCCAGGCGGACGAGATCGAGGACGAGGGAGAGACCCCCCTCTGGGTGATCGCGACGGCGTGACCGTCGGTCCGCGCGTCGATCGGCTCCTGCGGGCTCCGCAGCCGGCCCGTCGGTAGGATTCGGCTCGTGACCGCAACGATCCTGGACGGCAGGGCGATCGCCGCGCAGATCAAGGCGCAGGTGGCCGAACGGGCGATGGCGCTCGTCGATCGCGGGATCCAGCCGGGCCTCGCGGCCGTGCTCGTGGGCGCCGACGAGGCCTCACGCATCTACGTGGGGGCCAAGCACAAGGCGTGCTCCGAGGTCGGGATGCGTTCGGAGCAGGTGGACATGCCCGGCTTCATCACCGAGGGCGAACTCCTCGCGACGATCCGGCGGCTGAACCGCGACCCCGAGATCCACGGGATCATCGTGCAGCTCCCGTTGCCGAAGCACATCAGCGAGCTCGCGGTGCAGACCACGATCGATCCGCGCAAGGACGTCGACGGCCTGCATCCGCTCAACGTCGGGCTGATGGTCCGGGGCGAGCCGTCGTTCCCCCCCGCGACCCCCTACGGGATCGTCGAGCTGCTGCTCCGCTCGGGGGTCGAGCTCGAGGGCGCCGAGATCGTGGTGGCGGGCTACGGCGATCTTGTCGGGGCGCCGCTGTCGATCCTGCTCGCGCAGGACTGGATCCGTGGCAACGCGACCGTGACGGTCTGTCACATCAAGACGCGCAACCTGGCGGAGCACACCCGTCGCGCCGACATCCTGGTCGCCGCGACGGGACGACCGCAGCTCGTGACCGCCGACATGATCAAGCCGGGCGCGGTCGTGGTCGACGTGGGCGTGCACCGGACCGAGCACGGCCTGGTCGGCGACGTCGCGTTCGACGAGGTGAAGGAGGTCGCCGGGATGATCACACCGGTCCCCGGCGGCGTCGGTCCGATGACCACCGCGATGCTGCTGCTCAACACCGTCACCGCGGCCGAGAAGCTCTCCGACCAACGTTGAGCGAACCGGGCAGCCGGCTCGAGGCGCTCGCGCGCTCGCATCGCTTCTGCGTGACCTCCGAGGTCGTTCCCCCCAGGTCGAGCGATCCCGAGCCGGTCGAACGCCAGGCGCGCGAGCTCGTCGGCTACGCGGACGCCGTCAACGTCACCGACAACCCGACGGCGAGCTCGCACATGTCGCCGGTCGCCGGTGCTGCGATCGTCGCCAGGACGGGGCTCGAACCCACGCTCCAGCTCACGGTCCGCGACCGGAACCGGCTGGCGATCGCCGCCGATCTCCTCGGGGCCTGGGGGCTCGGCGCCCGCAACCTGCTGTGCCTCACCGGCGACCCGCTGTCGGTCGGGGACGAGCCCGACGCCGCCCCGGTCAACGACCTCGGGTTGCTCGACCTCATCGCGCTGGCCTCGACGCTCCGTGAGGACTCGAAGCTCCCCTCCGGAACCGAGATCGCTCCGGCGCCCCGCTACTTCGTCGGCGTGGCGGACAGCCCGCTCGTCGAGCGCTACGACCCGGCCCGACTCGAGGTCAAGCTCGACGCCGGCGCCGGGTTCGTGATGACCCAGATCGCCTACGACCTGGACCGGCTGGCGGCCTGGGCCGAGGTCGTCCGCGCCCGCGGCGTGTTCGAGCGGACGGCCGTGTTCGTCGGAGTGGCGCCGCTGCGGAGCGCGAAGCAGGCCCGGTACATGAACGAGCACCTGCCCGGCGTCCACGTTCCGGACGCCCTGCTCCGCGCGCTCGAGGATGCCGGGCCCGAGGCGGAGGCGCTCGGGACCGCGCAGTGCGTCGAGATCGTCTCGGGGCTTCGGGCGATGCCGGGCATCTCGGGCGTGCACGTGATGGGGCTCGGCCGAGAGGAGTCCGTCCGGCACGTGATCGAGGGTGCCGGGCTGCTCCCACGCCCCGCCCCCGGCCCCGCGTAGACTCGCCGAGCAACACTGAGGGAGGAGGAACCATGGCTGAACAGGTGACGATCCAGGGACAGACCTACCTCAAGCGCAACCCGCTCGGTGTGCTGGGGCTGACGATCATCACGCTCGGGATCTACGGGCTGTATTGGTACTACAAGGTCAACGAGGAGATCCTGCGCTTCACCGGCGACCAGACGATCAGCCCGTCGCGCTCGCTCCTCGCCGTGATCCCCGGTTTCCTGCTGATCGTCCCGCCGTTCATCGCCTACTACAACACCTCGAACCACGTCGTGCAGATGCAGCAGCAGCGGGGGATCCAATCGCAGATCTCGCCGGCGCTCGTGGTCATCCTCGCGCTCGTGATCTGGTTCGGGATGGCGGCGTACGTCCAGGAGCACCTGAACCGCGTCTGGGACGCGGCCGCGACGGGTGGCGCGCAGCCCGCCGCTCCGCCGCCGCTCCGGTCCCGGCCTGAGCCGGCCCTACCGATCCTCGATCGGGACCCACGACTGATCGCGGGGTCCGATGTACTCCGATCCGGGCCGGATCACGCGGTTGTCCGCGTACTGTTCGCGTACGTGGGCCGTCCATCCCGCCATCCGCGCGATCGCGAAGATCGGCGTCATGAGATCGGTCGGGATGCCGAGCGTGTGGTACACGCTCGCGGCGTAGAAGTCGACGTTCGGGAACAGACCCCTCTGCTCGGCGACGGTGCGTTCGATCGCCTCGGAGATCTCGTACCAGGACGTGTCGCCGCGTCGTTCGCCGGTCTCCTTCGACAGGCGCTTGAGCACAACCGCCCTCGGGTCCATCGTCTTGTAGACGGCGTGGCCGAACCCCATCACCTTCTGGTGGCGCTCGAGCCGGTCGCGGACGTACGCCTCGGCGCGATCCGGCGACCCGACCTCCTCGAGCATCTTCATCGACTCCTCGTTGGCGCCGCCGTGCAGCGGTCCCTTGAGCGCGGCGATCGCCGCGGTGATCGCCGAGAACATGTCGGCCAGCGTCGAGGCGACGATCCGGGCCGTGAAGGTGGAGGCGTTCATCGTGTGGTCGGCGTACAGCACGAACGTCGTGTCGATCACCTCGGCGTCCTCCTGGGACGGTTCGAGGCCGAGCAGCATGTGGAGGAAGTTCGCGGCGTGCGGGAGCTTGGTGTTGGGCGGAACGATCTCCTGACCCGTCCGCATCCGGTGGTACATCGCGAGCAGGGTCGGGGTCTTCGCGATCAGGCGGAGGGCCTTGCGCCGGTCGGCTTCGACGGAGTCGTCCCACCCGTCCGGGTCGTACGCCGACGCCGCCGACACGCTCGTTCGTAGCATCGACATCGGCGAGGTCTGTTGGGCCAGTGTGGGCATCAGGTCGTCCCGCAGGAACCTCGAGACCTCCCGCTCCTCGACCATGAAGTCGCGGAGCGCGTCCAGCTCCGTCTGGTTCGGCAGGCGGAGCTCGTGGAGCAGGTGCACGACCTCCTCGTAGGAGGTTCGACCGGCCAGGTCGTGGATGTCGTAACCCACGTACCACAGGCGGCCCGCTTGCCCGTCGATGTCGGACAGACGCGTCTGGGCTGCCACGATCTCGCGAAGGCCTCTGTCGGTCACCGGACGCTCCCCGCCTTCGGGCCAAGGGTCATGATGGTCGCTCCGCCCATCATCCCATCACAATCCCCCCGTGACGGTGCACCGGATCACGCTTGTCCCAGGAGACGGGGCCGGACCCGAGCTCGTCGACGCCGCCCGCGTGGCGGTCGAGGCCACCGGCGTCGAGATCGAGTGGGACGTCCAGCCCGCGGGGCTCTCGGTCATCGAGGCCGAGGGGACGCCGCTTCCTCGCCGGGTGATCGAGTCGATCCGGAGCAACCGCGTCGCGTTGAAGGGGCCGCTCGGCACGCCGGCCGGCTTCCGGAGCGTGAACGTCGGGCTCCGGGCCGCGCTGGGCCTGTACGCGGCGGTGCGCCCGTGCACGCTCTACCCCGGCGTGCGCTCCGCGTACGAACGCGCGGACGTCGTGGTCGTGCGGGAGCTCTCGGAGGGCTCGTACACCGGGATCGAGTTCGAGCAGGGGGCACCGCAGACGGCGGAGCTGATGGCCTTCATCGAACGGACGACCGGCAAGCGCGTCCGGGAGGACTCGGGCCTGTCGATCAAGGCCATCAGCGAGACCGCGAGCCGCAGGATCGCGCGGTTCGCGTTCGAGCACGCGAGGGCGAACGGCCGCCGGAAGGTCACCGCGGGGCACAAGGCCAACATCATGAAGTTCTCCGACGGGCTGTTCCTGGAGGCCGCCCGCGAGGTAGCACGCGCGTATCCGGACGTGGCGTTCGAGGACCGGATCATCGACAACCTCGCGATGCAGCTCGTGCAGCGGCCCGAGGACCACGACGTCCTCCTGCTGCCGAACCTCTACGGCGACATCATCTCGGATCTGTGCGCGGGGATCGTCGGCGGGCTCGGCGTGGCGCCGGGCGTCGACCACGGGGACGCCTCCGCGGTCTTCGAGGCGACCCACGGGACCGTCTCGCGCTATCGCGGATTGCACCGCGCCAACCCGATGGCCCTGATGTTGTGCGGAGCGATGCTGCTGCGGCACATCGGCGAGACGGTGGCGGGGGACCGGCTCGAGGCCGCGGTCGCGGCGGTCATCGCCGAGGGTCGGACCGTCACCTACGATCTGCGGCCGACGCGCGACGACCCGAACGCCGCGAGCACCACCGAGGTCCGGGACGCGGTCGTGGAGAACCTGCTCTCACGATGAGGTCCGGTGGAGCGTTGGGAAGGCTGACGGGCCCCGGAGGGTTCGGACGAGCAGGAGGCTGCAGGTGGGAGGCCACAGGGGCAGGCAGAAGGCCGACATGAGCGGCAGACGCCCCCTGATCGAGACCGCCCAGGGGACCAGGCGGGAGGCGTTCGGGCCGCAGGAGTGGGGGCTCCTGGCCGCGATCGCGGCGATGTGGGGCTCGTCGTTCCTGTTCATCGAGATCGGCCTCGAGCACTTCGGGCCGGGGGTGGTGGCGTTCGGGCGGGTGGCCGTCGGCGCGCTCACGCTCTCGCTGCTGCGGGGGTCCCATCTGCCCGTCGAACGCAGCGACCTGCCACGGGTGGCGCTGCTCGGGGCGGTCTGGATGGCCGCACCGCTGCTGCTGTTCCCGATCGGTCAGCAGTGGATCGACTCGTCGCTCGCGGGCATGCTCAACGGAGCCGTGCCGATCTTCGCGGCGGTCACGGCCGCGATCCTGCTGCGCCGGCTGCCGGCGAGCCGGCAACTGATCGGGATCGCCGTCGGCTTCCTCGGCGTCGTCGGCGTGCTCTGGCCGGCAACGCGCGACGCGGACGCGACCGCGCTCGGGGCCTCGCTCGTCCTCCTGGCGGTCCTGTGCTACGGGGTCGCGGTGAACATCGCCGTGCCGCTCCAGCAGCGCTACGGGGCGCTCCCGGTGCTCCTGCGAGCGCAGCTGGTCGCGCTCGTGCTGCTCGCGCCGGCCGCGCTCGTGTCGTTGCCGGACTCGGAGTTCGCCTGGTCGAGCGCCCTGGCCGTGGTGGCGCTCGGGTTCTTCGGGACGGGGTGGGCGTTCGTCGCCATGACCACGCTGGTGGGGAGGGTCGGAGCGACCCGAGGGTCCGTCGCGATCTACTTCCTGCCGGTGGTGGCGATCGCGCTCGGCGTGATCTTCCGCGACGAGACGATCGCGGCGATCTCGCTCGTCGGTACCGGCCTCGTGCTCGCGGGCGCGTACCTCACCAGCCGCCGCGAGTAGCCGGGTCCACCTCCTCCGCCGCTCGCGCCGGACGGTCCCGCGGGGCCGGGAGCCTCGTCGATAGGATTGGGACTTCCCGAGCCAGGGAGTCCATCCATGCGCGTCACCGTCGTCGGCAGCGGGTTCGTCGGACAGACCACCGCGATGCGGCTGGTCGAACGCGGGGTCGCCGAGGTCGTGCTGATCGACATCGTCGAAGGCCTCCCTCAGGGGCTCGCGCTCGACCTGCGTCAGTCGGCCTCGGTCGTCGGGTTCGAGCCCAACGTGATCGGCACCAACGACTACGCGGACACGGCGGGCTCCGACGTCGTCGTGATCACCGCAGGGTTCCCCCGTCAGCCCGGGATGAGCCGGATGGACCTGCTCGGCAAGAACGCCGGGATCGTGCGCGAGGTGGTCGAGCGCTTCGTCCCGAGCTCGCCGAACGCGATCATCATCGTCGTGACGAACCCGCTCGACGAGATGACCTTCCTCGCGGCCGACGTCTCCGGATCCCCGAAGGAACGCGTCATGGGGATGGCGGGGGTGCTCGACTCGGCGCGCCTGCGGGCGTTCATCGCTGGGGAGCTCGGCGTGTCGCCGCTCGTCGTCGAGGCCATGACGCTCGGCTCCCACGGCGAGTCGATGGTGCCGCTGCCCCGCCACGCGACCGTCGACGGGAAGCCGCTCACCGAGCTGGTCGACGACGCGACGCTCGAGCGCCTGTACGCGCGGACGCGCGACGCCGGCGCCGAGATCGTGGGGCTGCTGAAGAAGGGGAGCGCGTACTACGCCCCGTCGGCCTCGGCCGCGCGGATGGTCGAGGCGATCGCCGGCAGGAACGACGAGCCGCTGCCCGTCTGCGCGTGGTGCACGGGCCAGTACGGCATCGACGGGGTCTACGTCGGCGTGCCCGTGAGGCTCTCGGGCACGGGCGTGTCCGAGATCGTCGAGCTCGACCTGAACGACGACGAGCTGGCGGCGCTCCGGGCGGCCGCCGAAGGCATCCGCGCGAAGTGCGCGGACCTCGCGACGCTCTAGCCGGCGACTTCGTTGGGGCCGGTCGCGCCGGCGTCGACCGCGACGGTCCCGTTCGCATCACCGCGACGCGCCCACCCGAGACCGAGGACGCCGCCGGCCACGAGCAGGACGCCGCCGGTGGCGGTGATCCACAGTCCCGGGGAGATCTCGACGCGCAGGCCCTGGTCGAGCAGGTCGGCGAGCCGCTCGCGCACCACCTCTTCGGGGAGCCCGAGCTGCACCGAGAGCGTCCGCGCCAGCCGGTCGACGCCCTCGACGCCGCCGAAACGGTCCTTCGCGCGGACCGCGTCCGCGACCGGCAGCGCGAAGCAGAGCGCCCCGAGGACGATCAGGGCGATCGCGAGACCGCGCCGGCTACTTCGGGAGCCCGAGATCCGCATCGCGAGCATCACGAGGAGCGCGGCCACGGCCGCGAACAGCACGACCTTGCCCTCCCACACGTCGATCCCGTGGACCGGGACGTCGGCCGCGTGTTCGACGTCGGCCGTGAACCCGATGGCGGCCCACTCGCGCGTCGCCCCCACGCCGGCGGCGATCGCACCGAGGGCGACGCACGCCGTCCCGGCGAGCCGAAGGCCGGTGGGGCGAGCCATCGACGTGATCTCCGAGGCCATCGCGGCATCCTCTCACCCCCACCGGACGCCCGAAAGCACCGCGGTTAGCATGGCG
Source organism: uncultured Actinomycetes bacterium (assembly GCA_963712645.1). Lineage (GTDB taxonomy): Bacteria > Actinomycetota > UBA4738 > UBA4738 > HRBIN12 > DASSJM01. Next base: position 133,448 of record CAVQIQ010000007.1, on the reverse strand, counting down.
TGGTGATGGCGGAACCACGCGAGATCGATGCGGCGGAGATCACTCGCGTCGTCCGGGACCTGTGCATCGAGATCAACTACAGGGTCCCCGAAGAGATGGTCCGGCTGGTCAAGCGAGCCCGCGAGCTCGAGGAGTCGCCGCTCGGAAGGCAGGTGCTCGACCTGCTGATCCGCAATCAGGAGCTCGCCGCCGAGGGTGAGTACCCCTACTGCCAGGACACGGGGTACACGGTGATCTTCCTCGACCTCGGCCAGGACGTGCACGTCACCGGCACCGACCTGTACGACGCGGTCAACGAGGGCGTTCGGCAGGGGTATGCGGACGGGTACCTCCGCGGTTCGATCGTCCGAGACCCGCTGTTCGACCGCAGGAACACCGGCGACAACACGCCCGCGTTCATCCACACGCGCATCGTCCCCGGCGACCAGGTCCGGATCCAGGTGGACGCGAAGGGAGCCGGCTCGGAGAACATGGGCAAGCACGCGATGCTCAAGCCCGCCGACGGGCTCGAGGGGGCCAAGGAGTTCGTCCTGCAGGCCGTGGCCGAGTCCGGCCCGAACGCCTGCCCGCCCGGGATCGTCGGGGTCGGCATCGGTGGGAACTTCGAGATGTCGGCCGTGATCGCCAAGCGGGCGCTGATGCGCAAGGTCGGCCAACCCAACCCCGATCCCCGGATCGCCGAGCTCGAGGCCGAGCTGTACGAGAAGTGCAACGCGCTCGGGCTCGGACCGGAGGCGCTCGGCGGCACGCAGACGGTGCTCGCCGTCCACGTCGAGACGATGCCGACCCACATCGCGTCCCTGCCCGTCGCCGTCAACATCGAGTGCCACGCGCATCGAACGGGTTCGACGGTGATCTAGCGATGTCGGTCGAGGTCCTGGACGACGGTCGCAAGCGTATCTCCGCGCCGCTGTCCGACGACGACGTCCGCGCGCTCGAGATCGGCGACGTCGTCCTGGTGAACGGGACGGTCTACGCGGCACGCGACGCCGCGCACAAGCGGATGGTCGAGATGCTCGACCGGGGCGAGGAGCTCCCGTTCGATATCGCGGGCCAGATCGTCTACTACGTCGGTCCTACCCCCGAGCGGCCTGGGAACGTTACGGGCTCGGCCGGCCCGACCACGGCGAGCCGGATGGACAAGTGGACGCCGCGGCTGCTCGAGCTGGGCCTGAAGGGCATCGTGGGCAAGGGCGGGCGCGGCCCCGCGATCCGGGCCGAACTCGAGAAGCACACCGCCGTCTACATGGCGGCGCTGGGCGGCGGCGGCGCGTTGTCGGCGCTCACGGTTCGGGGGCAGGAGGTCATCGCGTTCGAGGATCTGCAGACCGAGGCGATCCGGCGGATGGAGCTCGAGGACTTTCCGGTCTGGGTCGTGAACGACTGTCGCGGACGCGACTTCTACGCCGAGACGATCAAGCCCTGGCGCAAGAACGACCTGCTCCCGGAGGCGCTTCGCGTCCCGACCGACGAGTGGGCGGGCAAGAACGGCGGGGGTTGATGCGCCGGTTCCTCCACGAGGTCCGGGTGCATGCTCGGAACTTCTTCACCAACTGGCACGAGTACGACGCGCCGGTGACGACCAAGCTTCGGCTCACCTTCCGCAACCGCCTGCATGCGACGTTCTCGCGCGCGCAGTGCTGCGGCCATCACGGCGAACCCGGCTGCTGACAACTCCCACCCGGGGAGCCCGGTCGGGGCTCCGGACACCACGCGCACCCGAACTGATTACCTCTTCTTCGCCGACCTCGCCCGCTTCGGGATGATCCGGGCGGTGCCTCCGCTCGGGGTGAAGACGGACTCGTGCCCGTCGTGCCACCGGATCCGGTACCGGACCGAGAGCTCGCCCTGCATCACCTCGAGGATCTTCCCCTCTCGGGTGGGCGTCCCCACGGACTCGGATTCGACCTCGATCCGGTCGCCGGCCTTCGCGTTGATGCCGCTGGCGTCCATGCCGACACCTCCATCCGTCCCTAGTTGTATCGCGCCCCGTCGTGGTCGACCACACCGCCCGCCCGCGGGCTCAGTCCCACGATGACGTTCGCGGTGCTCCCCACCACGAGACCGAGCCCGAACCCGCCGAGCACGTCGAGCGGCGCGTGCGCCCCCAGGTAGACCCGGGCGAACGCGACCAGCGCGACGACCGCCCACGGGACCACCCGCCAGGCGCCGCGCAGGTACGGCGTGAGGACGCATGCGAGCCCCGTGAGCAGGACCACGTGGCCGGAGACGAACGAGGCCCCGGCCGACGGGGTGTCCCCGCGGACGATCGCGTCCGCGATGGTCTTGCCCGGGCGGGAGCGCTCGACGAGCTGCCAGACGATCCGCTCGAACACGAGCTTCTCGGCCGTGACCAGCAGGCAGGCGATCGCGAGGCGCCACCGACGGAACAGGGCCGCCCCGAGGGCGACGATCGGGCCGACCGCGAGGACGCCCAGCCACTGCACCCACTGCATGACCGGCGACAGCGCCTCGGGCAGCCCGTTGATCGCGTGGAACACCGCGAGCTCCACGGGCCCGACCGTGCCGTCCGAGGCGATGACCGCGCACGGGACGAACAACGCGAGCCCCGCGAGCGCGACGAGGACATCGGTCCTTCGGCGAACGACGCGCCCGCTCATCCGCGCAGCGTCTCCTCGATCGCCGCCGCGACCTCGTCGGTCGACGAGGTGCCGCCGAGGTCGGGCGTGCGGGCCTGGCCGCGCTCGAGCACCCGGTCGACCGCGCGTTCGACGGCGGTCGCCGCGGCGGCCTCGTGCAGGTGGCGGAGCAGCATCGCTCCCGACAGGATCATCGCGATCGGGTTCGCGATGCCCCTGCCGGCGATGTCCGGGGCGCTGCCGTGCACGGGCTCGAACACCGCGTACTCCCACCCGAGGTTCGCGCCGGCCGCGAGCCCGAGCCCCCCGACCAGCCCGGCGCACAGGTCCGAGATGATGTCACCGTACAGGTTCGGCAGCAGCAGGACGTCGAACGCCGTGGGTTCGCGCACCAGCCGCATCGAGAGCTGATCGATCTCCATCTCCTCGAACCAGACCTCCGGATGCCCCTCGGCCTCGATCTGCCCGATCGACAGGAACAACCCGTCGGAGAACCGCATGATGTTCGCCTTGTGCCCGAGCGTGACCTTACGCCGTCCGTGCGCCCCCACGAACTCGAGCGCGAACCGGACGATCCGCCGCGTGCCGGTCACCGAGATCGGCTTCACGGTGAACCCGGAGTCTTCGCGCAGCTCGCGCCCCGAAAGCCGCAGGAGCTCGTCGCGGAGCTCCCGGGCCCCGGGCGTCCCCCGCTCGAACTCGATGCCCTGGTACAGGTCCTCGGTGTTCTCGCGGATCACGACGAGGTCGACGTCCGGGTGCCGCGTCGGCAACCCCGCGAGCGAGCGCGAGGGCCGCACCGCCGCGAACAGGTCGAGCGCCTGCCGGAGCTCGACGTTCACGCTTCGGAACCCCGACCCGACCGGCGTGGTGATCGGCCCCTTGATCGCCACACGCGAGTCGCGGATCTTGTCGAGGACCCGTCCGGGGAGCGTGGCACCCTCGCGCGCCAGGACGTCGGCGCCTGCCTCCTCGACCACCCACTCGATCGGGACGCCCGTGGAGTCGAGCACGCGCCGGGTCGCCTCGGAGACCTCGGGCCCGATGCCGTCGCCGGGGATGAGGGTTACCAGGTGCGCCACGGCCGAACCCTATCGAGCGTTCGCGTCGAGCGATCGAGGATGTGGCGGCCGGCGTGTCAGAAGCGGTCGAACAGGATCGAGCGCTTCACCTCCTGGATCGCCTTCGTGACCTCGATGCCCCTGGGGCACGCGTCCGTGCAGTTGAACGTCGTCCGACAGCGGAACACGCCGGTCTTCTCCGACAGGATCTTCAGGCGCTCCTTGCCGGCCTCGTCTCGCGAGTCGTAGACGAACCGGTGGGCGTTCACGATCGCCGCGGGGCCGACGTACTCCTCGTCGCCCCAGAAGATCGGGCAGGAGGTCGTACACGCGGCACACAGGATGCACTTGGTCGTGTCGTCGAACCGGTGACGCTCCTCGGGCGACTGGAGGCGTTCGGTGTCGGGCTCGCCCGAGTCGTTGATCAGGTACGGCAGGACCGAACGGTAGCCGGCGAAGAACGGCTCCATGTCGACGATGAGGTCCTTGAGGACCGGCAGGCCGCGTATCGGCTCGACCGTCACCTTCGGTGCGACGTCGCGAACGATGACCTTGCACGCGAGCGCGTTCTTGCCGTCGATCATCATCGCGTCCGAGCCGCAGATGCCGTGCGCGCACGAACGCCGGAGCGCCAGCGTTCCGTCGTGGTACCACTTGACCTGGTGCAGCGCGTCGAGCAGCCGGTCGTCGGGGTCGGTCTGGATCTCGAATTCGTCCCACCACGACTCCTCGCCGCGGAGCTCCGGGTTGTAGCGGCGGATCTTGAGCGTGAGCGTGACCCTGTGCGCCGCTCCTGCGGCGCGCAGGTCCGAGTCCTCGAGGATCTCGCCCAGGCCTTCGGGTGCGGTGGCGGCCATCAGTACTTCCGTTCCATTGGCACGTAGGGTCCCAGCTTGACCGGCTTGTGCTCGAGCCGGATCGAACCGTCGTCCTCACGGTACGCGAGCGAGTGTTTGAGCCAGCTCGCGTCGTCGCGCAGCGGGTGGTCCTCCCGGTAATGGCCTCCGCGGCTCTCGTCGCGGGCGAGGGCCGCCGCCACCAGCGCGTCGGCGCACTCGAGCAGGAACCCGAGCTCGACGACCTCCATCAGCTCGGTGTTGAACATCGAGCCGGTGTCCTGCACGTAGACGCGCTCGAAGCGCTCGCGCAGGCTCCCCAGGATCTCGTGCATCTTCCGCAGGCTCTCCTCGGTCCGGACCACGAACGCGAGATCCTGCATCGAGTCCTGGAGCTCGCCCCGGATGTCCGCGGCGTTCGCGCCCTCCGGGCGGTTCAACAGGCCGTCGACCATGTCGCGGACCGAGCCCTCGGGGCGCTCGGGGAGCTCGGGCAGGTCGGCGTCCACGCAGAACCCGGCGGCGTGCGCGCCGCCGCGGCGGCCGAACACGACGATGTCGAGCAGGGAGTTCGTCCCCAGGCGGTTCGCACCGTGCACCGAAACACACGCGCACTCGCCCGCGGCGTACAGGCCGGGGACCGGCGTCTCGTCCTCGCCGACGACGACCTGCCCGTCGACGTTGGTGGGGATGCCGCCCATCGCGTAGTGCGCGGTCGGCTGGATCGGGACGAGCTCGGTGGTCGGCTCGACACCGAGGTACACCCGGGCGAACTCGGTCACGTCGGGCAGCTTCTCCTCGATCACGTCGCGCGGCAGGTGCCGCACGTCGAGCCACACGGCGTCGCGGTTGGGGCCGTCGCCGCGGCCCTCCTTGATCTCCTGGAAGATCGCGCGGCTCACCATGTCGCGCGGGGCGAGGTCCTTGACCGTTGGGGCGTATCGCTCCATGAAGCGCTCGCCCTCGCGGTTCAGCAGGATGCCGCCCTCGCCGCGGACCGCCTCCGAGAGCAGGATGCCCATCTTGTACACGCCGGTCGGGTGGAACTGGAAGAACTCCATGTCCTCGAGCGGCAGCCCCCTGCGGAACAGCACCGCGGGGCCGTCGCCGGTCAGCGTGTGGGCGTTCGAGGAGACCTTGAACATCCGTCCGTACCCGCCGGTCGCGTACAGGACGGCCTTGGAGCGGAACACGTGGATCTCGCCCGTCGCCAGCTCGTACGCGACGACCCCGGCGCACGCGCCCTCGGCCATCAGCTGGTCGAGCACATAGAACTCGTTGAAGAACCTCACGTTGCGCTTCACGCACTGCTGGTACAGCGTCTGCAGGATCATGTGACCCGTCCGGTCCGCCGCGAAGCACGCGCGCTTGACGGGGGCCTCCCCGTGGTTGCGCGTGTGCCCGCCGAACCGCCGCTGGTCGATCTTGCCCTCCGGCGTGCGGTTGAACGGCAGCCCCCAATGCTCGAGCTGGTAGATCGCGTCGACCGCCTCCTCGCACATCAGCTGCGCCGCGGGCTGGTCGACCAGGTAGTCGCCGCCCTTGACCGTGTCGAACGCGTGCCACTCGGGCGAGTCCTCCTCGACGTTCCCGAGCGCGGCGCAGACGCCTCCCTGCGCGGTCCCGGTATGCGAGCGTGTGGGGTACAGCTTCGAGATCACGGCGGTCTTCACCCGGTCCGACGCCTCGATCGCCGCCCGCAGGCCGGCGCCCCCGGCGCCGACGATCACCGCGTCGTACGTGTGGAAGGTCGTCATCGCTAGACGGTGCCCGGCCATTGGCTCGGGTCGAACGTGAACACGACGACCGTGCCGAGGACGAACAGCGCGAACCCGATCACGAAGAAGGCCATGTCGACGGCGAACCGGACGGCGGGCCACCGGACGTAGTCCTGCACGATGATGCGCAACCCGTTGATCCCGTGGATCAGCGCGAGGACAAGGAGCGCCCAGTCCCAGGTCCGCCAGAACGGGCTCTGCCACCGCGCGGCGACGAAGCCGAAGTTCACGCGGTCCACCCCGTCGTCCCACACGTGCATGATCAGGACGTGCCCGACGGCGAGGATCAGCAGCACGAGCCCGCTGATCCGCATGAACAGCCAGGACCACAGCTCGAAGCCGCCGACGGGGCGGTCGCGGCCCCGGATGCCCGGGGACCCGCCGCGTGGGGACGGCGTCGGGCGCTCGGGTGCCTCGACGGACATCAGAAGACCCCCGCGGAGTCCAGGATCCCGTGGCCCATGATGATCGTGATCGGGATCATGCTGAGGACGAAGATGATCGTCGAGGCGAGCGCGATCCCCTTCATGTGGCGTGCGCTCGACGGCCAGAAGTCGAAGACCATGATCTTCACGCCGTTGATCGCGTGGTACAGCACGGCGGCGACCAACCCGAGCTCGAGCAGCCTGACCACCCAGTTGTGGTAGACGCCGACGACGCGGTTGTAGGCCTCCGGACCCCACCCGACCACGGCCGTGTCCACCACGTGCGCGAACAGGAACAGGATCACGGCGACGCCGGTGATGCGGTGCAGCAGCCAGGACCACTGTCCCGGACTGCCCTTGTACAGGGTCCCGACGTCGGACTTCCGCTTCGCCATCAAGCCCTCGAACACCTAGCCTAGACGCGGCTCCGCCGAACGCCCGCCCGGAGCCGCGCGGAGTCTACGCCACGCGAAGGGCGACGAACACGCCGTCGCGGGTCGGGACGATCGAGGAGGCGAAGCGCTCGTCGTCCGCGATCATGCGGTTGTGCTCCAGGATCGCGTTCGTGGTCTTCGCGTCCCGTCCGTGATCGCCCGCCGGGTCGGCGACCGCGCCGGACCACAGCACGTTGTCGCAGAGGTACAGCCCACCGACGCGGATCCGTTCGCGTGCTGCGCGCCACGCGTTCGGGTAGCCGACCTTGTCGATGTCGTTGTAGACGACGTCGAACTCGCCCTCGACGGCGGCGAGGTTCTCGACCGCGTCGCCGACGTGCCAGCGGATCGTGTCCGCCAGGCCAGCGCGCGAGAGGTAGTCGAGCGCCTTCGACTCGTTCGCCGGGTCGCCGTCCGTCGCGTGGACCTCGCCGCCGGGCCCCACCGCCCGCGCGAACCAGTAGGCCGAGTACCCGAACCCCGATCCGAGCTCGAACACCCGCTCCGCGCCGATCGAGCGAGCGAGCAGCTCGACCGTGACCCCGACGAGGCGGCCGATGATCGGGAAGTCGCGCTCCTTGCCCTCCGCCTCCATCTCGAGCAGGACGGGCTCGTCGTAGCGGGTGAGCAGCGAGCGCATGTAGTCCTCGATGCGCGGATCGACGATGTCCACGGTCCCGAGCCTACCGGCTACCCTGGGTCCGCGATGAGCGACGTCGGACCACGGTCGACGGACTCCGGGATCGACCTCGAGCCCGTCTACGAGCCGGACGATCTCGGCGGCTTCGACCCCGAACGGGACCTCGGCCTCCCCGGCGAACCGCCTTTCACCCGCGGCGTCTACCCGTCGATGTACCTCGGCCGCCTGTGGACGATGCGCCAGTACGCCGGGATGGCCACGGCCGAGGAGACCAACCAGCGGTTCCGATACCTGCTCGATCACGGGCAGACGGGGCTCTCGGTCGCGTTCGACCTGCCGACGCAGATGGGGTTGGACTCGGACCACCCTCGGGCCGAGGGCGAGGTGGGCAAGACCGGCGTCGCGATCGACTCGATCGAGGACATGTTCCGGTTGCTGGACCGGATCCCGCTCGACGCGGTCTCGACGTCGATGACGATCAACGCGACCGCGCCGATCCTGCTCCTGCTGTACGAGCTCGTGGCCGAGGAGCGGGGGATCGAGGCGTCGGCGCTGAACGGGACCGTGCAGAACGACCTGCTGAAGGAGTACGCCGCCCGCGGGACCTACATCTACCCGCCGAGGCCCTCGATGCGCCTGATCACCGATCTGTTCGCGTACTGCGGCCGGACGATCCCACGATGGAACACGATCTCGGTGAGCGGCTACCACATGCGCGAGGCCGGCGCGACCGCGGTGCAGGAGGTGGCCTTCACCCTCGCGGACGGCATCGCCTATGTGGAGGCGGCGATCGACGCCGGGCTGGAGGTGGACGGGTTCGCGCCGCGGGTCTCCTTCTTCTTCGCGTGTCACATGAACTTCTTCGAGGAGATCGCCAAGTTCCGGGCCGCCCGCCGGATGTGGGCCGCGATCATGGCCGAGCGGTTCGGCGCGAAGGACCCGAGGAGCCTGATGTTGCGGTTCCACACGCAGACGGGCGGCGCGACGCTCACCGCCCAGCAGCCGCAGAACAACATCGTGCGGACCGCGCTCGAGGCGCTCGCCGCGGTCCTCGGCGGGACGCAGTCGCTGCACACGAACTCGTTCGACGAGGCCCTCGCGCTGCCGACGGAGCAGGCCGCGAAGATCGCTCTTCGGACCCAGCAGGTGATCGGGCACGAGACGGGGGTCACGCATACCGTGGATCCCATCGGGGGGTCGTACTACGTCGAGTCGCTCACGAACGAGGTCGAGGCACGCGCGTGGGACTACCTCGACAGGATCGATCGGATGGGGGGCGCGGTCGAGGCGATCGAGGCCGGCTTCTATCAGGACGAGATCGCCGAGGCCGCGTTCCGGATCCAGCGGGGGATCGAGTCCGGAGAACGGGTGGTCGTCGGGGTGAACGGGTTCGAGGACCCCGAGGAGCAACCGGTCCGGATCCAGACGATCGGCCACGAGGAGGTCGTGAGGCAGGTCGAGCGGCTCCGGGCGCTCCGAGCCTCTCGTGATCGGGGTGCGGTGGACCGGGCGCTCGAGGAGGTCGAGACGGCGGCCCGCGGCACCGCCAACCTGCTCCCACCCATGAAGGTCGCCCTGCGCGCGCGGGCGACCCTCGGCGAGGTCTCCGACGTGCTCCGCGGCGTGTTCGGCGAGTACCACCCTCGCTGACCCGGTCCGAGTCTGGCTCGCGGCCGCTTCACTCGGTCGCGAGCTCGACGATCGCGTGCACGATCGCCGCGGCGCCGGCGACGGCGAGGACGAGCGCGAGCCACCGCAGGCGCCGGCTGCGAGCCGTCGCAACGGCCGCGACCACGCAGCCGAGCCCGACCGCGAGCTCGGTGACGTAGGTGAGGGACTGGCCCATCGCGGTGCAGGGTAGGCTCTGCCGCCATGGACATCTCGATCATCGGCGGGACCGGCGACGAGGGGTTCGGCCTGACGCTGCGGCTGGCGAGGGCCGGGCACCACGTCACGATCGGCTCGCGGATCGCCGAGAAGGGTTCGGCCGTCGCGGACACGGCCCGCGAGATGCTCGGCGCAGGCGCGAGCGTCGGTGGCGCGGCCAACGAGGAGGCGGCGACCGCGGATGTCGTCATCGTGACCGTGCCGTTCGGCGGCCAGGCCGAGATCTACCGCTCGATCAAGGACCACGTGAAGGCGGACGCGATCGTCGTGGACTGCACGAGTCCGCTCGCGACAGCGGTGGGCGGGCGAGCGTGGCAGGTGGTCCGGCCGTGGCACGGCTCGGCCGCCGAGCAGGCCAAGGCGATCCTGGAGCAGGTGCACCCCGTTCGGATGGTGGGCGCGTTCCACACGGTTTCGGGGGAGGCGCTGCAGAACCTCGAGCATGAGATGGAGAGCGACGTCCTGGTCTGCGGGACCGACACGGAGGCGAAGGCTGTCGTCGGCGGCCTGGTCGACCAGATCCCGAACCTACGCTGGGTGGACGCCGGCGACCTCACGCAAGCGCGAACGCTGGAGCCGCTCACCGCGCTGCTGATATCGATCAATCGTTCCTACAAGATCCGCGACGCCTCGTTCCGGATCACCGGCCGGGATTCGTGGGGGGTCCCGGCGTCGTAGCGCGCGGGGCGGATCGCCTCAGTCCAGCTCGACGAGCGGATCCCCGGGCTGGACGTTCTGCCCCGCCTGCACCGGGATCTCGGTGACGACGCCCTCGCGCGGGGCCGGGATCGCGTTCTCCATCTTCATCGCCTCGAGGATGCAGACGACGTCGCCCGCCTGGATCTCCTGGCCGGGCTCGACGAGCACCCGCAGGATCGTGCCCTGCATCGGCGCCGCGATGACGCTGTGCACGTGGTCGCCGCCGTGGGCCGAGTGACGCGAGGGCACCTTCGGGGCGGTGTCGCGCCGCTGGTCGAAGATCCGGACGGGCACCCGGCGCCCATCGACCTCGAGCAGGAGCTCGGCCGGGACCGGCTGCCGGGTGTCGGACGGCGGCGGCGCCGGCGTGCCGGCCTCGGGGAGCTCGGCGTCGCGCAGCGCCTTCTCGAGCCACGTCGTCGAGTGCGTCGACTTGGAGAACGCGCGCGTGCCGAGGATCCACCGGTGCAGCGGGATCGTCGTCGGGACGCCCTCGACCTGGAACTCGGACAGCGCTCGGTTCATCCGCGCGATCGCTCGGACGCGGTTCTCCGCCGAGACGATGACCTTGGCGAACATCGAGTCGTAGTCGGCCGGGATCTCCCGCCCTGCGCGCACGGCCGAGTCCACCCTCACGAACGGCCCGGACGGCTCTCGATACGCGGTGACGCGGCCAGGCCCCGGCAGGAAATTGCGGGCCGGGTCCTCCGCGTTGATCCGGCACTGGATCGCGTGTCCCGTCGGCCTCACGTCCGAGAGGTCGAGCTTCTCGCCGAGCGCGACGCGGATCTGGAGGGCCACCAGGTCGAGGCCGGTCACCATCTCGGTCACCGTGTGCTCGACCTGCAGCCGCGTGTTCATCTCCAGGAAGTAGAAGCTGCCGTCCTCGTCGAGGATGCATTCGACGGTGCCGGCGTTCACGTAGCCGGCCTCCTTGGCGAGCGCCATCGCGGCCTCGCCGATCCGCGACCGCAGGTCGGCGTCGACCACCGGCGAAGGCGTCTCCTCGATCAGCTTCTGGTGGCGCCGCTGGACCGAGCAGTCGCGTTCGCCGAGGAAGAACACGTTCCCTCTGGTGTCCGCGAACACCTGCGCCTCGACGTGGTGCGCGCGGTCGATGTATCGCTCGAGGAACACGTCGGGGCGGCCGAAGTACGCCTGCGCCTCCCGTGTCGCCCGGGCGAGGGCGCTCTCGAGCTCCTCGGGCTTTCGCACGATCTGCATGCCCTTGCCCCCGCCGCCGAACGCGGCCTTGACCAGGAGGGGGAACCCGATCCGTTCGGCCTCGGCCGGCGCCTGATCGAGCGTGACGGGTTCGGGCGTGCCCGGGACGATCGGTACGCCCACGCGGTCGGCCGCTCGACGGGCGGCCGACTTGTCGCCCATCATCTCGATCGCCTCGGCCGGGGGCCCGACGAACGTGAAGCCCGAGTCCGCGACCGCGCTCGCGAAGTGCGCCCGCTCGGACAGGAACCCGTAGCCCGGGTGGATCATGGTCGCCTTCGCCCGCGATGCGGCTTCCAGGATCGCGCCGATCGACAGGTACGAGTCGGCGGCCAGCGCCGGGCCGATCCGGTGGGCCTGGTCGGCCATCTCGACATGCAGCGCGTCGCGGTCGGCGTCGCTGTAGACGGCGATCGACGTATAGCCGAGCTCCCGGACCGTTCGGATGATGCGGACCGCGATCTCGCCGCGGTTCGCGATCAGGATGCGAGGTTTCGCCACGCGCTCCGCTCCGTCATGCTTGCTCGATCGGACCGTCGGCCTCCCGAGGGTCCGCGGAACCCGGTACCCACCGAACAATCGGGTACCCCCGAACGGGAGTCAAACGTCTGGTGCTGTCCGAAGACGCCCTGGTCCGGGCGCTCGAACGCGTGGGTCTGCGTGCACCCGTGCGGTACGACGAGGTTACTGCCTCGACCCAGGCGACGGCCCTCGAGCTGGCGGCCGCAGGCGCGCCCGAGTGGACCCTCGTCGCCGCCGGCCATCAGACCGAGGGCCGTGGCCGCCTGGGGCGCACGTGGCTCGACCGGCCCGGTCGGGCGCTGATGTTCTCGTTCGTGCTGCGACCGGAGCTCGATCCTGCCTCGGGGGGGCTGCTCACGCTCCTCGCCGGCACCGCGATGGCGCAGGCATGCTTCGAGCTCGCCGACCAGCGCGCCGCGTGCAAGTGGCCGAACGACCTCCTGGTGGCCGGTCGCAAGGCCGGGGGGATCCTGGCGGAGTCCCGCCTCGACGGCGTCCGCTTCGAGCACGTCGTGATCGGCGTCGGCGTGAACCTCGGCGCCCCGCCCCCCGGCGTTCCCGAGGCCGGAGCGGTCGAGGCCGAGGACGACGAGCTGCTCGAGACGTTCCTGTCCGCGTTCGTCCGCGGGTACGAGCCCGCGCACCCGGCGTTCGCGGGGAGCGTGATCGCCGCCTACCGGGAGGTGTGCGCGACGCTGGGGACTCGCGTCCGGGCCACGACGGCGGCCGGGGCGATCGTCGAGGGCGAGGCCGTGGACCTGGACGAGCGTGGCGGCCTGGTCGTGCGAACGACGGCGGGCGACGAGGTCGTGCGGTTCGGAGAGGTCGAGCACCTGGAGTAGGATGCGCTCATGCCGTTCCCCCGCAAGCTCCTGATCGAGAACGAGCAGCTGGTCCTCGAGCTGCGGCCGCACTGGATCGCCTTGGTGATGCCGGCGATCGTCACGATCCTCGTGATCGCCGGGTGGTTCCTCGCGGTGTCGTACGGCCCCGACAGCGGCGCGGGCCGCGACGTCACGTTCTGGGGCGCGACCGCGATCGCGATCTTCGTCCTGATCTGGTTCCCGGTCCGCAAGTTCGTCGCGTGGGTGACGTCGTACTTCGTCGTGACGACCGACCGGATCATCCACCGCGAGGGGTGGATCGCGAAGCGCTCGATGGAGATCCCGCTCGAGGCGATCAACGACGTGCGCTTCCACCAGGGGGTGTTCGAGCGGATCATCGGCGCCGGCGACCTCATCATCAGCTCGGCCAGCGAGTTCGGACGCGAGGTGTTCGGCGACATCCGCAACCCCGAGCACGTCCAGAAGACGATCTACCAGCAGGGCGAGCTGAACATTGACCGGATGTACCGAGGGGTCGGGCGCGACTCGGCGCCCGCGGTGCCGGCCCCCCCGCCCACATCCGGTGCGACGACGCCCGCCATGTCGCCGGCCTCCGCCTCCACGACGGGCGAGCTCGAGCGCCTGGCCGAGCTGCGGAACAAGGGCGTGCTCACGGAGGACGAGTTCCAGAGCCAGAAGAAGAAGATCCTCGAGGGGTAGACTCAGGGACCCGATCGACAGCGAGACGACGGCATGGACACCCTGAACCGATCGGTAGCGCGGACACCACCGGCGACGAAGATCGAGATCGTCGGGTACGTCCTGGTTGCCGTCGGCTACGTCGTGATGACGCTCGGGATCCTCGAGATCGGCGGGTTGTTCAACATCGGGATCGGGTTCGCCATCGCATGGGCGGGCTGCGTGCTGATGTTCCTCGGCGAGGAGCGTCGCGAGTTCGACGAGGAGGCCGAGTTCCGCAGGGAACTCGAGGAGCTCTGAGGCTCCCGCTCCGGCGAGCGGGGTCCGCGGCTCGGATGGGACAATCGCCTCCGTGGAGCCGAGGGTCGCGGTGGTCGGCGTGGGACACGCGGGGTTCGCGCCCGTCACCGCCGGGGTCTCCTACAAGGAGCTGATGTTCGAGGCGGCGCAGCGCGCCTACCACGACGCCGGCGTAGAGCCGCGCACGGAGATCGACTCGTTCGTCTGCTGCTCGGAGGACCTCCTCGAGGGCACGTCGATCTTCGACGAGTACGTGCCCGACCAGCTCGGCGCGATGCAGCGGCCCGTACAGACGGTCGCCGGGGACGGGCTGTTCGGCGTGGCGACGGGGATGATGCTGATCCGCTCGGGCCTCGCATCGATCGTCGCCGTCGAGGCGCACAGCAAGGTCTCGGACGTCCGAACGCTCGGCGCGATCGAGGCTTTCGCGCTCGACCCGGTGCTGAACCGCCCGCTGCGCTTCCCGACGCTCGCGATCGCCGGGCTCGACATGAACGCGTTCCTCGAACGTGCCGGGCTGTCCGAGGAGCACTGCTCGATCGTCGCCGCCAAGAACCGCTCGAACGCGCTCGACAACCCGCGCGCCGCCTATCCGGCCGACCTCACCGCCGACGACGTGGACGACTCGAGTCCCGTCGCGTGGCCGCTGAAGGCGCTCGAGGTCGCCGAACGCGCCGACGGCTGCGTCGTGGTCGTGCTCGCCGCCGAGGACCGCGCGCGTGAGCTCACCGAGGGGCCGGTGTGGCTGCTCGGGGCCGGCTGGTCCTCGGGGAGCCCGTCCCTCGAGAGCCGGACGTGGGGCGAGACCGAGCCGGTGACCAAGGCCGCCGAGTCCGCGTACCGCCGGGCCGAGATCACCGACCCGCAGGAGGAGATCGACCTGGTCGAGGTGGACGACACCTTCGCGTACAAGGAGCTGCTGCACCTGGAGGCGCTCGGGCTGGGCGAGGCGTCGGAGCTCGCGCAGCTGCTCGAGGAGGGCGAGCTCGAGCCGGGTGGCGACCTCCCGGTGAACGTCTCCGGCGGCTCGCTCGGGCAGGGGAACCTGTTCGAGGCGAACGGCCTCGTTCGGCTGCTGGAATGCGTCGAGCAGCTCCGCGACGAGGCCGGCGAGCGCCAGGTCGACGAGGCGTACGTGGCGGTCGCGCAGTCCGCGCGCAGCGCGCCGTCCACGTCGGCCGCGGTCGTCGTCCTCGCGAACGACGAGGGGGCCGGCGGATGAAGCTCCAGGCCCTCGACCACGTCTGGTTCTGGGTGACCGACATGGATCGGTCGGTGCGCTTCTACGAGGAGCAGCTCGGGCTTGGGCTGCGGGTCCGGCACGGCGACGAATGGGCCGAGCTCGAGGCCGGCGCGATCCACATCGGGCTCCACGGCGCGCGCAGCGAGGGCAACGTGCCGCACGGTGGCACCGCCGTGTTCCGCGTGGACGACCTCGACCTCGCGAAGACCGCGCTCGAGCAGCGCGGCGTGGCGTTCCACGAGCACCTCGGCGAGGTGCCGGGCATCGCGCGCTACGCGTCGTTCGACGACCCCGACGGCAATTCGATGCAGCTGATCGAGTACGTCCCGGAGGAGGGCTAGATGGCCCGGCGGGTCGCGGTCGTGGGCGCGGGGATGACGAGGTTCGTCCGTCGCGCGCAGGAGACCGGCAAGGAGCTCGCGTGGGAGGCCTCGCGCGAGGCGCTCGCGTCCTGCGAGCTCCCGCTCGATCGGATCGACGCGGTGTGCCTGACCAGCGCCCCCGACGCGTTCGACGGCGTGCACATGAAGGGGGAGTACCTGTCGGACGGGGCGGGTGCGTTCGGCCGGCCCTTCATCCGGACGTACGTGGGCGGGGGCAGCGGCGTGTTCACGGCGATCCAGGCGTACTACACGGTCGCGAGCGGGATGGCCGACGTCGTCCTCGCCGTGGCCGAGGAGAAGATGTCTTCGACCCAGCCGCACCCGCAGGGCGCGTTCCTCACGATCTTCGACAACATCCTCGAGCGCCCGCTCGGCCCGAACCTCCTTTGGATCTTCGCGCTCGAGATGAACCGCTACATGACCGTGCACGGCATCGACAAGCGCGATATCGCCGCGGTCGCGGTGAAGAACAAGCGGAACGCGGCCGATCACCCCGCGGCGCTCCTCGGCCGGGCCGACATCACGATCGAGGACGTGCTCGCCTCCGAGACGCTCGCGTGGCCGGTGCAGCGCCTGGACGTCTCGCCGATCAGCGACGGCGCCGTCGCGATCGTGGTGGCGAGCGAGGAGGCCGCGAAGCAGATCACGAGCGACCCTGTCTGGATCCAGGGCGTCGGGTGGAACCTCGATACCGCGTACTGGACCAACCGCGATCTCGTGTTCCCCGAGTACGTCGCGAACGCGGCTCGCATGGCCTACGGGATGGCCGGCGTGACCGAGCCGCGCAAGCAGATCCAGGTCGCCGAGCCCTACGACCCCTTCGACTACAAGGAGCTGCACCACCTCGAGGGCCTGCTGCTGTTCGACAGGGGCAAGGCGCCCGAGGCGGCCCGCGACGGCGTCCTCGACCGCAAGGGCGATCTGCCCTCGTGCCCGAGCGGCGGCCTCCTCGGCGTCGGCAACCCGATCGCGGCCGCCGGCCTCATGAAGATCGCCGAGCTCTTCTGGCAGCTCCGTGGCGAGGCGGGCGCCCGCCAGGTCCCCGGCACACCCGAACGTGGCGTCGCGCAGGCCTGGGGCGACCTCATGCAGGTCGGGACGGTCGTGGTGATGGGTCGCGAGGGCGGTCCGCCGACGACGGCGACGCAGCTCGAGACTCCGCCCGCCGCGACGCCGGCGACGTCGCTCTCGGACGCCGAGTTCCGTTCGGCCACGGGCGCCGTCGAGGACGAGATCGGCGCACGCTACGCCTGGGATGCGGGCGTCGCGATCGGCCGGTTCCTCGACGGGCTCCGCGACGGACAGATCATGGGTCGCGAGTGCCGCGTGTGCCATCGGGTGCTCGTGCCACCTCGGATGTTCTGCGAGCGTGACTTCCGCGGAACCGACGCCTGGGTGCAGGTCGAGAACACCGGCGTGGTGCAGACGTTCTCGATCTGCAACGTGCGGTGGGACATGCAACCCCTCGGTGAGCCCGAGCTCCCCGCCGTGATCGCGATCGACGGCTCGGACGGCGGGTTCCTGCACACGCTCGGCGAGGTCGAACCCGACGAGGTCACGATCGGGATGAAGGTGGAAGCCGTGTGGAAGCCGGTGGGCGAGCGCACCGGCTCGATCCTCGACATCGCGTACTTCAGACCACGGGAGGGGGATCCGGGGGGCTCAAGGAGCGAGCGCGAACGCGCGAGCGGTAGTCCCCCGGGAGAGGGCGACGGCTGATGCTCGAGAAGATCGCGCGTCCCGAAGAGATCCGGCGGTGGGAGGGGGACCTGCCCGTTCGCCACCGCTACACGCCGGGTGTCGCCGGCGACGCGTTCTTCACGGCGCTCAAGGAGCGCGGCGTGCTGCTCGGCTCGCGGTGCGAGAGCTGCGCGTACACCTACGTGCCGGCGCGGCTGTTCTGCGAGCGATGCTTCTCGGAGCTCTCGGCCGACACCGAGGTCGGTCCCGGCGGCGAGCTTGTGTCCTTCACGATCGTGTTCCTGGGGATCGAGGGCGAGCCGCTCGAGCGTCCCCAGACCCTCGGCGCGGTCCGTCTCGATGGGGCGGACGCGGTCCTGATCCATCGGGTCGAGCCGGGCGAAGAGCCGCTGGAGATCGGCGAACGCGTCGAGGTGGTCGTCGAGCCGGAACCCCGGCGAACCGGATCGATCCTCGATATCGCGGGCTTCAGGGTCGTCGAGACCTAGGACGCGTCTCAGACCCGCCAGTGCGGGGGCGGAGTGGGGCGGACGCTGGCGACGCTGGGCACCTCGAGTGCCACGTGGCACGATAGTGCAGGTGACCAGCAGACCCGCGGCGGCGCAGCACCTGCGTGAGCTCGCACGGCTGCGCCGCGTCCGCGACCGGATCGACCGAGAGTACGCGCAGCCGCTGGACGTCGAGGCGCTCGCCCGCGGCGTGCACATGTCGGCCGGGCACCTCAGCCGCCGGTTCCGGGCCGCATTCGGCGAGTCCCCGTACAGCTACCTGATGACTCGACGCATCGAACGCGCGATGGCGCTCCTGCGCCGCGGGGACCTCAGCGTCACCGAGGTCTGTTTCGAGGTCGGTTGCTCGTCGCTGGGCACCTTCAGCACGCGGTTCACCGAGCTGGTCGGGACGCCGCCCAGCGCGTACCGGCGCCTCGAGCCTCGCGCGATGGCGGGGATGCCGCCGTGCGTGGCCAAGCAGGTGACCAGACCGGTCAGGAATCGAGAAGCGCCGACCCCTGAGCCCCAACTAACCTGACCGCCATGGACATCACCATCCACTCGAGCCTCCTCCCGCACGACGACCCCGAGGCCACGCTGGCCTTCTACCGCGACATCCTCGGCTTCGAGGTTCGCCTCGACGTCGAGTACGGCGGGATGCACTGGATCACGGTCGGCCCTCCCGATCAGCCCGACACGGCCATCGTCCTGTTTCCGCCGGCCGCCACGCCCGGCATCACCGAGGACGAGCGCCGCATGATCATGGAGATGATGGCCAAGGGCACCTACGCCAGCATCAACCTCGCCACCAAGGACTTAGACAACACGTTCGAGCGGCTGCAGGCCGGCGACGCCGAGGTCGTCCAGGAGCCGACCGACCAACCGTACGGGATCCGCGACTGCGCCTTCCGCGATCCCGCGGGGAACCTGATCCGCATCCAGGAGCTTCGCTGATCCGCCCGGAGATCGCGCCGTAGGCCGGCGAGAGATAGGCAACCGAGGCAAGGAGGTGCTTCGCGATGGCTGAGAAGAAGACGGCGAAGAAGAGCGCGCGGACGTCCGCCGAGCGCACGACGAGCTCTGGCACCTTCACGGCGGACGAACGGGCCGCGATGAGGGCTCTCGTCCGAGAGCGGAAGGCGGAGGAGCGTGCCGGCAAGAACAGGGCTGAGGGGGAGCGCGCCGTGCTGGCGGCGATCGACGCGATGTCGGAACCGGATCGCTCGATGGCCAAGCGGCTCCACGCGATCGTCACGGCGACCGCGCCCGACCTATGGCCGAAGACCTGGTACGGAATGCCCGCGTACGCCAAGGACGGCAAGGTCGTGTGCTTCTTCAAGGCCGCGGAGAAGTTCGACTCGAGGTACGCGACGTTCGGCTTCGAGGAAGCGGCGAACATCGACCAGGGCGAGATGTGGCCGACCTCCTTTGCCTTGAAGAAGCTGACCGCCGCCGACGAGAAGAAGATCGGCGCGCTTGTGAAGAAAGCGGTGAGCTGAGCCCGGCTCCTGAACCCGGTCCCGGCCCGTCACCTCCACCTATCCGCCTCCTGCGCCTGCGACGTGATCCAGGCGCTCAACATGGCGAACGTGATCCAGCCCGATCGCGCTCTGATCGCGCGGGCTCCGTGCCGACGTCCGGCCCTATCCGGGCGAAGGTCGCGTCATCCGGCGCCCGTATGCTCTGGGCATGGCGACCTTGACGTGTGAGCGGTGCGGGCTGCCTCTGCCGGACGAGGCCCGGTTCTGCCCGAACTGCGGCTATCCGGTGGGCGCCCCGCCGCCGGAGGAGCGCAAGTTCGTCACGGTGATCTTCGTCGACCTCGTGGGGTCGACCCTGCTGTCCAGCCAGATCGATCCCGAACGCTACCGGGAGGTCCTTACGCGCTACTACCGGATGGTGGCCGAGGAACTGGAGTCGCTCCGCGGCCGCGCGTACAACTTCGCCGGGGATGCGGTCGTTGGGGTCTTCGGCCTGCGGCACACGCACGACGACGACGCGCTCCGAGCCGTTCGGGCCGGCCTGGGGTTGGTCGACCGCGTCGGTCGCCTCGGCCAGGAGATCGGGCTCCCGGTCCCCCTGCGGATCCGCGTCGGGATCCATACCGGTCCGGTCGCGATCGGCAGCGAGGCGTCCGAGCAGGGCCTGCTCTACGGCGCCACCGTCAACATGGCGGCGCGGCTTCAGCAGGCCGCCGACCCGGGGACGGTGCTCGTCTCGGAAACGAGCTACCTCCTGTCCTTGTCGCAGGTCCAGTACGGCCCGATGCGCGAGGTCGAGGCGAAGGGGTTCGAGGATGAGGCGCGCGCGTGGCCGGTCGCGGCGCTCCAGCCCGGCTCGGGCCGCCGAACGATCCCGCTCGTGAACCGCAAGCGCGAGCTCCGGCTGCTGCAGGACGCGTTCGACGGCGCGCGGGAGACGCGCCGCGGGCACCTGGTGACGCTGTTCGGCGAGCCGGGGATCGGCAAGAGCCGGGTGGTCGACGAGTTCGTGGCCGGTCTGCCGGACGACGCCAAGGTGCTGATGGGCCGCGCGAGCCCGTTCGAGGAGGACGTGACCTTCGGCCCGCTCGCGCAGATCCTCCTGCACGAGATGGGGGAGGCGGCGCACGCGCCGCCCGAGGCGCTCCGCGCGCGGCTCGAGGAGATCGTCCTGGAGTGCACGCCGGCAGACGAGGCGAGGCAGATCGTCGAGCGCCTGTGCATCGCGCTCGGGATCGCCGGCGAAGCGCGCGACGAGAAGCGCTACCGAGTGGCCGAGATCCGCTCGGGGCTGCTCGCGCTCCTGCGCGGTTTCTCCGGCCCGGGACCGGTGGTCGTGGTGCTCGAAGACCTGCAGGCGGCCCAGGCGCCGATGCTCGAGCTGGTCGAGGAGTTGGTACGCGAGGCCGACGGCATCGCGTTGCTCGTGATCTGCGCCGCCCGGTACACGCTGCTCGACGACCGTCCCGGCTGGGGTGGCGGGCGCGGGAACTCGGTCAACCTGTACCTGGAGACGCTCTCGCTCGATGACTCTGCGCAGCTCGCGCGGGACGCGGGCGAAGGCCTGGACGAGGCGACCGCTCAGCGGATCGCGCAGCACGCCGGCGGGAACCCGTTCTTCATCATCGAGACGACCGGGATGCTGCTGCATCGGGGGAAGGGGCTCTCGGCCGACACCGGCCCGCTGCCGCCGGCGCTGCTGCCGCCGACCGTGCAAGCCGTGATCGCGGCCAGGATCGACCATCTCTCCCTCGAGGGCCGAGATCTGATCCGCAAGGCCTCGGTGTTCGCCCGCTCGTCGTTCACCCTCGCCGAGCTCGACCTGATCGCCGTCCCGACCGGCGAGGCGCTCGGCCGGCTCGAGGAGGAGGAGCTGCTCGAACACGACGGCGATCGACCCGACGTCTGGCGCTTCAGCCATGGCATGGTGCGCGACGTCGCCTACGAGAGCCTCCCCAAGCGCGAGCGCCAGCGTCTGCACCTGTTGGTCGCCGACGGACTGTCCGGCAACCCGGAGACGGCCGCCCGCCGCCCGCGCGCGATCGCGTTCCACCTGGAGCAGGCGGCGCTCGCCGCGCTGGACCTCAACCCGCGCGACCGAACGCTCGCCGAACGGGCGGTCGACGCCCTGGCTCGCGCCGGCGACATCGCCCGCGAGGGGCCGGACCTGAAGGCGGCCGAGGAGGACTACCGCCGCGCGCTGGAGCTCGCCGGCCCCGAACGCGCATGGGGGCTCCGCGAGGCGCGGATCCTCGCGAGCCTCGGCGAGATCCGCTATTGGCTCGGCGAGTTCGAGCCCGCGGTCCCCGTGCTCGAACGCGCGCTCAAGCTCGGCGACGGGCGATCTCGCGGTCCGGGCGCAGGCCTCGCGGTTCCTCGGCGACATCGAACTGTCGATCCTTGGCGACGCCAAGCGCGCGGCCGAGCTGCTCGACGACGCGCTCGACGCGGCGCGCGGGCTCGGGGATCCGTGGACGCTCGCGCGGACGCTGCTCGTCGCCGCGTGGGCGCCGTACTTCCGGCAGGACATCGACACGGCGCGCGCGATGTTCCAGGAGGCGCTCGAGACCGCGCGCGCGAACCCCGAGGGCGACCGCTGGTCCGAGGCTCGATCGCTCGTCGGGCTCTCGACGCTCGAGAGCGACGAGGGAGACGAAGAGGCGTCGCTCCGGCTCGCGGCGGAGGCGCTCGCGGTCGCGGAGACGAGCGGGGACCGCTTCTCGCTCGCGGTGGCGCATGAGGCGGTCGGTGGCACGATGCGCCACATGATGCGGCTCGATGATGCCGAGGAGCACATGGATCGCGCGGTCGACGCCTTCCGTGAGCTCGGCGCGCGCTGGGAGCTCGCGAGCGCGCTCACATCGCGGGGCATCGCGCGACGGCTCGCCGGCCGGGCCGAGGACGCCGTGAAGGACCTGCGCGAGGCCTACCGCCTCTGCCGTGAGCTGAAGGAGCGGAGCATCATCACGTGGACGGCCAGCGCGCTCGCCCGGGCGTACGTGAGCGCGGGCGACCCGGGAGCGGCCCGCCGTGTCCTGGACGAGACCGCGTCGGTCGCCTCCGAGGAGACCCCCGCCACCGAGGACTGGCTCGACTACGCCGACGTCGAGCTCATGCTCGCCGAGGGCGAGCGGGAGGCGGCGCTGGAGCGCGCGCTCTCGATCTTGCGCTACGAGCAGGGCGAAGGGTCTCGCAAGGACGTGGCCGCGCGGGTGTGGTGGATCTCGCAGGTGTTCGGCGTCGAGGCTGCCGGGGGCGAGGAAGAGGTCGGGCGCGCAAGGGAGCTGCTCGAGCGGACGCAGATGCTCCAGGCCTTCCGCGAGGCCGAGCTGGTCACGAGCCGTTCGGCTATTTCGGAGGCCTGACCGTTAGGCTTCGCAACGGTGGACTTCGACCTCACGCCCGAACAGGAAGAGCTCCGCGCCGCCGTCCGCGCGTTCGCCGAGGAGGTGGTCGCCCCGGCCGCGGCCGAGGCCGACGAGCGCGAGGAGTTCCCCACCGAGATCGTGAAGCGCGCCGCCGAGCTCGGGCTGTTCGGCATCCCGTTCCCCGAGGAGGTCGGCGGGCAGGGGGGCGACCTGCTCTCGTTCTGCCTTTGTCTCGAAGAGATCGGGCGATACGACTCGTCGCTCGCGATCACGCTCGAGGCGGCGGTGGGCCTCGCCGCGAACCCGCTGTTCCGGTTCGGCGCCGATGAGCAGCAGGAGCGGTGGCTCGTGCCGATGGCACGAGGTGAGGCTATCGGCGCGTTCGCGCTCACCGAACCCGGCGGAGGCTCGGACGCCCGTGCGATCCGGACGACGGCCAAGCTCGACGGCGACGGGTGGGTGATCGACGGCTCGAAGGCGTTCATCACCAATTCGGGGACGCCGCTGACGTCGGTGATCATCGTGGCTGCGCTCGACGAGGCGGCGGACGACGGCGACGTCTCGACGATCGTCGTGCCCGTCGGGACGCCCGGGCTCACGGTCGGTGCGAGCTACCGCAAGGTCGGCTGGCGCGCGAGCGACACCCACGAGGTCTCGTTCGACGCGTGCCGCGTGCCGGCGGACCACCTGCTCGGCGAACGCGGCCGGGGGTACGCGCAGTTCCTCGAGACGCTCGCCGACGGTCGGGTCGCGATCGCGGCGCTCTCGGTGGGGCTCGCGCGGGGATGCCTGGAGGAGAGCGTCCGGTACGCGGGGGAGCGCGAGGCGTTCGGGCAGCCGATCGGCGCCTTCGAGGCGCTGCAGTTCAAGATCGCCGACATGCGGGTGGGGGTCGAGACGGCGCGCCTCGCGTACCAGCGGGCGGCGTGGCTCCGGGACCGAGGGCGCCCGTTCGCCACCGAGGCGTCGATCGCCAAGCTGTACGCGAGCGAGGTCGCGGTCTCGAGCGCGCGGGAGGCCGTGCAGGTCCACGGCGGCTACGGGTTCGTCGAGGACTTCCCCGTGGCCCGCTTCTACCGCGACGCCAAGGTGCTCGAGATCGGGGAGGGCACCAGCGAGATCCAGCGCGTGCTCATCGCCCGGGCGCTCGGCCTGCCGGGGACCGAGCTGTAGGCGGCGTCAGGCACGGATCGGCCCGCATCTCGAGCGGGGGGAGAAGGCTCGCCGAGGATGGTTGCAACCCGGGGTTGCAGCGGTCACGGTTGACAGCCCGCTCGGCCGTCCGATAGGAAGGGCCTCCCCAATGGCCGAAAACCACACCGGTTCAGGCGTCGTGTTCCGCCGCGCCCTCGCGGTGGTGGCGGCGGTGGCCCTCCTGACGTCGCTCCCGCAGGTCGCGGTCGCCGAGCCGAGCACCGAGGAGAAGCTCGACGCCGCCAAGGCCGAGTTCGAACAGCTGACGAACCGGATCGCGAGTCAGCAGCGGGTCCTGAACCGGCTCTCGGCCGAGGCCGCGGTGATCGCGGAGCGGTGGGAGGTCGCGAACGGACGCTGGGAGCAGATCACGGCCCAGCTCCACCAGACGCAGTTCGCCCTCGCCGAGGCGCAGGCGGAGTACCAGGGCCTCAAGGTCGACCTCGAGGAACGCGCCCGCCAGGCCTACATCACCGGCCCCGGGTCGGGTCTGGAGTTCCTGCTGGGCGCGACGTCCATCGCGGACCTGTCGGCGCGCATGGAGTACGTGAACGCCCTCAGCCAGGAGGATGCGGATCTGGCCACCGAGGTCCAGAACGTGCGGAACACCCTGGCGGCCAAGAAGGCGGATCAGGAGAAGCTCCAGGCCAAGGCCGCGAAGGCGCTCCAGAAGGTCGAGACCGAGAGCGCGGCGCTCGACGCCAAGCTCGCCGAGCAGCAGGACATCCTCGACGACCTGAACGCGGCGAAAGCGCGTGCCGAGCACCTGGTCAAGGATCTCGAGAAGCGGTACAAGAGGGAGCTCGCCGCGCTGTACGGCATCAAGCCGTACGACGGTGTGTTCCGATACTGCCCGGTCGATCAGCCGCGGGCCGTGTACGACGGGTTCGGCGCGCCCCGATACGCGGGTGGGTATCACCCGCACGCGGGCAACGACATCATCGCGCCGCAGGGGACGCCGATCCGCGCCACCTTCGACGGGTACGCCCAGGCGGGCTCCAACACCCTCGGCGGGTATTCGGTGAACGTCTACGGGGACCTGGGCTACACGTACAACGCGCACCTGATGCAACCGGGTGTCACGGGGCAGGTATCGGCCGGACAGATCGTCGGCTACGTGGGCGCGACCGGCGACACATCGACGCCGCACGATCACTTCGAGTGGCACCCCAACGTGATCCCGGCCGATTGGCCGGCGAGCCCTTACGGCTACTCGGTCATCGGGTCGGCGGTGAACCCCTTCCCGCTCCTGTCTCAGGTCTGCTAACGGCGCTGCCGGCGCCGTTCCTCGAGCTCCCGCGCTCCAGACCGCGAGCGTCGTCGTAACAGCACCGCCGCGACGGACGCGAGGACGATCAATCCGGCGACGATCGCGATCGTGGCGACGGACGATCCGCCTGCGGAGGTACCGGGTCCACCGGTGGGCGACGCCGGCTGCCCAGCGACCGAGAGGTAGCCGAGCTCGTCGATGTCCGCGCCGGCCTGCTGGATGCTCGGGAGGTCGTCGGTGTCGAGGGCCTTCCATCGTTCGCCGGACCTCGACCAGATGATCGAGTGGCTGCCGTGGTCGTTCGCAAGCAGGGGATAGACGATGACCACGGTCGCCAGGTTCGCGAGTTTCGCGGTGTCGCCCGAGGGTTGGTAGGTCGCCTCGACCAGGTAGACGTTGCCCACGACGTGCAGGGGTTCGTCCGGGTGGGCGATCGCGCCCGCGAGCGGGTCCACGGCGACCTGGACGCTGCGCTGTCCCTCGGCGTCCGCGAAGGATCCCTCGGGCAGGATCACCGTGACCTGGGCGTCGTCCGTTGTGAACACCGCCGTCTTGCTGCCCTTGTTCCCGAGCTGCACCGTGAAGGTGCCGGGGGTGGGCTTCTGGTTGGTGGCCGCGAGCTCGGGGGGCGGCTTGACCCAGCGATAGGCCGTGGGCGGCGCGAGTCCGTCCAGGAGCGGCCCGCTGGAGAGCGGGCTGAGGTGTCCGGACAGGATCGCGGTCGCCGCGTACACGAGGGCGACCGCGAGGCCGGCCCCGAGCGCGCGCGACCGAACCGTCACGGCAGGGGGTCGAGCCGCTCGATCGGGCTCGTCGCGTAGCGCGGCGGCCAGACGACGGCGTACTCGCCCGGTGCCTGCCACTGCCACACCACGCTGCTCGCGAGCACGTTCGCGCCGGCGGTCACCGTCCCGGGCTCGCCGAACCGCAACCCGCTGCCGTTCGGCAGCGACCCCTGCGGCAGGTCGACCGCGTTCGCGGCCGTCGCGATCGCCGATGGTGTCGGCTGCGAGGCGGTCGAGATCACGTCGTGCAGCAGCGCCCAGGCGCCCGAGAAGCCGGCGAGCGCCGCGGCGGTCATCTCGCCGCCGAAGCGTCGGGCGTAGGCGGCCCGTGCGCGTTCGAACAGCGCCCGGCCGTCGGGAGTGAGGCCCTCGACGTTCAGCGCCCCGGACGCGGGCTTGTCCGAGGCGAACAGCCCGACCGCGTCCTTCCCGAGCGTGGAGCCGAACGTCGGCATGCAGTAGCTCGAGGACGTCCCGATCCCCACGAGCACGTCGAGGCCCTGCTGCACCATCTCGCGCCGCATCACGATCGCGTCGTGCAGGTACGCGGAGACGAACACGACGTCAGGCCGGCTCGCCGCCAGGTCGCGGACGAACGCGTGCATGTTCACGTCCCGCGGGTCGTAGCCGAACCTTCCGACCAGGTGGAGGTCGCGCGCCGCGAGCTCGTCGAGCGCGCCCTGCGCCACCGCGCGTCCGTACGCGTCGTCCACGAACGTGACCGCGTACCGGAGCTTCGACGGGTCGACCCCCAGCACGGGCGTGTAATCGTCCGCGACGAACGCGATCGCGTTCCGGCCCAGGATCGCCCCCGAGGGCGCGACCCGGAACACGAGCTCGCCGGCGCCGCGGCCGGTCATCTCACCCACCGCGCCCGTCTCCCAGAACAGCATGTCACGGCGCGCGGACGCCTCGGCGGCCGGCTCCGAGATCGTGCTCCCGTAGCTCCCGAACACCAGGCGGACCCCCTCGTCGTGGAGCCGGGCGATCGCGCCTGGCGCGGCGTCCGCGCTCGGCGTGTCGACGGGGACGAGCTCGATCGGGCGGCCGCCCACCCCGCCGTCGGCGTTCACGAGCTGGACGGCGAGCCGCACACCGTCGAACTCGTCGACGCCCCCGGGCCCTTGGGCACCCGACAGCGGGTACACCGCGCCGATCCTGATCGGCTCGGGCGATGAGGACGTGCACGAGACGCCGGCGAACATCGCGAGCGCGAGCACGAGCACCGCCGCCCGCCTCATCGGAGCACCACCAGCGCGTTGGCGACCGCATGCGTCGCGGCGGGGACCGTCCAGTTCCCCGAGGCCCACCGCTGCCACCCGAACAGCAGCCCGGCGCCGACGTCGACGGGCAGCGCCGAGAGCCCGTACGCCGGCACGTGCACGAGCCCGAAGAGCACGGCGGAGCCCACGACGGCGGCGGCGGCCCCGAACGGTTCGAGCCGCGCATACGCGAGCCGGCGGAACAGCGCCTCCTCGGCCACCGCCGCCAGGAGCGAGAGCGGGAGGGCGGCCGCGCTCCATGGGAGCGGGACCGGCGAGCCCGAGACCTTCGCCGCCACGACGACGGCGCCGAACCCCCACAGGAGCGCGAGACCCGGCGCCAGGCGCGGGCGCTCGCGTTGGAGCGGGACGGCGATCGAGGCCAGCCCGATCGTCAGGTACGAGGCGGCGAACAGCGCGGTGCGCGTTCCCGTGGCGGCCTCCGCGACGGGGCGCGCGACCAGCACCGCGACCCCGACGACCACCACGAGCGTGGCCGCCCACGTCTCCCGGGTCTCGCCGCGGGTGATCACGCGTTCGATGCGCGAGCTCAGGGCTCCACCTCGAACGCGACGACCGACACCACGCGGGGGTCGAACGGCGCGTGATCGCTCGCGACGAACTCGACCGTGATCCGATGCTCCCCGGATGGGACGTCGGGGATCGTCTGTTCGAGGCCCTGAGTCATCGAGATCAGCGTGTCGTCCAAGATCACGTGCAGGTGTCCCTCGTCCGGAACGATGTGGGTGGTGGTCGCCGGGACGAGCTTGGCGCCCTGGAGCTTCACGCGGAGATCGACGCTGGAGCCGTGGACGACCTCGCCGACCTTCGGCGCGACGATCGCGAGCTTCGCGGTGCTGCTCGGGCGGTCGGAGGAGGGCGCGGTCGCGCCGGTCGCGCCGCTCCCTCCGTCGTCCGAGCTCCCGCAGGCGGCCAGGACGAACGCCGTCGCGACGATCAGGGCGAGCCTCGGCATCCTCGGCACGGTCGAATCCTCTCATCCCTCGAACGATTGTCGGAACGACGCGGCGAGGACCTGCCCGGTCTCGGCATGGGCCGTGACGTCGAACGACCACGTCCCGGCAGTCAGGTCGATGTTCGCCGCGAAGTGCCCCGGGCCGAACCGCAGCAACTCCGGCTCGAACGGCGCGCCCTCGGGGGGCGTGATCGCGAGCGTGGCCGCGTGCAGCGGCAGCTCCTTCCCGTCCGCGTCGAACGCGGTCACGTGGACCTGGTTGGTTCGGCCCGGCTCGCCCGGGTCGACGTAGGCCTGGATCTGGAGCCCGCCCTCGAGCGTGATCGTGTACAGGGTCGGCTGGCCCGGGACCTTCGAGATGTCGACGTGCTGACCCGGCGTCGTCGGCGTCACCTGGAGCGGGACCTCGACGGAGCTCCCGCTCCCCTCGACGAGGACGGTCACGGTCCAGGTGCCGGGCTGCGCGAGCGCCGTCCCCTGTCCCCGCCACGACCCGTCCGTGCGCTCGAGCCGCAACGTCGAGCGCACGTCGGGCTGGTCGGGCAGGTCGAACGTGAGCGAGACCCTCCGCGCGTCCACCGGTTCGCCGCTGTCGTAGTCGGTGACGTCCGCAACGAACGTGTTGGGACCAACCGTCCCCGGCGAGATCTCGAGCCGGACCCTCGTCGTCGTCGCGAAGTCCGCCCCCGTGACGACGAGCGGCCGAGCCCCCGGACCGGCCGGTTCCTCGTTGGGCTTGGGCGGCAGGCCGGTGAGGACGCCGGTCGCAAGGAGGACGGCCGCCGCGAGCGCAAGCTCGCCGCCCACCGTTCGGAGCATCGCCCGCGATCCCGCGGATCCGAAGCGGGGGACGTTGCGGTAGCGGTTCAGCGCACCGAGACCGATGAGCGGGATCACGATCGCGACCTTCAGGCCGAGCGTCGTCGTGTAACCGTCCCGGAACGGGTGGAGCCACCATCCCAGACCGAGCTCGTTCCAGGATCGGAGCAGGCCCGACGCGACGACGACGGCGAGCGCGACCCCCGCCAGCGTGGAGAAGCGGCGGACCTGCGCCGGCTCGAGCCTTCGGAACAGCCCGAGGAAGAGCCACGCGAGGCCGCCGATCCACGCGCCGACGCCCATGAAGTGGAGCCACTGCGCGAGGACCATCCACGCCGAGCCGGCGTGACCGCCGGTGGCGCGCGCGAGCATCGCGCCGGCGGCCGTGACGGCGAGGGCGGCCAACGTCGCCCGTCCGGGCCGAAGGACCGCGGCCAGCACGGCGATGCCCGTCACGCCGACGGCGACGGCCAGCAGGACGAACTTGCCCCCCGCTTCCGACGAGAGCAGCGTCCCGAGCGGCACGCCCACGGCCGCGCGCTCGGCGAGCGTCATCAGCACCACGCCGGTCGCCGCGGACACCCAGCCGATCCCCAGCAGCCACGGCCGGACGTTGGACGGTCCGAACGCGACGAGACCCGTCACGCCGGCGCCGAACAGGACCACGAGGCCGATGTACAGGAGCCAATGGCCGGCGATGGCCGTCGCGGTCGGGGGCTCGGTCTCGTTGGCCCCACCGGTGAGGGGTCTGACCGCCTCCGGCGACACGCCGACGCCGAACGAGAACGCGTTCGACGTGACGTGGCCGTCCGTGGCCGACACCGTTCGCCACGTCACCGTGTACACGCCGTCGGGCACCGGATCGAGCCGGACGCGTACCTCGCGGTCGGAGCCCGGGGCGAGCTCGGGCGGTCCCGCGGGCACGGGCGCGCCGGTGTCATCCAGGACGCCGATCGTGGTGAGCGATAGGTCGGGTGGCTCGGTGAACGTCAGCGAGATCCGATCGGGCGCCTTCTCGAGCAGCTCGCCGTTCGAGGGATCGCTGGATTCGAGCGATGCGTGCGCGAAGGCGGCCGTCGCGGCAAGGCTCAGCCAGATCCCGACGGCGAGCATCGCGGCGAGGGCGCGCGCGATCCGTCTCACGGTCCCTCCGTGACGAACTGCTCCATCGCGGTGACCCGCGGGTTGAACGGCCCGTGATCGGCCGCCACGAACTCGGCCTGCAGGACGTGCGGTCCGGGCTCGAGCCCACCCAGGGGGACGCGCTGCCCCGTGCCGTACGTCATCGAGACGATCGCGCCGTCCACGAACAGGTGGATGTGGCCGGTGTCCGGCGAGAGCGTGGTGGACGAGCTCTGGACGATCCGACCGCCGTCGAGCCGCAACCGAACCTCCAGCGTGGTGCCGGTGACCACCTGGTTCGGCTTGGGCTCCACGAACGAGAGCGTGGCCGTGGACGCGGGGCGGATCGCCGCCGGCGGCGGCCAGAGGACGGAGGGCACCGCGATCGATGCGGCCAAGGCCAGCGGCGCGATGCCGACCAGGGCCCAGCCACCCCAGCGAGGCAGGCTCGGGAACCCCCGACCGCGCAGCCGGCTGAGGCCGATCCAGCCGGTCACCAAGCCGAGCCCGAGCAGACCCGTGGAGACGGACTCGGGAACGCCACCCGCGTGCGCCAGCACCCCGATCAGGCCCGCTTCCTCCGAGAGGCCACCAGCGCCACGATCGCGACGATCAGGCCGACCGCGCCGACCACGAGCCCGATCAGGCCGATCGTCTTGGCGCTCGACGCGTCGTCGGCCGTGGTCTGGACGTCGGCCTGGACGTCGCCGATCGCGCCCGCGAGCCGCGGCTCCACCCGATCGATCCGTTCGGCGAGCTCACCGGTCGAAGGCTGTTGCACGGGGAACTCGACGGACTGGGGGTTCTCGACGTCGTCGAACGTCTTCGGCCCGGACGTGAAGGTCTCGTCGACGTCCTCGCCGTCGATCGTTCCGGTGAAGTGGAACGCGTACTGGCCCGGCGTCGTCGGGATCAGCCACGCGCGATAGTCGCCCGGCGTCCCGAACTCTCCCGCCTCGAAGAACGGTTCCAGCGGGAACGACTGGGTCTGATCGCCGAACGTGACCTCCACGTCCAGCGTGTCGCCGAGATCCACGACCGGCTTCCCGTCGTGCACGAGGAGGATCTGGACGCTGTTCACCTCGCCGGCATATGCGGGCTCCGTACCCCAGCCGACCTCCATCTCCAGGTCACCGAGCTTGCGTCCCTCGTGCGCGAAGGCGGGCGCCGCGCCGAGGAGCAGGAGCGCGACGGAGAGCGCGGCGGCGAACATCGAACGCATCGATCGTTTCCACATGGACGAACCTCCAGACGTGTTCGGGCGTGACCGGACGGTCACGCGGGGAACGGCGAAGGGGAGATTCAGGAGGAGGGCGGGGCTCGGACGTTGCCGACCGAGCCGAACGTGCTGAGGCTGGGACTCCACGATGTGCTCGCCAACGCCAGGACGGCTCCGGCCCGAGGGAGCGGGAGGCGGGGGAGGGCCGTCTCGGCGAGCTTGCTCGAGGTTCGCGCGAGCCATCGGAGGAACGCCGCGCCGGCGAGGGCGACCACGACCTGCACCGCCATGCCGATCAACAGGATGTGGTCGCTCGCCAGATGGCGGAGAGGTGCTCCCGCGACGATCCGCTCGACGACCTCGAGTCCCGCGAACGCCAGGACCTGCACGAGGCCGAGCCGGCCGGCCAGCCGCGAGAAGCGCTCGGAACAACCCCCCGGCCCGGGCGCGAACGCTCGGATCACCACGGCCGCCATCCCGGCGAGCGCCAGGACCAGTGCCGCCTCCGCCATCGCGGGTAGGTACTCGTGGCCCGTCCGCTGCAGGACGAACGCACGATGGTGTGGATCCGGGACGGCGATCAGGTAGGCGAGCACGTGACCGAGGACCAGGCCGGCCATGGCGAGCCCGAACGTCGGGAGTCCACGGAGCCTGGGTTCCTCACGCACGCGGCGTCCCTTCTCCTGCAGGAGGTTGCCTGATTGTACGCTTGCCCCCTGACGAGGGCGGCGGGGTGCGATGCGCGCGGAGGACGTTCGGACGGTCGGGGTCATCGGGTGCGGCCTCATGGGTTCGGGGATCTGCGAGGTCGTGGCTCGGGCGGGGCAGACCGCGGTCGTGCTCGAGACGAGCGACGAGCTGGTCGGAGCGCGGCCGTGAACGGATCGAGACCTCGACGCTCCGCGCCGTCGAACGCGGGAGGCTCGACGCCGAGGAGCGCACGGCGGTGCTCGGACGCATCTCCCTGACGACGGACGTGCAGGACCTGGCCGACGTCGACCTCGTGATCGAGGCCGCGACCGAGGATCACGGCACGAAGGTCGGGATGTTCCGTCGCCTCGACGAGGTCACCAAGCCGGAGGTGATCCTCGCGAGCAACACGTCGTCGATCCCGATCGCGGACCTCGGCGCCGCGACGTCGCGTCCCGACAAGGTGCTCGGGATGCACTTCTTCAACCCGGTCCCCGTGATGGGGCTCATCGAGCTCGTCAGAGCCATCTCGAGCTCGGACGACACGATGGCGTTCGGACGTGCCTACGGCGTCGTGCTCGGCAAGACCACCGTGGAGTCGCGCGACCGAGCCGGCTTCATCGTGAACGCGTTGCTGATCCCGTACCTGAACGGCGCGATCAGGATGCTCGAGGACGGGTTCGCGACGCGCGAGGACATCGACACGGCGATCCACCTCGGCCTGAACCACCCGATGGGCCCGCTCCGGCTGATCGACCTGATCGGGCTCGACACGCATCTGTTCATCGCGAACGTGCTGTTCGAGGAGTTCAAGGAGCCCACGTTCGCGCCGCCGCCGCTGCTGCGCCGGATGGTCACGGCCGGGCGTCTCGGCCGGAAGGTCGGTCGCGGCTTCTACGACTACGGAAGCTGAGCCGCGCTCACGTCGCGTCGAGGACCTGCTCGTAGACCTCGAGCGTCATCCTCGCGGTCTCGTCCCACGAGAAGCGTTCGGCCTGCAGCCGCCCCGCGGCGGCCAGGCGTTCGGCGAGCGTGACGTCGCCGACCAGCGAAGCGATCGCGGCGGCGATCTCCCGCACCGAACGCGGGTTCACGCCCAGCGCCGCATCGCCGGTGACCTCGGGGAGCGCGGACGTGGTCGAGGCGACGACGGGGATCCCGCGGCTCATCGCCTCGAGCACCGGCAGGCCGAATCCCTCGTACACGGACGGGTACACGAACGCATCGGCCGCCCGGTAGATCGCATCGAGCTCGGCGGGCGCGAGCGCGCCGGTCATCACGATCTCGCCCGGCCCCTCGAGCGCCAGCTCCCGCATCAGGCTCTCGTGGTGCCATCCGAGCGGACCGGCGAGCACCAGCGCGTGCTGCACACCGGTAGCGGCCACGCGCCGGTACGCGCGGACCAGCCGAACCAGGTTCTTCCTCGGCTCGATCGTGCCGACGAACAAGACGTAGGGGGTTCGAACCTTCAGGCGCGCGAGCGCCTCGCCCACGTCGACCTCGCTCGGTGGCAACGCGGCGGCCTCGGGGACCACGTGCAGCTTGCGCGGGTCGACGTTCGTGCGCGACAGGACGTCCTCGGCGGTCGCGCGGGACGGCGTCACGATCGCGTCCGCGCGCCGGACGGCCGCGCGCAGGCCGAGCCGGTGCATGGTCCGCCACGCCCTCGGGAACAGGTTCGGGTAGCGGTCGAAGGCCAGGTCGTGCACCGTGACGACCAGTCGTTGGCCCTGGGCGGTGGGCGGGACGGCCGACGCGCTCATCGCGTGCACGAGGTCGGCCGAACGGATCTCCACCGGGAGCGCGGGTCTCGCCGTGAGGTTCCATCGCGGGTACAGGCTCCGGATCGAGCCCGGCAGCTCCTCCTCGGCGAAGCCGTTCATCCACGGTTCCGACGGCCGAGGGGACTCGAACCGCGCGTGGAAAAGCGTCATCTCCAGCGTGGGATCGCGCCCTGCGAGCGCGGGTACCAGGTTCCGGATGTAGGTCCCGATTCCGCCCGGCACGGTGAAGAACAGCTGGTCGACGTGTGCGGCGACCTTCATCGTGAGGCCTCCACGCACGAGCAGCCGTTCGGCCCGACCGTCGCCGCGTGCTCCGTACCCGGCTCGATGTCGAGGCGGTCTCCCGGCCCGAGCTCGACGTCACCGCCGACAAGGTGGAACGTGATCGAGCCGCCGAGGCAGAACAGCACCTTGTGGAAGCCGTGGGCGTGCGGGCCGTATTCGTCGCCGGGTCCGTTACCCCACGATCTCGGCGCCGAGCACCCCTCCGCGCTGAACGCCTCGAGCGCGGCGCCGCGTCCGCCGACCGCGGACGCGGTCTTCGACGCGGTCATCTACCCCGCGTCGCCGCGTCCCGGCTGCGGCGGGACGCCCCGGCGGGCGAACGGCACGTCTCCGAAGCGCCGCCAGGGGCCATCCGTGTGATGCCGGGCCTGCAACGCGCCGAACCCCGTCGCGTCGATCCGCCCGGCGAGGACCCACGGGTGGGGATGTGGGCTCTCTTGCGCGAAGTAGCGCTCGAGCGCTCGGATGATCGCGCGCTCCTCGTCGGGCGAGAGGTCGTGGGGAAGCTCGAAGCGGCGGTCGTCGCTCAAGGCCGGCTCACCGGTCCGCTCGGCCTTCCGCTCATAGGGGGATGTTCCCGTGCTTGCGCGCCGGTACGGTCTCGCGCTTGGTCGAGAGCATCCGGAGCGCCCTGATCAGGCGGGGGCGGGTCTCGGCGGGTTCGATCACGTCGTCGATGAACCCGCGTTCGGCCGCGATGTAGGGCGTCGCGAACTTGGCCTGGTACTGCTGGATCAGCTCGGCGCGCGCGGCGACCGGGTCCTCGGCCTTCTCGATCTGCTTGCGGAAGACGACGTTCACCGCTCCCTCCGGTCCCATCACCGCGATCTCGGCGGTGGGCCACGCGAACGACACGTCGGCGCGCAGGTGCTTCGAGTTCATCACGAGGTACGCGCCCCCGTAGGCCTTGCGCGTGATGACGGTGAGCCGCGGCACCGTCGCCTCGGTGAACGCGTACAGAAGCTTGGCGCCGTGACGGATGATCCCCTGGTACTCCTGGTCGGTGCCCGGCAGGAACCCCGGCACGTCGACGAACGTGACGATCGGGATGTTGAACGCGTCGCACGTCCGAACGAACCGCGCGGCCTTCTCGGACGCGTCGATGTTGAGCGTCCCGGCGAGCACCTTCGGCTGGTTCGCCACGACGCCGACAGCGCGGCCGTCCAGCCGCGCGAACCCCGTCACCACGTTCATCGCCCAGAACGGGAAGACCTCGAAGAAGTCACCGTCGTCCACGATGCGGCGGATCACCTCGTGCATGTCGTACGGCTCCCGCGCCGAATCGGGGATCACGTGCGTCAGGCCCTCGTCGTGGCGATCGGGGTCGTCGACCGGTGCGAACGCCGGCGCGTCCTCCAGGTTGTTCGACGGCAGGTACGACAGGAGGTGGCGCACCATCGCGAGGCACTCCTCCTCGTCCTGGCTCACGAACGACGCGACCCCGGAGCGGCTCGCGTGCGTCATCGCGCCGCCGAGCTCCTCGAACGTGACCTCCTCCCCGGTCACGGCCTTGATCACATCGGGACCGGTGATGAACATGTGCGAGGTCTCGCGGACCATGAACGTGAAGTCGGTGATGGCGGGAGAGTAGACGGCGCCCCCGGCGCACGGCCCCATGATCACGCTGATCTGCGGGATCACGCCCGAGGCGCGCACGTTGCGCTCGAACACGTAGCCGTAACCGGCGAGGCTCGCGGCGCCCTCCTGGATCCGAGCCCCGCCCGAGTCGTTGATCTGGATGAACGGGGCGCCGGTCGACATCGCCAGGTCCTGGACCTTGCAGATCTTCTGCGCATGGATCTCACCGAGCGATCCGCCGAACACCGTGAAGTCCTGTGAGGCGACGAAGACCCTGCGCCCATCCACGGTGCCGTAGCCGGTGATGACGCCGTCGCCCGCGGGGCGATTGCGTTCGATCCCGAAGTCATGCGAACGATGGACGGCGAAGGGGTCGGTCTCCTGGAAGGAATCCCGGTCGACCAGCAGCTCGACGCGCTCGCGGGCTGTCAGCTTGCCCTTCTCGTGCTGCTTGCGGACGGCGTCCCTCCGGGAGCCGTCAAGCAGGGCGGCCCGGCGCTTGCGGAGCTCTTCGATGCGGTCCTCGACCGTGCGCACCGAAGCGTGGGGAAGATCCTCGGTCTTGGCCATGATCCTCCGGAGTCTAGCGGAGCGACCCTCCGGCCCGGACCGCGTCGGGCCGGGCTCCGGGTGGGGCTCGGGCTAGACGTCGACGCGTCCGACGATCGCGTTCACGGTCGCCTCGTCGTAGTCCACGCCGGGCTCGAACTCGAGCGCGATCCGTCCGAGCACGATGCGTCGCTTCGACTCCTTCGCGGGCACCTCGGTCGGGCGGCCGTCGCGGAAGAACGCTCGGAGCACGGCCTCCTCGTCCTCGCTCGCCGCACCGAGCGCGAGCCCCGCGTCCCGCGGCGGCCCGACCTGCTCCGCGGCCCAGCGGAGGGTCTGGGGATCGAGCCGATAGGTCCGCCGGTCGTCGTTCGGCCGGACGATGCCCGCGGCCACGAGCCGGTTCAGGTGCTTGCGAAGCCGTGAAAGGGGGAGGTCCAGGGCGTCCGCGAGCTCGGCAGACGCCGCGCCCGAACGGGCGAGGCCCCCAGCGACCGCGAGCCGCTCTGGGTCGGCGAGGGCTCGCAGGATGTCGTCGGGCGACTCGGCCATGTCGGTGGCTACTCCTACCATCCGCCGCATGCAGGCGACCGCCGAGCTCACTCCCGCCCAGCGCCGAACGCTCGATGGCCTGATCGGGACGGACGAACGGCCCGTGTTCGCGGTCGACGGGGTGCTTCGGGTGCGCGACCGGATCGAGGAGGCGGCCCGCGCGTTCGAGCCGCCGGAGCCGCTGTGGCTCGGCAAGTCGAACCTGAGCGACCTCCACCGCTGCCCGGGACTGTTCGACGCGGTGCGCGCAGGCGAGCGCGCCCCGTTCGCGTTCTCGGCCCGGACGGCGGCGGGCCGGCTCGCGCACAAGGCGATCGAGCTCGAGGTGGCGGGTCGCGAGGAGCGCGACCCGCACGATCTCGTCGAGCAGGCGGCCGAGCGGCTGACAGAGGACGGCGCCTTCTCGGCGTACTGGGGCGGGCTCGACGCGCTTCGCCGGGACGAGAACCTGATGGACGCGGCGAAGACGCTCGAGCTGTTCCGCTCGACGATGCCGCCGCTCAGGCAGATGCGGCGCGAGCTCGCGCCCTCCACCGAGTGGCACGTGCGCGTCGAGCTCCTCGGGGGGAAGGTCGTGTTGTCGGGGCAGCTCGACCTCGTCCTCGGTTCCGGACGCGCCGACGGGACGGCCCGAGCCACGCGGCTCGCGATCGACCTGAAGACGGGACGTGCGTGGCCCGAGCA
Source organism: uncultured Actinomycetes bacterium (assembly GCA_963712645.1). GTDB lineage: Bacteria > Actinomycetota > UBA4738 > UBA4738 > HRBIN12 > DASSJM01. The sequence goes on along the minus strand of CAVQIQ010000007.1, from coordinate 96,083 downwards.
CGCCGAGGACATGCGCTTCTACGGGCTGTTGCTCGGGCTGCGGTTCGGGATCCCCCCGTACCGCGTCGCGACGTTGTACCTGGATTCGGGCGAGTGGCAGGCGGAGGATGTCGACGAACGCGTGCTGGACCGCGCCGGGGACCGCGTGATCGAAGCGATCCGCGCGGCGGCGGCCTCCGCCGCCGGCCGCCCGGGGACGCTCACGCCCGGCCCCTACTGCACGTGGTGCCCGCGCTCGCTCACGTGTCCGTCCAGCGCGGCCGGACAGCCGGCCTGAGGTCCGCGGTTCGCCGTCCGCGGCGCCACGGCGTTGTCGCGTCCGCGACGCTCGCCTATCGTCGGCCGCACCCACGACCTCGAACGGAGCGAGCATGGCCAAGGACGTGTACGACCTCGGCGATATCCCGCCGGTTGGCGAGGTCCCGCCCCGCATGCACGCGCAGCTGGTCCGGCCCGAACGGTACGGCGAGCCCGAGGACGCGATCCGCGACGAGGTGATCGACGTCCCCTCGATCGGTCCCGACGAGGCGCTCGTGATGGTCATGGCGGCGGGCGTCAACTTCAACAACGTCTGGGCCGCTCGCGGCGTACCCGTCGACGTCACCAAGACGCAGGCGCGGTGGGGCGAACCGACCGATTTCCACATCGTCGGCTCGGATGCGGCGGGCGTCGTGTACGCGGTCGGCGAGCGCGTGACGAACGTCCGCGTGGGCGAGCGGGTCGTCGTCCACGCGGGCCAGTGGGACCTCGAGGACCCCTGGGTGACCGAAGGCAAGGATCCGGGTCTCGCGCCGTCGTTCCGGGTGTGGGGCTACGACACGTGCTGGGGCTCGTTCGCGCAGTTCACCAAGGTGCAGGCGCATCAGTGCCTACCCAAGGCCGAGGCGCTCACGTGGGAGGAGGCGGCGGCGCCGACGCTCACCGGCGCGACGGCGTACCGGATGCTCCACGGCTGGCCGCCGAACACCGTCAAACAGGGCGACGTCGTGCTCGTCTGGGGAGCCTCGGGCGGCCTCGGGTCGCTGGCGGTCCAGCTCGTGGGGGTCGCGGGCGCCAGGGCGGTCGCGGTGGTGTCGTCGGCCGAGAAGGGCGCGTTCGCCGTGGAGCACGGCGCGGTCGGGTTCATCGACCGGACCGCGTTCGACCACTGGGGGACGCCGCCCGCATGGGACGCGCCCGAGTGGAAGACATGGTTCGAGGGCGCGAAGGCGTTCGGGAAGGCGATCTGGGACGTCGTCGGCGAACGCACGAGCCCGAACCTCGTGTTCGAGCACCCGGGGCAGGACACGATCCCGACCTCGATCTTCGTGTGCGAGCGCGGCGGCATGGTCGTGATCTGCGCGGGGACGACCGGCTACGACACGATGGTGGACGTCCGGTACCTCTGGTACCTGCAGAAGCGGTACCAGGGCTCGCACCTGTTCAACGACGAGCAGGCGACGGCGTTCAACGACCTCGTGCGCGAGGGGCGCCTGACGACGACGCTCGGGCACACGTACGACTACGACGAGTCCGGGCTGGCCCATCAGCTGATGGAGCATGGCGCCCTCCCCGAGGGCAACGTCGCGGTGCTGATCAATGCGCCGGAACGCGGCCGGACCGACCTGCCCTAGGGCGCCTCGACGAGCTCGACCAGCACGCCGCCCATGTCCCTGGGATGCACGAAGGCGATCGTCGTGCCTCGTGACCCGGGACGCGGAGCGTCGTCGATCAGTGTGACCCCCTCGGCTCGGAGGTGATCGAGCACATCGGCGAGATGCGCGACGCGGTACCCCACGTGATGCACGCCGGGTCCGCGCCTGCCGAGGAACCGGCCGACCGGTGTGTCGGGCCCGAGTGCACCGAGCAGCTGGACGAACGATTCCCCGACGGCGAACAGCACCTCCTCGACGCCCTGATCGTCCATCCGTTCGCGGTGGATCGGTTCGAGGCCGAACGTGCGCCGGTAGTGTCGGACGGCCTCCCCGAGGTCCGACACCGCGATCCCCACGTGGTCGATCTGCGTGAGTATCACGAACCCCGCCGGCGGTGACGATGGCTCACGGTGAGCGGCGGTTGGAGCCGATCCATCAGCTCGTGTGCCTGCCGAACATGGTAGGCACGGAGCGTGAGCGCCCGGGTCACGGCCGCGACGGCCTGTGCTCGCAGGTCGTCCTCGGGTTTCGCGCCGTCCCCCCTGGCGGGGTGCAGGGCGTAGAACTCCGTGATCTCGAGGAACTGCTGGAGCGAGGGCGTGAGCCCGCCGCGCTCGTACGCGTAGATCGTCTGGCGGGCGGCGGGGAAGCCGGTCGCGGCGGCTGCATCCTGGACCGCCCGGTACCCCGCGGCCCGGCGAAGGCCTCGCAGGAGCGCGCCGATCGCCCGGGCATCCTCCCTGGTCACGGGCTGGAGCTTCTTCCTCGCCATGGCCTCGCACGATAGCCGCTGGACGACCGGGAGCGCCGACCGGGCGCCGTCCTGCCGACTCGGGGAGGCCGGGTCTTCCGCCGCCGCCATCTAGGGCGAAGGACCGATGTGCCCATCGGCCATCCTGCATAGGATGGCCGCAGCCGACCGACACAGGGGTGGACGTGAAGCAGACGAGCCGATCGACCGCATCCGTGCTCCACGGTTCGGACGCCGTGGCCCAGGGCCGGGCCGACGTCAACAAGGTCCGCGAGAAGACGCGCAAGCGCCGCGTCGCACGGCTCATCGTCGTGCTGCTGCTGATCGATGCCTACCTCTGGTACCGCTACCTCACCGACAACCCGTTCAAGATGCCGACGCTGGGCCCGGAGGCGATCATCTTCGCCCCGGTTCTCCTGATCATGATCGCGATCGTCGCGATGATGCTGATGCCGCTGTTCAGCGGCCGATCCCCCCACCAGATCGTGCGGCCGGAGGAGATCGAGGTCGGGTTGGACGAGGTCCGGGGCCTCGACAACCAGGTGGACGAGGTCGGGCGAACGCTCGACGTGTTCATGGGGTACGCGACGTTCCGCGACGAGCTGGGTGGCAACCCGCGCCGGGGGATGCTGTTCGAAGGCCCGCCCGGCACCGGCAAGACGTATCTGGCCAAGTCGATGGCCAAGCAGGCGGGCGTGCCGTTCCTGTTCAGCGCCGCGCCCGCGTTCCAGTCGATGTGGTTCGGGATGACCAACGCGAAGATCCGCTCGTTCTTCCGCCGCTTGCGCAAGCTGGCACGCAAAGAGGGGGGCGCGATCGGGTTCATCGAGGAGATCGACGCGATCGGCGGCGAGCGCGGGGGGATGAACGCGAGCCCGGATCCGACCGGCCTCGGGCGCGTGTCCACGTCGTTCATGGGCGCGGGCGGTTCGGGCATGGTGAACGAGCTGCTGATCCAGATGCAGTCCTTCGACCAGCCGCCGTTCGGCGCGCGGTTCAAGGCGCGCATGATCGAGTGGGTGAACGGTTTCCGCAAGCCCGAGCGGCGGATCCCGGCGGCGAAGCCCACGTACAGCAATATCCTGCTGATCGCCGCGACGAACCGCGCCGACAACCTCGACCCGGCGCTGCTCAGGCCCGGGCGCTTCGACCGCCGGCTCTACTTCGACCTCCCGTCGAAGTCCGGCCGTCGCGAGCTGATCGACTTCTTCCTCGATCGCAAGACCCACCATCAGCAGCTCGACGACGACCACACGCGCGAGGATCTGGCGCACGAGACGTTCGGCTACACCCCGGTGATGATCGAGCACCTGCTGGACGAGGCCCTGTTGATGGCGCTCCGCGGCGGGCGAACGGCGATGAACGTGCAGGACATCCACGAGGCCAAGCTGACCGAGGAGCTCGGCTTCAAGCAGCCCGTCACCTACACCGAGACCGACCGCGTCTCGGTCGCCACCCACGAGGCGGGGCACGCCACGGTCGCCTACTTCCTCGGCAAGGGCCGGCGGCTCGAGGTGCTCTCGATCATCAAGCGGCGGATGGCGCTGGGGCTGCTCGCGCACGGGGACGAGGAGGAGCGGTTCACCCGCACGCGCACCGAGATCGAGTCCGGCGTCGCGATCGCGCTGGGCGGGCTGGTCGCCGAGGAGGTCTTCTTCGGCGAGAGCGGGACCGGTCCCGCTTCCGACCTGCAGCACGCGACGACGCTCGCCGCGCAGATGGTCGGGTCCTTCGGGATGGCGGGCTCGCTCGTGTCGTTCGACGCGATCGCCGAGGGTCCGATCGGATCCAAGAACCTCGTGGGCAAGGTGCTTGCCGACGGCCAGGGCAAGGCGCGGGTCGAGGAGATCCTCACCGACCAGAAGGAGCGGGTCACCAAGCTGCTCGAGGAGAACCGCGACGTGGTGATCGGCCTGCGGGACTCGCTGATCGCGCGTGACGAGCTGGTCGGCGACGAGATCATGCAGCAGATCGAGCTCGTGCTCGACTCTCGGAACCCGGCGGCGCGGTAGAGGTCGCGGTAGATCGGGCGCCGTCCGCGCTGCTCGTCTTCGCCTACGCGTCGGGTCCGTGCTCGCCAGACACTGTTGGGCTTCGGCTTCGCTCGACGACGCGCTGACGGCGCCCCTCCCAACCCGGCGTCGCGACCCCGCCTCCCTGTAGGGTCGGGGGATGACGACTCCATCTGAAGTGCTGCGTTCGATGTACGAGCATCATCTTTGGGCGACGGAGGTTCTGATCGACCACCTCGACCGACTCCCCACCGAACAGCTCGATGCATCGGTCCCCGGAACGTATGGATCCATGATCGACACCCTGACCCACATGGTCGACGCGGACAGCCGCTACCTCCTGCGGTTACGGGATCCTGCGCCGCCGCCGGCCGAGGATCGGATCGGGATCTCGCTCGCGCAGCTCGGCTCGGAGATCCCGGAGCACCGGGAGCGGTGGGCAAGGGCGCTCGACGACCTGGAAGCCGGGAGGCTGCACGCGGCGATCCTCGGTCGCGAGGACTACCCCGACACGGATCCGGCCGAGTCGATGCTGCTGATCCAGGCGATCCACCACGGGAACGACCACCGGACGCAGATCTGCTCGACGCTTGGTGCGCTCCAGCTCCCGCTGCCCGAGATCGACGGCTGGGACTTCTGGGCCGCCCGGCACCGCACCTAGGTCGATGGATCCGGGTGACGAGCTCGTCGACGTCGTCGACGAGGAGAACGAGGTCGTGGGCGTCGTCCCGCGTGGGACCCTTCGGACCGAGAACCTCCTGCACCGGTGCACGTACGTCTTCGTCCTGAACGCCGCCGGGGAGCTCTACGTCCACAAGCGCACGGACACGAAGGACGTCTACCCCGGCTTCCACGACGTGGTCGCCGGTGGGGTGAACGCCGCCGGGGAGTCATACGAGGGATGCGCGCGCCGGGAGCTCCAGGAGGAGCTCGGTGTCGCCGCCGAACCAACCTTCCGGTTCCTGCACCGGTACGAGGGCCCGAGCGGACGGGTCTGGGGCGGGGCGTTCGACGTGGTGTGGGACGGGCCGATCGTGTGGCAGCCGAGCGAGGTCGCGTCGGGGGCGTTCGTCCCGTTCGACGAGGTGGACGCGATGATCGAGCGCGAGTCGTTCTGCCCGGACGGGCTCGAGGTCCTCCAGCGGTGGCGGCGGGAGTTTCAGCCGAGCTGACGCAGGGGCGTGAGCACCTCCGATGCCAGACGTTCCTGTTGCTCGTCCCGCCGCCCGCCGACCCAGAAGTTGAGGACCGTGAACCCGAGGTCGAGGAGCTCGAGCACGCGCTCGACGATCTCGTCGGGTTCTCCCGTGACCCGTCGTTCGGGATCGTCGGCCGGCGGTCCGCCGATCCGAACGCTCACGTTGTACGCGTACTCGAGCGAGTCCGGGTCGCGACCCGCGTGCTCGGCCGCTCGTCGCACGAGCTCCATCTTCGGCTGGACCTGCGACGGGGGAGCCGGGCCCATCGAGGGGATCCAGCCGTCGGCGACACGCCCGGTGAGCTCGAGCGCCTTCCGCCCGTAGGTCCCCAGCCAGATCGGGATGCCGTGGGAGGGTTTGGGCTCGAGCATCGCCGCCTCGTTGCGGTAGTGCCGGCCGTGGTACGTGAAGGGCGACTCGGCCCAGACGCCGCGGATCACCGCGATCCCCTCCTCGAGCGCCTCCACCTTCTCGAAGGGCGTTCGCACCGGGGCGCCGAACCCGGCGAACTCCTCGTCGTTGCCTCCGCCTCCGAGACCGAGGATCACTCGGCCGTCCGAGAGCCGGTCGAGCGTCTCGGCCATCTTCGCCGTGAGCGCGGGCAGGCGGAACGGGAGACCGAGGACGTTCGAGGCGACGTGGATCCTGGTGGTTCGGGCCGCGATCCACGTCATCAGCGTCCACGTCTCGAACGACGGGTTCTCCCCGTCCGGGTGATCCCAGATCGAGACGAGGTCGAACCCGAGCTCCTCCGCCCGTCGTGCCTGGGCGACGGGATCGGAGCGGCCCGACGCCGACGGGATGATCGAGACGCCGAACCGTGGCATCGGAACCTCCTGGAGCTCCGGGCTCGCCGGCCCCGGACGCAGGGCCCGCGTAGACTGGACCCACCGTAACCAACGGAAGGCCAAAGAAGGCAGGAGGAGTTGGCTCCGTCCGTCATCGTTTCGGGTGCTCGAACGCCGATCGGGAGGTTCCGAGGCGCCTTCGCGCGGATGTCTGCCGTTGACCTCGGAGCGCTCGCGATCCGCGAGGCGCTCGCGCGTTCCGGCGTCGCGGCCGATCAGGTGGACTACGTGGTGATGGGGCAGGTGCTCCGGGCGGGCACCGGACAGATCACCGCGCGGCAGGCCGCCATCGCCGCCGGGATCCCCAGGGAGATCCCGGCGCTCAACGTCGACAAGGTCTGCCTGTCCGGGACCACTGCGGTCGCGCTCGCCGACCAGATGATCCGCGCGGGCGAGGTCGACGTCGTGGTCGCCGGCGGGATGGAGTCGATGACCCAGGCGCCGTACGTGCTGCCGAGTGCCCGGGAGGGTTCGCGCCTGGGCCACGCCGAGATGATCGACACGATGATCCACGACGGCTTGTGGTCGACGTTCACCCATCAGCACATGGGGGAGTCATCGGACGAGGTCAACCGCGAGCTCGGGATCGGTCGGGAGGAGCAGGACGCCTGGGCCGCCCGTTCGCACCGGCGCGCGAATGCCGCCTGGGCGTCGGGCGCGCTCGCCGAGGAGGTCGTCTCGGTCGAGGTCCCGCAGCGAGCGGGAGCCCCGGTCGTGGTCGAATACGACGAGGGGATCCGCGCCGACTCGACGCCCGGGTCGCTCGCCGCGCTGAAGCCCGCGTTCGCGGAGGGCGGGACGATCACCGCCGGCAACGCGTCGCAGATCAGCGACGGCGCGGCCGCGCTCATCGTGACGAGCCCCGAGAAGGCCGAGCAGCTCGGCCTCGAGCCGCTCGCCGAGATCGTGGCGCACGGCATGTCCGCCGAGCGTTTCCCCTACCTGCACACCGTGCCGGCGATCGCGCTCCAGAACGCCCTGAAGAAGGCCGACCTCGACGTCCACGACCTGGGCCTGCTCGAGGTGAACGAGGCGTTCGCGGCCGTGGCGCTGCACGTGACGCGGATCCTCGGGTTCGATGAGGAGCTCGTGAACGTCAACGGCGGCGCGGTCGCGCTCGGGCACCCGATCGGCGCGAGCGGCGCTCGCCTGGTCCTCACGCTCGCCCACGAGCTGCGGCGCCGCGGCGTCGACCTCGGCGGCGTGGCGATCTGCGGCGGCGGCGGCCAGGGGGACGCGCTCGTGATCCGGCGCCGCTGACATGAGCGACCTCGAGCGCTTCGAGTTGCCCGAGGAGCTGGAGGAGTTCCGCACGCTCGTCCGAACGATCGCCGACGAACGCATCGCGCCGCGCGCGGCCGAGATCGACGAGAGCGACGAGTGGCCCGAGGACGTCTACAAGCTCCTCGTCGAACACGACCTGATGGGCGTGGGCTATCCGGAGGAGCACGGCGGCTCCGGCGGTGGCTCGCTCGCGTTCGGCGTCTTCATCGAGGAGCTGTCGCGTGTCTCGGCGGGCGTCTCGCTCACGCCGCTCGTCTCCAAACTCGGCGTGATACCGCTCGTGGTCGCCGGCGACGACGAGAAGGCCGAACGGATGACCCAGGGGATCGCCCGCGGCGACCTCCTGATGTCCTACGCGCTCACCGAACCCGGCGCGGGTTCGGACCCTGCGGCGATGACGACGCGGTACGAGCGCGACGCCGACGGGTGGGTGCTGAACGGCACGAAGCGATTCATCACCGGCGCCGGGGTCTCGCACGCGTACGTGGTCTTCGCGACCAAGGATCCGTCGCTGCGATCGAAGGGCGTCTCGGCGTTCCTCGTGATGCGGGACGACCCCGGCGTGGAGTTCGGGCGCAAGGAGGACAAGATGGGGATCCGAGGGTCGCCGACCCGCGAGGTGATCCTGACCGACGCGAGGATCCCGGCCGACCGGTTGATCGGCGAGGAGGGGAGCGGGTTCGGCTACGCGATGACGACCCTCGACTACTCGAGACCCGCGATCGCGGCGCAGGCGCTCGGCATCGCGCAGGGGGCGCTCGACGTCGCGAGCCGGTACGCGAAGGAGCGGCATCAGTTCGGCAAGCCCGTCGCCGAGTTCCAGGGCGTCTCGTTCATGCTCGCCGACATGGCGATGCAGCTCGAGGCCGCGCGGATGCTCGTCTACAAGGCGCTCGCCCTGTGCGACGCGAGCGATCCCCGGATGACGTACTTCTCCAGCGTCGCGAAGTGCTTCGCCTCGGACGCCGCGATGTCGATCACGACCGACGCGGTGCAGGTCCTCGGCGGCTACGGCTACATGCGCGAGTACCCCGTCGAGCGGTTCATGCGCGACGCGAAGATCACCCAGATCTACGAGGGCACCAACCAGATCCAGCGTGTCGTGATCGCACGGCAACTGCTGAAGTCGCTCGGCTGACCGAACCGGCTCCCTCGAGGCGTCCGAGGACCGCGGTACCCTGCGTGGCGTGGCGCAGGCGCAGGCACGGGGGGGAACGGCTCGCGTGCTCAGCCTCGACCTCGTCGAGCGTGACCGCCTGGACGCGGCCGCCTCGTTCGTGGTGGACCTCCTCGAGCGGCCGGCCTCGGAGATCCGGGTGCTCGAGGGTCAGCTCGGCCTCGACGAGGCGCTCGTCGTGTCCGGGCACCCCGACGCGTTCGAGCTCTCACCGGTCACGCCGGTCGAACCGGGCACGGTCTGGGCGGTGGATGGGGGGTCGTGCACGGTGGCCGACGGGCGGTCGTTCCAGGTCGCCGCGTTCCGGGCCGCCCGGGTCCGGTTCGAGGACGGGCAGACCGTCGACGTCGAACGGCCGCAGCTCGACGTTCGGGCCGTGGCCCCCGAAGAGATGGCGACGCTCGCCCGGGCCACGCTCACCGAGCTCTGCGGCTCCGAACCCGAGCGCCTGCCGGAGCTCCCGCGACCGGTGGACGCGTTGCGCGAGTGGGCCGAGTGGGGAGCGGTGGGCCGAACGGTCCGGGAGGCGGCTCCCGGGGACGTGGTGCTGGTGGACGGGTCGCTGCACGGCGGACCGCTCGTGCCGGGGCAGATCGTGCACCGCGTGCACGAGGAGGCCGTGGCGCGCGGCGTGTCGCTCGCCGGCGTGGTCAAGGCGTCGACGTTGTACTGGGGCCGGAACGCGCCGCTCGTCACGCTGCTCAAGCGCCGCGGCGACCGGGAGGTCGGGCCGTCGCGCTGGGCGGCGCGGATATCCACGGATCCGGTGTTCGCACGGCTGTACGTGGGCGACATCTTCGTCGCCCACCTCGCCCCGACCGCGGCGCACGCGTTCCGGGTGGACGTGGCGCGCGGTCCGGTCCCCGCGCTCGAGGTGCTCGGGCGGCTGGCCGCGCTCGCGGACGACCCGGCGTTCGTCGGGTATCCCTACCCGCTCGCGCGCGCGCACCAGGCCGCGCGAGTCACGGGCTACGACGTGGTCGACGTCCGGCGCGCGTTCCGCGAGGCGCTCTCGCGCCGCGGGATGGCCGAGAACGACGTCGAGCTGCTGTTCCAGGACTTCCACGAGGTGCTGAACCGATGACGATCCAGCGCGCGGTCGGCGGTCCGTCGGGGCCCTACAAGGGTCGGATCTTCGGCAAGAGCGTCCTCGAGTCGACGTTCCGCTCCTTCTACGGGACGGACCTGTTCCTCGGCGAGCTGCTCGCGGCCGAGGATCCCGACCGGGGCCGCCGGTTCCTGTTCCGCGTGATCCAGGTGAGGTACGGCTCGGACTCCTCGGATCCCTCCTGGTCCGAGCGCACGGCCGGCTCGTACATGTCTGGCGACGTCGCCGGGACCGAGTACACCCTTCGAGACCCCGAACAGCGGCTGTACAAGGTCGCGACGTGCCAGCCGCTCGGTTACATCGACGCGGCGGGCGCGTTCCGCAAGCCGAAGTCGCTCCCGGCGCAGTTCGCCAGGGTGACGGCGCCGACCGCCGAGGACTTCGACTTCCTGCGCGAGCGCATGGGCGATGTGCGTGTCGGCCTGCTGCGCTCCGGCGAGGACACGATCGATCTCGAGATCGGCGTTCAGGGCGACACGCTCACCTCGCACGTCGGCGTCTTCGCGACGACGGGCATGGGCAAGTCGAACCTGATGAAGGTGCTCGCGGGGCAGGTCCTCGCGTCGCGGGGCCGGTACGCGTGCCTTCTGTTCGATCCGCACGGCGAGTATCTCGAGGGCGGGAGCGGGACGCGCAAGGGGCTGCGCTCACACCCGTGGGCGCCCGACCGGCTGAAGGTCTACGCGACGCGCGCGGCGGGGGCGGGGGCGACCTCGCTCCGGCTCTCGCTCGCCGAGCTCACCCAGGGGGACCTGCAGACCGCGTACGAGTGGAGCCACGCCCAGGAGGACGCGATCTACCGGCTGATCCGGTACTTCCACGAGGAGTGGATCGTCCGGGTTGGCGAGGAGCAGGACGTCGCGTCGCTCGCCGAGGACCTCGGCGTAGCGACCAGCACGATGCAGGTGATCCAGCGGCGCGCGCAACGGATCCTCGACATGCCGTGCATCTCGCGTGACCCGTCGCAGCCATCGCTGTCGGCGCGCATCGTCGACGAGCTGATGGACGGGTTCAGCGTGCTCGTGGATACCAGCGGGCTCTCGTCGATGGAGGAGATCCTCGTCGCGTCGGTCATCACGCGGACCGTGCTCGATGCATACGCGAACCTGTACCTGGAGGACCGAGACCGGTTCGCCGCGCTGCCGCCCACGCTGGTCGCGCTCGAGGAGGCCCAGCGCGTGCTGTCGCGCGTCGCTCGGTCCGACGAGAACGTGTTCCCGCGGCTCGCCCGGGAGGGACGGAAGTTCAAGGTGGGGCTGTGCGCCGTGTCCCAGCAGCCGAAGCTGATCGATGACGAGCTGCTTTCGCAGTTCAACACGTTCTTCATCCTCGGCCTCGCCGACGAGAAGGACCGGAACATCCTGCGCGGCAGCTCAAAGCAGGACATCTCCGACCTCGGGCCCGAGATCCAAACGCTGATGCCGGGCGAGGCGATCGTGACCAGCCTCGAGGCTCCCTTCGCGCTGCCCGCGCAGATCTACCTGTACGAGGACTATCTGAAGTCGGTCGCCGGGCCGTCGCCGCTGCCACCCCGGCCCTCGGACGCGTCGAAGGGGTTCGCCGAGTAGATGGCGCGGGTCGTCGCGCTCGGGGACGCGCACCTCGGGCGTTCGCACCTCGCGCATCTGCGGGACGAGCGGGGCCGCAACGTCCGGGAGGAGGATTTCCTCCGCTCCTTCAACTGGGGGGTCGACGAGACGATCCGTCAGGAGCCAGACGGGTTCCTGTGGCTCGGCGACATCTTCGACCACGCCCGCCCGTCCTATCGGACGTTCGCGCAGGTCCTGGCGGGCCTGCAGCGGCTCGACGACGCCGGCCTGCACGGGGTCGCGATCAGCGGCAACCACGACACTCCGCGGATCCGCGGGACGGGCTCGCCCTACGACGCGCTCGAACGCGTCTTCCCGGGCGTCGCGTTCGCGTGGCGGATGGAGGCCGTAAGCGCCGACGTCGCGGGGGTCGCCGTCCACGCGGTCCCGCAGACGCTTGCCGTCGACGACCTGCGCGAACAGCTGAGGGTCGCCTCGGGGGCGGTCCGGGCGGACTCGACGAACCTGCTGATCGGGCACGTCGCCCTCACGTCGCTTCCCTCGCGCGCGTACCGCGACATCAACGAGCTCGAGGTCGAGGAGTCGGCGTTCGACCGTGCGTTCGACCTCGTGATCCTCGGCCACTACCACGCGGTGCAGAAGATCTCCAAGCGCACCTGGTACGCGGGCTCGACCGACACCTTCTCGTTCGCCGACTCGCCCGAGACCGCGAAGGGCCTCGTGGTGATCGACACGGAATCGGGGGCGGTCGACCATATCGAGAACCCGCACGAGCGACCGCTCGCGACGGTCTCGGTCGCGGCCGCGAGCCTGTCGGCGGGCGAGCTGGTCGACGCCGTGGAACGCGCCGCGAAAGGCACGCCCGACGGCGCCGTCGTGCGCGTGTACCTGAACGAGGTCGACCCCGCGTCGTACCGGCAGGTCGGGCTCGAGCAGTTCCAGGAGGCGGTGCCCGGTGCGCTCTGGGTCCAGGTCGAGCCCGAGCTCGGGGCGGACGCGATGGCCGTCCAGGGTGGCCCGACGATCGGTTCGATCGAGCAGGAGTGGGTCTCCTACGTCGAGCTCCAGGATCTCGCCGGACTCGAACGCGAGCGCGTCGTCTCCCTCGGCGCGCGGTTCCTCGAGGACGCGCGGGGCGAGAGCGCATGAGGGTGCTCGAGCTCTCCTTGCGCAACTACCGGATCTTCGAGGAGGTCGACCTCGAGCTGCCAGCGCGCGTGATCGGGATCTTCGGCGTCAACGGCGCCGGCAAGTCCACGCTGATGGAGAGCATCGCGTTCGCCTGCTATGGCGTCGATGCCGCCCGGACCAAGAAGCAGGAGATCAGGACCCACGGCGTCCTCACCGACTGCGAGGTCCGGCTCGTGTTCGAGCACGCGGGGCAGCCCTACGAGGTCCGGCGAACGATCCGGGGCAAGGGTCACACCCCCGAGGCGGAGCTGTTCGGCGGGGGCATGACCCTCGCTTCCGGCACCACCGAGGTCGACGCCGAGATCCGCCGCCTGCTCCACATGGACCTGCAGGTGTTCCGCGCCTCGGTCTACGCCGAGCAGAAGCAGCTCGACGCGTTCTCGGACGTGACGCCGGGCAGGCGCAAGGAGATGGCGCTGCGTCTACTGGGGATCCGGCCGGTCGAGGACGCGCGCAACGCGTCGCGGCGAGAGGCGAGGGCCACCAAGGAGAGTGCGGACCAGCTCACGGGCGCCGTGCCCGACGTCGCCGCGCTGGAGGCGGACCTGAAGGCCGCCAAGGACGTGGTTTCGGACGCCAAGCGTCTCGCGAAGGCCGCGGCCGCCGAGCTGAAGGAGGCCGTCGCCGTCGAGATGGCCGCGCAGAAGGCGTTCGCCGGGTCGGACGCCGTCCGCCAGCGCGTCGAGAAGCTTACGGTCGAGCTCCGAGCGAAGACCGAACAGAGCGAACACGCCGCGGAGCAGCACGAGGCGCTGGTCGAGCGCGTCGAGCGGATGAACGCCGCGGTCGCGGAGCTGCCCGCGATCGACGACGAACTCGCGGGGCTGGCCGGGATCGACGATCGGCTGCGGCTGGGCACCGCCCTGGTCGAACGGAGGGACGAGCTGGCGCAGACACAGGCGCGGCTGGACGCGATGCCCGAGACCGACCGCGCGGCGGTTCTCTCGGCGCTCGAGGCCGCGGCGGGCGCGGTCGAACATGCTCGGTTCGCCGTCGCCGGTGCCGAGGCCGAACAGGCACACCGGTCGACGCTCCTGGAGCAGGCCCTCGAGCGGCTCGAGCGCGCGGCGGACGCAGATCCGTCCCAGCCCTGCCCCACCTGCGGCCGCCCGCTGGGCGACGACTTCGCGTCGTACGTGAGGCATTGCAAGGCGGAGGTCGCAAGCGCGAAGAAGACCGCTGCGACCGCCGCGGCGGCGGTCAAGAAGGCGCTCGCCGGGCGGGCCCGGGCGGAGAAGGACCAGGTCGCCGCGGCGGAGGCCGGGGAGCGCGCGCGTGAGGAGGACGCGCGTAGGTCGCAGCTCGCCGAGCGGATCGGGTCGCTCTCGGGCGAGGTGGCCGCGCTGGCGGAACCGTTCGATGGGGCCGTCCCCGAGCTCGACGAGCTTCGGGCGAGCGCCGAACGCGCGCGAGCCCTCAGCACTCGCGCGGCGGAGCTCCGGACCGAACGGCAGCACCTCACGCAGTCCGAACGCGACCTGGACGCCGCGCGGCGGCGGATCGAGCTCCTCGACGGCGAGCTCGCGAAGCTGGCGGGGGAGGCCGAGGGCCTCGCGTTCGACGACAGGGCGCACGAGCGCCTGCACGATGAGCTCGAGGAAGCGATCGGCGCGCTCGACGAGGCGAGGGAGACCGAACGCGGGGCGAGCGACGCCTTGAAGGACGCCGAGAAGGCGGAGGCAGGGCTGGCCGCCGCGGTGCGTCAGGCCAAGGAGACGCAGGCGAGGGTCGACGAACTACGTTCGGACGCGCGGTACGTCGAGCGGGTGGCGCTGCTGCTCGAGGGGTTCCGCAACCATCTGGTGGCGCGCATCGGGCCCGAGCTCTCCCGCGAGGCGGAGGCCCTGTTCCGCGAGCTCACGAACCACGAGTACGACGACCTCAGGGTCGACGAGGAGAAGCTCACGATCCAGATCGCCGACGGGGACTCGTATTTCGCGATCGATCGCTTCTCCGGTTCGGAGACCGATCTCGCGAACCTCGCGCTCCGTGTGGCGATCTCGACGCAGCTGTCACGCCTGTCGGGGGCCGACGTGGGGATGATGGTCCTGGACGAGGTGCTCGCGTCGCTGGACGAGGAGCGCAAGGACCTGATGGTGCAGGCGCTCGGCCGGCTCTCGTCCCGATTCCATCAGCTGTTCGTGGTCACGCACGCCGAGCAGATCAAGGATCAGTTCCCCGCGACGATCTCCGTGCAGAAGGTGGGGCGACGACGGAGCACCGCGGTCCTGGTGTAGGGCCGCCTTCGCTAGCCGAGGGCCGAGGCGGTCTCGGGATCGGCGCCATCCGCCGTGCCGGCGTTCCGAGCGCTGGGCAGGAACGCCCGGACCACGCCCGTCCCGTCCGGGAGCCGCTCGGCCCTGGTCCAACCGCCGTGGAGCTCAGCCAGGAACGCCGCGGCCGCTCCGGCGGTGCCGTCCCCGTTCAGTGGGGTCCCGCCCTCCACCGTGATGAGCACGCCGTCGGGGGCTCGTTCCAGGACGAGCGCGATGCGATCACCGGTCTCGGTGCGCGCGACCGCCGAGGCGAGCAGATCGTCCAGCAGACGCTCCACGCGAACGCCGTCGACCATGATCGTCGCCGCTTCAACCTGGACGTCGAGGTGGCGGTCGCCGGCGCGCGGAAACTCACGGACCACGCGGCGCACGAGGGTGTCGATCTCGGTGCTCCGGCGCTCGAGCACGAGTTCGCCGCGCGTGAGCCGATCCGCGTCGAAGATGTCGCGGATCGCGTGCTCCATCCCCTTTGCCTGCGTCATCAGTTGATAGAGCAGCCGCTCGTCGTCCTTGCTCTCCTGTCCGGTGGACAGGGTACGGGCGAGTTCAAAGATCGCCGACAGCGAACGCTTCACGTTGACCGAGAGCGCGTCCGCGGCCTCGGTGGCGGCGCCGGGGGTCATCGACGGGGCCTCCTGAACGAAGGATCCGAGCTCGTCGCGATGTTCGACGGTCTCCTGGAGCCGGGCGAGCGATCCCTGAGCCTCGAGCAACCGCGCCCGAGCATCGGCGGCATCGACCTCGGCCGTGACGGCCTGCGACGCCACCTGCTCCTCGAGCTCCTCGTTGCGTTGTTCGAGCGCGTTCGTGAACGCCGCCGCGGCGTCGAGCTCGCCCGTGACGATAGCGAGCTTGCCCGTCAGGTCCTCGGCCTCGGCTCGCGCTGCCTCGAGCTCCGGGTTCTCCTGCGCGAGGGCGGCAGCGGTCTCCGCGGCCTCCGCTCGCTCGGCCATCTCGTCCGCGCGGACCTCCGCACGCTCCGCCCGGGCCGCGAGCTCGGTGACGAGCCCCTCGGCGCGTTCGGCGCGATCGGCGAGCTCGGTCAGGCGGGTGTCGCCCTCCTCGACCCGGCCGGATAGATCGATCGCGCGGGCCTCGGCGGCCTCGGCCAGAGCCTCGGCTCGCTCGACCTCCGCCGCGAGCTCCGCGCCCTTGGCGTCCCGAAGTTCGACTTCCGCGGCGAGCTCCGCCGCCTTGGCCTCCACCCGTTCGGCCTCCGCCTCGAGCGCGTCGGCCCTCGCGGTGGCGGCCTGCAGCGAGGTCCGGACCGTGGCGAGCTCGTTCCGCGCCCCGGCGACCTGCGCCTCGCGATCCCTCAGGTCATCCTTCGCCGTCACGAGCGCCGCCTTCGCGTCCTCGAGCGCGGGGGTGAGGTCCGGCCGGGCCGCGAGCTCGGCGACGAGGGCCTCGGCGCGTTCGGCGCGATCGGCGAGCTCGGTCAGGACGGGTGTCGCCCTCCTCGACCCGGCCGGATAGATCGATCGCGCGGGCCTCGGCGGCCTCGGCCAGAGCCTCGGCTCGCTCGACCTCCGCCGCGAGCTCCGCGCCCTTGGCGTCCCGAAGTTCGACTTCCGCGGCGAGCTCCGCCGCCTTGGCCTCCACCCGTTCGGCCTCCGCCTCGAGCGCGTCGGCCCTCGCGGTGGCGGCCTGCAGCGAGGTCCGGACCGTGGCGAGCTCGTTCCGCGCCCCGGCGACCTGCGCCTCGCGATCCCTCAGGTCATCCTTCGCCGTCACGAGCGCCGCCTTCGCGTCCTCGAGCGCGGGGGTGAGGTCCGGCCGGGCCGCGAGCTCGGCGACGAGGGCCTCGGCGCGTTCGGCGCGATCGGCGAGCTCGGTCAGGCGGGTGTCGCCCTCCTCGACCCGGCCGGATAGATCGATCGCGCGGGCCTCGGCGGCCTCGGCCAGAGCCTCGGCTCGCTCGACCTCCGCCGCGAGCTCCGCGCCCTTGGCGTCCCGAAGTTCGACTTCCGCGGCGAGCTCCGCCGCCTTGGCCTCCACCCGTTCGGCCTCCGCCTCGAGCGCGTCGGCCCTCGCGGTGGCGGCCTGCAGCGAGGTCCGGACCGTGGCGAGCTCGTTCCGCGCCCCGGCGACCTGCGCCTCGCGATCCCTCAGGTCATCCTTCGCCGTCACGAGCGCCGCCTTCGCGTCCTCGAGCGCGGGGGTGAGGTCCGGCCGGGCCGCGAGCTCGGCGACGAGGGCCTCGGCGCGTTCGGCGCGATCGGCGAGCTCGGTCAAGGCGGGTGTCGCCCTCCTCGACCCGGCCGGATAGATCGATCGCGCGGGCCTCGGCGGCCTCGGCCAGAGCCTCGGCTCGCTCGACCTCCGCCGCGAGCTCCGCGCCCTTGGCGTCCCGAAGTTCGACTTCCGCGGCGAGCTCCGCCGCCTTGGCCTCCACCCGTTCGGCCTCCGCCTCGAGCGCGTCGGCCCTCGCGGTGGCGGCCTGCAGCGAGGTCCGGACCGTGGCGAGCTCGTTCCGCGCCCCGGCGACCTGCGCCTCGCGATCCCTCAGGTCATCCTTCGCCGTCACGAGCGCCGCCTTCGCGTCCTCGAGCGCGGGGGTGAGGTCCGGCCGGAACTCGAGCTCGGTGACCCGCTGCGACAGCTCGAACACCCTGGCCTCGGCGCGGGCGGCGCGCTCGACGTGTTCGTCCATCCGCCCGGTGAGCGCCGTCGCCTCGGCCCAGGCCGCCTCGGTCTCCTCGTGCGCCGCCGACAGATCCGCCGAGGCGGCGTCGAACGAGGAGCGGGCCTCGGCCGCTTCGGCCAGCGCTCGCCGCTCGTTCGACCGTGCGGTCTCGAGCTCGAGCCGTGCCGTTCCGAGCTCGGCCTTCGACGCCGAGAGCGCCTCGCGCGCCTCATCGAGCGCCGCGGTGGTCGTCTCCTGCTGGGTCCGGATCGAGTCGAGCTCGGCCATCGTCGAGTCGCGGACGCCCGACGAGGACGTCGCCTCGGCGCGCGCGGCATCCAGCTCGGCTCGAACGGCATCGAGCTCCGCGCGCGCGGCGACCAGCTCGGGTCGAACGGCAACGAGCTCCGCGCGCGCGCCATCCAGCTCGGGTCGAACGGCATCGAGCTCTGCGCGCGCGCCCACGAGCTCGGCGTTGCCGAGCTCCTGCTCGCCGCGAACGACCTCGAGGTCGCTGCGGGAGATCTCCAGCTGCGCCCCGAGCGTCTCCACCTTCTGGAGCGCGGCGCCGAGCTCGTTCTTCGTCCTCTCGAGCTCGGCGTGGGTCTGC
The DNA here is from genome assembly GCA_963712645.1 of uncultured Actinomycetes bacterium. Classification (GTDB taxonomy): domain Bacteria; phylum Actinomycetota; class UBA4738; order UBA4738; family HRBIN12; genus DASSJM01. The sequence continues at coordinate 77,817 of CAVQIQ010000007.1, read as the reverse complement.
TGGAGCTCGCCCATGAGATCCGGTTGGTCCTCCACCTCGCGCAGATCGGCGTTCAGATCGAGCACCTTGGCCTCTGCGTGGGCGGCTCGAGCCGCCGACTCCTGGTACCGGTCGCCGAGCTCCGTCATCTCGCGGCTGATGATGTCCAGGTTCTCCTTCGCGGCGTCCAGCTCACCGCGGAGTCGTTGGTCGGCGCCCCGGAGCGCGTCGCGCTCGGCCGCGATCGCGTCGCGTTCCGCCGCGAGGGCATCGCGCTCGGCGACCGCGGCTTCGCGCTCGGCGACCGCGGCTTCACGCTCGGCCGCGGCTTCACGCTCGGCCGCGATCGCGTCGCGTTCCACCGCGAGGGCATTCCGCTCGGCGACCGCGGCTTCACGCTCGGCTTCCGCCGTCCGCCCCGACTCGGGCTGCCGCTGCGCCTCCTCGTGCTGCTGCTTGATGATCGCCAACTCCGACCGCGCGGCTTGGAGCTCGGTCTCGATCAGCCGAGCGACCTCTCCGCGGACGGTCACGCCGGCCCGGAGCTCGGCCTCCGCGCGCGCCGCCTGTTGTTCGGCGGTCCGGACCCTCGAGTCGAACTCCCCAAGCGAGGCCTCCTTAGCGGCGAGCGCTTCCTTGGTCCGGGCGAGGTCGCCGGTCTCGCGCTCGAGCTCGCCCCGCAGGTTCGCCTCCTCCGCCCGCGACCGCTCGAGCGCCTTCTGCGCCTGCAGTAGTTCCTTGCGTTCCCGGCGCAGGTCGTCCACGCCGCCGAACCCGCTGGATCGATAGCTCGGACGGCCGGAGGTGCGGATGGCGGCTACCAGTGCGAGTATCGCGAGGAAGCCCGCGGCGAGGGCGGCGTAGATCCAGGGACGACCGGCGGACGCGGCCTCGTCCGAACGGATGACCTCGGCTACGAGCGGCGTCCCCACGCCTTCGCCCACCGCGACGGCGACGAAAGTGTGCACGGATCCGTCGGTGGTATCGATCTGGGTCCCGTGCGACAGGACACGCGAGATCTGGCTGCTGAGTCGACGATCCTGGGTGCCGATCAGGGTCGGGTCCGCCGCGAACACGACGACCGCGTCGGTGCTCCAGATCGTGACCGATTCGCTCGGGTCGAGCAGCCGGCGTTCGGCGAACGAGGAGATCGTGTCGGCTTGTGCCGCGCCCATCGGGCGCTCGACGTCCTCGGTCGTGAGTCTCGACGCGACGGCCTCGGCGGCGTGTTCGGCCGACCGACGCGTTTCGAGCGACAGCCGGTCGTCCACCTTGCCCGCCTGCGGGTACGCGAACGCGGCCGCACCTGCGAGGGCAAGTGCGAGCACCGCCAATGCCACTCTCCGCGCCCCAACCGGAACGCTCACGCTCAGATCCTGCCTTCCCTCTATCGATCCCAGGGACTGCTCCCTGTATCGGCCGGCCAGGGGGTCCACGTAAGCCCTTCGCCCAGGAGTTCGGCGGCGGTCCGTCGACCGGTGGACGGGCGACCGGGCGATGGGGCGAGCCCCCGAAGGGGTCGCTCAGCGGCCGGCGGGGTCGTTCGGGACGACCTCGGACGAGACCTCGTCCCACGAAGTCCCGTTCCAGCGCAGGATCGACTCGCGGAAGGCGCTCGGGCAGCAATGCGGGTCGCCGGCGTCAAAGACGGCCTCGCGGATCCGGAGGTCACCGCCCGAGATCGCGATCTGGGTGTCGCACGCTTCGCGGCGGAAGATCTCGCTCGCGTCGCCGACGGTGGAGGCGATGACCCGGTACGTCCCGCAGGCACCGCTGCCCCCGACGTCCTCGAAGCTCAGGATGTCGGCGATCGCGTCACCCGTCAGCTCGCCGGCGTCGGCGCGGATCCCGAACACCCCGAGACGCACCGGGTCCGTGAAGGCGTACACGGCGTGCCAGTTCTCGTCCTCGGATCGCTGCCACACGATGAGCCCGTTCCGCCGACGGAGCGGGCTGCCATCCAACCAGGTCACGACGATCTGCTCGACCGGGTCTCGAAGGACGAAGCGGTTCGCGTAGCTCGCTCCGGTGGGTACGAGCGGGGTGAGGTCCCCCGACGCGATCAGCGCGAGGTCGTCGGGGTTGTCCACGATCGCCGGCGTGCCTTCGGGGAGCCGGACGTCGGGGTCCTCGGCCGGACCGGGGTTCGGGCTCGAGGGGTCGGCGCTGGGTGTGGGCGACGGTGTGGTCTGCGTCGTCGTCGGAGCGTTCGTCGCGGACGGCGAGGGGACCGGTCCGTCCGAACCCGAACAGGCCGCCCCGGCGATCGCGAGGATCGCGACGAGGGGGAGGAGGCGACGCACGCGGGCATGCTACCGGCGCCCCGCCGCCTAGAATCCGCCTCGTGGAGCATCTCGAACCCCGGCGCGTGGCCTCGAGTCAGGTGACGCTCGTCCAGCTGATGGAGATCACCGACGCCAACATCGCCGGGCTCGTGCACGGGGGCGTCGTGATGAAGCTCGTCGACACGGCCGCGGGGCTCGCCGCGTTCAAACACGCGGGCGGCATGTGCGTGACGGTCTCGATGGACGAGATGTCGTTCCTCGCGTCGGTCCACGTGGGGGACACCGTGACCGTGAAGGCGTCGGTCAACGACGTGGGGACGACCTCGCTCGAGATCGGCGTCCGCGTCGAATCCGAGGAGCTCGAGACGGGCACGAGGACCCACACCTCCAGTGCGTACCTCGTGTTCGTCGCGCTCGACGACGAGGGCAAGCCGAGACCGGTCCCACCCCTGATCGCCGAGACCGAGGAGGAGCAACGCCGTCAGCGCGAGGCCAAGGTCCGGCGCGAGACGAGGATCGCGCACCGTGAGGCGATCGCCGAGCTTCGCCGGGGCGTTTGAGAGCATGGAACCGTGATCGACGCGTTCGCTGCCCGGGCCCGACTGGAGACCGGCGACGGTCCGGTCGAGCTCTACCGGCTCGCGGAGGTCGCCGAGCTCGACCGGCTCCCGCACACCGTCAAGATCCTGCTCGAGAACCTGCTGCGCCGGGCGGGCACCCGCGACGTCTCCGAGGGTGACGTCCGGGCGCTCGCGTCCTGGCCTCGGGAGGCCCCGCCCGCCGACCTTGCCTTCATGCCCTCTCGAGTGCTGATGCAGGACTTCACGGGCGTGCCCGCGGTCGTGGACCTGGCCGCCATGCGATCGGCGATGGAGCGTGCCGGCGGCGACCCGTCCAGGGTCTCCCCGCTGGTGGACGTGGATCTGATCATCGATCACTCGGTGCAGGTCGACCTGTTCCGCTCGCCGGAGGCGTACGAGGCGAACATCGAGTGGGAGTACCGGCGAAACGGGGAACGGTACGCGTTGCTGCGATGGGCGCAGCAGGCGTTCGACGGCATCAGCGTGGTCCCGCCCGGTGCGGGGATCTGCCACCAGGTGAACCTCGAGCACCTCGGGCAGGTGGTCACGGTACAGGGCGGCGTGGCGCTCCCGGACACGCTCGTCGGGACGGATTCCCACACGACGATGGTGAACGGGCTGGGGGTCCTCGGGTGGGGGGTGGGCGGGATCGAGGCCGAGGCCGCGATGCTCGGCCAGCCGATGTTCCTGCCGACGCCGCTGGTCGTGGGGGTCCGGGTCGCGGGCGCACTCCCGGCCGGCACGACGGCGACCGACCTGGTCCTCACACTCACCCAGATGCTCCGCGAGCACGGCGTCGTCGGACGGTTCGTCGAGTTCTTCGGGGACGGCTGCTCGACCCTCGAGCTCGCGGATCGCGCCACGCTGTCGAACATGTGCCCGGAGTACGGCGCAACCTCCGCGTTCTGGCCGGTCGACGGCGAGACGCTGCGCTACCTGGAACTCACGGGTCGCGGCGACCGGATCGACCTCGTCGAGCGCTACACGAAGGAACAGGGCCTGTTCCGCCGCGACGGCGACCGCGAGCCCACGTTCACCGAGGTCCTCGAGCTCGACCTCGCCGCGATCGAACCCTCGGTCGCCGGACCGAAGCGGCCACAGGATCGCGTCCCGCTCTCGCGCGTGTGGGGCTCGTTCGTCGGATCGTTCCGCGATCGGCTCGAACCCGACCCCGACTCGAACGAGGTCGGTCGGCTCCTCGAGGAGGGCGGGAACCCGGATGTCGGCGTCGATCTCGACGAGACCGTGGAACCGGGGACCGAGGAGCCGGTCCCGCTCAACCACGGCGTCGTCCGCCACGGTTCGGTCGTGATCGCCGCGATCACGAGCTGCACGAATACCTCGAACCCCGCCGTGATGCTCGCCGCCGGCCTGCTCGCGAAGAAGGCCGTCGAGGCGGGGCTGGACACCAAGCCGTGGGTCAAGACGTCGCTCGCTCCGGGTTCGCGCGTGGTGACCGAGTACCTCGACGCGGCCGGGCTGACGCCGTACCTGGACAAGCTCGGCTTCTCGCTCGTGGGGTTCGGGTGCACGACCTGCATCGGGAACTCCGGACCGCTGCCCGAAGAGGTGGCGAACGCGGTGACGGACAACGACCTCGCCGTGGTGGCGGTGCTCTCGGGGAACCGCAACTTCGAGGGGCGGATCCATCCGCTGGTCCGAGCGAGCTACCTCGCGTCGCCGCCGCTCGTGGTCGCCTACGCGCTGGCTGGACACGTCGACGTCGACCTCTCGAGCGACCCCCTGGGGACGTCGGCGGATGGCAGGTCGGTCTCGCTACGCGACCTGTGGCCGTCCCCCGAGGAGGTTCGGGAGGCGATCGCGGCGTCGGTCTCAGCCGATCAGTTCGAACGCGAGTACGGGCGCATCTTCGACGGCGACGAACGATGGCGCGGCCTCCCGACGCCCGGAGGTCCGGTGTACGCGTGGGATCCGAACTCGACCTACGTGCGGGAGCCGCCGTTCTTCGCGGACCTCGACCCGTCACCGGCCGACCCCTCGGACATCGCCGGCGCGCGGTGCCTCGTCAAGGTGGGTGACTCGATCACGACCGATCACATCTCGCCGGCGGGCTCGATCAAAGCGGATTCGCCCGCGGGGCGGTACCTGCTCGACCACGGGGTCGAGCAGCGCGACTTCAACTCGTACGGCGCGCGGCGCGGGAACCACGAGGTGATGATGCGTGGGACGTTCGCCAACGTCCGTCTGCGCAACGACCTGGTTCCGGACCGGGAGGGTCCGTGGACCACCCACCTGCCCGACGGAGAGTTGATGACGATCTACGAGGCGGCGATGCGGTACCAGCAGGAGGGCGTTCCGCTGGTCGTCCTCGCGGGCAAGGAGTACGGCAGCGGTTCCTCGCGCGACTGGGCGGCCAAGGGTCCCGCGCTCCTCGGCGTCCGCGCGGTGATCGCGGAGAGCTTCGAACGGATCCACCGGAGCAACCTCGTCGGGTTGGGGATCCTCCCGCTGCAGTTCCTGCCGGGGGAGTCCGCCTTGGGCCTCGGGGTGACGGGCCTCGAGACGTTCCACGTGCTCGGGATCTCCGACGGGATCGATCCGGGGCAGCAGGTGCGGGTGGTCGCGCGCGGGACGACGGGTGGGGAGGTCGCGTTCGGCGCCATCCTGCGGATCGACGGAACGGCCGAGGTGGAGTACTACCGTCACGGCGGCATCCTGCAGCTGGTGCTGCGGGAGATGCTCGCGCGCTGAGCTCACCCTCGAGCCGACCCGATCGCGGACGACGCCATCAGGAACCACCCTCCTTCGCGCGCCGGCGCGTTCGGAGCGAGCTCGTCAGCGATCGTGGCCCGACCCGAGCGGGCCGGTGCCAAGCACGGCATGGAGGCTCCCATGTCCGGCGAGGACTTCTTCACGTGAGCTCACCGTGCCGGCTGCTCGTGCTCGCTGTCGAGGACGGCCATCTGCACTTCCTGGTAGCGGCCGCCGGCCGCCGCGCCGGGAGGCACCGCGCGTTCGATCGCAGCGAAGTCGTCGGTGGACAACCGGACCTCCAGCGCTCCGAGCGCCTCGGCCAGGCGGTCGCGCCGGCGAGCTCCTACGAGCGGCACGATGTCGTCGCCGCGATGCAGGACCCAGGCGATCGCGATCTGGGCCACCGACGCGCTCTTGGCGTCCGCGACCACGCGCAGGGCATCCACGAGCGAGAGGTTGCGGTCGAGGTTCTCGCCGCCGAACCGTGGAGCGGTCCTGCGGAAGTCGCCCTGCGCGACCTCCCGGTCCTTGGACCAGTGACCGCTCAGCAGGCCTCGCGACAGCACGCCGTACGCGGTCACGCCTACCCCGAGCTCGCGACAGGTCGGCAGGATCTCGGCCTCGATGCCCCGCGAGAGCAGCGAGTACTCGATCTGCAGGTCGGCGATGGGGTGTACCGCATCTGCTCGACGGACGGTGGCGGCCCCGACCTCCGAGAGACCGACGTGGCGGACGAACCCCGCCTGCACCATCTGACCGATCGCACCCACGGTCTCCTCGATCGGCACGGACGGATCAAGCCGTCCGAGCCGATAGATATCGATGTGATCCGTCCCGAGACGTCGGAGCGAGTACGCGAGTGAGTTCTTCACGGCGGCCCGACGCCCATCGATGCCGACGACGGCGCCGTCCGGTGCACGCATCAGGCCGAACTTCACGCTGATCGCGACGCCATCGCGGTCCCGGCCTTGGAGTGCCCTGCCGATCAGGAGCTCGTTGTGGCCCGCCGCGTAGTAGTCGCCGGTGTCGAGAAGGGTGATGCCGGCCTCGAGGGCCGCGTGGATCGTGGCGATGCTCTCGGTGTCGTCGGCCGGACCGTAGAAGTCGGACATCCCCATGCAACCCAGGCCGATCGACGACACGACCGGGCCCGCAGAGCTGAGCGAGCGCGTGATCAAGAGAACCTCCTTGACGAGGCAAGGGCCATGGCCCGACACGAGGGAGCGGGCCGCGCGGGTCCCGTTCCGATCGTGCGGACAGGCTACTTGAGCACCCGGAACCGCTTCACGAGCGCCTGGAGAAGACCGCACCGCGGGCGATGCTCGATGAAGGCTTTGATCGCCTCGTAGACCCCGCCGTTCAGGCGGACTACGTGGCCTCGCCGAGATGCCCGCCGTCTGCATCATGGACGCCGGGAGCAACGGGGTCGCGATCGTCGCGGACCGGATGCTGACCTCACGACGAGATTGGCGAGATCGCCACGCCGTCGCCGTCTCGTCACGATGCCCGGGGTGCAGCAGGCACTGCAGCGCGCGGATCGGCCTGATGAAGAGCAGGTCGACGATCGGCGTCTCCCACGGTTTCGGTATGACCCGTGAGCGCTCCCGTCATGATGGGTCAGATGGGAAGGCCACGGGACCTCGCGTCTCGTGGCCTTCTCGAGGAGGGAGCGTATGGACCGCTGCCCGTTCTCCTCCTCTAGGCGACCTTCGCGGCCTTGACCGGCAGGGCCGTCTTGATCGGGATGGTCCTCGGCTTTGTTGGCACCAACGCCTTGGCTGCCGCAGGCACGATCACCTCCAGCACGCCGTCCTCGTACGCCGCCTCGATCTCGGCCTCACCGAACCCCTCGGGGAGCGGGATGAACCGCTCGAAGGTCCCGTAGGCGGTCTCCAGCCGGTAATAGGCCTCCTCCTTCAGCTCCCCCTCCTGCTTCCGCTCGCCGCGGATCACCAGGTACCCGTCCTCGACGCTCACCGTGACGTCGGTCGCCGGGTTGATGCCCGGCAGCTCGACGCGGATCATGAGGTCCTCGTCGCGGACGAAGACGTCGGTGATCGGCACGAACGGCTTATGGAGGAACAGCGGGAGGACCGGACGCGTGAACCGGGTCGTCGGCCCGAAGAACGATCGCATGAGATCGTCCATCCGACGCTCCAGCTCTCCGATCTCCTCGTACACCGCAAGCTTCATCGTATTCACCTCCTTTGCACGCTCAACCTAGGCCCTGCGTCCCGCGCGCCAAAAGGGCGAAAGGCCCCCCACGGACGGGCCCTCTGTCGGTGAGTGCGTCGGACGCGTCGGCGGCACCCCTGGTCCGGTCCGCCTCGTCGACCGCCTCGAACGGTCCCCGCCCCCACCGGACACCATCGATGTCGTACGTGGCTCGCAGGAGGGCTTTGACACCGCTGCGGACGACCTCGTGATCGTCGGCGAGCAGGACGGGCGGCGGCAGCTGGTTCGCGATCCCATCGGGCTGAGGGATATCAGGGATGCGCGCCGGCTCGGAGGGCGAGGCGCTCTCCCACCTGGTCCAGGAAGTCCTTGACGGTGGCCTCGGCCACACGGTGCATCAGCGCCTTGTCGAGCGCCCGTCCGATCACCCCCAAGGGGGGACGGTAGCGAGCACTCATCGACAATTGCGTGCGCGTGGCTCCGAGCGTGGCGATCTCGATGTCGGCATCGAGCTGTGGGAAGGGGCCGACGCCGTGCTTCGCCTTCCAGGCGATCGGGAGCATCGTCGTCTCGGGTCGGACCGAGACGGGTTCGCCGATCTCGATCTGTACCTCCCGGTCGACCCGCCGGTCGTTACCGACCTCGAACCCGACGTCGACGAGCAGCCGCTCGCCCTGGTCTCCCGCTTCGGTTGCCATGCCGGGCAGCCACGATCCGGGGTCGGCCAGCAGCGCCCGCTCCACCTCGTCGAACGGGAGCTGCAGCTCGAGGTAATACCTGATGAACACGGGACCGAGGATGCGGCCGGCCGGGCTGCACCGAGAGGGCCGAAGGGCCTCCGACGGGTGGGACGTACGGCCCAAGGCGAGATCCCCGCTCAACCGGAGACTTCGAAGCATGGCTGAGCAAGAGCCTCGCGGAACGGCCCTGATCGTGGAGTCTGACGAACAGGAAGGAGAGCGGCTTGCCGCATGCCTCGAGGACGCTGGGTTCGAGGTCACGATGTGCCCGGGCCCCTCGGGACCGGACTACACCTGCGTCGGCGCCCGAACCCTCGAGTGTCCATTGGCCAAGGGAGCCTCGGTCGTGGTCCTCGACATGAGCCTCGACGGTGACGACCTGATGGAAGGGGCGCCGGCTGAAGAGCTGCTCAACGTGTACCTCCTCGCCGGTCACCGAGTGATCGCACTTGGCCTGCACCCTCACGACGAGATCCCCGGTCGATCGGTCCGGTTGCGCCGCCACCCCGAGTCCGAAGAGCTCATCAGGGCCGTTGGTTCGCTGGCGCCTACCCATCGGGTCGACGTCCTCTAGAACCCCCCGGATGCGAGCGAGGAGGATTGACATTGTTTACTCGTCTGCAACGGTACGCGGCGCTCGCCGCACCCCTGATCGTGATGCTCGCAGCGGGCGGCTGCACCGCGTCCGGCGAGGAAGCCCCGGAAGAGGGTGCCGCGTCAGCGGCCGCCACTGTTCAGGTGTCCCTCACGGAGTTCGCGATCAGCCCGCCCATGATCCACGCGCCGGTGGGTGATGCGCTCTCCTTCGACGTGACGAACGAGGGGACGGCCCCCCACACGTTCGCGGTGGACACCGGCGCCGGCGTCGAGGCGACGCCCGAGATCCAACCCGGCGCGAGCGCGACCCTGCACGTTGCGCCGCTCGATGCGGGGACCTACGAGACCTTCTGCACGGTCTCGGGCCATCGGCAGGCGGGGATGTCGGGCACGCTGATGGTCGTCGCGGACGCCGCGACGGCCGGCGCGACCGGAGCCGCTGCGGCCGGAGCGACCGGATCGAGCGTGTCCACGGAGGAGATGCTCGCGGGTCACGAGGCGGGGGTCGCCGCGTTCCCCGCCGAGACCGAGGGCCAGGGGAATCAGCCGCTCCGCCCGAGGATCGAGAACGGCGACAAGGTGTTCGACCTCACCGCGACCGAGGTGAGGTGGGAGACCTCGCCGGGCGTGTTCGTCGACGCGATGGCGTTCAACGGGACGATCCCCGGTCCGGAGATCCGCGTCGACCAAGGTGACCACGTTCGGATCGTGGTCCACAACCAGATGACGCAGCCCACCGTCGTGCACTTCCACGGACTGACTGTCCCGAACGACATGGACGGGGTCCCGTTCATCACGCAGGACCCGATCATGCCCGGCGGCTTCTTCACCTACGAGTTCGATGTGGTGGATCCGCCAGGCATGTACGTGTACCACTCCCACTTCAACTCCACCGAACAGGTCGGCAAGGGTCTGTACGGCGCGTTCTTCGTCCAGCCACCGCACGATGACTGGGGAGCGCTCTACGGCGGCGGGGTCGACGTGGAGCAGACGTTGTTCCTCGGCGACGGACCCACGGGGTACGTCCTGAACGGCAAGGGATTCCCTGCCACCCAGCCTATCGTCGCGGCGCTCGGCGACACCGTGCTGATACACCTGGCGAACGACGGCTCGCAGATCCACCCGATGCACCTGCATGGGTTCCATTTCGAGGTCGTCGCGGAGGACGGCTTCGTCCTATCGAACGCCAACCGCTACATGGCGGACACGCTGATGATCGCGCCGGGGCAGCGTTTCGACGTGCTCGTCGACGCGAACTCGCCGGGGATCTGGGCGTTCCACTGCCACATCCTTCCGCACGTCGAAGGACCACACGGGATGTACGGGATGGTGACGGCGCTGGTCGTCCAGTAGTCGGAGGGTTGGAGTGTGAGCTCGATCCTCCTGTCTGAGCGTCCGACGCGGTCAAGCGGTCGTGATGGGCGCGGCCCAGATCGGAGGGGTCGTCGGGGCGTCCGAGCATGAGGACGGCTCGACCGTCACCGCCAACACCTCGGAGCCGGTCACCTCGTTGTCGGCGACCCCGAACACCGATCCGTCGTCGCCCGGTCGAACGCAGATCGCGGCGGCGGGCGTCTCGCCCTCGATCACCCAGAGCTCGTAGACCTGGTCCTGCGGGAGCGGCTCGAGCCCGGAGCCCTGCAGGTAGATCCCGGGTTCGCCCGGCGTGAACGCCGCGGTGACGGTCCCCGTGAGGCTCGGGTCTTGCGGCTCGAGGGCGAGCACCGTCGCCTGCCCGGGCACCTCGGCACCACCACCGAACACGGCCGCGCCCACGACCGCACCGCCGACGAACAGCACCACGGCCGCCGCCACGGTGACGAGCGGGCGCCACCGGCCTCCGGCACGGCCCGGTTGGGACGCGGGTGCCTCGCCGAGCGCGAGACCGATCGTCTCCTCGGCAAAGTCCGGGCGCAGGGCGACCGGGTCGAGCGCGAAGGCCAGCCGGCCCGCGACCTCGCCGTACTCGACCTCGAGGCGGCGGCACTCCTCGCAGTCGGGGCCGTGCGACTCCATCAGGCGATCGAGCTCGGCCTGCTCCTGCGGATCGAGACCGCCGATCGAGCGGATCGCGATGAGCTCCTCGATCCTTTCGTGGCTGCGCATCATCGCGGCAGCCCTCCGATCGCGGCGCGGAGGCGCTTCATCCCGAGCAGGGTCCGGGACTTCACGGTCCCAAGGGGTACCCCGAGCCTGTCCGAGATCTTCGACTGCGACAGGCCATCGAAGTACATGAGCTCGATCACCTGACGCTGTTCGTCGGGCAGACCCTCCAGCGCGGCTCGGACCGCCCGGCGTTCCTCCGGGAGCCCGATCTCCTCGACGACGTCCTCGGCCGGGTCGGGCTGGATCACGGGATCCGAGAGCAGCGACTCCTCGGTGCGCCGGCGTTGGGACTCCTCGCGGCGCACGGCGTCGACGGCGCGGTGATGGACCATGCCCATCAACCACGCGCGGACCGACCCGCGCTGCGGGTCGTAGCCGCCCGGGTTGCGCCACACCGCCAAGAACGCTTCCTGCACGATCTCCTCCGCGAGGAACGGTTGTCGCACGACGCGGCGCGCGAGCGACATCGCGCTCGGCGAGTAGCGCCCGAACAGCCCTCGGAACGCTTCCCCGTCACCCCGACGGATCCGCTGAACGAGATCCCGGTCGCGGGCCTCGGCGAGGTCGTCCGTCACGGCAACCTCCTCCCGCGACGCGCGGGCACCGAGCGCCTCGAGGAGCGAAGAGGGTGCCACCGCTGCGTGCCGTCCGTTCCTCGTCGGGCATTCGCAGCACGGTCGTGCTCGGATCGTTGCACCAGGCCGGGCCTGGAAGTTCTCACGTGTCCGGCGGCCTCGAGAAGCCGGGCGCGTCCGAGGGGCGCCGCATACGGCGGTCGGCCTCGGCGATCAGCTCCTCGAGCGGGACCGGATGCTCCGGCTCGTACGACGCCGCCCCGATCGACAGGTTGGGCCCGGTCTCCTGCCCGGTGCCCGCGTTGTGGGACGCGACGGCCTCGATGATCCGCTCCAACACGATCGGCTCCGAACCCGGCTCGGCGCCCGGGAGGAGCACGCAGAAGGCCCCCGAGCCCACCCGCGCCACGACATCGGAGACCCGGACGGCCGAGCTGATCACCGTGGCGGCGTCGGCGACCGCCGCCTCGCCCCGTGTCTCGCTGCCCTCGTCCACGCGGATGAACACGATCAGCACGGGATGCTTGGACCTGTCTGCCAGCCGGAAATGGTGGTTCGCGAGCAGGTCGAACCCACGGGCGTTCAGCAGCCCGGTGAGCTCGTCGAACGCCTGGAACCGGCGCAGGCCCGCCTCGACCTTCCGTAGGGTGGCGGCGTAGCGGACGGCACGGGCGAGCAGGTCGGCCGCGGCGTCCGGGGGCACGACGTCGCTCGCGCCGGCCCCGAATGCGTCCATCGGCTCGGCGAGGGCGTCGCCGACGACGATGACCGGCACCTCAGGCGCCCGCTCGCGCAGGGAGACGATCACGCCGGTGCCCGTCGCGTCGGGCAGGTCGAGCGAGGTCACCACCACGTCGATGCCGCCGTCGGCAAGGGTCGCGAGCGCGCCGAGTAGGTCCTCGGCCCGTTCGAGCGTGCAGCCTTCGAGCGCACCCGGGTCGACCCCGACGGCCAGGACGGACAGCTTCCGCTCGCGCGCAGTGGTCATCGGCAGAAGCCTATCCCGACCGCCTCGGCGGTCGTCGCCCAAATCCTCACGGGTCGGGTCAGCCCAGGGCGGCGCGGATCGACGCCAGCGACGAGGGGTTCTCCAGGCTCGACATGTCGCCCGGATCGTCGCCCACGACCGTCGCGCGGATCGCCCGCCGCAGGATCTTCGCCGAGCGCGTCCGTGGGAGCTCGGGGACCACGATCACGCGCGCCGGCCGGAACGCCTTACCAAGATGCTCGGCCACGAGCGCCGAGAGCTCGTCCGCGAGACCGTCCGGGACCTCACCGCCCGCGACCACGAAGCACCAGATCGCCTCGCCCTTGACCTCGTCGGGGACGCCGATCACCGCGGATTCGGTCACGGCGCGGTGGAGCGTCAGGATGCTCTCGACCTCGGCCGGGCCGAGACGCTTGCCCGCGACGTTCATCGTGTCGTCGCTCCGACCGTGGAGGAACCACTGGCCCTGCTCGTCCACGCTGGCCCAGTCGCCGTGGCACCAGACCCCGGGGAACCGGCGCCAGTACGCGTCCAGGTAGCGTTCGGGGTCGCCACGGAGGCCTCGGGTCATGCTCGGCCACGGCGTGCGGCACACGAGCTCGCCGACCTCGCCCGGGCCCGCCACCGTCCCGTCCGGCCGGAACACCGCGACATCCATCCCGAGCGCCGGGCCGCGCAGCGAGCAGGGCTCGAGCGGGCTGATCGGGTGGGGCGACAGGAAGCAGGCGCCGACCTCGGTCCCGCCCGACAGGTTGATGATCGGCAGCCTGCCCATGCCGACCTCCTCGAAGAACCACCGGTACGGCTCCGGGTTCCATGGTTCGCCCGTCGACGCGAGGATCCGCAGCGACGACCGGTCGTGGGAACGCACCGGCTCCTCGCCGGACGGGATCAGGGCGCGTACGAGCGTGGGCGAGACCCCGAGGTGCGTGATGCGGTGCCGCTCGACCATCGACCAGAGCCGGTCGGGTCCGGGCTGGTTGGGGGCACCGTCGTACAGGAACACCGTCGCGCCGAGTGCGGTGGCTCCGACGATCTCCCACGGCCCCATGATCCAGCCGAGGTCGGCGAACCAGAACAGGAGATCGCCCGGCTGCACGTCGGTCTGGTACGCGACCTCCTCGGCGATCTTGACCAGGAAGCCGCCGTGGACGTGGACCGCGCCCTTCGGCCTGCCTGTCGTCCCGCTCGTGTACGCGATGAACAGCGGGTGCTCGGGATCCAGGTGGGCGGTCTGGAACCGATCCGCGTTCGACGCGAGCAGGTCGTCCCACCGGAGGTCGCGCGCGGCATCCCACGGACGGTCCGGACGGCGCATGCGATCGACGACGACGACGTGCCGAACGGAGCGGGCCACGGCGACCGCCTCGTCCGCGGTCTCCTTCATCGTTACGACCTTGCCGCGCCGCGGGAAGCCATCGGCCGTGATCAGCACGGTTGCCTCGGCGTCCTCCAGCCGCCTCGCGATCGCGTCGGCGCCGAACCCCGAGAACAGCGGCAGCCACACCGCGCCGAGCTTCGAACACGCCATCACGGCCACCACCGCCTCCGGCGTGGGGGGAAGGAAGATCCCGACAGCGTCGAGCGCCCGTACGCCGAGCGCGGCGAGACCGTTCGCGAGCCGGTCCGAGGCCTCTCGGAGCTCCCGATACGAGACGCGGCGAGTGGTTCCCTCCTCGCCCTCCCAGGCGATCGCGGTGGCGTCGGGGGTGCGCTCGGCCCAACGGTCGACGCAGTTGTGCGCGAGGTTCACCGAGCCCCCGCCGAACCAGGTCGACCACTCGATCCCGCGGGAGGGATCGAGGATCGACGCGTAGGGCTCGAAGAACTCGAGCCCGAGGTCGCGGATCGCGGCGTCCCAGAACCACTCGACGTCCGAGGTCGAGCGTTCGATCAGTTCCTCCTCGGTCGTGATGCCGTGGGCGCGCATCAGCCGAGTGACGTTCGCCCGCTCCACGACCTCGGGCGAGGGTCTCCACACGAACGTCACGGCCTGCCCCGCTTCCTCTTCCGGCCTACGGGTACGCTCTGGTGCACGGGAACGGCGCCGTTCCCGAACCCAGCCTATGACCCCGACGAACCCGACGACGCCGACCGACGACGCCCCAGGCCCCGAGCGCTCCGGTGCGCACCCGCATCCGCAGGTGCGACGGGTCTTCCTTGCCGGCACGGCGACCGCTTCCGCGTTCATCACGGTGGTCGCTGCGATCGTCATGGGCACGTACTTCTGGGCGAGCGCGTCGATCCCGACGATCCGGGAGCTCCCGCCCTCGGCCACAGGGTCCACCGGCCCGCCGGACATCGCCGGCAGATGCGACGAGCGCGCGTGCAACTACCTGCTGCTTGGTAGCGACTCCCGCAAGGGGCTGACGCCAGAGGAGCTGATCGCGTTCGGCACCAACGCGCACATCGGCGGCGAGAACCGTTCGGACACGATCATCCTCGTGCACACGCGGCCCGACCGGAAGGAGGTCGTCTTCGTCTCGTTCCCGCGCGACCTATGGGTCGACATCCCGGGGATGGGGGAGGGCAAGATCAACTCCGCGTTCGAGGGGGGCGTGAACGGCGGCGGGCCGCAGCGCGTGGCCCGGACGATCCGGAGCATCAGCGGGATGCAGATCCACCACGTCCTGTACGTGAACCTGCTCGGGTTCCAGCGGGTCGTCGACGCGCTTGGCGGCGTCGACATGTGCGTCCCGTACCCGATGAAGGACCCGCTGACGCTGCTCGACATCCCCGCCGGCTGCCAGCACTTCGACGGTCGGACCGCGCTCGCCTACGTCCGGACCCGGCACCAGCCGTGCGACACGGTGCCGGACTTCGCGCGGATCAGCCGGCAGCAGCAGTTCCTGCGCGCGGTGATCGCGAAGGTGCTCCGGCCGGGCGAGCTCCTTCGCCTGCAGGACCTCATCCCCCAGCTGCTCGGGAACCTCGTCGTGGACCAGGGTCTGAATCCCGCCGAGCTCGTCTACCTCGCGGGGCTCCTCCAGGATGTCGGGACCGACAACGCGGACTTCCGCGCGGTCCCCACCGTGCCCGAGGGCATCTACGACTCGAACGGCACGTTCGTCTCGATCGTGCGTGCGGTCCAGCCCGACGCGGACGAGCTGCTGCGCCGGATCCGCGAGGGCAAGCCGCTCGGCAACCTCGGCCAGGAGCTGGCGCAGACGCCGCCCTCCCCGGCCAACATCGTGGTCTCGGTCGTCGACCGCGACGGGAGCCCGGTCGCGACGGACGTGTTCGACATCCTGACAGAGGGCGGCTTCAACACCTCGCCGGGCGTCGTCGATCTCACCGTGATCCGACCGCCGACCAAGGGCGCGATGATCCTGTACCGCCCGGACGCCGAGTCTGAGGCCAAGGTCGTCGGGACCTACTTCGGCAACCTGGAGCTCCTCCCGGCGCCGCCGGGAACGCTGCCGAAGGGGCAGGACGTCGCGGTGGTCGTGGGCGGGCGCTACCAGATCCCGCCGCCGAACACCGACGAGCCCGTGGAGTGCCCGAACTAGCGCTCGAGCGGCTCGATACGGTTCCTCGACCCGCCGCCCTGAGGGAGTCGGACGCACCGTAGGTCGATCTACGAACGCCGGGTCAGCGCCTCGTCCAAGGCGCCGAACGCGACCTCGGGCACGTACCGGCGGCGGACGAGGTCCCGGCCGTTGCGGCTGAGGGTCGTCCAGGCGGCGTCCTCCTGGATCACGAACTCGAGCGAGGCGACCATCCCCTCGCGGTCCTCGCCGACGAGCAGGTGCTCTCCCGAGGACACCTCCAGACCCGCGGCGCCGTCGGGGCGCGTCACGACCGGCAGGCCTCGCGCGAGCGCGTTCAGCACCTTCACCTTCGTGCCCGAACCGCCGACGCCGACGTCGACGAAGCACCGCGCCCGCGTGTACAGGGCGTCGTCGTCGTCGACCGGGCCCGCGAACTCGGCGCCGCGGCTCTCGTGGACCTGCCGGACGAGGCGGTCGGGCGCCCCCGACCCGGCCACGACGAGCCGGGCGTCCGGCACGCGCTCGAGCAGTCCCGGGAAGTCGTCGGCGAGGAACCGCGAGAGCCCCTCGGCGTTGGGCGGCCACGAGAGCGTGGCGAGGAACAGGAGCACGGGTTCGGGTGGTGGGGTGAGCTCGGGGCGCATGAGGAGGGCGGGATCGGCGACGTTCGGGAGCAGGGCGATCTCGGGGCCGGTCGGGACCAGGGCGGCAAGGGTGGCCCGGTCGCGTTCGGAGACCGCAAACACCACGTCGAACCGTGCGAGCAGACCGGCCTCGTACCGCCGGACCCGTCGGGCCTCCAGCCGGACCAAGGGCCTGCGGACCGGGTTGGTCTCGAGCTCGGCGTGCCGGCGCCACATCACGTGCTCCGCGTTGTGCTCGTGGAGCAGGCGGCTCCCCGCGAACCCCTCGGGCACGTATTGCGCCATGAGCCAGCCGTCCACGAAGACGGCGTCGTGCTCGCCGGCCTCGAGGAGCCGGGCGACGCGCTCGGCCATCCTCGCGCTCCGGTTCCGCTCGATGCTGAGCGGCACCCCCCGGGCGTAGCTCGATAGGAGGTGGCGGACGGATCGGCCCCGTTCCAAGGGGACCGAGATCACCCCGCCCTCGCGCGTCCACGGTTGCTCGTCGTGACCGCGGAAGCACACGACCTCGACGTCGTTCCGGGTCTCCAGATATGTCAGCACCGCCGCCGATTTCATCGTCCCGCCGCTGCGGGGCTCGCCCAGCTGGCGCGGAGTCAGGAACATGACCCGCACTCAGCCGGCCCGATCGAACAGGGCGAGGAGCGGGAAGACGACCGTCGCCCGCAGGATCCGGGGGAGCCGTCGGGGCTCGAGCGCCAGCCGCCACAGCCATTCGAGCCCCAGCGTTCGGAATGCGTGAGGCGCGCGTCGCTTGGAGCCCGCCCACATGTCGAACGTCCCACCGACGCCGACCATGATGCGGACCGACGGGAACGCGTCCGCGTGGCGCTCGATCCACCGCTCCTGCTTGGGCGCGCCGAGCCCGACGAGGACGATCGTGGGCGCGGCCGAACGGATCACTTCGACGGTCTCGTCCCCACGAGCCATGGAGCGGGCGATGCCGTCGTCGTCGACCGCGACGCCTGCGCCGGCGACCACGACCTTCAGCCCGGGGAGGGCGCGCCATCGCTCGGCCGCGCGTTCGGCAACGCCCGGCGAGCCGCCGACGAACGCCACGGTCTCGCCGCGCTCGGCGGCCAGGCGCAGCAACATCGCCGCGATCTCCACCCCGGGCCACCGACGGACCGAGCGGCCGCTCCGCAGCGCCTGCACGATCGCGACGCCCGTCCCGTCGGGCAGCGCGAGGTCGGCCGACCGCAGGACGTCCGCGTACGCGGGATCCTCTCGGGCGCACAGGAGGATCTCGGGGTTCGGCGTGAAGATCCGGAACGCGCGGTCTCCGTCCAGGAACCCGGTCGCGACACCGCGGAGCTGGTCGACCGACGCGAGCTCGTCCAGCCGGACACCGAAGATGACCGAGGTCACGACGGCCCCACGTTCTCGGTCCGTGTGCAGCGCAGGGGGCACTCGACGACGAGGTCAGTCCGCGAGTCGACCAGTTCGCCTTCGCCGCGTAACCGAGCCAACGGCACTGCGAGCGAGGGGTACGGAGCGAGTCGCGTCATGACCGAATACTTGATCCGGTCCACGCCCGGATGCTACAGCTCGCGCGTTCGGGCCGGACCCGTGCCTCGCCCGGCGACCGGCGATACTGCCCGCATGCGGATCGCGATCGACGCCCATCCTGCCTCCGATGCCGAACCCACCGGGGTGGGCCACTACACGCGGCGGATGCTGTCGCACCTGCCGGCTGCGATGCCGGCCGACGAGCTCGTGGCGTGGCACCCGCATACCGGCGGCTCCGACCTCCCACGCGCGCCGAACCTGACCGAGCACGTGTCCCGGATCCCCGGCGTCCTCGAACCGGTGTGGCGGCGTCTCGAGGTGCCGAGGCTCGAGGGAATGGTGCGGTTCGACGCGCTCCTGGCGACGAACTTCCTCCCGCCGCCGACCCGCAGCGAGGGTGTGGTGCTGGTCGTCCACGACCTGGCGTTCGAGGTGATGCCCGAGGCGGGCCCGGGGTTCGGCGAGAGGTGGCGGCGGCGGTTCGATGGGTGGCTGCGGCGCAGCGCCGCCGTGATCGTGCCGTCGGCGAGCGCGAAGGCCGACCTGCTCGAACGTCACCGGCTCGACGAGGGCCGCGTGCGCGTGATCCCGCACGGGGCGGACCCGTTCGAGGTGCCCGGGATCGACGAACTCGATCGTGTGAAGGCGGGATTCGGGATCGGCGGCCCGTTCACGCTGTTCATCGGCGGGATCGAGCCGCGGAAGAACCTCGGTGCGCTCGTCGAGGCGTTCGCCCGCTTGCCAGACGCGCAGCCATGGCTGGTGATCGCCGGCGGCCGGACGTACTGGGCTCCTCAGGGCACGGGAGCCCTCCGCGCGCAGGTCGAAGCGCTCCCCGAGGGGGTCCGCCGGCGTGTGGTGCTGACCGGCTACGTGTCGGAGGGGGAGAAGCGCGCGTTGCTGGCCGGCGCGACGGTGCTCGCGTACCCGTCGCGGTACGAGGGGTTCGGGTTCCCGGTGCTCGAGGGGTTCTCGGCCGGCGTCCCGGTGCTGACGTCGTCCGCGGCCTCGCTGCCCGAGGTGGCCGGGGACGCGGCGCTCCTGGTCGATCCGAACGACGTCGACGCGATCCGCGAAGGCCTCGGTCGGCTGTTCGAGGATGCGGGTCTGCGCGAACGGCTCGTCGCCGCGGGCCGCGAACGACTCGCGACCTTCTCGTGGAGGCGGGCGGCCGAGTCGACCGCGGAGGTGCTCCGCTGGGCCGCGAGCCGTTCGGGCGGTGCTCGATAGACTCGGGCATCCATGACCACCCCCTTGCATCGGCGCGCGTTGGCGTGGGTCGCCCTCGTCCTTGGCCTGGGGCTGATCGCCGCTGCGTGCAGCACCAGCGAGGCCGAGCCGAGGCCGGCGACGTCGCCCGCCCCGTCCCCGAGCCCGAGCGTGATCACGACCGGGAGCCCCGACGCGTTCGACGCGACCACGCTCGAGACCGCCACGCCGATCAAGCACGTCGTGTTCCTGATCAAGGAGAACCGGACCTTCGACCACCTCTTCGGAACGTTCCCCGGCGCGAACGGCGTCACGACCGGGATGGCGTTCGGGCAGCCCCGGACGCTCACGCGCGGCACCGACGGCCGCGTGCCGGGCGATCTCCCGCACTGCTACACCTGCGCGCTCGCGGCGTGGGACCAGGGCAAGATGGACGGCTTCCTGCAAGGCGAGCACGCGCCGTGGGCGTACACGCAGCTCCACAAGGACCAGCTCCCGAACTACTGGCACTGGGCGCGCCGCAACGTCCTGTTCGACAACTTCTTCGCGAGCGCGCAGGGTCCCTCGTTCCCCAACCACCTGTACTCGATCGCGGCGACCTCGGGCGGCGCGCATGACAACCCTCGGAGGACGCCGAGCCTGACCCACGGCTCGAACACGTTCGGGTGCGACGCGCCCCCACTTCAGACCGTCGATGTCTACGACAGCGAGGGCCGCCTGCGGAAGGTGCCCCCGTGCTTCGACTTCCTCACCGAGGGCGACCTGCTGAACCGCGCGCACATCCCGTGGGCCTACTACGCGGCCAGCGAGGAGCAGAAGGGCTACATCTGGTCGGCGTACTCGGCGATCCGCCGCTACCGGATGCACGAGGACCGCTGGCAGAGGCACATGTTCCCCGTCACCGACGTCGTGGACGACATCCGCGAGGGCCTGCTCCCGCCGGTCACGTGGATCACGCCGCGGTTCGAGCTGTCCGAGCACCCCGAGTACAACTTCTGCCACGGCGAGAACTGGTCGACGAAGGTCATCGACGCGATCATGCGCTCGCCGATGTGGGACTCGACCGCGATCTTCCTCACCTGGGACGACTACGGCGGCTTCTACGACCACGTTCCGCCGCCGCAGGTCGACGACTTCGGGTTCGGGATCCGCGTCCCGATGATGGTGCTGAGTCCTTATTCGAAGCAGGGCAAGGTGAGCAGCGAGCTCGGCGAGTTCTCGAGCGTCCTGCGGTTCATCGAGGACAACTGGGGCCTCACGCAGCTGACCAAGCGCGACAAGCAGGCCACGCCGATGCTCTCGGCGTTCGATTTCGAGCAGGAGTCGCGGGCGCCGGACCCGCTGCCGCTCCGCGACGACTGCATGGGCCCGATCTGGGCGCCGAACGACTAGGAAGCAGACCCCTCTGGCGGCGCCTCCTCCCGCAGCGCCGCGAGTCGGTCGCGCATCCGCGCGGCCATGACGACGTTCCCCTTCCGTTCGAACAGAGCGAGCGCCCGCTCGAGCGCCTCGGCCGCTTCCTCGGCGCGGCCGGCGAGCACGAGCACCTCGGCGAGGTCGGCGTTGGCGTCGCCTTGCCCGTTGAGGGTCTCGGTGCCGTCGCTCATCGCGACCGCCTCGCGCGCGAGCCGCTCTGCCTCCGCGTGCCTGCCGCGGCGCGCGAGCACCTTGGCCCTGACCTGCCGCCAGAACATCGCGTTGAGAACGTCGTCGCTCGCGCCGAGATCGGCCGCGCGGGTGGCCCAATCGTCGGCCTCGTCGAGTCGATCGAGTGCGCAGAGCGCTTGTCCCAGGGTCCCGGCTGCGGTCGACAGGAAACTGGGTTCGCCCAGCTCTTCGTGCAGCCTGAAGCCTTCGGCCCCGAACTCCGCTGCGGCGGCGGGGTCGCCGGCCCAGAGCTCGACCCAGACGGACTCGAAGGCAGTGATGTTCGCGAGCAGGACTCCGCCCCCGCGCTCCTCCAGCTCCGCGCGCATCCCGGCGAGGATCGCGCGCGCCTCGCGGAAGCGACCGAGCATCGCCAGTGCCCCGGCACGATAGGCGTAGAGGAAGTGGTCCCGCCCGGCTCGTGGCTCGTTCTCGTCGAGCCACGCCAGCAGTTCCGACACGGGAGTGGTGCCGAAAAAGCGAAGCGCCGCACGCCACCCCAGGGAGCCGGGCGGTAGGTAGCCTGCAGCCCGAGCGTGAGCGAAGGCCCGCTCGAATGTCTCCAGCGCCGTGTCCATCTGGCCGCGCGCCTGGAGTACCTCCCCGAGCGCGGAGTCAGCGACGTACAGAGCCAGGTCGTCGCCGGCGCTTTCGAACAGGGGCAACGCCTGATCGACGAGTGCGGCCACCTTCCCTGTCGCGCCCTCCGCCCCCAGGTAGATTCCGATGATGCCCGCTTGGATCCTCCCGCTGAGCTCGCCGACACGATCGCCCGCCGCAGCGGCACGCTCGGCGAGGGCATCTGCGCGCCGGAGCGCGTCGTCGCCCCTACCTGTCCAGAGCAGCGCGTCGCCAAGCTCGGTTTCCAGAGCGAGGTCGAGGTCGGCCGCCGGCGTCAGCGCGGCGGCGCGCTCCAGCAGGCTGACGGCGGCGCCGAAGTCCTGGCGGAGGGCGGCGCGGTTTCCGCCCGCCATCAGGTGCCGCCGCGCTGCTGCGGCCAGGGTGCCGTCGTCGAGCGTGCCGAGCTCGGCGCGGTAGCGGTAGGCCCGTTCGAGGTGGTAGCCGAGGAGCTCGTCCAGCTCGACGAGCTCGGTCCCGCGATCCTCCAGCCAGGATGCGAAGCGCTCATGCAGTTCCGCCCTCGTTGCTTTCGGCAGCGCTTCGTACGCGGCGTCACGGATCAGCAGGTGTCGGAAACGGAACCCATCCTCGCCGGTGAGCTGCGCCCGATCCGGCCTGATCAACTCCTTGCGGACGAGCGCGGCAAGGTGCGGGGTCACCTGGGTCTCTGCGGGGCCCAGCGCCTGGACGGCTCCCCGATGGAAGATCTCTCCCTCGATCGCGCCGCGTTCGAGCACGCTCCGCTCGGCCGGCTCGAGCTGATCCAGTCGTGTCGCGAGCAGTGCGTGCAGCGTTGGCGGTACGACCACCTCGCCGTCCGTGCCTTCGGTGATCGCCAGCATCTCTTCGATGAACAGCGGGTTCCCGCTCGCGGCGCGAGCGATCCTCGTGCGCAGGTCGCCGGCGGCGCGTTCCGCGATGAGCTCCTCGACGGCATCCTCGCTCAAGGGTTCGAGACGAAGGGTCACGGGCCACGCGGGGCGGCGCTCGCTGAGCTCCGGCCGTGCCAGGCAGAGCAGAAGGATCGGTGCGCCCGACGACAGGAGCGCGACATGCTCGACCAGATCGTGGAACGTTGGCTCCCCCCACTGGATGTCGTCGAACACGACCACCAGAGGGCCCTTCACCGCGGCGTGTTCCAGGGTCTTGCGGAAGGCCCAGGCGATCTCTTCGGCCGAGGTCGCCGCGTCGCTCTCGCCGAGGAGCGAGCGGATCGCGACCGCGGCCTCCTCCTCGTGAGGTAACCCGTCGACCTGCTTCAGCACCTCCACGACCGGCCAGTACGTGATCCCGTCGCCGTATGGGAGGCAGTGGCCGCGGAGCGTACGCCGCCCCGATCGATGCCAGGAGCTCCGTCGCGAGCCGGGACTTGCCCACGCCGGCATCGCCGATCACCGTGACGAGCTGGCAACGGGCCTCACGCAGGGCGCGATCCCACGCTTCCCCGATGATCGCGAGCTCGCGGTCGCGTCCGACGAAGCGCGACCCATGCCGCCGCTCGGGCGCGGCATGGACCCGGAGGAGACGGTAGGCGGTCACCTTCTCCGCTTTGCCCTTCAGCACGAGTGGCTCGACCTCCTCGACCTCGGTCGCGTCGCGGACGAGTTCGAGTGTCGGAAGACCGATCAGCACCTCGCCCGGCTGCGCGGCCTGCTCCAATCTCGACGCGACGTTGACGGCATCGCCGGTCGCCAGTCGCTCCTCGGTCCCCGTGACTACCTCGCCGGTCATGACGCCGATCCGTCCCTGGAGTGCCAGCCCGGGCAACGCGTCCCGCATCTCCACGGCGGATCGCACCGCGCGGAGCGCGTCGTCCTCGTGGAGCATCGGCACCCCGAAGACGGCCATCACCGCGTCGCCGATGAACTTCTCCACGCTGCCGCCGTGCCGCTCGACGATCGTCTTCATCGCGTCGAAGTAGCGTGCGAGGAGTGCACGGAGCCGTTCGGCGTCGAGCGTCTCGCCCAGCGCCGTCGAGCCGCTCAGGTCGCAGAAGAGGACGGTGACCGTCTTGCGCTGTTCGCCAGAAGGCGCCGGGGCTTGCTCCGCGCCACACTCAGGACAGAACCTGAACGGTCGTTCCGATCGGAAGCCACACGTGGCGCAGGCTGGCACGCGGCCAGTGTAGGTTGGCCCGGTGGCCCCGTGCCTAGCGGCGCTCCTCCATGTACTTCTTGAACCCGAGGAGCGGGAGGATCCAGGCCGCGATCAGCGACGCGGCCCAAACGATCACCGTAGCCGCGAGCCACGTCCCGATGCCGTCGATCGTGAAGCCGTCCGACACCAGGTCGGTGACGATCAACGCGATCAGCGTGGCGATCAGCGCGACCCCGCCGAGCGCGGCCGACTGCCGCCTGCGGAACTGACTCGCCATGAAGGGCGTCATCAGCCCGACGACCACGGTGAAGATGACCACGTCGATGATGAACGCGGACGCGGTGACGCTCATCCCGTCGAGGACGAGGTTGGCGACGAACAGACCGATCGCGTTCGCGAGCAGGAGCACGAGCGTGCGAACCATGAACCGGATCATGGGGCGAGCCTATCTCAGTCGTTACGGCGTTTCCGAGCCTTCCAGATCTGTTCGGCCGGGTAGCGCTTCGCCCACTCGGGGGGCGCGATGTCCTCGTGGATCGTCGTGGCGCCCTCGGGCGGCTGGATCTCGATGAGGTCCTCGATCTCGAAGCCGTTCGAGCGCAGCAGCCGGATCATCTCGCCGTGCGGCAGCCGGAACTCCACCCCGTCGATCTTCCCGTTCTCGTCGTGCCACTCGGTCCGGTGCATCCCGAAGAAGTCGCGATGCAGTTGGAAGTCGGCGGGCGCGGAGTCGTCGTCCATCGGATAGCAGAGCAAGAGCAGCGGGTGGCCCCCCAGGAAGATCAGCCACCCGCCCGGCCGGAGCATCCGAGCCGCCTCCGGGATCCATCGGTACGGGTCGCACCAGATCGCGGCGCCGTACTCGGAGAACGCGAGATCGAAGCGCTCGTCACGGAAGGGAGCCCGTTCTGCGTCGGCATGCACGAGCGGGAACCGGACGTCGAACTCCTCCTGGAACGCCTTGGCCGTCGCGAGCTGCCGGCTGGAGTTGTCGAGCCCGACCGGCCGGGCCCGGCGCCGCGCGAACCAGGCCGACCAGTAGGCGGTGCCGCACCCGAGCTCGACCACGTCGAGGCCGTCGGCGTCGGGGAGGACCTGGAGGTCGGACTCGGGCACGCTCCAGGCTCCCCAGGTGATCTCGTCCACCGCCCAGGCCTGGTGGCCGGGCTCGACCCAGTTGTCCGCGTCGGCGTCCCAGCCCGCGCGGTTCACGAGCACGTGGTTCTCGCTCACGCGCGAACCATACTGGTCGGAACCCGCTGGAAGGAGGCCGATCGTGATCGCACGCGTATGGACCGGACGGACGAAGGCCGAGGACTACGACTCCTACCTTTCATACCTGGAGGAGAGCGGGGTGGCCGCGCTCCAAGCCACGCCGGGCAACCGCGGGGTGATGGTGCTCCGACGGCTCCACGGCGCAGAGGCCGAGTTCAGCGTGATGTCGTTCTGGGACTCGCTCGACGACGTGAAGGCGTTCGCCGGCGAGGACGTGGACGCGGCTCGGTACTTCCCCGACGACGAACGCTTCCTGCTCGACTTCCCCCCGAGGCTGAAGCACTTCGAGGTCGCCCGCGAGGCATAGCCTTCACTCGGTGTCGGAGAGCTTTACCGCTTCAGGACGTGGATCGGTCCACGCTTGCTTCGGTGTCACGTATCTCCGCGGCACAAGAATGGCTCCCTGGCCAACGTCCTGTCGTCATGACGAGATTGGCTCGTCTGGCCCGGTGCTACCCTCACGCCCGTGACCAGCGAGAACGACGCTCGGAGCGCCCTCGAGCGTGAGATCTACTGGGCCGAGGACGCCTCGGCTCGGTCTCGGATGGATACCGCCGAGGTGCGCGACTTGCTGCACGATTTCGCGATGCTCATGCGGGCAGACGAGAAGCAGGCCGTCCCTCGCGGCGAGCCCGAGCTCGGATCCGGCTCCCGCCTGCGACGGAAGACGAAGGTCCTCCAGTTCCGGCTGCTCCGGCCGATGCGGCGGCGAAACGATCGGCTGCTGGCCGAGTTCGGCGAGCTCGCCGCCGCGCTCGCCGACCGGGTTGTCGCGCTCGAGACCGAGGTGAAGGAGCTCCGAGCCAAGCTCGGGGACGCCGAGTGAGGATCGCGGTCGTCCACCCCCAGACGCCGTTCGTGCGCGGGGGAGCCGAGACGCACACCGAGTCGGTCGTCGCCGCCCTGCGCGAGGCCGGGCACGAGGCCGAGGAGGTCGTCGTCGCCGGCAAGTGGTATCCGGCGACCGAGATCGTGCATCAGATGGCCGTGTGGCGCGCGCTCGACCTGTCCGAATCCAACGGGCTGCGGATCGACATGGTCATCGCGCTGAAGTTCCCTGCCTACCTCGTGCCGCACGAACGCAAGGTGGTCTGGCTGATCCACCAGCACCGGACCGCGTACGAGCTGTGGGACCACCCCGAGTTCGCCGACCTCGGCAAGCAGATCGAGGGACCGCAGGTGCGCGACATGGTGCAGCAGAGCGACCGGATCGCGCTCGGCGAGGCCAAGCGCATCTTCACGAACTCGAAGAACGTGCAGGACCGCCTGTGGAGCTCCCTCCGCCTCTCGAGCGACGTCCTGTACCACCCGTCACCTCTCGTCGAGGCGCTCCTGCCGATGGAGCCGGGCCCTTACGGCGACGCGATCGTCTTCCCGAGCCGGCTCGAGGGTCTCAAGCGTCAGGCGCTCGTCGTCGAGGCGATGCGGCACGTGAAGACCGGGGTTCGGCTGGTACTCGTCGGCAACGGTCCCGACGAGGACTCGCTCCGCGAACGGATCGAGAAGCACGGGCTGCAGGGCAAGGTCGAGCTCGCCGGTCGCGTCTCGGACGAACGCCTCCACGAGCTCTACCTCGGGGCGCTCGGCGTGTACTACGGCCCCTTCGACGAGGACTACGGGTACGTGACGCTCGAGGGCTTCGCCGCGCACCGGCCGGTCGTCACGCTCACCGACGCCGGGGGGCCGCTCGAGTTCGTGACGGACGGCGAGACCGGCCTGGTAACGCCGCCCGAACCGCAGGCGATCGCCCACGCGTTCGACCGCCTGTTCTCGAACCGCCCGCTCGCCAAGAAGATGGGCGAGGCCGGCAACGAGAGGTTGCGCACGACGGTCCCTGGGTGGCCCGAGGTCGTCGCGCGGCTGACGGAGTAGCCGTGACTCGCCTGACCACTCCGATCGTTGGTGCGGTCCGCAGGCTCTACCGCTGGGACCACCAGATGGACCCGCGCGTCGCGTGGCTCTCGCCGATGCCGCCGGCCCGCAGCGGGATCGCGACCTACTCGCGGGCGGTGCTCGGGGGGCTCGAACGGATCGGCTATACGCCGGGCAGGCACAAGATCCAGCCGTACTGGCCGATCAAGCACAAGCACTGGGCGACGGTGCCGTGGCACACGATGGCCGTGTACCACCTCGGCAACAACCTGGAGTTCCACGGCGACATCTACGACCTCGCGATCCGAACGCCGGGGCTCCTGGTGATCCACGACCTCGCCCTCGACGACTTCGTGATGGGCATGGTGGCGACGGCGCAGCCGTTCGGGCACCAGGCCGTGCGCGAGGGACTCCTGCTCGCGCCCCGCCTCCACGGGTTCGAAGAGGCCGAGCGCAACGAGCCGCTCCGCGTCCCCTACGTCGCGCACGCCGCCCGGAACGCCCGCGGCATCGTCGTGCACTCGCCCTTCGTCGAACGCTACCTTCGCGCGTTCGGCTGCAAGACGCCGATCTACGTCGCCCCGCACCCCGTCGTAGAGACAGAGCAAGCCGTCCGCAGGGCCGAGGCGCGGGCGCCGGTGATCCGCGGGTCGCTCGAGTCGATGGGGATGAAGACCCTGATAGGCGTGTTCGGCGACCAGAACGCCGCCAAGCTGATCGACGTCGTCCTGGAGGCGATGGTGCACCTTCCCCAGGACGTCCACCTCGCGCTCGTGGGCCGCCAGATCCCCGGGTATGACACGGAGCCGCTGGTGCGTGCGAGCGGTTTGGGGGCCCGCGTGTCGCTGTACACCGACGTCTCGGACGATGACTTCCTGGCGTGGATGTGCGCCGCGGACGTCGCGGTGGACCTCCGCTACCCGCACCGCGGGGAGGTGTCCGGATCGCTCTCGCGCTCGATGCAGTGCGGGCGCCCCACGGTCGTGAGCGCGACCGGGACCTACCTCGACCTCCCCGAGGACGTCGTCGTCCGCGTGTCGGCGGGCCGGCTCGAACCGCGCGAGCTCGCCGACGCGCTCCGGGCGCTCGCCGACGATCCGGACCGGCGCCGCCGGATCGGCGACGCCGCTCGGGCCCACACGGAGCAGCTCGCGAGGTCCGAGGCGACCGCGCACGTCTACGCCGAGGCGATGGACGCGACGATGGCGCTCCTGTGGGATCCGGCCCGGCGCGCCCTTGGCCGCTGGGGCGGGGCGCTCGTAGACCTCGGGATCACCGAGGACGGGCTCGCGGAGGGCTACGGGATGGCCTACGCCCGAGCGCTCGACGAGTTCCGGCCGTCGGGGTTGAGCTAGACGCTCCGAGGCCGTTCGCTCGGAGGCGCCCGTCAGGGTTCTGTCAGATCCGACCAGCTCCTCCGTTGACAGAACCCTGACGCCAGGACTCGAGCGCCGGCACCCACCCTCCGTCACGCAACGCAGGCCCGAGCCGACCCGTGACGATTCCGTGCGTTCTCCACGAGTGCCGCGGGAGCCGTTGCTAGACTCGCCACGCCGGCCGGCAACGCACGCCGCGGATCCGAACCAGCCTGCCGCCCAACGCCCATGGCCGCAACCGTCCAGACCGTCGAGCGCACCTCCGAGTCGCCGCACCTGCGGGTCGGCGAACGCCTCCGCATCCTCGCCGCCCACCGCGAGATCCTCGCGAACCTGGTCCGCAAGGAGCTCAAGGTCAAGTACGCGGCCTCGGTCCTGGGGGCCGTCTGGTCGCTGCTGAACCCACTCGTCTACCTCGCTGTGTTCTCGTTCGTGGCGAAGGTCCTGGGCGCCGGGATCCCGAACTACCCGGTCTACCTGCTTTCGGGGCTGCTCGCGTGGAACCTCTTCTCCGCCTCGATGGGCCCCGGCGCGAGGGCGGTGCTCGACAACGCGAACCTGGTGAAGAAGGTGGCGTTCGCGCGCGAGATCCTGCCGTTGTCGGCCGTCGGCGTCGGCCTCGTCGATTTCGCGCTGCAGTCGGCGGTCATGCTCCTCTACATCGTCGTCTCCGGGTACGGCCTCCACCTGCCCGAGCTCGCGTTGTGGCCGCTCGCCTTCGTTACGCTCCTGGTCCTCACCGTGGCGCTCTCGCTGTGGTTCTCGGCGCTGAACGTCCGCTACCGCGACGTCGGCCACCTGCTGAACATCGCCCTGTTGGTGTGGTTCTGGGCGACCCCGATCGTGTACGCCGAGTTCCAGGTGCAGCGGCTCGCCGAGAAGCAGACGTGGTTCGGGTTCCCGCGGCTCGCCTTCTACCTGCTGAACCCGATGGCCGACATCGTGGCCGGCTTCCACCGGGCCCTCTACGGCACGGTGACACCGACCGGCGCTCTCGAACCCATCCTGTTCGACAAGAGCCTCGGGTGGGTCGCCGGGATCCTCACGATCACGCTCGTCGTCTCGCTGGTCGGGCTCCGGCTCGCGTGGGGATACTTCTTCGCGCGTTCGGGCGACTTCGCGGAGGAGCTGTGAACGAGCCCGCGATCGAGGTCGCCGACGTCTCGAAGCGCTTCCGCGTCTACCGCGACAAGCCCACGTCGCTCAAGCAGCGCGTGCTCTCCTCGCGCAGCCGGGCCGAGGACTTCTGGGCGCTCCGCGACATCGCGCTCGACGTGGGCGAGGGGTCGACGTTCGGGCTGATCGGGCACAACGGCTCGGGCAAGACGACGCTCCTGAAGTGCGTCGCGGGGATCCTGCGGCCGACCTCGGGGACGATCCGCCAGCGAGGGCGGCTCGCGGCGCTGCTCGAGCTCGGCGCCGGGTTCCACCCCGAGCTCACCGGGCGCGAGAACGTGTACCTGAACGCCTCGTTCCTGGGGTTGACTCGCAGACAGACCGACGCCGCGTTCGACGACATCGTCGCGTTCGCCGAGCTCGAGACGTTCATCGACAACGAGGTGAAGTTCTACTCGTCGGGCATGCTGGTCCGGCTCGGGTTCGCGGTGGCGGTGCACGTCGAGCCCGACGTCCTGCTGATCGACGAGGTGCTCGCGGTCGGAGACGAGGCCTTTCAGGCCAAGTGCCTGGACCGCGTCCGAGCGTTCCAGCGCGAGGGACGCACGATCGTGCTCGTGACGCACGCGCTCGACACCGTGATCGAGACCTGCGACCGCGCCGCGATGCTGCACCACGGCGAGCTGCACGCGATCGGCATGCCGGCCGACGTCGTGCGCGAGATGCGGTACGTCCTCCTCGGTGTGACCGATCCGAACTTCGTCCCCGAGGAGGGCACCCGCGAGGCCGAGATCGCCGAGGTCCAGATCGTCCGCCCGAACGGCGCGAGCGAGGGCGCGATCCTCCGCGGCGACCCGCTCACGATCGTGATCGACGTCCGCCAGAACGAGCCGCTCGCCGACCTGGACGTGGACTTCGCGGTCCTGGACGGGGCGACGAACCATGCGGTGCTCGACGCTCGCACCTCGCGCGCAGGTTTGGATCTGGGGCGGTTCGAGAAGAAGCGCGTGCGCTTCCGGATCGAGGCCTTCCCGTACGAGCCCGGGAAGTACTGGGTGACGGTCGGGTTGTCGAACCGCGCCACCGGGCACCTCTACCACGTGCAGACCCAGCGGTACCTGTTCGAGGTCTTCGACGCACCCCGCGTGCAGGAGCGCGTCGAGGTCCCGGTGGCCGTGGAGGTCGAGGACCTGTGACCGAACCCGCGACCGACCCGATCGCGACCCAGACGAAAGGAACCCCCCCGATGCTGATCGTGCTGATCCTGTTCTCCGTCACGGTGGCCGCGGTCGCGCAGCTGGCGCTCAAGCACGGCATGAACCTCGTGAACGACGAGCTGGCGCCCGAGACCT
Source organism: uncultured Actinomycetes bacterium (assembly GCA_963712645.1). GTDB lineage: Bacteria > Actinomycetota > UBA4738 > UBA4738 > HRBIN12 > DASSJM01. The sequence continues at coordinate 46,867 of CAVQIQ010000007.1, read as the reverse complement.
TCTCGCTGAACGGACCCTCGCTGCGGGTGGTCGTCGGCCAGCCGTTCGTCTGGGGCGGCCTGTTCCTGTTCGGCCTGTCCGCGCTGGTCTGGCTGGTAGTGCTGTCGAGGGTTTCGCTGTCGTTCGCCTACCCGTTCGCCGCGCTCACGTACGTGCTGATCCTGCTCTTCGACCAGTTCGTGCTGGACGAGACGGTGCCGCCGCTGCGCTGGGCGGGGGTCGCGTTCATCGGCGTCGGGATCATCCTCGTCTCGCAGACCCAGCACACGTGACCCGATGAAGGCCGTCGTGCTGGTCGGCGGTGAGGGCACACGCCTGCGCCCGATCACCGAGACCCTGCCCAAGCCGCTCGTCCCGCTCGTGGACCGGCCGAGCCTCGATCACGTGCTCGACCACCTGGCGGGCCACGGCGTCCACGAGGTCGTGCTGTCGAGCTCGTACCTGGAGGAGACCTTCCATGCGTTCATCCAGGCCCGTCGCGGCGACCCGTCGATCACCTGGATCACCGAGACGGAGCCGCTCGGCACGGGTGGCGCGATCGTGAACGCGCTCGAAGCCTTCGACACGGACGAGCCCTTCTTCGCGCTCAACGGCGATATCCTCACCGACCTGGACCTCACCGAGATGCTTGCGAGGCACCGCGATCGGAGCGCGGTGGCGACGATCGCGCTCACGCACGTCGAGGACGCTCGGCCGTACGGCCTCGTGCCGATGGACGCCGACGGGCGGGTGCTCGAGTTCCGCGAGAAGCCGTCGGAGCTCATGCCGGGCTACATCAACGCGGGCACCTACGTCCTCGACCCCGCCGCGCTCGAGGGCTGGACCCGCGGCGAGAACGTGTCGATCGAGCGCGAGATCTTCCCCGCGCTCATCGCCGCAAGACGGCCGCTCGCCGGGTTCCCGTCCGAGGCGTATTGGATGGATCTCGGGACGCCGCAGGCGTACCTGCGGGCGCAGTTCGACCTGCTCGACGGCCGGGTGGGCGGCCACCGTCCGTACCCGTCGCCGTTCGTCGACGCCGGCGGCCGCATCGACAAGGACGCGACCGTGAGCGAGCACGTCGTCGTCGGCCCGCGCGCCACGATCGAGACCGGGGCGCGGGTGAGCGACACCGTCCTGCTCGAGCGGGCGGTGGTCGAACCCGACGCGGTCGTGAAGCGCTCGATCCTCGGTCCAGGCTCGAGGGCGATGCGGGGTGCGTCGGTCCGCGACTCCGTGCTCGGCGAGGGGGCGGTGGTGGGCGCCGACGCCTCGGTGCGCGGGGGTCGCGTGCAACCGGGCGAACGGGTCGAGGCGTAACCCTCGGGTCCGCCGGAACGTTGTGATACGGTGCGGAGCCGCCCGACCATCCGTATCGAGACCCTTCGGAGCATGCGCAGAGCCCTCATCCTCGCCCTCCTCGTCGCCCTGGTCGCCGGCGCGCACCCGGCGGCAGCCGGACCGAACCGCAAGGCCCGCGGGCCGTCGCAGTTCCAGATGTTCGGCGCGGGGTTCGGGCACGGCCTGGGGCTCTCGCAGTGGGGCGCGTACGGCCTGGCGAAGCAGGGCTGGGGCCCCTCGAAGATCCTCAAGCACTTCTACTCGGGCACGCGCGTCGCGGGCCAGACCGACCCGCCGAACAACCTTCGGATCGGGCTCGTCCAGGGCAAGGACTCGATCCGGCTCGAGGCGCAGTTCGGCTCGATCGAGATCCGACTCGGCGACCCGCAGACCGGTTCGACGGTCGCGACGATCCCTCCCGGTGAGACGTGGCAGGTTCGGGCCGCGAGCAACGAGTACCTGATCGCCGACCAGGCCGGCGACCCGGTCGATCACGTCGGGGGGCCCGACGACCCGATCTACCTCGTCTACGAGTCGCTGGACTCGCGCGTGCGCATCGCCGAGGCGGGGCACACGTACAACCGCGGGTCGATCGAGTTCGCCCTGTACTCATGCGCCGGGGGATGCGCGATGCGGCTGGTCCTCACCGTGGACCCCCAGGGCTACCTCTACGGCCTCGGCGAGGTCCCGAGCTCGTGGCCGATGTCGGCCCTCAAGACCCAGGCGATCGCGGCGCGGACGTACGCGTTCACCAAGGCCGCGGCCTCGCAGCACCGGGCGGTGTGCGACTGTGCGCTGTACGCGAGCTCGTACGACCAGGTGTACGCGGGGTGGGACAAGGAGGGCGGCGTCGACGGTGACCGGTGGGTCTCCGCGGTGGACCAGACGGACGGTCAGGTGGTGCTGAACGCCGGGCAGACGATCCAGGCCTTCTACATGTCCTCCTCGGGCGGGTACACCGAGAACAACGAGAACGTGTGGGGCGGCACGCCGATCGACTACCTGCGCGGCGTGTGCGACCCGGGCGACTACACCTCCGCGAACCCGAACGCCGTCTGGGAGCAGACGTTCACCCCGGCGGAGGTGACCCACCATCTCGGGCTCGGCATCGGGACCGTGAAGGGGTTCACCAACCTGGACCGCGGCGTCTCGGGCAGGATCATGTCGGTCACGGTCAAGGGAGCAAACGGCCAGGCCGCGATCAGCGGCGACAAGTTGCGCTCCAGTCTCGGTCTCCCGGACGACCGGCTGTGGATCAACGCGGACAGGCGCATCACCGGCGAGATCCGGGCCAAGTACGACGGCCTCGGGTGCTCGCCCGGGCTCCCGACCTCGCGCCAGGTCTCCGTCGCGGGCGGCGAGCGGCAGAAATTCGTGAACGGGACGATCTACCACTCGGGTTCGGCCGGCGCGCATTTCCTTCGGGGCCCGATCCTGGACCGCTATCTGTCCAAGGGCGGCCCGGTGGGTCACCTCGGGTTCCCGACCTCCGACATCCACAGGCTCCAGAACGGGAACCTCCGGGCGAGCTTCGAGGGCGGCGTCATCACCTGCGACCCCGACGACTCGAGCTGCGCCGTCACCTAGCCCGACCGCCGCTACTTCTGGAACAGCGGGCCGAGCAGCCCGTGGGGGGCCTCCGGCGCGACCGAGGTTCCGCGGAACGCCTCGATGAACGACGTCGTCATCGCGACCGCCTGGTCCGTCGTGATCGTCGCGGGGCACATCCACCGCGTGTTCCAGGCGAGGAGGGCGAACGCCCGGTCGTCCGGGAGCGCGGGGTAGGGGGCCATGATCACGCGGCTCTCGTCTCGGGCGATCGCCGCCAGGCGGTCGATCGTCTGCTGGGCCAGCCCGCCCTCGGCGGTGGGGCGGTAGTAGACGATCACGTACGCGTGCTCGAGGTTGTGGACCGCCCGCGTCTCGGGGACCGGGATCCCGTAGACGTGCGGGTCCGGCGGCAGGGGCCTCGCGTCGTGCGGTCCTGCCGCCGCCGGCCGGTCGGGGTAGTCGAACGACTCACCGGGTGCGAGGTGGACCCGCGACGGGTTCGGCACGACGGGCTGCTCGAGGTCGCCGCACCCCGCGGCCGTGGCCGACGAACGCACCGCGGCCGAGATCTCGCCGGGTCCCGGCGTTCGGAAGAAGAGCAGCCAGCCCAGTGCGATGAAGCCCCCGATCGCCACGAACCGCACGACGCCCCAGGAACGGCGTTCCGCTGGCTGGGTCGTTCGGCCACGCGTGGAGGCGGGTGTGGGCTTCGTTCCCGTGGGGCGGGATCCACCAGACGGCCGGGAACCGGAGGGCCGCCGCTTGCGCTTGTTCGCCAACGCGGCGCCGCTACGGGTTGATCGAGGAGAAGTCGAACGACGACGGGATCGGGTCCGGAAGCTCGGTGGGGGTTCCGTACGTGACCACGATCACGGTCTGATCGTCCAGCTGCACGTCCTGCGGGCTGCCGGTGACCTCGTCGCCGTCCACGAACACCTGGAGGCGGTTGTTCCCCTCGTTGCAGTACGCCCCCAGGCAGCTCGGCGTGAAGCGGACGCCCCACACGCCGAAGAACTCGCCGAGCGTGAACTCGCGCGACTGCGACGATTCGAGGTGCACCAGCCCCGTGTCGTCGTGCGTGTGGATCGACTGGATCGTTCCCTTCGAGGCATCGATGCCGATGTCCGTCGGGACGGGCTCCCCGGTGCCGTGCACGAAGATCTGCACGTCGGCGTGCTCGTGCATGGTCGTGCCTTCGGCCGGGAGGCCGAGCGCGGTCGCACGCGCGGCCGACTTCGCTGCGTTCGCGTCCCAGGGCGCCTCGGTCGTGAGCTCGCCGGGGAGGGTCACGGTGGACGTGCCCTGATCCTCCCGGTTGGTGAAGAAGAACACACCGGCCGCCACGACGACGGTGATCCCGACGATCCACGCGAGCTGGCGCCGGCGCTGTGCCCGCGCGATCCTGCGCCGGACCGCCTCGCGTTCCGCACGCGCGAGCTCCTTCTTCTCGGCCCGCGTGCGCTGCGGTCCGCTCGCCGGCCGGCGCGTCGGCGAGGCCGGGCGCTCCGCCCCGTTCGGATCCGAACGCCCGTCGCGGGCGACGTCCTCCGGGCCCGGGGGGCGCGGCCGCTCCGCCGTCCGGGTCGATGCGGCCACGGGTCGGTTCCTCGAGCGGTTCTGGGGCTTGCGCTTCTTCTTCGCCATCGTCGGTCCTCAGCGTCCTCGGCCGGTCAGAAGGCGGCGCCCGCCTCGGGCGCCTGGCCCTTGTACGGCTGCTGTCCGAACGGCGGCGCCGTGTACGACGACGTGAACCCGAACGCGGCCGCGAGGTTCACGTTCGCGCACTTCTGCAGCGTGTGCCAGGCGACCAACGCCATCTGGGTTCCGGCGGGGAGCGTCCCGGCAGCTCCCTCGTCGGGATAGTCGTACGGGGCGACGATCACGCGGCCCCCGACGCTGTGGCTTTCGTAGAACGTGCGGATCCGGTTGAGCTCCTCGCCCGAAACGTCGGGCGAGTACCAGACGATGGCCGCCCCGTGCTCGAGCGAGTGGATCACACGGTCGATCGGCGGCGGCGTGCCGTAGACGCCGGCGCCGTACGGGATCGCGTTGTGCGGTCCGGACGCAGGGGGCACGGACGAGTACGTCGAGAGTGGCACCGAGGCGACGATATGAGCCCTATCCTGGCTCTTCGGCTGGTACGGACCAATGTCCTCTACCTGGCCGCAGCCGGCGGTCTGCCTCGCCTGGTCGACGGAGGCCAGGAGGTTCGACGGCGTGGCCTGGGCCTCCTTGGGCCTGGTGAGGGCGAACGCAGCCACCCCCGCGATCAGGACCAGCACGACGCCGATCGCCACCCTGCGGTTGCGCTTGCTCCTCGCCATCTTGCGCTGGAGCTCGACGCGCTGACGCCTGGCCTCCTCCTTGCGTTCGGCCTTGGTCAGACGCTGCTTCGAAGTTTGGTTGGCCATCTCTGGGTTCCGCCCGGAGGCGGTCCTCAAGGATAGCGAGGATGTGAGCGGTTCGGCCGGTCCGATCTCCGATCCGATCAGCGGGTCCGATCTGGGCCCGGAGCCTTGCGGCGGCCCAACGGCCTTCCTATGCTTCGGCCGACTTCCCCACGGCGCTGGTCACCGTGCTCGTCCTGACAGGCCTGCGCGAGGCGATCTTGAACGCGATCCCGATGGACCTGAAGCGCGCGATCGGGATCGGCATCGGACTGTTCATCGCGCTGATCGGCCTGGTGAACGCGGGCGTCGTGACGAACACGGGTCCGACGCCGCTCGGGCTCGCCGGGGAGCTCACGACGTGGCCGATCGGCATCTTCGTCGTCGGGCTCGCGTTGAGCGCCGCGCTGGTGGCGCGCAGGGTCAAGGGCGCGCTGCTGATCGGGATCCTGGTCTCGACGGTGCTGGCGATCATCGTGAACGAGGCGAAGGACCTGTCGATCTGGAGCAACGGCATCGCGGCGATCCCCGACAAGGTCGTCGACACGCCCGACTTCGGTCTGGTCGGCGCGTTCTCGTTGGACTTCTTCTCGGTGCTCGGCACCGCGACCGCGATCGCCGTCGTGCTCTCGGTGATGCTGTCGGACTTCTTCGACACGATGGGAACGGCGATCGGCCTGGGCGGCGAGATGAAGATGCTCGACTCGAACGGGAGCTGCCCGGCATCAAGCGGGTCCTGCTGATCGACTCGCTCGCGGCCGCGGCCGGCGGCGCCGCCTCGGCGTCCTCGAACACCACCTACTTCGAGAGCGCATCGGGGATCTCGGAGGGCGGTCGGACGGGGCTCGTCGCGGTGGTGGTCGGCGTGCTGTTCATGCTCGCGATGTTCTTCTCGCCGATCGCGGGCGTGATCCCGCCGGAGGCGACGGCGCCGGCGCTCGTGCTCGTCGGCTACTTCATGATGGTGCTCCCCAAGGACATCTCGTGGTCGGACCCCGGCATCGGGGTCCCGGCGCTGCTCACGATCGTGATGATGCCATTCACGTACAGCATCACCAACGGCGTGGGCGCGGGGTTCCTGTCCTACGTCGTGATCGCGGTGCTTCGCGGGAAGTGGCGGGACGTCCACCCGCTCATGTACGCGGTCGCCGCGATCTTCGCCTGGTACTTCGTGCACGGGGTGGTCTAGGCCGAGGGGTCGCGGGCCGGGTCAGTCGGTCCGCAGGTGCTCGGAGAGGTCGAGCGGGGGCCGCGGCGGCGCGGCCCCCGCCGGCATCGGGCCCACCGCGACGGTCCCGAGCGCGAACCACTCGTCGGGCATCCCGAGCGCGGCGCGACTCTCCTGCTGGCAGAACAGCGTCGACGAGATCCAGGACGAGGCGAGTCCCTGCGCCGAGAGCGCGAGGAGCAGGTTCTGGATCGCCGCGCCGCCCGAGAGCAGGAACATCTCCTGTTCGGCGTGGAAGCGCTCGGCGTCGGGGTAGGGGTGGGCGCCTCGGAACCGGACCCACGGGACGATCAGGACGGGCGCGGCACCGAGCACCGCGTCGCTCCTCGCGATCCGGCGTTCGATCGTGGCCTCCGGCGTCGCGTCGCCCCGCAGGTCCTCGCGCCAGGCGTCGGCGATCGCGCGGAGCAGCCGCCGCTTGGCCGCCGCGGTCCAGATCGCCGTGAACGACCACGGACGCGTGTGATGCGGCGCCGGCGCGGTGCAGGCGGCGCGGACGGCCTCCTCCACCGCCTCGCGTGACACCTCGCCGTCCCCGAACGTCCGGATCGTCCGGCGTTCCGAGATCGACAGGAGCGGGGACGTCCGGAACAGATCCTCCTCCGGCGGGCGGACCATCTCGGACGCCGGCACCGGCGCCGGCTCGAACGCGACGCCCCGGACGATCGCCACCGGCACCCGCGCCGCCTTGCCCATCGCGAGCCCGCTCGCGGCGGCCACCTCGTCGGCGAGCGCCACGACGGTGGCCTCGAGCCGGCGGCCGTGGTGGTCGGCGGTGCCGCGGAGGTCGACGAGGGCCGGGATGCCGGCGCAGCCGATCGAGACGTTCACGAGACCACGCCGCCAGGTCCTGCCGAACGTGTCCGTGATCACGACGGCCGCATCGACGCCGAGCCGTTCGCTCAGGTCGCGCCGGAGCCGTTCCGCGGAGGAGTCCGGGTCCTCCGGGAGCAACGTGAGGAACCCCTCCTCGACGTTCGAGGCATCGACGCCGGCGTTCGCGCACACGAAGCCGTGGCGCGTCTCCGCGATCACGAGGTCGCCGCGCCGGGCGACGACGCGGCGCGTCTCGCGTTCGACCCACGCGTCGCGGCCGTGGTCCTCCTCGGGGACGACGCGCCCCTCGGCCTTGGACACGATCTTCTGCGTCACCGCGACCACGTCCCCGTTGTCCAGGCCGATCGTGCCGAGCGGTCCGGCCAGGAGCGAGGCGAGATCGTCGCCCGGTCGCACCTCCGGGAGCCCCTCGACGGGCAGCACCTGGATGCTCATATGGGAGGTGTCGCCTCGATCACCCCAGCAGCCCGAGCGCGAACCTCGCGAGTGCCTCCGCCTTCGCGTCGTCGGTCATGATCGAGTCGGTCGCGCCGACGCGCAGTCCGGTGGCCTCGATCCGCGGGATCAGCGCGCGGTCGACATCATCGACGACCCAGGCGCCCAGGAGTCCCCGGTAGCACTCCGCGGCCCCGGCCGCGGTCACCTCGGCGCCGGCCGCCGGCATCAGCCGGTCCGCCATCCCCGCGAGCGGCGCGCCGGCCACGATCCCACTCACGCCAACGACGTCCGAACGACGAGCGGCCACGGCCTCACGGATGCCGGGCACCGCGAGGATCGGACCGAGCGAGGCGACGGGGTTCGACGGGCACAGCACGATCGCGTCCGCGTTCGACAGCGCCTCCAGGACCCCGGGTGCGGGCCGTGACCGTTCGGCGCGTTCGTACCGAACCGTCTTCACTTCGTCGCGCCCGCCGCGTCGAACCCAGTACTCCTGGAAGTGCAGGTCGAGCTCCCGGCCCTCGGCGACCACGGAGATCCGCGTCGTCACCGGGTCGTCGCTCATCGGCAGGATCCGCGGCACGACGCCGAACCGCCGCGCGACGGCGGCCGTCGCCGCGGTCAGGGTCCCGCCCGCCGCGAGGAGGTTCGTCCGAAACAGGTGGGTCGCGAGGTCGAGGTCGCCGAGGTTGAACCACGCCTGCTCCGGATCGAACGCGCGCAGCTCCTCGGTCGCGCGGAAGGTCTCGTCGCGGCGCCCCCATCCGCGTTCGCGGTCGAAGACATCGCCCAGCCAATACGTCACCGAGTCAAGATCCGGCGACACGTGCAGCCCGTGCATCGTGATGTCGTCGCCGGTGTTGACGATCACGGTGACGGCTTCCGGCGCAACGGCGCGGACCAGCCCCCGCAGGAACTTCCCCGCGCCGATCCCGCCGGCGAGCGCCGTCACCCGCATCCACGGCAGCGTAGTACGCTCGCGAACGGATGGCCGAGGCCACGACCGCGCACGCGCTCCGGCGCGCGCTCGCCCGCGCCGGTGCCGGCAAGGCGCTGTCGGCCGGCGAGATCGAGGCGCTGCTCGCGGCGCGGGGCTCCAAACTGGAACGCCTGATGTCGCTCGCGTCCCACCTGCGCGAGCTCGGACACGGCACCACCGTCACGTACTCGCGGAAGGTGTTCGTCCCGCTCACGATGCTGTGCCGGGACCACTGCCACTACTGCACGTTCGCCCAGGCGCCGGCCAAGCTCGAACGACCGTTCCTGTCCCCGGAGGAGGTCGTCGCGATCGCCGAGGCTGGCCGGCGGCTCGGGTGCAAGGAAGCGCTCTTCACGCTGGGGGACCGGCCGGAGGAGCGCTACCAGGTGGCGCGCGACTGGCTCGCCGAACGCGGGTATCGCTCGACGCTCGAGTACGTCCGGGCAGCCGCGATCCGCGTGATCGAGGAGACGGGGCTGCTCCCGCACCTGAACCCGGGTGTCATGTCCTACGAGGAGATGGCGCGGCTCAAGCAGGTCGCGCCCTCGATGGGGATGATGCTCGAAACCTCCGCCGAGCGCCTGTCGCAGCGCGGTGGGCCGCACTTCGGCTCACCGGACAAGGTCCCGGCCGTTCGGCTCCGCGTGATCGAGGACGCCGGGCGTCTGGCGATCCCGTTCACGACGGGCATCCTCGTGGGGATCGGCGAAACCCTCGCCGAGCGCGCCGAGTCGCTGCTCGCGATCCGCGAGCTGCACCGGCGCTACCGGCACGTCCAGGAGATCATCGTCCAGAACTTCCGGGCCAAGCCCGGAACCGCGATGCACGACGCGCCCGAGCCGGGCGACGAGGAGTTCCTGGCCACCGTGGCGACCGCGCGGGTCGTCTTCGGACCGCGGATGCACGTCCAGGCGCCGCCGAACCTGTCCGACCCCGAGCAGCAGACCCGACTGCTGGACGCGGGGATCGACGATTGGGGCGGGGTCTCCCCGCTCACGCCCGACCACGTGAACCCCGAGCGCCCGTGGCCGGCGATCCAGGAGCTCGACCGGCGCACGGCCGAGCGCGGGCTCGAGCTCCGGGAGCGGCTCACGATCTACCCGGAGTTCGCGCTCCGCCCCGATCCGTTCCTCGCGGGCAAGATGCGCGCTCCGGTCGCCGCGGTGATGGGCCCGGACGGCCTGGCCGCGGAGGCGTTCGCGGCGCCGATCGGGTGGCAGGACCCCGAGGTCGCCTGGAAACCCCGGTCGACCGAGCTCACGTTCGCGAAGGTCGAGGGCGCCGGCCCGCGGGCGGACGCCGAGGTCGTCTACGGCGAGACGGACGTGCCCGAACGCACCCGGGCGTGGCACGCCGAACGCGTGCCCCCCCGCCGGCTCGCCGCCGAGATCCGGTCGGGGCTGGCCAAGGCCGAGGCGCGCCGGCCGCTGACGGACGGGGAGGCCCTCGCGTTGTTCCGAGCGGACGGGGACGACCTCGAGGCCCTGTGTGCGGTGGCCGACGGGCTGCGGCGCGATGCGGTGGGCGACGACGTCACCTACGTCGTGAACCGCAACATCAACTTCACGAACGTCTGCTACGTGGGGTGCCGGTTCTGCGCGTTCGCACAGCGCGAGATCGACCCGGAGTCCTACACGCTCACGCTCGCCGAGGTGGCCGAGCGCGCCCGGGAGGCCGCCGCATGGGGGTGCACCGAGGTGTGCATGCAGGGCGGGATCCACCCCGACTTACCCGGTTCGTTCTACTTCGACCTGCTCGACGCCGTGAGGACCGCAGCGCCGGATATCCACATCCACGCGTTCAGCCCGATGGAGGTGTTGAACGGCGCCACCAAGCTCGGGATCTCGTTCCGCGAGTTCCTGCAGGAGTGCCGTCGCCACGGCCTGGGGACGATCCCCGGGACCGCAGCCGAGATCTTGGACGACGACGTCCGATGGGTGCTGACGAAGGGCAAGCTGCCCGCCGACGCATGGGAGGAGATCGTCCGAACCGCGCACGACCTGGGGATCCGCAGCTCATCGACGATCATGTTCGGGCACGTCGACGCGCCCCCGCACTGGGTTTTCCACATCCGGCGGCTCGCGCGGATCCAACGCGAGACGGGCGGATTCACCGAATTCGTCCCGCTCCCGTTCGTGCACCAGAACGCGCCGATCTACCTGGCCGGCAAGGCGCGACCCGGTCCCTCGTTCGACGACAACCGGCGGATGCACGCCGTCGCGAGGGTCCTGCTCGACGGAGTTATCCACAACGTCCAGGTCTCGTGGGTGAAGATGGGCGTCGAAGTCTGTCAGACGATGCTGAACGGGGGTGCGAACGACTTCGGCGGCACCCTGATGGAAGAAACGATCAGCCGCATGGCCGGCGCGGAGTGGGGGATCCGCATGGAGCCTTCCGAGATCCGCACCGCGATCACGTCGATCGGCCGAACGCCCGTCGAACGTTCGACCACGTACGAACGCTTGCAGCGCAACGCGAACGGGCATCGTCAACACGCGTCGATGGCGCCGCTGAAGGCCGCGATCGTCGAGCGAACACCCTCCAACGACCGTTTCCGTCAAGGAGATTGACCGAACCGGTCAACGAGATAGACCATCGAAATACTTCGCACAACCCCTTGCACCCGCGCCCGAGCACGTATTCGATTGCTCCGGGGACGCATGTGGAGATGTCCGAGAACTCGAGTTTCCCTCTTGCCAAGAGGGGAGCAGATGGCCCAGAATCACACGCGTGTGATTTCGGGGAGGGAACGGGGACCACATGCATCACTACATCCCATGGCAAGAGCGGGCACGGTGTCGGCAACACGATCCCGAGGTGTTCTTCCCCGAGAAGGGGGGTTCATCTCGGGAGGCGAAGCGGATCTGCGCCGATTGTCCGGTTCGCATCGAGTGCCTCAACTACGCCCTTCGCCGCGACGAGCGGTACGGGGTGTGGGGAGGGATGAGCGAACGAGAACGGCGACGCCTGAAGCGCATGGCGTCCTGACACCGATGGAAAGGGGGTGACCGATGTCTCCCGCGAAGAAGAGATCCACCGCGAAGCGCAAGACGGCAGCTAGGAAGACGACCGCTAAGCGCAAAATCGCGGCCAAGAAGGCGACCGCCAAGAGGAAGGTAGCCTCCGCCAAGCGCAAGGTTGCGGCGAAGAAGGCAACCAGACGGCGCAAGAGTGCGGCCAGGAAGACGACCGCCAAGCGCAAGGTTGCGGCGAAGAAGGCGACCAGGAGAAGGAAGACCGCCGCGCGCAAGCCGGCGGCCAGGAAGACGACGCGCAGGAAGACCACACGCAGAAAGCCAGCGGCGAAGAAGACCGCGGCCAAGAAGACTGCGGCGCGTAGACCGGCGAAGAGGCGGACCGCGAAGTAGCGGTAGCCGTCGGATCGCCGTTGTGCTCGGAAGGGGGGCATGGCCCCCCTTCCGCGTTTTCGAACACCGGCGTGCTAGGCTGCGCGCCGCCTCAGGGCGCACTTCATGGCCACGACAACCGTCGATCGTTCTCCTGCTTCGCACCACGTCCGCTCGCCCAGCGTGCTCGTCGTGCTCGTTACGCGCGACGCCGTTGCGTGGCTGCGGGGTTGCCTCGAGTCGCTCGCCGCCCAGACCCATCCGCGCCTGGGCGTCGTCGCCGTGGACAACGGCTCCTCCGACGGCACCCTCCCGCTCCTGCGACAGGCGCTCGGCGAGGCGCGGGTGGTGGCGCTGGGGGACAACCGGGGCATCGCGGGCGCCCTGACCGCCGCGACCGAGCTCCCGGCCGCCAGGGCCGCCGACTACCTCCTACTGGTGCACGACGACGCGGCGCTCGCGCCGGATGCCGTCGAACGCTTGCTCGAGGCGGCCGAGGGAATCAGGGGCGTCGAACGCGTGGGCGTCGTCGGCCCCAAGATCGTGGACTGGGACCGGCCGAGGGTCCTGCGGGAGGTGGGGCGCTCGACCGACAGGTTCGGCCACCCCTACACCTCTCTCCAGGACGGCGAGCTCGACCAGGGACAGTACGACCGGGTGCTCGAGGTCCTGTTCGTCTCCTCGGCCGTGATGCTGGTCTCGCGCGAGGCGTGGCAGCGGACGGGGCCGTTCGACGAGCGCTTCGCCGGTCATCACGACGACCTCGACTTCTGTTGGCGGGCCCGCCTGGCCGGGTTCCGGGTCCTGATGACCCCCCTCGCCACCGCCCGCCACCGGGGCGCGACGTCCCGGGGCGAACGACGCGAGGACCAGCCCTCCAGGAGCACCCGCTACTACGCCGAGCGCGCCGCGCTGGCCTCGATGCTCAAGGACTACGGGGTCCTCACGCTGCTGTGGCTCCTGCCGGTGTACGTCGTGCTCGGCCTCGCCCGGATGCTCTACCTCGCCCTGTCGCGGCGCTTCGAGGACGCGTTCGACCTGCTCGGGGCCTGGGGGTGGAACCTCCGGCACCTTCCCGGGACGCTCCGCCGAAGGATCCGAGCCCAATCCGTCCGTTCGGTGGCCGACCGCAGGATCCGTCCGTTCATGGCGTCCTCCTTCCGGCTCCCCAGGTGGTTCGAGCGGGCCGAGGAGTTCCTGGACGAGGGTCTGGAGGAGCTCGACGACGACGAGCTCGGGCGCCCGCTGCCCCGCCGTGCGGCCACGGTGGCGGCCGGCCACCCGGTCCTGCTCGGGTCGATCCTCGCGATCGGGCTCGGGGCGCTCGCGGTGCGCCGCTTCGTCGGCCCCGAGGTGCTCTCGGGCGGGGCGCTCGCCGCGTTCCCCACCGACCTCGGCGACTTCTTCCGGGAGTTCGCCTCGGGGGTCCGGACGACGGTGCTCGGTGGCGTCCAGCCGGGCAGCCCGGCCCTCGCAGGGCTCGGGGCGGGGTCGTGGGTTGCCTTCGGGAGCACGGCGCTCGCGCAGAAGATCCTGCTCGGCGCGATGCCCGCGCTCGCGGGGATCGCGATGTATCGCGGGACGGCGCGCCAGACGGGCTCGCCGGGCGCGGCCGTGGTGGCCGCCGCCGCATACGTGCTCTCCGCAACGATGCTCTGGGGCTTCTCCGACGGCCGGCTCTCCTTCCTGGTCGTGCTGGCGGTCCTCCCGCTCGCGTGGGACCGGATCGACGCCGCGTTCGCACGGCGTGCCCCGGAGCGTCCGTTCCGGTTCGGCGTCGGGCTGGGAGTGGCGTTGTCGATCGGCGCGGCCTTCGCCCCCGCGATCGTCCTTCCCGTCGGGCTGTTCGCGCTCGTGAACCTCGTCGCCGGCCGCCGACGCGATCGTGGGTCGGCGCTGGTCGCGCTCGCCGCCCTCTCGGCGGCCTTGCTCGCGTTCCCCGTCGTGATCGCCGCATCGGGCGATGCCGCCTCGGCGCTCACCTCCGAGATCGGGACCCAGGACCCCTGGTCACTGCTCCGGCTCGCCCCCGGGACGGGACCCGGGACATGGCCCGTCTGTGCGTTCCTCCCGGTCGCCGCGATCGTATGCTTCGCCGGCGCGGGAGATCCGCAGCGCGGCCGGGCGTGGCGGGCGCTGGTGGTGGCGGTCTCGGGGACCCTCCTCGCGTGGGCGTCGGTAGCGGGGTATCTGCCGGCGGCGCTCACCAACGCGCCCGCGTGGATCGCGGCGGCCGCCGTGGCCGAGAGCGCGCTCGTCGCGTACGGGATCTCCACCTTCGGCAAGGGTCTGGAACGACAGGCGTTCGGCGCTCGCCAGCTGGGGGTGGCGGTCCTGGCCGTGGTGCTCTCGGTCGGCATCGCCGCGCAGGCCCTCCAGGTCACGTTCGCCGAGTGGGAGGTGCGGCCCGGCGGGCTCCCGCCCGCGTGGCCGGTGATCTCGAGCGCGCGGGGGCCGTTCCGGATCCTGTGGCTCGGGCAGCCCGACGGCGACCCGTTCCCCGCTCCCGGAGGCGACCCGATCTCGCTGGCCGAGGCCGGCGAGCGGACCGTGCGGTTCGGTCTGACCGACCGCGACGGGATCACCGCGCTCGACGAGGGCCGCGCCCGGTCGGGGACCGGGTACGACGAGCTTCACGCTGTGCTCGAACGGCTCCTGGCCGGCGACACCCGGCACGCGGGGGCGTTGCTCGGACCGTTCGCGGTCCGGTTCGTGATCGCCCAGGAGGGCGATCTCCCGCCGGGCGTCGCGGAACGCCTGTCCGAGCAGCTGGATCTGGACCGTGTTCCCGCCGGTGGACTGACGATCTTCCAGAACGCGGCCGCCCTGCCGACCGCGTTCGTGTCGTCCAACGCGCCGGTGCCCGACGGTCCGGACCCCGCAGCGATCGAGGCATCGCCCGTCGTCACCGCTCACGAGCTCGAGGGCGATGGCGAGACCTACACGGGGGCCGCCGACGCGCCGGGCCACGTCGTGGTCGCCCAGCAGTTCGACGGGGGATGGAGGGTCGAGAACCGCGGCGAGCTGCTCGCGCCGTTCCCGGGCTATGGCTGGGCCATCGCGGCGCCGGTCCAGGCCGGGACCGTCAGCGTCCACTTCACGGACCAGTGGGTCCGCACCATCGAGCTCGTCTTGTTTGCGCTCCTGTGGGCCGTCGCCCTCTGGGTGACGCGGAAGCCGGGGTCCGCGTGAGGAAGCTGCAGCGCCTGGTCGCGCTTCTCGTTCCGATGGTGTTGATCGCGGGCGCGGCGTACGCCGACCGCGATGCCACGCCCCGAACGTTCGCACCGGCGAACGAGGGCCGTGCGACCTCGGGTGCATGGTTCTGCCCGCACGGCGGCGGACCGAAGGGGTGGGAGGTCCGGCTGCAGGTGGCGAACCCGGGGGAGCGGAGCGCGACGGTCCGGGTCCGGTCCCTCGACGGGAACAAGCCCGGCGACCCGGAGACGTTCGAGGTTCCGGCCGGCGGGTTCGTGCAGATCCCTGTCGGTTCGCGAGGCCGCGAGCGCTCGTCGATGGTCGAGTGGTTCGGCCAGTGGGTGGCCGCCGGGTGGCTCGCCCACGCAGGTGGGGGCGAGGGGGGCGTGGCCGCCGAGCCGTGCGCCCCGGCGGCCGGAGGTGGCTGGTTCCTGCCGGACGGGACGACCGACGTCGAGAAGGATCACGACTACGTCGTCGTGATGAACCCGTTCGCCGGCGAGGCCGTCTTCTCGATCACCCTGCTGTCCGAGCGCAAGGAACCGGTGCGACACGGCTCGCTCACCGACGTCGCCCTGCGCCCCTTCCGCAGCGTCGCGTTCGACCTGGGCGAGGTGGTCCTCGGCGAACCCACCGTCTCCGCGCTCGTCGACGTCTCCGTCGGCCGGGTCGCGGCCGCGACGCTCGGCGTCTCGGACACCGGCGGGATCAGGTCTGCCCTCGGGTACCTCGGGACGCCCCCGAGAACGCTCACCTTCCCCGGCGGCGCGGACGCGGGGCAGACCCGCCTGGTCGTGATGAGCGCAGGCGATCCCAACGAGGGAGAACGGATCTCGCTCGAGGGCGACATCCTGGTCGAGGACGGACCGCCGCAGGCGTTCGCCGGTCTCGCGGACGCGAGCATGCCTTCCTCTTCGGCTCGAACCTTTCCCACCACGACGACGGGGCCGACGTCCGTGCGGTTCACGGCATCGGGGCAGGACGTGGCGGCCGTCCGGCGGACGTTCGGGGTGGTCTCGGACCAGGCGTCCGTCACGGGGGCCCTGCCCGCGTCGTCGTGGATCGTCCTGCCCGCGGTCGCAGGGGAACCCTCGAACCCCGGCCTCGTGCTGACGAACCCCGGCACCGAGCCCACGGTCGTCACGCTCGGCTTCCTGTCCCCGGGGCCCGCCGAGCGGATCAGCGTGAGCGTGCCGCCGGGTTCGACCGTGGAGGTGCCCGAGGAGTTCCTCCGGGTCGCCCCCGAGGCCGGGGTGTTGGCGGAGGCAGTATCGGGAACCTTCATCCCGGCGGCCGCGTCCTACTCGCTCGGTCACGACGGGTTCGCGACCTACGCGGTCGCGCTCGGGATCGCGATCCCTGAGGGCGTCCTGTAGCCCGGGGATCCGGGTCTGGACGCTCGGCACGCCGGATAGGATGATGTGTCTCGCGGCAACCGCCGCGAGGTTCCCTTGCGACGAGAACGGGGTCGGGACTGTGGCACGAGCGAAGCATCGGCGGGGCGGACGATGGGTGGTCGCCGCGGTGGCGCTCGGCGTGCTGGCGGTCGTGACGGCGGGGACCGCGTTCGCGGCCTACCAGTACGACGCCGCGACCTCGGACCGGATCCTCCCGGGCGTGTCGGTCGGCGGCGTCGACGTCGGCGGCATGAAGCGCGACGAGGCCGTCCGGACCCTCCGCGAGCTCGCCGAGCAGACGCTCTACAGCGAGCTGGTCGTGGAGGCCGCCGGCCATAGCTGGAACGTCACGCCGGCCTCGCTCGGGATGACGGCCGACGTCGAGGGGGCGGTGGCGAGGGCACTCGCGGTCGCGGACGACCTGTCGCTCACGTCGCGCGTCTACCACCGCCTGCGCGACGTCCCGGTCGACGTGTCTGCTCGACCTGCCGTTCGACGAGCACCGGCGCGAGGTCAAGGCATTCGTGCAGCAGGCGTTCGACGAGGTGGTGCTCCCCGCGGTCGACGCCCGGTTCGCGCTCGTCGACGGGGAGCTCGTGACCGGTCGGTCGCACACCGGCCGGGAGCTGGCGATCGGCGCGGCCACCGACCAGATCCTCGAGGCCCTCGGGCGGCGCACCGACGCGGTCGAGGTCCCGGTCCGAACGGTCGAGCCATCGGTCACGACGGCCGCACTCGGTCAGTCGATCGTCGTCGACCTTTCCGAGAACCACCTGTACCTGTACGACGGGCTCAAGGTGGTGGCGGACTACCCGGTCGCGACCGCCGCCGCCGGCTACACCACGCCCGTGGGGACGTGGGAGGTCGTGGACAAGCGCGAGAACCCGACCTGGTACAACCCGGCCCAGGACTCGTGGGGCGCCGACCTTCCGCCGACGATCGCGCCCGGTCCGGGCAACCCGCTGGGCACCAGGGCGATCTACCTCAACGCCCCCGGGATCCGCATCCACGGAACCTACAGCTCGTCGTCGATCGGCACGTACGCGTCGCACGGCTGCATCCGGATGTACATCTCGGATTCGGAGGAGCTGTTCGACGTCGTGGACATGGGCACGCGCGTCATCATCAAGCCCTAGCCGCAGGCCGTTCCCGTCACGCTGTCTGCCCGGTCGGGGCGATCCACCCCTTGCGCGAAGGCTCGGCTGGGCTTCCCACCGCTCCCGCGCCGAGTCTCCCGACGTCGCGCCCGTTGCTTGAAATCACATCCGTGTGATCTAGCATGCCCTTCGTGCGGACCTGTTCGAGGATCGGCTGCTCGGTGCCCGCGTCCATGACGGCGCTGGTCCGGTACGAGGCGCGCGAGATCGAGCTGAGGCCCCTCGTCGACGAGCCCGACCCCTATCTCGTCGACCTGTGCTCGGACCACGGGACCCGGCTCACACCTCCGCGTGGGTGGACGATCGCTGGCGACATGGTCCGACAGCCCGTCTCGGCCTGAGTCCGCGTGCGACCGCGTGGCCGTTCGGCGTATCTGGACCATCCCCCGAACGACCGGTCGGACCATCGTCCGGAGGATGCGGTCGGAGCCCGCGGTGACCCCCAGACTTGAGCGCGCCGGGCTATGGGCTCCGAGGCGCGTCGCGGCCGAAGATAGGTGCATGAACGACAAGCGCGAAGGCTCCTGTCCCGTCTGTCACCAGGGCGACCTGATCACGATCTCGATGAACGTGAGCGCCAACGACCTTTCCTTCACCACCTGCCACATGTGCGAGGCGAAGTGGTGGTACCGGGACGGCGAGAGCGTCCCGCTCCGCTCGGTCATCGGCTCGGTGCTGCAGCCCCGAACCTGACGGCGAGGGGGTTCAGTACGATGCGGTGACCGTGTCGCCGCACCGAGATCTCGGCCGCCTCTTCAAGGCGTACGACGTCCGCGGCGTCGTCCCCGACGAGCTCGACGAGGATCTCGCGCGTTCGATCGGGGCCGCGTTCGCCGAGTGGTCCGGGGTCGAGGCCGTCGCGATCGGGAGGGACTGCCGCCTCTCGTCCCCGTCGCTCGCCGCCGCGCTCAGTGAGGGCATCACGTCCCGAGGGACCGACGTCATCGACATCGGGCTCGCCTCGACCGATCTCCTGTATTTCACATCCGGCGCGCGATCGGTCGCCGGCATCATGCTGACGGCGAGCCACAACCCTCCCGAGTACAACGGGATGAAGTTCTGCCTCCCCGGCGCCAGGCCCGTCGGGCAGGACACGGGCCTGGGTGAGATCCGCGACCTGGCCGAACGCAACGCGTTCGCGCCCCGCGCGACCAAGGGCACCGCGCGGCGGGAGGAGATGCTCGACGCGTACGTCGAGCACGTGCTCTCGTTCGTCGACGTCTCCGCCATGCGGCCGCTCACGGTGGTCGCCGACACCGCGAATGGCATGGGAGGACTGGTGGTCCCGCCGGTGTTCGAGCGCCTGCCGATGACCCTCGAGCACCTGTATCCCGAGCTCGACGGGACGTTCCCGAACCATCCCGCCGACCCGATGGACCCCGAGAACCAGCGCGACCTCAAGCGCGAGGTCCTCCAACGTCACGCGGACATCGGGCTGGGCTTCGACGGCGACGCGGACCGCGTGTTCCTCGTGGACGAACGGGCCGAGGGTGTGAGCGGCTCGGAGGTGACCGCGTTGGTCGCCACCTCGATGCTCGAGCGCGCTCCGGGCGCGAAGATCGTCTACAACCTGATCTGCTCGTGGGCGGTCCCCGAGGTGATCCGGGAACACGGGGGCGAGCCGATCCGGACCCGGGTCGGTCACTCGTTCATCAAGCAGGTGATGGCCGACACGGGGGCCGTGTTCGGCGGCGAGCATTCCGGCCACTACTACTTCCGCGAGAACTACCGGGCGGACTCGGGGCTGATCGCGGCCGTCGTCGTGCTCGAGGGGCTCTCGCGCTCCTCGGAGCCGCTGTCCGCCGTCCTGGCGCCGTTCCGTCGCTACCACGACTCTGGGGAGATCAATACCCGCGTCGACGACCCGCTGGCCAAGATCGAGGAGATCGCCGCCGCCTATCCGGGCGGCCGCCAGGACCGCACGGATGGGCTGACGGTAGAGTTCGAGGACTGGTGGTTC
Source organism: uncultured Actinomycetes bacterium (assembly GCA_963712645.1). Taxonomy (GTDB): domain Bacteria; phylum Actinomycetota; class UBA4738; order UBA4738; family HRBIN12; genus DASSJM01. Next base: position 27,068 of record CAVQIQ010000007.1, on the reverse strand, counting down.
AACGTTCGGCCAAGCAACACCGAACCGCTCCTGCGGCTGAACGTGGAGGCCAAGACCGAGGAGCTCCTGGAGGAGACGACCTCCGAGCTCCTGGAGCTGATCCGCGAAGGAGGACCGACGTGACACTCGACGCCGAGCTGCTCGAGATCCTGGTGTGCCCGAACGATCGGGGTGAGCTCGACTACCAGCAGGATCCCGAGATCCTCGTGTGCCGGACGTGCGGCTACCGGTACCCGGTGCGCGACGGCATCCCCGTCATGCTGATCGATGAGGCCGAGAAGCCCGCGACCGGTCGGACCACGCGCAAACCCGCCGCCAAGAAGAAGGGCCGGTGACCGTCCTCGACGACCCCGCGGCGCTGCGCGCCGCCGACCCCGGCGGGATGGTCGACCTCGTCACGCGCCTGGGTGACCACTGCCGCGAGGGCTACGCGCTCGGCCTCGCGGCGCGACCTCTCCCCGAACCCGACGGGATCACCTCCATCGTGGTGTGTGGCATGGGGGGGTCGGCGATCGCCGGCGACGTCGTCGCCGCGCTCGCGGCGCCGCGCCTGCGGTTGCCGGTGATCACGGTTCGAGCGCCGCAGCTGCCCGAGTTCTGCGGGCCCCACACGGTGATCGTCGCCTCGTCGTACTCGGGGGACACGGCGGAGACCCTCGCGCTGTTCGAGGAGGCCGTCGCCCGGGGGTGCCGGCTCGTCGCGATCACCGCGGGCGGCGAGCTCGACCGGCGCGCCGAGGAGCTCGGGATCGGGCGCGTGATCGTGCCCGGCGGCCTGGTGCCGCGGGCGGCGTTCGGCTACCTGTCGCTCGGGGCGCTGGGTGCGCTCGAGGCGATGCGGATCGTGTCGGTGTACGCCGACGATGTCGAGGAGTCGATCGAGGAGCTGGCGGGCTTGGTGTCGGACGCGGGACCCGACGTTCCGCCGGAGTCGAACCCGGCCAAGGAGCTCGCGCGCGCGATCGGCGAGCGCGTCCCCGTCGTCTGGGGCGCCGAGGGGATCGGCGCGGTGGCGGCGACCCGCTGGATGTGCCAGTTCAACGAGAACGCCAAGGTGCCCTCGTTCGCCGCCGCCCTGCCCGAGCTCGATCACAACGAGGTCGTCGGATGGTCGGGGGATCGCGGGACGGGGTTCGCGGTGATCGGGCTCCGTCACCCCGGCGAGCACGGCGACGTCGCCGCGCGCTTCCCGCTCTCGCTCGAGATCGCGCGGAGCTCCGGCGCATCGATCCACGAGGTCGAAAGCCGGGGGCGTTCGGAGCTCGCGAGGCTGCTGACGCTCGTGCAGTTCGGCGACCTGGTATCCACGTACCTCGGCATCGTTCGCGGCGTCGATCCGTCGCCGATCGAGGCGATCGTGAACCTGAAGCGCGCGCTGGCGCAGGCATGAGCGAGGTCCGAACGCTGCCCTCGCCCGGGGACGGAGTCTCGGAGCGGATCGCCGAGGCGATCCGCGAGCGGTCGCCGCTCGAGCCGGTCGTCGGGGTCGTGCTCGGGTCGGGGCTCTCGGAGGCCGTGGAGACGGTTCGCGCTGCGGCGTCCGGCGAGCAGGCGGAGCTCTCGTACGCGGATCTCCCCGAGTTCCCGACGACGACGGTGGTGGGTCACGCGGGGCGGCTGTGGCTCGGGACCGTTGGCGACCGCGGGGTCGCGATCTTCCAGGGCCGGATCCACTTCTACGAGGGGCACGGGATGGCGCTTGCCTCGATCACGTCGCGCGTCGCGGCCGAGCTCGGGGCCCGCGCGATGGTGCTGACGGCGGCCACCGGGTCGGTGGATCCCGAGATCGAGGCCGGGACGCTGGTCGTCCTGCGGGACCACCTGAACCTGATGGGGCAGAACGCACTCACCGGCTGGCGGTACCCGGACGGCTCGCCCGCGTTCGTCGACGTCTCCAAGGTGTATGACCCCGAGCTGGCGGACCTGGCGCTCGCCTCGGCGCGGGCGCACCTGGAGGGGTCGGATCGGGCCGGTCGCATCCGCGAGGGGGTGTACGCGGCGCTCCCCGGGCCGTCGTACGAGACGCCCGCCGAGACCCGCATGCTTCGGCAGTTGGGGGCCACGGTCGTCGGGATGTCGACGGTCCCGGAGGCCGTCGCCGCTCGGGCCCTCGGGATGCGCGTGCTGGGCCTCGCGTTCGCGACGAATGCCGCGGGGGTGGAGGTCTCGCACGAGGAGGTCCTGGCCGCGTCGAAGGCCGCGGCCGGGACGATCGGCGAGGTCATCCTGGAGCTCGTGGAACGTTTCTGACGTGGATCGCTCAGGGAAGGGACAGGTGGACGCATGGATTGCGACGTGAAGGACCTGGGCCTGGCGCAGCAGGGCCGCGAAAGGATGGAGTGGGCCGCGGGCGAGATGGGCGTGCTGGCGTTGATCCGGGCGCGGTTCGAGAAGGAACGTCCCTTGGAAGGCATCCGGATCGCGGCCTGCCTGCACGTCACGACCGAGACCGCGAACCTCGTGGAGACGCTCACGGCGGGCGGGGCGGACGTGTCCCTGTGCGCGTCGAACCCGCTCTCGACCCAGGACGACGTGGCCGCCGCATTGTGCGAGCAGACCGATGTCGGCGTCTACGCGATCAAGGGCGAGGACCACGAGACGTACTACCGGCACATCGAGGCGGTGCTCGATCGGCGCCCGCAGATCACGATGGACGACGGCGCGGACCTCGTGTCGCTGCTGCACCGCGAGCGCGGTGACCAGGTCTCGGACGTGATCGGCGGAACGGAGGAGACCACGACCGGCGTGATCCGCCTCCGCGCGATGGCCGCGGACGGAGCGTTGCGGTACCCGATCGTGTCGGTCAACGACGCGAACACGAAGCACCTGTTCGACAACCGGTTCGGGACGGGGCAGTCGACGGTCGACGCGATCATGCGCTCGACCAACCTCCTGCTCGCGGGTCGCACGTTCGTCGTCGCCGGCTACGGGATGTGCGGGCGCGGCGTGGCCTCGCGGGCGAGGGGGATGGGCGCGCACGTCGTGGTCACCGAGGTCGATCCGCTGCCGGCGCTGGAGGCCGTGATGGAGGGCTACCGGGTCCTCCCCCTGCGCGAGGCCGCCCGGATCGGCGACGTGTTCGTCACGGTCACCGGCGACACGAGCGTGATCCGGCGCGAGCATCTCGAGGTCATGAAGGACGGCGCGGTCCTCGCGAACGCCGGTCACTTCGACGTCGAGATCGACAAGAACGCGCTCGCCGAGCTCTCGGGAGGTCGCGTGCGGCGGATCCGGGGGTACGTGGACGAGTACACGATGGGGGACGGCCGCCGTCTGCATCTCCTCGGCGAGGGGCGCCTCGTGAACCTCGCGGTGGCCGAGGGCCATCCCGCGGCGGTGATGGACATGTCGTTCGCGAACCAGGCCCTGTCGGTCGAGTGGATCGTCAAGGGTCGCGGGACGCTGGATCCCGGCGTGTACCCGGTGCCGACCGAGATCGACGAGGAGGTCGCGAAGCTGAAGCTCCAGGCGATGGGGGTGGAGATCGACGTGCTCACGGCCGAGCAACTGGACTACCTGAGCTCGTGGCAGCAGGGAACCTGATCCTCGTGTCGAGGGGCCGCGCCCGGTGAGCGACCCGATCTCGGTTCGCGCCCGGTTCGAGCGCTTCCCTGCCACGGTCAAGGGTGCGTTCATCCTCCGCGGTGAGGACGCGAACCCGCACCAGGTGGTGGTCGGCCGCGCACGCGTCACGGCGTTGGGGGCCGGCGGCTCGAGCCCGGTGCCGATGGCGCCAGTGACCCTCGACGTCGTCCCCCACCGGGACGTGTTCGTCCCGTTCGAGCTCCCGCTGTCCGAGCTCGAACCCGGCTGGTACACGCTCGTGTGCGACGTCGACGTCGACGGCTCGCCCGCGACGTACGACGGGGGCCGGCGCTTCTCCGTCCCGTGGCCGCGGGCCACCGTGCGCCGTGGAGCGGTGAAGGTCGGTCGTCACGTCAAGCTCGAGGAGACGATGGTCCACGTCGAGCAGGTGGACTGCGCGGGCGACTCGATCAAGGTGCACCTGCGCGTCGAGCCCGCCGCGGAGGTCACGTTGAAGCTGTTCGCTGACGGGCGTCGGCTGCAGGTGCTCGAGCTGGAGCTCGACGAGGTGACCGGACGCGGCAAGGCGACGGCGTACCCGTTGATGCGGACCGACGAGGCGCTGCGCGTCGAGCTCAAGGTGCGCGGCAAGGGTTCGGAGGCGGCGGTCGACATCCCGCTCCCGTGACGCCGGTGTCGGTGGCGCGGGGTAGCGTCTGTCAATGCTGGCCCCGTTGCTCGACGTGCTGTTCCCCAAGCGATGTGCGGGGTGCGGTTCGGGACCGTGGCCGTTCTGCTCCGCGTGCCGTTCAGAGCTGGTGGTGCTCTCGCCACCGTGGTGTGAGCGATGCGGGGCGCCGGCGTCGCGCCCCGTCACCTCGTGCCGGGACTGTCCGCCAGACGCGATCGCGATCGCGCGGGCGCCGTTCGGGTTCGACGGGCCGATCCGTCGCGCGATCCACCGGTTGAAGTTCGGGGGGTGGCGCTCCGTCGCGGATGCGCTCGGGGTCGCGATGACCGAGTCGTGGGCCGACATCCCGTGGACGCCCAGCGCCCTCACGTGGGTGCCGCTGTCCCGAGCGCGGCGCGCGGCGCGCGGCTACGACCAGGCCCGGGCGCTCGCGCGTGCGGTCGCCCCCAGGCTGGGCGTACCGGCCGTCCCGCTCGTCCGGCGCCTCGGGGACCCGGGACCGCAGGCTCGCCGCGGGGCGGCTGCGCGGCGCGAGGCGATGCGCGGGGTGTTCGAAGCCGAGGGCGCCTCGGGCGGGGTCGTGCTCGTCGACGACGTGCTCACCACGGGCGCCACCGGCGAAGCGTGCGCCAGCGCGCTGCTCGAGGCCGGGGCCGAGGCGGTTGGGTTGCTCACGGCGGCCCGGGCCGTGTCCTCGGCGCGGCGGCCCCGGCCTATACTCGGCCACGGGCTCGCGTCCGGGTCTGTGGTTGCCCCGGGGAACGTATCCCCGGTAGTCGATGCCAGCCGCGGGCGAAGCGACCCACGTAAGCCGACCCTTGGTCGGTGAGCATGGCGCGGTTTAGATGTAAGTCCTGCCCCGTGGGGGAGACCTCGGCGGGAGAGGGTGCGAAGCCGTCCGGTGGTCGGCGATCACCCCGGCAGGCGGATGTGGGGCCAAAGACCAGGTCAGCCGGACGCGGGCCTCTCCGCTCGCCATCGACGAGCGGGGAGGGTCGGGCTCGGGGTACGTTCCCAGTGGACGGAGCGAGGAACTGGCCCGCGAGAGCGGCCTGGGGGAAGCGGCCAGGAGAAGCGGCCAGGGGAAGCGGCCAGGGGAAGCAGATGGAGTTCGTCCTCATAGGTCGGGGGGAACGCGTGGCCCGGCGCCTCCGGCAGGTGACCGAGCGCAAGCTCGCAAGGCTCGGGCGGATCGAGCCCCGGATCACCCGTCTCGAGGTCGAGGTGATCACCGAGAAGAACCCGCGGCGTGGCGGCATCCACCGCGTGGAGGCGGTCGCCGCGGCGCCTCGCAAGTCCTACCGTGCCCACGCCGAGGCGAAGGATGTGGAGTCGGCGCTCGACGTGGTGGCGGAGCGGCTCGAGCGCCAGATCCGTGACCACCACGAACGCCGGCTGGCTTGGCGAAACGCGGGTGCCGGTCGCGTAAAATCCGCCCAGCCGCCCGGCGGGACCGCCGAGCCAGAGATCAGGAGCACGGAGTGACCGAAAAGGCCGACACCGGCAAGGCCGAGAGCGGCTCGGAGAAGCTCCGGGTGCTCGTGTGCGATGACCACGCTCTGTTCCGGCGGGGGCTGAAGATGGTGCTCGACGAGGAGCCCGATCTCGAGCTCGTCGGCGAGGCGTCGGATGGGGCCGAGGTGGTCGTTCGCGCCCAGGAGCTCATGCCCGACGTGATCCTGATGGATGTCCGTATGCCGAAGCGCTCCGGGATCGAGGCCGCCGGCGAGATCAAGGACTCGCTGCCGCACGTCAAGATCCTGATGCTCACGATCAGCGACGACGAGGCGGACCTGTACGAGGCGATCAAGGCAGGGGCCTCCGGCTACCTGTTGAAGGAGATCCCGATCGAGGAGGTCGCCGACGCGATCCGTTCGGTGTGGGCGGGGCAGTCCCGGATCAGCCCGTCGATGGCGAGCAAGCTGCTGACCGAGTTCGCGGCGATGAGCAAGGCCTCGGACGAGAAGCCCCAGATGCCGGCGCCCAAGCTCACCGACCGTGAGATGGAGGTGCTGCGGCTGGTCGCCCAGGGGCTGAACAACCGGGACATCGCCGGGAAGCTGTTCATCTCCGAGAACACCGTGAAGAACCACATCCGCAACATCCTGGAGAAGCTCCACCTCCACTCGCGCATGGAAGCGGTCGTGTACGCCGTGCGGGAGAAGATGATCGAGATCAACTGAGCGCCGGTCGTCGGACCAGGGGTCTCGGCGCCGCCGCGTGAGGCCTGCGGCCGGGTGACGCGCCGGGTGGACCGGTCAGGTTCGAGACCTCCGGTACCATAGGGGTTCCAACCCCCCCATACCGAGGCGAAGCATGGTCATCGAGAAGCTCGGGCAGCTCGGCGAAGGCCGCAAGAGGAAGCAGCTCGGACAGACCGCCGGGCTCGTCAATACGTACGAGCCCGAGGTCGAGGACCTGTCCGACGCCGAGCTCGCCGCCAAGACGCCCGAGTTCCGCGAGCGGGTCGAGTCGGGCGAGACCCTCGACGACCTGCTGCCCGAGGCGTTCGCGTGCGTCCGGGAGGCCGCGAGGCGGACGATCGGGCAGCGGCACTTCGACGTCCAGGTGATGGGCGCGATCGCGCTGCACCAGGGCAACATCGCCGAGATGAAGACCGGTGAGGGCAAGACGCTGACCTCGACCATGGCGGTGTACCTGAACTCCCTCGCCGACGGCGTGCACGTCGTCACCGTCAACGATTACCTGGCCAAGCGCGACTCGGAGTGGATGGGCCCGATCTACCGGGCGCTCGGCGCCTCGGTGGGGCTGATCCAGTCCCCGATGTCGCCGTCCGAACGCCGCCCGGCGTATGCGGCCGACATCACGTACGGGACCAACAACGAGTTCGGGTTCGACTACCTGCGCGACAACATGGCCATGCGCCCGGAGGACATGGTGCAGCGTGGCCACGCGTACGCGATCGTGGACGAGGTCGACTCGATCCTGATCGACGAGGCTCGGACCCCGCTGATCATCAGCGGCATGGTGGCCGACAGCGCGAAGTGGTACCAGACGTTCGCGCGGCTCGCGCCCCGGCTGAGGCGGGACGAAGACTACGAGGTCGACGAGGCCAAGAAGACGATCGCCGTGACCGAGGCCGGCGTCGCGAAGGTGGAGGAGGCCCTCGGCCTCGACAACCTGTACGAACACGTGCACACGCCGCTCGTGCACCACCTCCAGAACGCGCTGCGCGCGAAGGAGCACTACCACCGCGATGTCGAGTACATCGTGACGGGTGGCGAGGTGAAGATCGTCGACGAGTTCACGGGTCGCGTGCTCGAGGGCCGGCGTTACTCGGAGGGGCTCCACCAGGCGATCGAAGCCAAGGAGGGCGTTCGGATCAAGGAGGAGAACCAGACCCTCGCGACGATCACGATCCAGAACTACTTCAAGATGTACGAGAAGCTCGCAGGCATGACCGGTACGGCGAAGACCCAGCTCGCCGAGTTCCAGTCGGTCTACGACCTCGACGTCGCCGAGATCCCGACCAACCGGGAGATGATCCGCGACGACCAGCAGGACCTGATCTACAAGACCGAGGACGCGAAGTGGAACGCGGTCCTCGAGGACATCGCCGAGCGCCACGAGCAGGGCCAGCCGATCCTCGTCGGCACGGTGTCGATCGAGAAGTCGGAGAAGCTCTCCACGCTCCTGAACCGCCGCGGCATCGAGCATCACGTCCTCAACGCGAAGAACCACGAGAAGGAGGCGATGATCGTCGCGCAGGCGGGCCGCCTCGGCGCCGTCACGGTCGCGACGAACATGGCCGGCCGAGGCGTCGACATCCTGCTGGGCGGCAACCCCGAGTACCTCGCCCGTCAGGAGATGGCGGCCCGCGAGTGGGACAACGACCGCTACCTCCTGTTCGAGATGGAGCCCGAGGAGCGCGCCGAATACGATGCCGAGTACGAGCCGATCTACCGCAAGCTGAAACAGCAGACCGACGCCGAGCACGACGAGGTCGTCGGGGTGGGCGGGCTCTACGTCCTCGGCACCGAACGTCACGAGTCGCGACGGATCGACAACCAGCTGCGCGGTCGCTCCGGCCGCCAGGGCGACCCGGGCCTGTCGCTGTTCTACCTGTCGCTCGAGGACGACCTGATGCGGATGTTCGCCTCGGAGCGGATCGGCTCGATCATGGAGCGGTTGAAGTGGCCGGAAGAGGAGGCCATCACGGCCAAGATGGTCACCAAGGCGGTCGAGGGCGCGCAGCGACAGATCGAGGAGCTGAACTTCGAGCGACGCAAGAACGTCCTGAAGTACGACGACGTCATGAACACCCAGCGCCAGGTGATCTACGAGGAGCGCGAGAAGCTGCTCTCGGGCGAGGACTTCAAGGACCAGGCGATCCGGATGGTCGAGGAGGTCGTCCGCCGGACCGTGCAGCGGCTTGCACCGGAGGAGGTCTTCAACGAGGAGTGGGATCACGAGCTCGTGCTGACCGGCCTCACCGAGGTGTTCCCGACGACGATCTCGGCCGACGACCTGGAGGAGATGGTGAGCTCGGCCGAGCTCGAGGAGCGCACCGTCGAGGACGCCCTCGAGCGGTACGAGGAGAAGGAGCAGACGCTCGGCTCCCAGACGATGCGCGAGCTCGAGCGGCTCGTGCTGCTGAACATCACCGACACGAAGTGGCGCGAGCACCTGTACGAGATGGACTACCTCCAGGAGGGCATCCATCTGCGGGCGTACGCCCAGAAGGACCCGCTCACCGAGTACCGGCGCGAGGCCTATCTGATGTTCGAGGAGCTCACGGAGTCGATCCAGGACGACTTCGTCAAGTACATCTACCGCGTGGAGCTCGTCCGTCAAGACGAGCCCGGTCGTCCCCGGCCGCAGCGCGTGCAGACCTCGCACGGCGACGAAGGCGAGGCCGCCGCCGGCGGCGCGTCGCAGGCCAAGAGCGGAAAGGTCCCGCGGAACGCCCCCTGCCCGTGCGGCAGCGGCAAGAAGTACAAGAAGTGTCACGGCGCGGTGGCGTAGCCGGAACGGCCTGAGAAGGAAGGAGGCCGGCCCGAGGGCCGGCCTCCTTCGCGCCTGGAGAGGGGGGTTACCTCACCGGCACTGTCCGCAGACGTTCCCGTTCACGACGATCGGCTCGTTCTGAACGGTGGCCGGGCCGTAGTCCGAGACGGGCCGCAGCCCGGTCCTGCCTGCAGGGGTCGAACGACCCAGCGCGACCGCGATCGTCACGATCACGGCGGCCACCAGCACGATCGCCGTCACGGCGAGCCAGGCGCGGGCCAGGTAGGTCCGTTCGATCGGGAGGCTCGCGCTCCTGGTGGCCATCGGATCCCTCCTCGCTGGGTCTGGGTGCCTCCGGGCTGGGTCGGTGGGTGCTCCGGCCAACGGTAGCCGTGCGATCGTGTCGGTTCGGTGGCCCGCGACACCCCGCCGAGGTGACGTCCGTCACATCGACGAGCCGACGCCCCGGCCGACGTGACCGGGGCGTCTGCGTGAGCTGCGGGTCAGATCTGCTGGTGGGCCCGGTCGGCAGGAGTGACCCTGCCGGTGACCTCACTCGGCGTGTTGGTCCCGAGGCTCGGCCCCGAGTGGGGCTCCGCGGCCTCGCGTGCGGCGATGATCGCAGCCTGCATGTCCGGCGTGACCCCGACGGCGATCCACGACGATGCGGCGGTGTTCCCCGCGGCCTCGCGTGCGGCGACGATCGCGGCCTGCATGTCTGCCGTCATCTCGAAGCCGACCCAGGACGATCCGGCGGTCGTGCCTCCGACCGGCTGGACGAACCCGCCGGCGAGGCCGCCCGTGAGCTCGGTCGGCGTGTTGGCTGCGGTCCCGGCGACGACGGACTGCTCGGTCCCGCCGACGACCGACTTCGCGGTTGGCGTCGCCGAGTCGCGACCGAGGAAGAACGCCCCGATCCCGATCGACAGCATCACCAGCGAGGCGATGACCGCCGCCGGCCAGATCGAGCGGTTCGTGCGTGGCGCCTGGAGCGTTCCGATCCCTGTGCTCATCTCCCTCTCCCTTCGCTCCGTGTGCTCCGGTGGTGATCGGACCGTACGGCGGCACCACGTCGTCGTCGGTGTCCGGCGACACCCGGCCCGGGTGACCTCGCTCACCCGGGTCCGGCGGGCTAGGCTGCGGCGCGAAGGGGGTCCGGTGGGCGACGAACCGCGACGGCAGGACGAGATGCGGCCGATCACGGCGCTGTTCGCCGACATCGTCGGGTCGACCGGCCTGGGCGAACGACTCGGGCCCGACGAGGTCAAGGCGCTCGTGGGCGAGTGCGTGAACCGGATGAGCCGGGCGGTCGAGGACTTCGGCGGCGTGATCCAGGCGTTCATGGGCGACGGGATCTGCGCGTACTTCGGCGTTCCCGCCGCCCACGAGGACGATCCCGAACGCGCGGCACGGGCGGCGCTGCGGATCATCGGCGTCGCGGCCGCCTACGCGGGCGAGGTCGAGGCGGCGTGGGGGATCGAGGGCTTCAACGTCCGCGTTGGGCTGAACAGCGGACCCGCCGCGGTGGGGCTCGTGGGCGGGGAGGACGCGCAGACCGTCGCCCTGGGCGACACGACGAACGTCGCCGCGAGGCTCCAGAGCGCCGCCGAGCCGGGGTCGATCGCGATCGGTCCGGGGACGGCGTCGCGCCTGGACGAACGGTTCGTGCTCGAACCGCTCGGCGAGGTGACGGTGAAGGGACGGTCCGAACCGGTGACGGCGTCGCGTCTTGGTCGGCCCGCGGCCCGTCACGGAGCCGCCGTCTCGCACGCCCCTGGTCGGTCGCGAGGGCGAGCTCGCGCCGGCTGCGGTCGGCGGTCGGCGGACCTGCGCGCGGGACGCGGGCAGGTGGTGCTCGTGGTCGGCGACGCCGGGCTGGGCAAGACGCGGATGCTCGCCGAGCTCCTGTCGCTCGCGGGCGACGACGTCACCCGTCTGGAGGGGCGGTGCGTCTCCTACGGCGCGGGTTCGCCCTACGGTCCGTTCGTCGAGCTCCTGCGGACCTGGCTCGGGGTCGAGGAGACCGACACGGAGCTCGCGGTCCGGACCAAGCTCCGAGGCACGGGCCGGTGCGCTCCTCGGGGCAGCGCAGGACGCGGGCACTGCCGTACCTGGGGCTGATGCTCTCGATCCGCCTGGAGCAGGACGTCGAACGCGAGCTGCTCGCGCTCTCGGCCGACGAGCTCTCGGATCGCATGCAGGACGCGTTCGTGCATGTGGGCCGAGGCGCTCGGCGCGACACGACCACTGGTCCTGGCGATCGACGACCTCCACTGGGCCGATCGAACGACCCGCGAGCTGGCCGAGCGGCTGCTCGCGCTCACCGATCGATCGGCGGTGATGCTCGCGACGGCGCTTGCGACCCGATCCGGGCTCGGAGGGGTGGGCCTTCCGTCTGGAGGCGCAGACGCGGTTCGCGCACCGGGTCGACGAGCTGTCGCTTGCCGCCGCTCGCGCCCGAGGCCGCCCGGGCGTTGATCGACGAGCCTTGGTCCCGGCCGGCCTGGTCGGGGAGCCGGTGAAGGACGAGGTCGTCGCCAAGGCCGAGGGCAACCCGCTGTACCTCGAGGAGCTGCTGCGCGCCCTGCTCGAGTCGGGCGGCGATCGCCGGCGGACGTGGACCATCACGCCCAAGCACGGCCGCCGAGCTCCCGCCCGCGCTCGAGGCGCTCCTCGTCGCCCGGATCGACCGGCTCGAACCCGCCGCTCGGCGGCTCGCGCAGGTGGCCTCGGTCGTCGGCCGTGAGTTCCCGGTCTCGGTCGTGGCCGCCGTCGCGGGCAGCGTCGATGACGGCGACATCGCCGTCGCTCCTGCGTGCCGAGATCGTCCGCGAGGTCCGGCGCTTCCCCGAGCTCGAGTGCACGTTCCGCCACGGACTGCTGCAGGAGGCCGCGCTCTCGACCCTCACGCCGACCTCGCAACGCGAGCTGTACGGACGCGTCGGCCACGCGATGGAGGCCTACCTCGGCGATCAGGTGGACGAGCGCCTGGAGCAGCTGGCGTTCTACTTCTACCGGAGCGACGACACGGACAAGGGACTCGCCTACCTCGAGCGGGCCGCCGAGCATGCCGTCGACGGTCGAGGCCCTCGGACGCGCGGAGCAGCTGTGGGAGCGGGCTCGGCGGCTGGCCGAACGGGTGGGCGACGAGGAACGCGATCGAGCAGCGTCGATCGGCAGCTCGCGTGGTTGCGGAAGCGGTCGACGCGGCGAGCTGCCGCTCCCGCCCCTGCGCGAGACCGGGTGACGGCAGGAGCGTACCGAGGGCGGAGGCGCCGGCATCGGCGGGGACGGATCGCGGGTGCCCGCCGCGAACGAGATCAGGTGCGCGTACGCCGTCGCCGTGGGCGGCCGCTTGTCGGGATCCTTCGCGAGCGCCTGCAGGATCGCCCACGACAGTCCCTCGGGCGCGTCGGGTCGGTTCGCGCACGGGTCCGATGGCTCGGCGTTCAGGTGCGCGCTGGCGAGGTCGAACATCGACTTGTCGGCGAACGGTGCCCGGCCCGCCGTGCACTCGTACGTCAGGCATCCGAGCGCGTAGATGTCCGATGCGCCGGTCGCCTCCGAGCCGCGGAGCATCTCGGGCGCGAGGTAGTCGAGCGTCCCCATCACCATCCCCGGCTTGGTGAGCACCGTGTACGCGCGACCCTTCGCGAGCCCGAAGTCGGTCAGGTTGGCCGAACCCGTCTCGTCGATGATCACGTTCGACGGCTTGACGTCGCGATGCACGATGCCGCCGGCGTGCAGCGCGTCCAGACCCGAGGCGACGTGGGCGACGATGCGGACGACGTCTCCTCGATCGGGAGCGGCCCGTCGCTCGCCAGACGAGCCTCGAGCGTCCGGCCGCGGACGAACGCGACCGCGAGGTAGGGCCGCCCCTCGGCCTCGCCCGCGTCGGTGATCGGCACCAGGTGCTTGTGTCGGACCTCGCCCGCCGCGCGCGCCTCGTGGACGAACCGCCGCCGGAACGTCTCGTCGGCCGAGAGCTCGGCCCGCAGGACCTTGAGGGCGACCTCGTCGCCCTCGGGTTCGCGGACGGCGCGGAAGACGACGCCCATCCCGCCTTCCCCGAGCCGTTCCTCGAGGCGGTAGACGCCGAGACGCGTGCCTGGTTCGAGATCCGCCACGCACGAAGGATAGTCCGCTTCCGAGTGCGCTCCGCCCGGGAGGCGCCTATCCGAGCGGGTACGAGGGTGCTAGAACGTTCCGCGATGGCCGAGGACACGAGGGTCGGGACGGAGCTCGCCGGCTACCGGATCGAGGGAGTGATCGGGCGAGGCGGCATGAGCGTGGTCTACCTCGCCGAGCACGCCCGGCTGGAACGCAAGGTCGCGCTGAAGGTCCTCGCGCCCGAGCTCGCGGGGAGCGAGCGGTTCCACGATCGGTTCCTGCGCGAATCCAAGCTCGCCGCGTCGATCGACCATCCGAACATCGTTCCGATCTACGACGCGGACGAGGCCGACGGCGTCCTGTACATCGCGATGCGCTACGTCGAGGGATCCGACCTCAAGCAGACGATCCGCGATGCGGGCCGGCTCGAACCCGCTGCGCGCGTCGGCGATCGTCGACCAGGTCGCGAGCGCCCTCGATGCCGCTCATGCACGAGGGCTCGTCCATCGCGACGTGAAGCCGGCGAACGTCCTGCTCACCCCCGACGACCACGCGTACGTGTCGGACTTCGGCCTGACGAAGCGGGCGGTGTCGGTGAGCGGGCTCACGGAGACGGGCCAGCTCATCGGGACGATCGACTACGTCGCACCCGAACAGATCAAGGGCGATCCCGTCGACCAGCGCGCCGACGTGTACTCGCTCGGGTGCCTGCTCTTCGAATGCCTGACCGGGCATGCTCCCTACCCGCGCGACATCGAGGTGGGTGTGCTGTGGGCGCACGTCGAGACCCCTCCGCCGTCGCTGACCGAGGAGCGTCCCGACCTGCCGTCCGAGGTCGACGACGTCGTGGCCCTCGCGATGGCCAAGGACCCGGCCCAGCGCACGGCGGCCGCGGGTGATGTCGCCGCCGGGTTTCGATCGGCGCTCGGGCTCGAGGCTCCAGTGGGTGGGCGCCGGTGGCGTGCGCCGAAGCGGAAGCCGAAGCCACGGCGCTGGAGAACGCTGATCGTGGCGGTCGTTGCCGGCGTCGCGCTGATGGCCGCCGCTGGAGTCTTCCTCCTCACCCAAGGGGGCGATGCCGACGTCGTGGTGCCGCAGGTGAACTCGATCGCCAGGATCGATGCGGATCACGAACGCGTTCGACGAGGTCGTACGGGTCGGTGAGGATCCCACCGGCATCGCGATCGGCGACGACGGGGAACATCTGGGTGATCAACCAGGTCGACTCGACCGTGAATCGGATCGATCCGGAAACCGGCGAGGTGACGCCTGCGAAGTCCACGCTCGGCATACCCACCGGGATCGCGGCCGGCGAGGGCGCGGTCTGGATCACGAACGGCTTCGGCAGTCAAAGCGGAACGCAGGTCGTGAGGGTCGATCCCGCCGACGAATCCGTGGAGATCGCGTTCGCGTCGGACAACGCGAAGGCGATCGTCGTTGCGTTCGGCTCGATCTGGCTTGCCGACGCCGACCGCGACCGCGTGCTTCGGTACGACCCCGAGGACCTGTCGGCCGAGCCGATCGAGATCCCCGTCGACGACGACGAGATCGCCGACGAAGCCCCGCGTTCCTGGCGGTGGGCAGTGGGGCGGCAGAGGGGGTCTGGGTCGTGAACGAGCTCGGAGACACGATCGTGCGGATCGACCCCGAGACGAACAAAGTTGCCGTCGGATCCAGGTCGAGTCGCCGACGGCCGTCGCGGCCGACGACAGCGGCGTCTGGGTAACGAGCGAGACGAACGACCGCGTGCATCACTTCGACGCCGGCGACGGGAGGGCCCTTCGGACCTACCAGGCGGCCGACGGGATCCCCGACGGGCCGACGGCGATCGCGATCGCTCCGAGCGGCGTCTGGGTCGGGAGCGACCTGGAGACCGCGGTCGCCCGGATCGACCCTGAGACGAACACGATCGACCGCCTTGGTCTGGGCGGGATCACCGGCTGGATCGCTGTCGACGGGCAAGGCGACGTGTGGGTCACCGTCCGCGCCGCAGCCGGCGTAGGAGGGATCGGAGAAAGCCATGCGGGTGCGAGCGGTCCGGAAGATCGTGGTGCTTCTCGTCGCGAGCGCGTGCACCTCCGGGGGCGAGCAGAGAGGAGAAGGCACACCCTCGCCTGATCCGACCCCACGCGGCGGGACGCTCCGCATCGCGGTGCCGGACTCCGGGCCCCTGCTCGAGCTGGATCCGCAGCGCGCATACGACGGTCCCGGAGTGGGAGGTGTTCCGGTGCTGCCTGCTCCGAACCCTCTACTCCTACAACGGCAAGCCGACGGAGGAAGGCGGCGCGCGAACCTCGTCCGGACCTGGCCGTCGGCTCTCCGGAGGTCTCCGCCGACGGTTTGACGTGGACCTTCCGCCTGCGTCTGGGGCTCCGCTACGCGCCGCCGTTCGAGGACACGCTGATCATCGCCCTGGATCGTGGTCCGAGCCCTCGAGCGGACCGCCCGCGTCACGTCGCCGGAGCGTCGCTACCGCTTCTACTACCGGCCGATCAGTGGATTCGACGACTACGCCTCGGGCACGGCCGACTCGATCGCCGGGCTCGAGACGCGCGATGACCGGACGCTCGTCGTCCGCCTCGACAGGGTGACAGGCGACCTGGCGTACCGCTTCGCGCTCGCGGCCACGGCTCCGATCCCGGAGGGAGCGGACGAGGGCCACGACGAGGACTACGCAGAGGTTCCTCGTGGCCTCCGGGCCCCTACATGATCGAGGGATCCGAGCGACTCGACTTCTCGGCTCCACCGGACGAGCAGGAGCCGGCGGCCGGGTTCGTTCCGGCGGTGCTCACGAGGACGGCGCCGTGCAGGAGCCTGGCTCGCTCGTGCTCGTGCGGAACCCGTCCTGGGATCCGGCGACCGACCGGCTCCGCGCCGCCTACGCTGATCGGATCGAGTTCACGATCGGGGCCTTGATGAGGAGGAGATCGCGCGGCGTGTCGACGACGGCCGAGGTGGACCTCGTGTTCGGCCCCGCTCGCCGTTCGAACAGGTCGCCCGGTATCGGGACGACCCGGAGCTGGAGGGTCGGGTGTTCCTGCACCGAGACGACGTCTTCTGGTCGGTGACGATGAACCTCGCCGTTCCGCCGTTCGACGACGTGCACGTCCGCCGCGCGGTGGCTCGGGCGATCGACAGGGCGGCACTCGTCGAGCTGCTCTCCGAGCCACCGTACGGTCCGTTCGGCTTCAGCTGGGGCGAGGTCGCGACGCACATGGCGACCGACGTCCTCGAGGGACGGCTCCTGCGAGCGTTCGATCCGTACCCCTACGACCCCGAGGCGGCCCGGGAGGAGATGCGGGCCTCCGCACTACGATCGGACCGGCGACGGCCGGTGCGACGCGGCGGTCTGCCGGAACGTCCGGGCGCTCGTCATGGATGCAGGCGTGATCCCCGACCAGGCGAGGGCGATCCGCGGGGACCTGGCCGAGGTGGGGATCGAACTCGAGCTGGATCTCCAGGAGCCTTCCGTTGATCCGGTTCCATCCGGCGCTCGATCCACGACCCAGCGCGCAGATCCCGATGGGGATCGCGTACCCGTGGGGGCAGGACTATCCCGAGGGCGCCGGATGGTTCTCGCCACTGTTCGACCGGTCGGGGTCTGGAGGGTGCGTACTGAACACCTCACTCGTTGGGCGCAACCCCGGCTCAGCTCCGGGATGGGGGTACTCGGTCACGTCCGTCCCGAGCGTAGACGATCGGATCGAAGCTGTGCCTAGAGCGTCGAGGGGTGGCCCGGACCGCAGTGCTGGGCCGAGCTGGACCAGTACCTGACGACCGAGGTCGTCTCCCGGGTCCCGTACTGGTTCACGGAGAATGCGCACCGTTGTCTCGGAGCGTGTCGTAGCGTTCTCGTTCGACCAGTTCACGAGCCTGCCCGCGCTCGACCGGATCGCTCTTGCCCCCGGCTCCGAGTAGTCGAGCGCGCCCGGTACCATGCCACGACATGAGCGAACACACGGAACGCCTCGAGGACCTCGACCAAGCGCATCGCGTCGGCGAAGGAGTTCCTTTGACGTCGACGGCAAGCGCTCGAAGGCGGCCGAGCTCGAGCGGCAGGCCTCGGACCCGTCGCTCTGGGACGACCCCGCCCGCGGTCATCAGCTGACGACGCAGCCTATCCCGGCTGCGGGCCGAGCTCGAGCGGTACGACGGGCTCGTCCGGCGGCTCGAGGACGCGCGGACGATGGACGAGCTCCTGGCGAACGAGGCCGATCCGGAGATGACGGCCGACCTCGCGCGCGCGGTGCGAGAGCTCGCGCGCGACGTCGAGAAGCTCGAGCTCGCGACGCTCCTCGGTGGCGAGTACGACGACCACGACGCGGTCGCCACGCTGCACGCCGGCGCCGGCGGGACCGAGTCGCAGGACTGGGCCGAGATGCTGCTTCGGATGTACCTGCGCTGGGCCGAACGCGAGGGGCTCGACGTCGAGGTCGACGAGACGCTCCTCGGCGACGAAGCCGGCATCAAGAGCGCGACGTTCATCGTCCACGGGCCGTACGCGTACGGTCTCCTCTCCGCGGAGCGCGGCGTGCACCGGCTGGTTCGGATCTCGCCGTTCGACGCGCAGAAGCGGCGGCACACGTCGTTCGCCAACCTCGACGTGATCCCGCTGATCGAGGAGAGCGGCGACGAGGACATCGTCATCGACCCCAAGGACCTGCGGATCGACGTGTACCGCTCGACGGGCCCGGGTGGCCAGTCCGTCAACACCACGGACTCCGCGGTGCGGATCACCCACCTGCCGAGCGGGATCACGGCGGCGTGTCAGAACGAGCGCTCGCAGCTGCAGAACCGGGCGGTGGCGATGCGGATCCTCAAGGCCCGTCTGGCCGAGCGCATGCGGCAGGAGCAGCAGACCAAGCTCGAGAACCTCCGGGGCGAACGCAAGGGGATCGACTTCGGCTCGCAGATCCGCTCCTACGTCCTGGCGCCGTACCGGCTCGTGAAGGACCACCGGACCAACGTCGAGATCGGCGACGTCGATCGGGTCCTTGACGGCGATCTCGAGGAGCTGATCGAGGCCGAGCTCCGCCGCAGGGCCGAGTCTGGGGATAACTCGAAGCGGAATGACCAACGCCTCGGACCTTCGCACTAGGTCTTTGGGTCTTCGTCGTGCCGAGTGAGGCTGAGATCCGCCCGACGTGCTTGCCGTGGGGGGACGGAGCCACGAGAATCGGTTCATCCGCGGGAGGGCCCTGAGCGTTGTCCGAGAAGACGAGACGTGGCCTCGAGATCTCGATCACCGCGGTCTTCGTACTGGCACTGCTGTTGGTCGGGGCGGTCCTGATCTTCTCCGGTGGAACCGCTTCCGCCAAGCAGTTCGCGACGCTCCGCCTCCTCGCTGGGCAGGTCGCGGTCCAGCGCGGCAACGGCGCCTTCGAGACGGGACGGGATGGCACGTCGCTCCGCGAAGGCGATACCGTTCGGACGGGCCCCGATGGGCGTGCGTCGATCGAATACTTCGACGGGAGCCTCACCCGCCTCGACTTCGACACGTCGTTCACACTCGTGACCCTGGAGACCCTGGGCGATGCGGCAGCCTCGAGGGTCATCGAGGGCAGTCAGGCCGAGGGCAACTCCTTCCACCGCGTGGCGGAGCTCACCGACGCCCAGAGCCGCTTCGAGATCGAGACCCCGACCGCGACGGCGTCGGTCCAGGGCACGGGATACGCGTTGCTGGTGCACGAGGGATCCACGACGATCGCCGTGGTGGAGGGGGTGGTCACGGCCAGGGGATCCACCGGGGCCGTGGAGATCCCCGCGGGTGAGATGGCGGTCGTCGGAGCCGACGGCGTCGTTGGGCCGATCCAAGCGATCCCGCCGGAACTGCTCGAGGGCGACTGGCTCATGTTCAACTTATGCGCCGACCACGACGCCCCGGAGTGCGTCGAGGGCGACGGAGGCGGGCCGGAGGGACCGACCGAACCGCCGAAGGGATCTGGCCAGGGGGAGCATGGGTCGGTCCCGCCGACCTCCACCACGGGCGCCGGCGGTGAGGGCGGGACGACCGGCGGTACGCCGCCTCCGCCACCGCTCAACAAGCCCCCGCAGGCTGGGTTCTCGGCAGCCCCACGGCTCGGACCGGCTCCCCTGCGTGTCCGGTTCACGGATGCGTCGCAGGACCCCGACGGCGATCACATGTCCCGGCATTGGAGTTTCGGTGACGGATCGGCGCAGTCGGGCGGCCAGACTCTTTCGCACACGTATGACGATCCCGGCCGGTACACGGTGACGCTCACCGTGTCGGACCCGAGGGGCAAGCAGGACGCGGAGAGCAAGGTTATCCGGGTCGGATCGGCGGAGGCGGCCTTCGATCACATCATCATCTCTCCCTCCAACGCCACGATCCAACCAGGAGGCTCGCGCTCGTACACGGCGGAGGCGTTCGATTCCGATGGTGGCTCGATGGGCAACGTCACGGTCGACACGGACTTCTCGATCGCGCCCAACGGGTCGTGCAACGGCAACACGTGCACGGCGAACCAGCCAGGGGCGCATACGGTGACGGGGACCTACCAGGCCGAAAGCGACGACGCGACACTCATGGTCCAGGACGAGGCACCGCCGCCGCCACCACCGCCGCCACCACCCCAGTGCCCCACGTACGCGCTGGCATTCCACGTTCGTCCGCCGGCGAACCAGGCGGCCGGGCAACCGTTCAACGTGCAGATCCGCGTCGACGTCCTCGACGACGGATCGAGCGACGGACCACTGAGCATCAACTTGTCCCTGCAGGGCGGCACGTTCAGTGGCGGCGAGACCTCCGCTACGTGGACCGGGCAGGGGATCGTGAACTTCGATCACCTCACGATCGACGAGCCGGGTAGCTACGCGATCTCGGCCTCGGCAAGCTGCGCGACCTCCCCGGACCCGGCACCCATCCGGGTCGGATCGGCGGAGGCGGTCTTCGATCACATCATCATCTCTCCCTCCGACGCCACGATCCAACCAGGAGGCTCGCGCTCGTACACGGCGGAGGCGTTCGATTCCGATGGTGGCTCGATGGGCAACGTCACGGTCGACACGGACTTCTCGATCGCGCCCAACGGGTCGTGCAACGGCAACACGTGCACGGCGAACCAGCCAGGGGCGCATACGGTGACGGGGACCTACCACGCCGAAAGCGACGACGCGACACTCATGGTCCAGGACGAGGCACCACCGCCGCCACCACCGCCGCCACCACCCCAGTGCCCCACGTACGCGCTGGCATTCCACGTTCGTCCGCCGGCGAACCAGGCGGCCGGGCAACCGTTCAACGTGCAGATCCGCGTCGACGTCCTCGACGACGGATCGAGCGACGGACCACTGAGCATCAACTTGTCCCTGCAGGGCGGCACGTTCAGTGGCGGCGAGACCTCCGCTACGTGGACCGGGCAGGGGATCGTGAACTTCGATCACCTCACGATCGACGAGCCGGGTAGCTACGCGATCTCGGCCTCGGCAAGCTGCGCGACCTCCCCGGACCCGGCACCCATCCGGGTCGGATCGGCGGAGGCGGTCTTCGATCACATCATCATCTCTCCCTCCGACGCCACGATCCAACCAGGAGGCTCGCGCTCGTACACGGCGGAGGCGTTCGATTCCGATGGTGGCTCGATGGGCAACGTCACGGTCGACACGGACTTCTCGATCGCGCCCAACGGGTCGTGCAACGGCAACACGTGCACGGCGAACCAGCCAGGGGCGCATACGGTGACGGGGACCTACCACGCCGAAAGCGACGACGCGACACTCATGGTCGAGGACGAGGCACCACCGCCACCACCGCCGCCACCACCCCAGTGCCCCACGTACGCGCTGGCATTCCACGTTCGTCCGCCGGCGAACCAGGCGGCCGGGCAACCGTTCAACGTGCAGATCCGCGTCGACGTCCTCGACGACGGATCGAGCGACGGACCACTGAGCATCAACTTGTCCCTGCAGGGCGGCACGTTCAGTGGCGGCGAGACCTCCGCTACGTGGACCGGGCAGGGGATCGTGAACTTCGATCACCTCACGATCGACGAGCCGGGTAGCTACGCGATCTCGGCCTCGGCAAGCTGCGCGACCTCCCCGGACCCAACACCCATCACGATCACCGACGGCTCGAACGCGGGCTCGAAGGATGGGTGTTCGGCGCTCGGTCTGGTGCTGGCGGTCCCACGGATCCGCCGGCTCCGCCGCGGGCCCCGAGCCGACCCCTCACGATCACGAACACCAGCGCGGCCGCGAACATGAGCCAGGCGATCCCCGAGAGCGCGAGCCCGGTCCCGATCGCCGGCTCCCGGTATGTGAGCCGGACGTCGTGGCGGCCCGGCGGAAGCGCGATCCCCTGGAGGAACCCGTCGGTGCGCAGCACCGGCACCGAACGCCCGTCGAGCGTCGCCGACCACCCCTCGTCCCACGCGTTGCGGACGACCAGGATCGACGGGACCGAGGCTTCGGCTTCGATCCGCACGTCCTCGGGGGCCACCTCTCGATACCCGGCGGTGCCCGTCGTGCTCCCGGCGCTCGGCGTCGAGCCCGGGTCGGTCTCGAGCACCGCGACCGCGGCCGGGTCGAACCCCGGCTCCAGGACGGCGTCGAGCGCCGCCCGCTCGCCGTTCACCACCGTCCACGAGGGAACCACGGAGGCCCGCGGCTCGGAGCCGTCGATCTCGACGAGGCGGAACGCGCCCTCGGTCTCGACGGTCCGCCCCGACACGCCCGGGGGCAGGGGCGACGGGATCCCCTGCGGGACGATCAGGTAGCGGGCGCCGAGGAGCCGGAGGTCGGTGAGCGTCGGAACCTGGATCACCGCGGCGTTGTAGAAGACCGGCAGCCGGTTCGTGGCGTGCACGTAGGCCCAGTAGCCGGGCAGCTGGACGGGGGAGTAGCCGAGCGTGTCCGGCACCTCGAACAGCACCGACCGTCCGATCAGCAGCGCCGGCCAGTCGGACTCCTTGCGGGTGAACAGGTAGCCCTTGTTGAAGTACGCGTCGGGCCGGATCCACGCGAGGTAGCGACCGTCGGAGATCCCCGACCGCCGGAGCGCTGCGGCGATCGGCCCTGGCGAGAGGTACTCGTGCACGTCGACGTCGGGCCACCGGAGCGGCGTGGCGACCAGCGCCGCGTGGGTTCCGGTCTCGAGGCCGAGGTACACCGTGCCGCCCCGGTACATCGACGACCAGATCGCGCCGGCCACGAGCTCGGCGCCCAGGATCGCGCAGAGCGCGACCGGTGCCCACCGACGTCCTCGCGCGAGCGCCCACACGACGCCGATCACGGCGACCGAGGCGATCGCGAAGATCGTGAGGCGACCCGGCCGCGCGCCCATCACCAGGGGGAAGACGAGGAGCACCGCGAGCCCCGCGCCGATCCACCGCATCGCCTCGCCGAACGCCGGCCGCCGGTCCAGGACCCACTGGATCCCGACGGCGCCGAGCGCCGGGACGATGAGGAACGCGAGGTAGCGCAGGCGGCTCGGGTTGTGCAGGTAGACGTCCCCGAACGGCAGCGACAGCGCGAGCGAGCGGAACCACCCGGCGCCCACGAGGATGGTGTTCGTCAGCAGGTAGGCGAGGACCGCCACCGCGCCCAGCGCGACGACGAGGTACCGGCGCGCCGCGTCCCGGAGCGCGAACGGTACGAAGAGCAGGACGGCCGCGCCGAGGTAGCCGCCCGGCGTCGAGGCGAGCGCGAGCGGCCACGCCCCCCACATGCCGGTCGCCGGGATCGGGACGTCCTCCGTCGTCGCACGGGGGCCAGCCACCGTCCCCACGATCGCGCCGTACCCGTCGGACAGGCTCGAGCGCGCGAGCACGGCGAAGTGCGGGACGAGGATCGCGAGGTTCGCGAGCGGGAGGAACAGGAGGAACGCGACCGACCACCCGACCGCGGCACCGGGGCGGAGCGTGCCCCGTCGCGCCTCGCGGATCGCGCGGGCGACCACGTACGCGACGACCAGGCCTGTGGCCATCACCAGCCCGTGCGACAGATGGGAGGTCGCGACCTGACCCCACGCCAACGCCGCGAGCGCGAGCCACCCGAGCCGCCGCCACCCCCCGCGCGCGAAGAACCCGGACGCGCCGACCAGGATGAGCGGCGTCCAGGCGAGCGTGCCGGCGAACGGCAGGCTGATCGCCAGGATCGACGCGGAGACCGCCATCGAGATCGAGAGCCCGCCGGCGGTGGCCGCGATCCGCCCGAGCCCCTCCTTCCGCAGGAACCAGAACAGTCCGAGGCCGGCCAGGATCGGGTTCAGGACGATCAGCGCGCGGAGCCCGCCGCCGCAGCCGAACACCCGCGACGAGGCCATCATGGGCAGCGAGAGCCACCCGCTCTGCGGGTCTGCCGCGAACCAGGTCCCGGACATCTCGAACGGGTTCCACAGCGGCACGTGGCCGTTGGCGATCGCCCGCCCGAGCATGCACGAACGGGGGAGCCAGAAGGACAGGATGTCGGGATGCTGGTCCGACAGGTTCGGCAGGAACGCGATGCCGCGCAACGCGATCAGGACCGACCCCACGATGAGAGTGGGACCGGCGGCGGCGTTCACCAGCCGGCGAGCCCTCGAGGGCGGGGGAGGCTCGTCGGCGCGCGTGGGGTCGCGCTGCGGGCGCGTCGCCGTCTCCATCGGTTCAGGCTACCGAGGCCGCTTCGTTCCTGTTGTGCAGGGGGTCTGTTAGACTCCGCGCCGGTTCGGCCCCCCGGATCACGCTAAGGACCCCACCATGATCAGTCTTCAGCACGTCACGAAGGTCTATCGCAACGGCACCACCGCTCTGGAGGACGTCACGGTCGAGGTGGAGAAGGGTGAGTTCGTCTTCATCGTCGGCCAATCGGGCTCCGGCAAGAGCACGTTCATCCGGCTCCTGCTGAAGGAGGAGGAGTCGTCCAAGGGCGACATCTACGTCGCCGGCAAGAACCTGGCCAAGCTGACCACCTGGAAGGTGCCGCACCTGCGCCGCAACATCGGGACGGTCTTCCAGGACTTCAAGCTCCTGCAGGACAAGACGGTGTTCGAGAACGTCGCGTTCGCGCTCGAGGTGATCGGCAAGCCCAAGCACGTGATCGATCAGCGCGTGCCCGAGATCCTCGAGCTCGTCGGGCTCGGCGACAAGCTCAACAACTTCCCCGACGAGCTCTCCGGCGGCGAGCAGCAGCGCGTGTCGATCGCGAGGGCGTGCGTGAACCGCCCGCTGGTGCTGCTGGCCGACGAGCCGACCGGCAACCTCGACCCCTCGACATCGGTCGAGATCATGCGCCTGCTCGACAAGGTGAACCGCATCGGCACCACCGTCGTGATGGCCACGCACGACCAGGCGATCGTGGACGCGATGCGCCGCCGCGTGATCGAGCTCGACAGGGGCAAGGTCGTCCGCGACCAGGCTCGCGGGGTGTACAGCTAGTGCCGCGGTTCGAGTACCTGTTCCGCGAGACCACCTCGGGGCTCCGGCGGAATGGGCTGGTGGCGTTCGCCGCGATCTCGACCACGTTCATCGCGTTGTTCCTCTTCGGGCTCTCGTTGCTGATCTCGCGGCAGGTGAGCCTCATGATCGAGGCGACCACCGGCAACGTCGAGGTCGCCGTGTACCTCACCGACCCGGTGAACCCCTCGACCGTGAGCTCGCTCACGAAGACGCTCACCGACCTTCCCGTGGTCGCGAATGTCGACTACGAGGACAAGCAGGAGGCTTGCGACCGTTTCCGGACGCTGTTCGCGGAGCAGGAGGCGTTGGTCAACAACGTCGACTGCGACGCGCTCCCCGCGTCGCTGCGGGTCAAGATGGAGGATCCCGAGCAGTACTCGCAGGTCGCCGCCGTGCTCAAGGGGCAGCCGGGGATCGATCAGATCGTCGACCAGAGCGCGTTCCTGGACCGGTTGTTCGCCGTCACGCGGGTGTTCCGCGTCGGCGTGCTCCTCGTCGCGTTCGTGATGCTGGTATCGGCGTCGATCCTGATCGCGAACACGGTCCGGATGGGTCTGTTCGCGCGCCGCAAGGAGATCGGGATCATGAAGCTCGTGGGCGCGACCAACTGGCGGATCCGGCTCCCGTTCCTCGTCGAGGGGCTGGTCGAGAGCCTGATCGGGGCGATCGCGGCGATCCTGTTCCTGTTCGCGATCAAGGTCGCCTTCATCGAGCCGCTCAACGAGTCCGTGCAGTTCATCCCGTGGATCGTGAACAAGGACCTGATCGCGATCATCCCGATCCTGCTTCTGGCGGGGGCCATCGTCGCCCTGCTCGCCGGCCTCGTGGGGATGCGGCGCTTCCTCGACGTCTAACCTTCGGCCATGAGTCCGAAGGGCGACCCGGAGGGTCAGAAGACCGTCGTCTCCAACCGCCGAGCCCGGCACGACTACGAGATCCTCGAACGCTACGAGACGGGCATCGTGCTCACCGGCGCCGAGGTGAAGTCGCTCCGCGGCGGACGCGGTTCACTCGCCGAGGCGTTCGCGCGCGTCCGGGGCGACGAGGTATGGCTCGAGGGGATGCACATCCCGCCGTACGAGCAGGCGATGGACAAGGCCCGGTGGGAGCCCACCCGGGCGCGGAAGCTCCTGCTGCATCGAAAGGAGATCGAGCGCTTGATCGGCAAGACGGCCGAGAGGGGGCTCGCGCTGATACCGCTGCGGGTCTACTTCGCCCACGGGCTGGCCAAGGTGGAGCTCGGGCTCGCTCGGGGCAAGCGGCAGTTCGAGAAGCGCCAGGCGATCGCCGAGCGGGAGCACCGGCGCGAGATCGAGCGCGAGGTGGGGCGGCGGCGCTAGCCGGGCCGGGGCCGCCCGTATACTGTCGGCACAACCGAATATGGGGGTGCACTGGCTTCGACCTGAGCGAGAACCGCTCAGGGGAAGCGGGCCGAGGTCCCCGGATGCCTCGTGAAAAGCCGGGACCAACACAAGCGCCGATAACGATTACGCGCTCGCTGCCTAGGTAGCTAGGTAGCCGTCCCCTCCCGGTCGCCTGCGACGGGAGGATGGGCGTCGTGAGCAGGCTCACGGCAACGGCTCCGCCCGGGGGCCGCCGCCGGACATCGAACCCGGGCTGGCCGAGAGGTCCTCCGCCGGTGGGAGCCTCGAGGCGAGATCTTCCCACCGGCTGCGCCCGGAGAAGCCCTGAACGGTCGCCCGGGGACGGGGGTTCGATTCCCCCCACCTCCACTTTCAGTGCCTTATTCGAACTCGGACGAGAGAAGAGAGGCGCGAAGACCTCAGAGAACTCCGTTCGACCGATCCTCCGGTCCTTGATGTAGACGGCCTGGAGCACCGCGTCGTTGAAGCGGCGCCGAACAGACGGCCGCGCCTTCAGGTACGCCGCGTGGCAGTTGCCGGCGAGGCGGATGGCCGTTCGGAGAATGTCCTGCCAACCGTCAAGGTCGCCCTGCGTCGTCTCGAGCTCTGCCTTGGCTGCCTGCTCCGCTGAGCCGATGCGGTCCTGCTCCGCCTTGAGGAGATCGAGCGGGATCGCGTTCGCGTAGAAGGCCTGCAGGAGTTTGCCCCGCTCCTCCGCGAGCTTGGCGAGCGTCTTCGTCAGAAGGACTCGGCGATCCGATGCCTCGGCCTGACGCTCGACGATCTCCGCCTCGAGTTCCTCGGTGAGTCGCCCCACCCACGACGGAGGAAGCTGGATCTGTCGATACAGGTCCTCCACGAGAGCCTCGGCGTCGCCGGCGAGAATGTACGGCTGGCGGCATCCGGTCCTCGCCGAGCCTCGCTGCCCGAGACAGTAGAAGTACAGGTACCTGCCCCTGGCGAGTGTAAGCGACAGGCGCCGCCCGCACTCCCCGCAATGCAGCAGCCCTTTCA
>CAVQIQ010000006.1:0-120276 GCA_963712645.1 uncultured Actinomycetes bacterium | reverse complement strand
CACGTTCGTCGTCAGCGATGGTCGCGGGGACATCGAGGCGTCGCCGACCACCCCGACGGGCCTGTTCTCGTTCGACACACGCTTCCTGTCAAAGTGGCTGCTGACCGTGGACGGCCAACGGTTGAACACGCTCTCCGTCGCCGATCTCCAGTACTTCGAGACGCGTTTCTTCCTGGTCCCGGGCACGGGGACCGTCTACGTCGACGCGAAGCTGTCGGTGACCCGGCGGCGTGCCGTCCGCGACGGCTTCCATGAGTGGCTGACGATCTTGAACCACGACGACAAGTCGGTCGAGCTGACCGTACGGATCGAGGCGGGGTCCGACTTCGCCGACCTTTTCGAGGTCAAGGACGCGCTCAAGAAGAGGGGCGCCTACATCATTCGGGTCGAAGATGGCCGTCTGTTGCTCGCCTACGAGCGCCAGGCGTACAGACGCTCGACGTTGATCTCCTCGACCGCTGGTGCTCGGATCGATGAGGAGGGTCTGACCTTCGACGTTCGCCTCCAGCCCCACGGTGAATGGACGACGGAGATCGACGTCGCCGCCACCCTGCCTCTGGTCCAGCGGCGAGGCGGGCGACGCTCGCCGACTGGGAAACGGCGGAGTGAGGACATGGAGTCTAACCTGAGGCGTTGGATCGGTGACGCTCCCCGGCTGGAGTGCGACTGGGAGCCCTTGAGGGTCACGTACCGGCGCAGCCTCGTTGATCTCGCCGCCCTTCGTTTTTCGCTGCCGATCATGCCGGGCAAGAGCCTGCCGGCCGCCGGCCTCCCGTGGTTCATGACCTTGTTCGGCCGGGACAGCATCTTCACCAGCCTGCAGGCGCTCCCGTTCACTGCGGAGTTGGCGGCCACCACCCTGCGGGTGCTGGGGCTGTGGCAAGGCACGCGCGTCGACGACTTCCGCGACGAGGATCCGGGTCGCATCCTGCACGAGATGCGCTACGGGGAGATGACGGCGTTCGAGGAGCGCCCACACTCGCCCTACTACGGCTGCGCCGATGCCACGGCCCTGTTCGTCGTGTTGCTCGACGAGTACGAGCGGTGGACCGGCGATCGGAGGCTCGTGCGCGAGCTCGAGCGGGAGGCCCGGGCCGCGCTGAACTGGATCGACGAGTACGCAGATCTGATGGGCAACGGCTACGTCTCGTACCAGCGCCGAAACGAGAAGACTGGCCTGGAGAACCAATGCTGGAAGGACTCATGGGACTCGATCTCCTACCGTGACGGCAGGTTGCCCGGCTTCCCCCGAGCGACCTGTGAGCTGCAGGGTTATGCCTACGACGCCAAGGTCCGCGGCGCCCGGCTCGCACGCGAGGTCTGGAAGGATCCCGCGTTCGCCGATGCGCTCGAGAAGCAGGCCGCCGACCTGAAGCGCCGATTCAACCACGACTTCTGGGTCGAATCCGATCAGTACTTTGCCCTTGCGCTGGATGCGGACGGCAACCAGGTCGACGCGCTGAGCTCGAACAACGGCCATCTCCTCTGGAGCGGCATCGTCGAGACGTCGAAGGCGAAGGCGGTCGCGCGCCACCTGATGGGACCACGGCTGTTCACCGGCTGGGGCGTCCGCACGCTGGCCGAGGGCGAGGGGCGCTTCAATCCGATCGGCTACCACGTCGGCACGATCTGGCCGTTCGACAACTCGTTCATCGCCTGGGGGCTGCGGCGCTACGGCTTCAAGCAGGAGGCAGCGCAGATCGCCGCTGGCATCCTCAACGCTGCCGACTTCTTCGACGGTCGCCTGCCGGAGGCGTTCGGCGGCTACGCGCGGGAGGCGACGACCTATCCCGTGGAGTACCCAACCGCGTGCAGCCCTCAGGCCTGGTCGACAGGCGCCCCGTTGCTGCTCCTGCGAACGATGCTCGGCCTGGAGCCCCTGGGCGATCACCTCCTCAACGATCCCGCCCTGCCGAGCGGCATCGGCGTGCTCGCTCTACTGGAGATCCCGGGGCGCTGGGGCCGCTTCGACGCCTTCGCGCGGGGGGAGATCGACCCCACAAGAAGGTCGGACGTGCGACCCGAGCTCGGGCCGCCGGAGGAGGCGCCCGCTCGTCGGCGCTAGCGAGGGATCCCGGTCGATGCGGTCCCGGCACGGTGAAAGCCCCGGTCCGATCGAGGAGGTGTGACGCATCATGATCGACGCCGAAGAGACGTTCCATTCGTATCATCGCGCGCTGCTGGCGCGTATGCAGGCCGCGGTCCAGACCCTCGACGACCAAGAAGACGAGGGCGACGCCGCCTTCAGCGTGGCGTTGTCATCGCTGGCCGAGGACTTCGTCAGGTACGTCGAGGCCAACGAGGCCTCGCTCTACCCGGCAGTCGCGCCGCTCATCCGATCCGAGGAAGAGGTCATGGCACCCATGAAGCTCGACGTCCGAGCGATCGCCGACGACGCCGCGGAGGGCGAGGTGACCGCCCTGGAGGCCCTCACGGCGAACGAGCAGGGCCGACGCTCGTGCGCCCGGCGGATCCGGCTCCTGGCGGCGCAGGTCGAGGCGATCATCCGCCTGCACTTCGACAAGCTCGAACGGATCTACCTCCCGCTCCTCGCGGAGCTCCCGGCCGAGCAGCGTCGAGCGATCCTCGAGGAGATGACCGTCGCCTACGGGCCCCCGTCGCCCTGGCCGGAGGCGCCGTCCGCCGCGGGGTGGTGACGGGGGTCTCGGAGGCCGCAAGATCGTGACCGCCGTGAGTGACGCATGCCCTGCGCCGCGGCCGAGGATCGGGCTGGCTGTCGGCAATGGAGGCGCCCGTGGATCGCCCACATCGGCGGGATCGAGACGCTGGAGAAGCAGGGGGTCCCATCGACTTCATGGCGGGCTCGAGCATCGGGCTGGTCGTCGGCGCCCCCTATGCCCTGGGCGTCGACGGCGCCGGCCTCCGTCGGATCGCTGCCACCGTGTGGTCCGTGCTTCGGCGAGCAGGTGTGCCGCCGCGCCGCGGTGGGCCTCCGAGCACTGGCGAGCCTTCCTGCGGGGCCAGACCGCCGGGATCGTGGGCTACGACTTCATCACCTTGGACAAACCAACACGGCGGCGGCCAGCCCCTCCTGGTCACGACGGGGGTCAGCCAATGGAGGCGTTCGTCCCTACTGCTCCTCTGAGCGCCCCGGGCGCCAGATCGACCCATCCCGGCCCGTGGTCGAGCTGGAAATCGAGGTTCATTGCGGCGTTGATCAGCGACAGGTGCGTGAAGGCCTGGGGGAAGTTCCCCAGCTGCTCTCCCGTCGGCCCGATCTCCTCGGAGAACAGCCCAACGTGGTTGGCGTATGTCAGCATCTTCTCGAACGTCATCCGAGCCTCTTCGAGCCGGCCCGAGCGAGCCAGGGCGTCGACGTACCAGAACGTGCAGATCGAGAACGTTCCTTCGGAGCCGGCCAGGCCGTCCGGGGACGCGGAAGGATCGTAGCGGTACACCAGACTGTCCGAGACCAGCTCGTCGTTCATCGCGTCGAGCGTGGATAGCCACATCGGGTCGGTCGGCGAGACAAAGTCCACGAGCGGCATGAGCAGATTCGACGCGTCGAGGACGCTCGAGTCGTAGTGCTGGACAAACGCGCCGCGTTCCTTGTTCCACCCTCGGTCCATGATCTGCCGGTAGATCCGATCGCGTTCCTTCGTCCACCGTGCCACGTCGGCGGGGCGACCGAGCTCATGAGCCATCCGGATCGACCGGTCCATCGCGACCCAGGACATCAGACGGCCGTAGGTGAAGCTCTTGCGCCCGCCGCGCGTCTCCCAGATCCCCTCCTCTGGCTGGTCCCAGTGCTCGGCCAGCCAATCCATCATCATGGAGATGTCCAGCCATGCCTCGTGACCGAGCGTCCCCCCTTGCCGACTCGCGCTGTACAGGGAATTCATCGCCTCGCCGTAGATGTCGAGCTGCAGCTGATCCGATGCACCGTTCCCAACGTGCACAGGCGCCGATCCCCGATATCCCTCGAAGTGATCCAGCGTCTCCTCGTGAAGGTCGGACGATCCGTCGATCCGGTACATGATCTTGAGCGGCCCCGAGGCCTGCCCGGCCCTCTCGCCCACGCGATCCCGCAACCAGCGGAGGAAGGCCAACGCCTCGTCCGTGTAGCCGAGACCGAGCAGCGCGTAAACGGAAAACGACGCGTCGCGCACCCACGTGAACCGGTAGTCCCAGTTGCGCTCGCCGCCGACCTGCTCGGGCAGGCTCGTCGTTGGAGCGGCCACGAGCGCGCCCGTCGGCGCGTACGTCATCAGCTTGAGCGTCATCGCAGAGCGGCTGATCGCCTCACGCCACCGACCGGTATACGTCGAGCGACCGAGCCAGCTGCGCCAGAACCGGACCGTCTCGTTGAACCGGGAGAGGACGCGCTCGGCGTCGATCGGTCCCGCGGCCTCCCTGTCGGGTCCCGATTCGAGGATCGCGCCGCCGACGTCGCCGGCTCGCATCGTCCATCGCGCGCGTACGTCGCTCCCGTCCGGCTGGAGCTCGACCGTGGCGCGCAGTGCGAGGTCCATCTCGTCGGTCTCGAAGATGAAGCCGCCCCCCACCGCACGGAGTCGGTGTTCGGCCCGCCCGTAGTCGAAGCGCGGTTGGCACTCGAGGATGAACGTCATCTGCCCGCGGACGACGCGCAGGACCCGGATCAGCTGGTGACGAACCGAGGCGTGGTGGGGATCGTCGACCGGCATGAAGTCCGCGACCTCGCCGACGCCGTCGGGTGACATGAAGCGCGTGATCAGCACGGCGGTGTCCGGAAAGTACAGCTGCTTGGCGACGTAGTTCGTGCCCTCGGGCGCGATCCGGAACCGCCCGCCGCGATCGGCATCCAACAGGGATGCAAACACGCTCGGTGAGTCGAATCGGGGCAGGCACAGCCAGTCGACGGTTCCTCCCGTGGAGACGAGCGCCGCGGTCTGCAGGTCGCCGATGAGGCCATGCTCGGAGATCAGGGGATAGCTACTCATGCGTCATCCCTCGCGATCGACGTCTGCCCACGGTCCCCTTCTCGCAGCAGGAGTACACCGTACTCCTCTGCCTTTGCGTGGTCATCGGGTCGCGGCGATCCGGCTCCATGGTGCCATGCAGGATCTTGGGGCGGGGATGACATGGAGGAAGTCCCGATCCAGGACTTCCAGTCCGTGATCGCGATAGAACTCGGAGCCGCCAGAGCCCTACTGTGGGAGATCGGGTTCTTCGGTGGCGGGAACCAGACCCCGGCGGCGGCTCTCCTGATCGGGCTGGCGGTCTCCCTCCTCCCATCCTGCGTCGAGCGTTGCCCAGGTTCCTCGGCGCAGATGGCGAGTCCTGAACTGCCGCGCGGAGGGCCTCGCAGGGCTCGTAGGTGTACGACCACTCGGCGGAGCCGTCGGAGGCCAAGACGTCCGCGACGGAGCCGAGGTTGTCAGAGGGGAAGTAGTGGTCCGAGCCTCCGCTTCGCATCTGCCGCGGCAACATAGCCAACGGTGGTCCCG
Source organism: uncultured Actinomycetes bacterium (assembly GCA_963712645.1). Classification (GTDB taxonomy): domain Bacteria; phylum Actinomycetota; class UBA4738; order UBA4738; family HRBIN12; genus DASSJM01. The sequence goes on along the minus strand of CAVQIQ010000006.1, from coordinate 114,826 downwards.
TAGCGTAGCGGCGGAGCAGCGAACCGGTGGTGCCGCACATGATCGCGAGTTCGGGAAGGGGGCGTTTCGTGTCACTGGTGGTGATCTGAAGCTGGCCCCCGGGACGGCGTGACGCGGTTCCCGTCTCTATCGAAGCTGTGGGACCCGGTCATGCCGCCTTGGGTCGTCGAGAGGAGTCGGTTCTCAAGGTCGTACGTGGATGTCCGGGTGCCGGCGGAGGTCTGGTTGCCGTAGGCGTAGGTCTTGGTGCCGGCCCGGGTGAGACGATCCAGCGCGTCGTAAGGAAAGGTCGATCGTCTCGCCCGGTGTCACGCCCGGGCCGGGTCCAGCAGTGCTCGACCTGCCGCAAGGACCGGTTCATCGTACGTGTCAGATCACTGCGATCATCATGACGGCGCCGATGACAGCATCTCGGGACTCTCGGGACGCGGCCTGGGAGCGATACCCTCGGTGGGGCCGAGTCGATCAAGCGAACCGCCGTCGGTAGGCGAGGGTCGCGGGCGCTCCTGCGACGAGCGGCAGCCAGTACGACACGAGTCGGTACGCGAGGACGGCGAGGCTCGCGTCGCCCGCCGGGACCCCCGCGAGCACGAGCATGGCCGTCAGCCCCGCCTCCACGAAACCGAGCCCGCCCGGCGTGATCGGCACCATCCCGAGGATCGCGCCCGACAGGTACGCGAGCAGGACGAGCGACGGCCTGGGACGCGCGCCCACCGCGGCGAGCGCGGTGAGCAGCGCGAGGTAGTCGAGGACCCACTTCCCCACGGAGCCGAGCAGCGCTTGCCACCATCGCGAGCCGAGCGTGCGGAGCATGAGCTCGCGTTCCCGGCGAAGGCGGTCCGGGAGATCGTTCGTCTCGGGCCGTCCACGCCGCCGGCGGTACCAGTTCCGAACGCGGTCGACTACGCCGCCGATCGCGCCGAGCGGTCGATCGGATGAGATCAGCCAGGCGGTCGCGATCGCCAGGACGGCGAATGCCCCGAGCCCGATCCACATCGCCCGCACGAGCCCCTCGGCGACCCGCCCGCCACCGAAGATCGCAGGGATCGTGAACAGGGGCATCGCGAACAGCACCGCGTTGATCATCACCGAGGCCGCGGTCAGTCCCGTGGCCACCGTCGCGACGTCGAGCCCCGCCTGCGTGAGCATTCGGTACTGCACTACCCCACCGGTCGCCGCCCCGCCTGGGATCACCCTGCTCGCGGCGTTGCTCGCGAGCTGCGACGTCGCGATCAGGAACCACCGGCGGCTCCTCAAGGAGATCGCGAGCACGAGCCAGACGCAAGCGAAGCTGCCGGCCTCGAGCAGGACCATCCCGACGAACCATCGGACCTTGATCGTCGACAGATGGGGCCAGGCCTGGACGGTCTCCAGCAGGGCCGGCCATACGAGGTAGAGGCCGACAGCTGCGACGGCGAGCGAGATCAGCCGGCCGCGGAGCAATCCGGCGCGGATCGGCCGGGACTCGGGCGGCTCTGAATCGGGCGCGGAGCCCATCGATCCCCAGCGTTGCAGCATCTTCGCGCGCGCACAAGGAGCAACCTCGAGCAGTGTCCGCCGCGCCGTGTGCGAGACGGCAAGCTGCATTCCACTGGGCGGTGCCACGATCCGGGTCGGGTTGCCCACCGGATCAAGGGTGTAGGTGAACCTCGAGTAGGTCGTCGGCGTCTTGGTGTGGGAGATCCCTGTCGGTAGCCCGGCGGTCGAAGGTGCAGGCAGAGTCCGCACCGCAGGGCGCGTGGTGGAGAGTAGGTCCAACGTCTTGAGCCGCTGATTTCCTGCGATTCGCAGCGCTTCAGCCCATTCAGAGACATGGCCGGAGGGTTCACCCATGACGCGACACGGTTCGTCAAATTCATCGAGGCAGGCAGTGCTCGCCAGCACGATCAGTTCATCGCCCGTCCTCCTCCGTCCTGCCGGCCGGCCGGGCGGAGCGGGCTCGGGCTGTCGCCTACGCCATCGCAGGGGCGGCGTCTACCTCCTTGCCTGCGCGACGGACGCCGAACGCGAGCACGATCTGCATGATGCCCTTGAACAACGCGAAGAAGCCCACCCAGAACAGGATGAGGTACGTGCTCTGGGCGAGCGCGTAGACACGATCGGACCCGGACACCCAGAAGGCCAGCAAGATCAGCAGGACCCCCGTGATCAGGCCCACCCACCAATAGGGGTTCAGGGTGCGGTTGGCCACTGCGCGCACGATCTCGAACGTGCCGTAGATGATCAAGATCAGGCCGAGCACGGAGGCGAGCGCGAAGAAGGTCTCGACGGGCTCGATCAGCCCCCACAGCCCGCCGAGGAAGAAGATAAACGCCATCACGTAGTGCCAGACCTTCCACCCACCGGGCACCAGGGTGGCCACGGTCACCTCGTTCGCGCCGGCGACGATGAACACCACCCCGATCAACACGCCCACCGTCGTGATCGACGTCTGATTCAGGCGCAGCACGATCCACGCGATCAGCACCCACGCGATCCCCGACACGAGCAAGACCCACCAGTAGCGTGACTCTTCTCGAACGATCCTACGCTCCTCTGCCAGCATGGCCGCCTCCCCTCTTCCGAAAATCAACGTGCCTTGACTGGCGATGTCGTCGCCTGGTAGCGGCTGCGATCAGCGCCACGACCGCCAGGGTGCCGGCGACGACCGCGATCGCTTTCGCGAACGAACGAGCGTGTTGGGCAGCCTGGTGGGCGGCGCGCTACGCTCGAGCGGCGGCTTCGACCGCGCGCTTGGCATGATCCAGCACCGTCTGCATCTCCGCCAGGCCTTCCTCCGCCTTCGCGATGCGCTCGCTGCGGGTGTCATCCACCGCAACCTCCTTCGTGTGGACCCGTGGATCAAAGGGACCTCGAACGTGTGATCGACGAGCCGGCGCGATGGGCGCGCGCAAGAGGCTGATCAGCTACTCGTCGACTCCGGGCCGTGGTTGGACCGGCCTCGACGTGTGAGTGCCGACCGCTGCTCCCGCGCGCGGCCCACCTCCTCAGCCGCGTACCAAGGCTGAACGATCTGACGGCGAGCCCTGCGTCAGCGACTCGCGATCGCCCATCAGCTGGTCGCCGTGTCGTCAGCGTTCATCTGCGCCAGGGTTGCGTCCAGGACCGCGTATTCGGCCTCCTCGACTGCCGCGAACGCGAAGTCGATCGCCGCCTCGGCATCGGCTTCGGCGATGTTCGCGTCGAACTGAGCCGACTTGGCGTCGGCCTTCGCCTTCTTGGCCGCGATGTGCTCTCGCGTGGTCTCGATGTGCCTGGCCCAATCAGACTGGACCTCCGTCCACCAGTCCGACGCCTTGGCCTGTGCGGCCTGGCCACGCTGCTGGAGTTCGTCAGCCTTGTGCTGTGCGGCCTTGGACGCCTGCTCGACCTCCGATCGCAACTCTTCCCTGGCAGCAGTCTTGGCGGCGCGGGCACGATCCTCGGCCTCCTTGGCCCGACGCGCCAGCTCCCCCAAACGGTCTGATAGCGCCATCATGGCAACTCCTTCCAAGCATCAATCGATCGCCTACCCTGGCGAGCTGCACGCATCCATAGGCATCACCCCGGCGTTCAAGTCCACAGGCACGATCGCCTCTGCGATCGCGGCTTGCCCTGCTGTCATCCTTCCCAGTCCGACCATCTACTGCGTGAGGGGCCGCTGGGCAGGGCCGATCGGACCCGTTCCACCGGGACCCTCTCCGGCGACACGCACAATTCGGATGACCCTCCAGATGGAAGGCTCAATCCAGCTGTCGCTCGAAAGAACGTCAAACGCCCTTCGCGCCAACACGCGACACGAATCATCAGTCAGCCGACCGAAAAGATCCGTGACCCCGGGTCTGTCAGGGCGATCCGATGTCCTTCTTCTGGTCGTCCATGTCCAGCTGCACCTGCTTCTCCACGACGTCCTTGCCGCGCTGGATCAGCGCCTCGACCCGATCCTCCATGCCGGTCGACGGCCAACGACGAGACCTCTCGCCCCGGCGTCCAAGTGCTCACCCCCCCTCGTCGGTCGAGCCAGGCTCGACCTCCCTCTCGCGTTCGGATCGGGCGGATGCTCCCCGCCCCCGGCGGAACATACGTCGCCACCACCTCTTGTCAGCCTCCGCCTCGACGTCGAGCAGCCGGATGTCGGCTCGCATCTCCTGACGGGCGTTCCCCTGCTCTTCCGCCGTCGCCGAGGCGAACACGGCGCCCGTCACTCCGATCTGGTCCTCCAAGGAGCCGAGATCCCGCTCCAGCTTGCGCCGCTCGTATGTGTCCTCCGGCGGCATCTGCCTCGACCGCGCGTTCAGATCGGCCGCGGACTCGTCCAACGACTCCAAGTAGCGCGTCACGCGGAACCTCACCACGTTCCCCGAACGGTCGAGCTGCATGTGCAGCCGGTCGATCTCCTCGTTCGCTCGGTCGAGCCGAGCGACAAGGTCGCGGCCACTGCCGTCATGGGTGATCATCGCGAGATCCGTTCCACGTCGTCTCGACCATGCTGTCCATGATCCGATGCGGCCCCGCGCACCGGCTTGTCCTGATGTCGTCCCTCGCCGGTGCGGACCCTATCGTGTGAGGGGTGGCGGGGAAGGGTCGATCGGACGCGCTGCACCGGGACCCTCTCAGACGACACCCGAATGCGCATACCCCTCCAGATGGAAGGCTGACCCCGTTGTGGCTCGAAACATCTCATACACCTTTCCGCGGCAACACGCCACACGAATCGGTTGTCAGTCGACCTCATGCATCAGTGTTCATGCGTTGCCCACCTCCCGGATGCAAGCCCATCACCCGAGCGTTGAAGGCGCCGGTCCGGCAGGTCTGCCGCGCGGTCGGGACCGTCAGCCTCATCGAGCAGAACTTGGACACAGACCTGCCTCAGCCCACGGCTCGCCGCCCTGTTCGTTCTGCTCGGGCACTGAAATCGCGGGCGAGGACCCGACGTGCCATGATGAGCGCATGAGCGATGACCTCGTGTCGGTGCTGTGGACCTCATCTTTGATCGAGGCGGAGATCGCGAAGGGCCGGCTCGAAGCGGAGAGCATCCCCGTCCAACTGAGGGGAGAGGGCGCCGACGCCCCCGTCCCGGTGGGTCCGGCCGAACTGCTCGTTCCACCGAGGTTCGAGGAGACGGCGCGCCGTATCCTCGCGCAGGACGAAGACGGCTCCGATCGGTCCTGAGCATGGCCCGTGGCGCGCGTTGCTGATCCTCGCGCACGAGCACCCAGCCAAGATCTACGATTTCGCCGGACTCGTGCTCGCACTGGTCATCGGATATATCGGTGGGGAGTCCGCCTCGTAGTGCGGCGAGGCCGGGACCGCGTTGGGAGGGTGGGAACAGGGCAGCAGAGGGCGATGTCCAGCTTGCGGGATCTGCGCAGACCGGTTCATCCTTCAAGGTGACGACGCACCTTCCCGGCACGATGCGTGAGGAGGCCACCGTGACGACCGTCACCAAGCAGAAACGTGCCCAGGGATTGACAAGAGACAGCTGAGGTTCGTGATGGGCGAACAGGACATCACCTTCCCGATGGATGTCACAGATCCTTCCCGCCCATGGAAGTTCAAGCCAGAGGGCTATCTTGTGGTGATCCTCACGGGGATCAGCGAGGCGAGACGAGCGTTGTCGGCGCTGGTGGAAGGCGGGTTCGGAGATCGCGACATCAAGGTCTACTCAGGTGAGCAGATCCTAGAGAACGACGCCGTGAACATGCGACGCCGCGCTGTCGCCAGCAGGTTGTTAGGCCCGGTCACGGCCCAGACAATGGGTCGAGACCTCTATCTCGGATACGCACGCGAGGGTCGCAGCGCCCTGTGGCTGCGTCTGCCTAACGAGGACGATGTCTCCAAGGCGCTGAGAGTGCTGGCCGACTACGACTATCTTCACGCGCGCTACTACGGATTCAACAAGTGGGAGGACTTCCTCGTCTCGTGAGCGTCATCCAGTTGAAGCCGAAACTCCTCATTACCTGACATCAAGATCTTGCGCCGAACCGTGGACACGCACATACCTAGCAACCAAACTCGCTGAAGAACACTTGGTCCGCTTGCGAGATCGTTGGAGTCCGTTACCTCGAGGCCATGCCACCGAGCGGTTCACAGTCGCGGAGAAGCACTTGCAGATCCTCAAGGGAGTTCGAATAGTGTCCCCTTAGGTCCACTACTGTGGTGTGTCGGCGCATCGTGGCCGGATGTGTCGGCGCATCGTAGCCGCTCCTCATGATCCCTGAGGCTGATAGTCGCGGGTCGGGTCAAGCGTGAGCTGCCGCAACAGCTCACCGTCCTGAGACACCACCCGGACGTTGAGACCGTCCACCAACAAGATGACGCGCTTGCCCTTGTGGGCGTGTCTCACGCCGTTGTGATGGAGGCGGGTCCGGTGGCGCAACGTCACCTTGCCGTTGTTGTCGATCCGATCCCTTCGCACCCTCACGCCGGCACCGACCCGGATCATGGGTCCTGATGGCCTCGCCTTGTCGCGGGCCTCGAAGGCGACCCTCGGCGGTCTGCGTTCCCTGGCCCGGTGCGGCCTCACCTCGTTGTAGTAGGCGACGAACCGATCGACCTGGGCCTGGAGCTCGGCGATCGAGCTGCCCGGCTCTTGTCACACGTCCCTGCTCGTCGGCAGGAGCCGACGGATCCGCCAAACTGCGAGCGCGACGAACACGACCGTGAGCACGACGAGGCGCCCGACGGCGGCGCCGCCCGTGGGCATTCCCGTGCGCTCCAGCGAGCCGGGATCCGGCACGAGACCCGCGTACACCATCGTGGCGAGCCACTGCGGCGAGAGCTGCGCGATCCCGACCAGCACGGCGCCGAGGAGCCGCTCGCCGAGCAGGACGATCCCGAGGGACCACAACGCAGCCCGGCGGACGGCGGCACCGATGAACACGAACAGCGCCAGGTAGGCGGCGGTCCCGGCGATCGACGCGAGCGCCATCGGGCCGACCGCGTCGGGCACGCCAGCGATGGCCGCCGACAGCGCCAGGGCGGGTGTCAGGACGGCGGCGGCCACGAGCCAGCCGGCCGACCACCTGGCGAGGACGATCGTGGAGAAGGGCACGGGCGACAGCCACGTGAGACTGAACGAGCCGGTCCGCACCTCCGCGCCCAGCACGGCGTCTCCGACCACCAGGCAGGCCAGGGGCAGGACCAGCCCGAAGAGCGCGCCGCTGATCGTGTTGAACCGGCCGGCTGGCGTCGGGTCATCGACGCTGTGAGCGAGGAGCCCGAAGAGCAGGGCGCCCACGCACGGGAGGGAGAGCAGGACGGCTCGCTTTGGCGGCACGCAGATCCGCAGCGCGTAGACGAACAGGGCCGCGAAGGGGCGGGGGAGGGCGCGCTCGGCGGTGGGCGCGGTCACCGGACCAGCTCCCGGAAGGCCGACTCCAGCGAATCGTCGAGCGGGCGCACCTCGAGGAGGCGGACGCCGACCCGCCGGGCCACGCCCGGCAGCGCCAGCGCGAGATCGAGCGCGCGCGGCGACGACACGACCACGTCGACGCCGTCGATGCCGACGCCGCTCACCGCCTCGACCCCGACCAGGGCGGCCGCGAGCCGCCGTGGGTCCGACGAGCGCACGAGCACCTGGCGGGGGCGGTCGGCGATCGCGCTCCGGATGGCGTGGTGGTCGCCGGCCGCGGCGAGGCGGCCGCGCACGAGCACGATCTGTCGGCGGGCCAGGCGTTCGACCTCGTGGAGGATGTGCGAGCTCACGATCACCGTGCGGCCCTCGTCGCCCAGCCGCTGGAAGAGCTCGATGAGCGCCTTGCGCTGGACGGGGTCGGCGCCGTTGAGCGGCTCGTCGAGGACAAGGACCTTGGGGTCGCTCACGAGCGCGGCGGCCACCTTCGCGCGCTGGCGCATCCCCTTGCTGAAGCCGCCCACCCGGCGGTCGGCCGCGTCGAGGAGACCGACCGCCCGCAGGGCGCGCTCGGGCGCGGCGCGGTCGCGCACGCCGTGGAGGGCGGCGGCGTAGCGCACGAGCTGACGGGCCGAGAGCACGCTCAGATCGGTGTCCTCTTCCGGGACGAGGGCGATGACGCGCTGAACCTCGCGGCGCGTGCGAGGGTCGAGCCCCTCGACGCGGACGGCGCCGGCGCCCAGCGGCAACATCCCGCTGACGGCCCGCATGAGCGTCGTCTTGCCCGCGCCGTTCGGGCCCAGCAGGCCCGTGACCCCGGGGCCGAAGGAGCAAGACACCTCGGACAGCGCCACCTTCGGGCCGAACCACACGGACGCGCCGTCCAGGACGACCGTCGCCTGCTCGGCGAACGCGGGGTCACTCGATGGCGGAGGCGCGGGCAGGGCGCTCACGGGATCCCCCGATAGCGGTGGACGAGGTAGCCGAGGGAGCCGGCGACGACCGCGAGGTACACGAGGATCACGCCGAGGCCCGCTCCCTCGGCCCCGCCGACGAGCGACGTGGGATCGACGTGGCCGAGGAACACGAGGTCGGTGATGCGGAGCGGGATCTCCAGCACGTTGAGGAGCCCCCACAGGCTGCCGTTCTCGAAGAGGTTCTCGACGTCCGCACCGCCCGCGGAGACGAGGATCGACGACACCGTCCCGGAGACGAAGACGGTGGCGAGCAGGGCCACGCCGCCGACGATGCGACGCGTGGTCGTGGCCGACAGGGCAAGCGCGAGCGTCGCCCAGTACAGGGAGAACAGCGCGATGGCCACCGGTACCTGCCACAGCACCTCGGCGTTCTCCTTGAGGAAGTCGAGCGCGCCCTCCTCGACCACGAGCATCTGGCCGACGAACAGCACGACCTGAGGGAGGAAGCCGAAGCCGAAGAGGATGGCGGTGAGCGCCCCGACCTTGGCCAGGATGTAGTCGTTGCCCGTCAGCGGGCGCGAGAAGATCAACGGCAGGACGCGATTGCGCCGGTCGGGGCACACCATGTCCGGCGCCGTGACCGCGATGAAGAGCAGGAGCGTGGTCGACACGCCGACGTAGTCGCGGAACGTGATGACATCGACGTCGGCGGCCGGGGTGTTCCGCGTGATGTACTTCACCCCGACGTTGATCACGGCCGGGATCGTCGCGATCGCGAGCAACGACCACGGCAGGACCTTCTGCCGCCACGACCGGCGGAGCCCGAGGGCGCGGCGGATCGAGAGACGCACGAGGGCGGCGCGAGAAGCGCCTCGACCGCCGCGCTGGCCCTCGTAGGGGCGATATCCGCGGTCGTAGACGGCGCCGCCGGGCAGCGACCGCGCGCTCACGGCGGCTCGTCCAGGAACAGCTCGTCGAGGGACGTGCGCCGGGTGGTCATCGCATGCAGAGCGAGGCCGAGGTCGTCGGCGCCGTCGCGGACGAGGTCGAGCACGCGGCCGTCGTCGTCGCCGTCGACTCGGACGTCGAGCGTTTCGTCGTTCACCAGGGTGACGGCCACCCCGGCGGCGCCGAGGAGGTCGGCGAGCCGCGCGGCGCCGTCGTGCACCTCGACCCGCAGGGCTCCCGTGCGGTGCAGGAGGGCCCGGGTGGCGGAGGCCTGGCGCAGCTTGCCGCCGTCGATCATCACCACGTGGTCGCACACCCGCTGGACGTCGTCGAGCAGGTGGGTGGCGACGAGCGCCGAGATCCCGAAGCCGGCAAGCCGGCCGACGAGGGTCAGCATCTCCTCGCGGCCGATCGGGTCGAGGCCGGCGGTGGGCTCGTCGAGCAGCACCACCTGCGGGTCGGCGACGATGGCCTGGGCCAGCTTGGTGCGCTGGCGCATCCCCGTCGAGAAGCCGCCGATCGGCCGGAAGCGAGCCTCGTCCAGGCCGACGAGGTCGAGCACCTCGGAGGCGCGCTGGCGAGCAGCTCGGGGCGGCAGGCCGGAGAGCTCGCCGAAGGTGGCGACGACGTCGGCGGCCGTCTGGTCGGGGGGAAGGCAGTCGTGCTCGGGCATGAAGCCGAGGTGGGCTCGCACGCCGATCGGATCGTCGGCGACGGCCCTTCCCGCGACCTCGATCCTGCCGGCGGTGGGGCGCAGCTGACCCAGCGCCAAGCGCAGCAGCGTGGTCTTGCCCGCTCCGTTGGCACCGACCAGCCCCACGGAGCCGCGGGGGACGTCGACGGTCAGCCCCTCGAGCGCGAGGGTGCCGCTCGGGTACCGGAAGGAGAGTCCCTCTGCGCGCAGCAGCAGGTCGTCGGCCATGTCGGAACGCGGCGCCATGCTACCGGTCGGCGCCTCGTTCAAACCGATCTCGCCGCCGGCATGAAGCTGTCATCGCGGTGGAGTGTCGAGAAGTAGGCTCCACGATTTCTCTCCGGGGACTGGACGCGCGTTGCTCCGGTGCAGCTACGTCGCGCGGCTCAGGCTTCCTCCTCGGCGACTGCGGACACCAGGTCGGGCGTCGAGGTCCAGCTGGCGAGGAGGTTGAGCGCATCGTGTGATGGGGAGTTCGGTTCCGCCGTGTACGCGAAGATGGTGAAGCCGGGCTCGGCGGGGAGCTGGCCGGCAGTCCCTAGGATCGCGGCTTTTGGACGTTGGTACACCCGGTGCGGGACCCCAGGCCCTCTTGGACCAGGACGTCTGGCACTGAAGCGCGTCGCCCCACCCGGATACCGTGGATGGGGAGGAGGTGCGCGTGCTCGAGGTCCGCGACCTCGCGAAGCGCTACGGCGACGTCATCGCGCTCGACGGAGCCACCTTCAGCGCCGAACCCGGGCGGATCGTCGGGTTCCTTGGACCCAACGGCGCCGGCAAGACGACGACGATGCGAGCTGTCTTCGGGCTCGTCCGCCCGGACCGCGGTGAGGTGCGCTGGCGGGGAGCCCCGGTCGGTCCCAACGAACGGGCACGGTTCGGCTACATGCCCGAAGAACGGGGCCTGTATCCCAAGATGAAGGTTGGAGAGCAACTCGCGTACGTCGCGGAGCTCTCCGGTCTCACCCGCGCCGACGCGAAGGGGAGCGTCGGCCAGTGGCTGGATCGTCTGGGCCTCGGCGAACGTGCGGATGCTCGCCTGGAGGAGCTCTCACACGGCAACCAACAGCGGGTGCAGCTCGCCGCGGCCCTCGTCCACGAGCCGGAGCTCGTCGTGTTGGACGAGCCGTTCAGCGGTCTGGATCCGATCGGCGTCGCTTCGCTCGCTGACTTGCTCGGGCAGACCGCAGCCAGCGGCGTGGCCGTGGTGTTCTCCAGCCACCAGCTCGACCTCGTCGAGGACGTGTGCCAGGACGTCGTGATCATCGACCACGGCAGGATCGTCGTGGATGGCGTCGTTGAGGAGCTCAAAGCTGCCGCACCAAGACGTTCGCTGCAGGTCGATGTGGACGGCGAGCCGTGGGTGCCCGTGCTACCGAGCGGGACCGTGACGAGCAAGCACGACGGCGAGGGCCGTGTGCTGGTGGATGCCTCGGTGGACCTCGATGAGGTCCTGATGCATGCCCGCAAGGATGGCGAAGTGACGAGGTTCACCTACGAACCGCCCTCGCTCACGGATCTGTTCCTCGAGGCGGTTTCGGCGGGGCGCGGTGCAGGATGAGTATCCGACGCGTGCGGCTCGTGGCGAGGCGGGAGTGGAACCAACGCGTCCGTTCGACGGCGTTCCGGATCTCCACGCTCCTGTCCGCGGCGATCGTGGTGGCCCTCATCGCCGTGCCGCAGATGTACGGCGGCGGTGTGACCCATACGAGGACCGTCGGCCTGGTCGGCGAGAGCTCGTCGCAGGTGGCTGGCCTCTTGGAGGCATCGGGTGAGCGGGCCGCTCTCCCCGTCACTGCGCGGACCTTCGAGGATGAGCACGCTGCCGACAGTGCCCTGCGCTCAGGCGACGTCGACGTCCTCCTCGTCGACCGGCAGAGCCTCGTATGGAAGGCGGAAGCGGACGGCCAGCTGGCGACGATCGTCGCCTCGGCGGTGCAAGCTGCGGAGCTGCAGCGCGCGATCGAGCACGGCGGCCTTTCTCCGGATCAGCAACGACTGCTCCGGCCCCCCCAGCTCGCGTCCAGGAGTCTCGAGCTGGTTTCGGGGGAACGTCCAGCACGGGAGGGATTGGCCGTGATAGGGCTGCTCCTGCTGTTCCTTGCGATCAGCGTCTACGGCAGCTCCTTGTTGGTCGGCGTGGTGGAGGAGAAGTCCAGCCGCGTGGTCGAGGTGCTCTTGTCGCGGCTGAAGCCCACGGAGCTTCTGTGGGGGAAGATCGCCGGTATCGGGGTTGTGGGCCTCGCGCAGTTCGCGATCGTCGCGGCCACGGCGCTGATCACCCTCCAGCTCTCGCACGACACGCAGGTGCCCGCCACCACCCCTGCCACGATCGGGTGGACGGTGCTCTGGTTCGTCTTGGGATTCGGCTTCTACGCGGTCCTCTACGGCGCGGCAGGCTCACTCGTCTCGCGCCAGGAGGACGCTCAGAGCATGACGCTCCCCATCGGGGCCGTCCTTCTGGTCGGGTACCTGTTCGCACTCGAGGCCATCCAGTCACCGGACGGCGTCGTAGCGCTGATCGGTTCGTTCCTGCCACCGACGGCCCCGATGGTGATGATCGTTCGGATCGCGAGCGGCGCTGTGCCGTGGTGGCAGATCGTCCTCTCGGCCCTGCTGATGATCGGCACCACCTTCGCGATGGTCTCTCTCGCCGGTCGGGTCTACACGGGGGCTGTCCTACGGGTCGGTCGCCGCGTGAAGCTGGCTGAGGCCTGGCGTGGTGCAGAGCTTTGAACATGCCCTGATCGGGCAGTCCCTCGTCATCTAGGAGGCGGCCCGAACTGCTTGGCGAGCAAGAGAGCCGTCTGATGCCCGAGCTAGGTGGACCTGGCGCCCGGGGCCGACCGACGAGGAACAGCCGTCCGATCAGCCGATCGAGCTCATAGGTCCGCCGCTCGTAGCGGTCGAACATCTGCCATCTTCCAGAAGAGCTGCCGTCGGGCATCCGGACGCGAGGGACCTGCAAGTCCTCGATCGGACCGAACGTCGTGTGCAGATCCCTCCCGTAGGTGCCGTTTCGGTGCGCCCGCCTTTCAGGGTTCCGCTCATGCCGGCCACAGCTATACGCGCACCTTGGCCAGGTTGTTGTCCGCCGCATTGGCAGTGGCCCGTTCGGGCCCTATGGAAGGCCTGGTCCGAACACGCTCGTGATCCGCTCTCGTTCCCTCTCGGTCGGGTCGGCGCTGCCGTCCAGCCAGGCGCTCAGTTTCGGCAGACGGACGCCGAGGGCCTCGGCGGCTCGCCAGCGGCCCCACCCACGGCGTTTGAGCTGCGAGTCCAGCCATGCTCCGACGGGGCGTTCGGGATTCCCGCCCAGCCGCCGGTCGCTCTCGGTCGGTTTCGGGAGCGCCGGCGCGCGCACAACCTCATCGAGCTTTGCGTCGAGCCCGGCGGCTATCGCATCGGCGAGGCGCTTCAGCGCCTCATCACGGTCTTCGTAGACGAATCGTCGTGAGTGCCCGTTCTCGTGAATCGTCAGGTGGTAGATCTGCATGGCTTCAATGCCAGTCCTCCGTCAGTTCGCACTCCAACTCGCACCAGCCCATTGCGGCCTCGGGTACCGGGGCCTGGCCTTGGACACGAAAGGCGGCCAGACCACGAGCTTCCTCGAGCGGCTCCGGCCCTCCCTTTCGGCCTCGGCTTCACGGTCGCGCTCGACGAACTCCTGCTGCGAAGACGGATCGAGCGGGCGGACCAGATCCTGCAGGATCGACATGGTGCCCTGACCTTCGTCGTGGAGAAGGGAGTCCACCGGAGTGGACCCCCTCCCCGCACGGTCGCGCTCATGCAGCGGCGCGACGCGGCCGCGAACTACCGACCGGTCAGACCCTCACGGGCGTGCCCTCGAAGAAGGCCAGGTCCCCGATCTGGGTCGTCCGGAGGTCGACGCGGCTGGCGATGTGCTCGCGGACCCAGCGCTCGACCACCGGGACCGAGGCGTCGGCCTCCTTGTGGGTCTCCCACAGGCTCAGTGACACGCACTTCCGGTCACCGAGGTCCGCGAGTCCGTACCGGATGAAGCCGGGCTGCTCCTGGAGCGTGCGGAGCATCCCCTCCCGGGCGAGGTCGGCGAGCTCCTGGAACGTGCCGTCCTTGATCTCATACGTTGCGATGCGTACGTGCTCCATGTGTGCTCTCCTTCGATCGTTTCGGACCCGTAACCGTCCAAGGGCCCAACGTGAGCCAGATCGAGAGCAGAGTTCGCTCGGGGTATCAAGCCTTCGCTGAAACCAGCGATGGAACGGGATCAGCTGATGCGATCTCCGTGACTCCTGCTTCTCCCATCAGATGGATGGGGATCGAATCCCTTTCAGTGTACGTCTTCGCTCCGACACCACGACGCCCATACCTTTGCGTCGAGGCCTTGCTGATCCGGTTGCCGCAAGCTACGGCCCTGGCGAGAAGCGACACGGACTCGAGTTCGGCCACGCTCAACCTCGCCGAGCGTGCAATCCCTCGACGCCTTCTTGCGGCTAGCGACGTACCCTGCTTTCACGAGGTGATGGCGATGCGCATAGATCAGTTCACCTTCGGCTCGATCCGCACCGACGGGGTGGTCTACGAGCACGACGTCGTGATCGCTCGTGGCCGGGTCCGCAAGCGGAAGAAGAAGTCGTCGAACCCTTCCGCGAACTTGGGCGAGAGAAGATAGGCGCGAACACCTCGGAGAACTCCGCTCGGCCGATCTTGAGATCCTTGATGTAGACGGCCTCGAGCACCGCGTCGTTGAAGCGTCGTCGCACGGAGGCCGCGCCTTCAGATAGACCGGGGCATGTCGTTCACAGGGTGATGTTCATGTTGATGATGCCTACGCTGAGATTCGCGAGAGCACTGAACGCGCATGGAGTCAGGTCGATCACGCGGCAGTGACGGTCCCTGCAGCCGACGGCCGCGTGGTCCCTGCGCTCCCAAAGCAATCCTGAATCCGCAAGTTGACGCTGTTGCTGTTGCACGGGTCTACGATCGAAGCAGAGGCCCGCAGGCGCGCTGAGGCAAAGCCAAGCAGCAGTCGGCCGGCGCACTGTTCGCAGTTGGTCGTGCTGAGCGGGGTACGCGGCTTGGTTCCTGTCCGATCGACAGACGCCACAAGTGCCATCGCCAGGAGGCACGAGCCACTGCCGGACCCGCACGCGCCTTGTCCATGGCAGCTGTACCAGGTGCCCAGCCGAAGGAGTTCGTCGAATCAACTACCGGGTCCTCGCCGCTGGCTGGCAGTGAGTCCGAGAACGCGACCGTCGTGCCAAACTGGCGCCCGTCCATGGGACTCGACTCCGAGGATGCGACCCGCGGCGCAGCGCGGACCCTTGATACGAGTGTTCCACCGATCCAAGCGCTCGCTGCGATGCCGAGCCAGGAGGTGCTCGACCTCCTGGGGACCCGGGCCTCCGGTCTCGGTGCAGCCGAAGCCGAGGCCCGGCTCGCGTCGTACGGCCCGAACGCCGTCAGAACCCACCATGCCAGCGCTGTTTCGGTGCTGCTCCGTCAACTACGGAGCGCGTTGCTCCTCCTGCTGATCGCGGCAGCCGCCGTCTCTGCGTTCGTCGGCGAGGGGACCGACGCGATGATTATCGGGGTCATCATCGCCGCGTCGGTAGGACTGGGGTTCGTGAACGAGTACAGAGCGGAACGAGCCGCCGAGGCGCTCCATTCGAGCATCAGGCACATGGTCACGGTGTTCCGCGGGGATGAACCGACCAGTCACGAGGTGACGCACCTGGTCCCCGGCGATGTCGTCCACCTCGACGTCGGGTCCATCGTGCCTGCCGACCTGCGCATCCTGGCGGCGAGCGGCCTCGATTGCGACGAGTCGATCCTCACGGGGGAATCCGTCCCGGCGGTCAAGTCGCCGGATCCGGTCCCGGCCGGCGCGACGCTCGCAGAGCTGTCCTCGTGTCTGTTCATGGGCACGGTCGTCAGCCAAGGGTCCTGCGATGCCGTTGTCGTCGCGACCGGGTCTCGCACGCAGTTCGGCGCGATCGCGATGGGGCTGGGGGAGCAGCAGCCGCAGACCGAGTTCCAGCTCGGTCTGAGTCGGTTCTCTCTCCTCCTCGCACGCGTGGGAGGAGCGCTCAGCTTGGTGATCTTCGCCGTGAACATCATCCTGGGTCGCCCCTTCATCGACTCGGTGTTGTTCTCGCTCGCGGTGGCGGTGGGGATCACCCCGCAGCTGTTGCCCGCGGTCGTCTCGACGAGCCTGGCGACCGGTTCCCGAAGGCTGGCGCACAAGAAGGTCCTCGTGAAGCGGTTGGTCTGCATCGAGGATCTCGGTGACATCGACGTGCTGTTCACCGACAAGACCGGGACCCTCACGGACGGCCACGTCGGCTTCGAACGAGCGATCGACCCCACCGGGAGCGACGACGACGACGTCTTCCTCCTCGGCCTCGTGTGCAATGAGGCGATGACCTCGAACGGCAAGCCGGTGGGTGGCAACCCACTCGACGTCGCCCTTTGGGAGGATCCGCGTGCAGCATCCCTTCACTCTGCGGAGTTCACGCGGGTCGGCCTTGCGCCGTTCGATCACGATCGTCGACTGGTCTCGATCCTCGTTGATCACGACGGGCAGCGACTGGTCGTCACGAAAGGGGCGCCGGAGACGCTCCTCGCCCGCTGCGTCGGTGTGGACGTGGGCGCGGAAGCGATCGTGGATCGAGAGTTCGCCGCGGGGCACCGGCTGGTCGCCGTGGCCTCGCGCAGCGGCCCCGGGCTCGAGACAGTCACGCCCGCGGATGAGCACGATCTGCACCTCGCCGGCTTCCTCGTGTTCTCCGACGCGCCGAAGCCGAGCGCGGGAGCGTCGATCGCCCGCCTCTCGGGTCTGGGCGTGACCGTCAAGATCGTGACGGGCGACAACCCCGTGGTGGCCGAGTCCGTCTGCCGGACCCTCGGGCTGGAGTCCGAGGGCACGCTCACCGGCAACGATCTGGATGCGATGACCGAAGCTGAGCTCGCAGCGAAGGTCGCGGGAACGACGATCTTCGCCCGCGTCAGCCCGGAGCAGAAGGCGATGATCCTGCAGGCCCAACGCGCTGCCGGGTCGGCCGTCGCGTTCCTCGGCGACGGCGTGAACGATGCCCTCGCCCTGCACCACGCCGACGTCGGTATCTCGGTGGACACGGCCACCGACGTGGCGAAGGACGCCGCGGACATCATCCTGCTGGAACGGGATCTCGATGTACTTGCCGACGGCGTCGCGGAAGGGCGGCGCATTTTCGCGAACACGATGAAGTACGTGTTGATGGGAACGTCTTCCAACTTCGGCAACATGTTCAGTGTGACGGTGGCGGCGGCGTTCCTGCCGTTCCTTCCGATGCTCCCCTCCCAGATCCTGCTGAACAACCTGCTCTACGACGCGAGCCAGATGACGATCCCGACGGACAACGTCGATGAGGAGCAGCTCGCCCGGCCCTCGCATTGGGATATCGGGTTCATCCGTCGGTTCATGGTCCGCGTGGGACCGATCAGCTCAATCTTCGACTTCGCGACCTTCGCGGTGATGCTGTGGGTCTTCGACGCCGGCCCAGCCCTGTTCCGATCCGGCTGGTTCGTCGAATCGCTCGCCACCCAGACCCTGGTCGTGTTCGTCATCCGAACCAGGCGGGTCCCCTTCTTCCGGAGCCGTCCCTCGAGGCCGCTACTCGTCTCGATGATCGCGGTCGTCGCCATCGGTGCTCTGCTGCCGGGGTCCTCCATCGGGCCCACGCTCGGCTTCGCCCCGCTGCCGCTCGGCTTCTTCCTGGTGCTCGTGGTCTTCGTCGTCGCGTACCTTGGGTCCGTGGAGTTGGGGAAGGTCATCTTCTTGAAGGCGTTGGGTGCCACGACCCGCACACCGCTCCAGCGGCACCGCTCACACCGCGTGCAGCGCATCGCGGCCCGATGGAGCCATCATGCACCGCTTCCGGAGCCCTGAGGTCCACGGGTGACCGTTGCCGCTCGTGTGAAGACGGTCCGTGTCTCTCATGGTGCCGGAGCGGCTCGTCGCGAACTGCGAGGGGTCGCCCGAGCGGATGGTGTGGTTGGAGCAGCTCCCGACCGCGGTGCATGAGCTGGAGCGGTTCCGGTCGCTCGCGCTGGGCATGCCGTTCGACGGTCCCGGTGTGAGCCCTTTCTGGGTCGGGCCCGTCCTCATAGCGGAGCCCAACATCTTGTCCCTGATGATGGCGCTGTACCTGTCAGTACGCCGAGATCCGTCCGCATGCGGAGCTTCGGCAGGATTCACCCCCACACAACGAGAAGACTGGGGATCGTTCTCCACCTTGGACCAGTCCACCTTGCACACGGCAGCAATGCGGTGCTGGCCGTTCACCACCTGCCTGTCCGCAGTGATTGTCGTTCGGCTCGAGCGGACGCTACGACGTCCACGCTGTGAACACGGGAGCGGAGGCCCGCTCCTTCATGGCATCAGAAGGGCACGCCGATCCGCTGACCTTCAGGGATCGGGTCGTCGCCAGCCCATCAAGTGCTGTCCTGGTTGCTTACGAGATCATGGAGCTGAGCGGCCAGACCATGCCAGAAGTTTGAATAGTGTCCCCTCAGGTCCACCATTGACCCTGTGCGTGAACCGAGGAGGGACACGAAGGGCTTCTCGAACTTGAAGTCGGCCATCGTGCCATCCCGAACGCGGATCGTTCGGAAGAACGCGCGTCTGGCCGAGTTTCGGTGGCGATGCCGCGGCGGATCTTCGTCAGCGCGATGCGAGAGACAACTCGTCAAGACGGTCGCCCATCAGTCGCTCGAGCTCGGCGGGATACTCGGATCCGTAGGCTGCCGCTACCTGAGGAGCGTGCTCCCGGAAGAAGCTCACGATATCGAGGGCGGCTTTGAGGATCGCGTCCCGCTCCATCGGGCAGAAGGTTGGTTGCAGCGCTGCCAGCTCTGATACGGGGACCGCCTTCTCGAGCTTCTCGTACGCCTCTTCCTGAGCCTCGACCCCGTGCTCGATCCGTAGGAGGTTCACGCAGTGCCGGCGCAGCGCCTCGAGCTGGCCGCATGCCCACCAGAGCTCCCCACGACCGAGCGCCGCCATGAAGTGAGAGAGGTCGTGCCAGAACCAGTTCAGGACCTGGCGGAGCTGTTCGCGTCGCTCCTCGGGGTCGGGTTGCGCCAACGGGAACTCCGCGCCGTCCAGGATGCCGCGCTTGTCAACGAGCGTGATGAACGTCCCCACATTCACCTCCTCGAGTGCGCCTTCGCGCCCGAAGACGAGCTCGCACTCGGTACCGTCGGCCAGGATGAAGAACGCAATCCGGTCGAGCCCGAAGTCCTCGATGAACACAGGCTCGCCGAGTTGACGGATGAACGCTGCCCGCTCGACCATGACGTTCTCGAAGGCCTCGTCCCTCGTGATCACGCAGAGGTCGAGGTCCGAGTACTCGTCGGCTTCGCCCCTCGCGCGGGACCCCCGCAGGAACGCGGCGACGATTCGGTCGTCGGCCGAACAAGCCTCGACGAAGCGAGAGACCACCAGGCTGTGGTCACGTACCGGTCCTGATCCGCGCACGCTCGCAGCTTCGCAGGACTGCCCCCAGTGCGCCAGAGGACGCTTCTGCGACGAGCCAGGGAGAGGGCCGCATCTTCGGTCGCCACGCGTCCGAGATCAGACGTACGAACAGGTTGTCCGACTCCGCTGAACTCGAGGCTCCTACCGGCCGATATTGGTTCTGACCTGCGAATCGGAGGCCCTCACCCAGGCGAAGTTCCACCGAAGCCCCGAGGAGACTGTTCATGGATCCGAACAGCCCGCGATCGCCCGGCCACGAGCCGGAACCACCCATATCGGTGCCGCCCCCACCCACGGGTGAGGTCCTGCCCCCCAGCGGGGGTGCAGGTCTGAATCCACCCCCGGGGTCATCCTGGGGACCCTGGTCCGAGGGCCACCCGCGCGCGTCCCGCACCGGCCGCACCCGACGCTGGCTGGTGATCCTGCTGGCGACGCTGCTGGTCGTGGGGGGCGGCGGGTCCGCGGCCGCTTTCTTGCTGATGCGCGGGGCGGGCGAGGAGCTGCTCCAGCTCGTCCCGGCGTCGAGCGAGGTCGTCGTCGCCGCCTACCTCGATCCGTCGGCCGGTCAGAAGGTCAACCTGATGGCGCTGGCGCACCGGTTCCCTGCGCTGCGCGACGATCAGCGGATCGGGGGGGAGGTCGACGACATGCTCGACGCGGCGCTCGAGGGCGCGGGCCTGAGTCATGACGACGTTCGGCCGTGGCTCGGCTCGGAGGTTGCGATCGTCGTGGACCTCGGGGCGAACATCGACGCTCCGACGGTCTCCTTCCTCGTCGCCACCAGGGACGACGACGCGGCGCGGGAAGCCCTCGAGAAGGCTCTACAGGGCTCGCTCGGCAACGAGGAGACCAGCGAATACCGCGGCGTGACGATGCACATCTTCGGTAGCGGTCCGTCGTCCATCGGTTACGTCATCGTGGACCACGTCGTCGTGCTCAGCGACCAGTCGATCGGCCTCACCCGCGTGGTCGACGTGTCGGAGGGACGCACGCAGGCCATCGCCGACGATCCGGCGTTCCTGGACACGATGTCGTCGCTGCCCGAGGGCAAGCTCGGGCTGGCGTACGTGAACCTCACCGAGATCGTGAACCAGGCCTTCTCGGCGGGAGGTCTCGGCGTGGCGGGCGCGGCTCCCGGTCTCGATCTGCTGCGCGCGATCCGGGGCGTCGGGGCGACGCTTTCGGCCCACCCCGACGGCCTGGCGTTCGATGTCGCGGTACGTCTGGATCCCTCGATGCTGGATCCGGCGACGCGTCGGCAGCTCGACCAACCCGTCCACGAGAACGGCGTGCTCGGGTTCGTCCCGGCGGACTCGTACGTGGTGGCGACGCAGCAGGGCCTCGACGAGACCCTGAAGCAGACCGTGGATCAGCTCCTGACCACTCCCGGAGGGGAGCGGATCCGTCAGCGGATCGGCGTGGACGACACGCTGGCCGCGCTCACAGGTGATCTCGCGTTCGAGGTCGGCCCCGGATCGGGTCCCGTGCCGGCCAGGGGGGCGATCCTGATCGGTGTGCGCGATGCCTCCGCGGTCCAGCGGACGCTGGACGGGCTCGCCGACCTGGTGCTCGCCGCTCAGCG
Organism: uncultured Actinomycetes bacterium; assembly: GCA_963712645.1. Classification (GTDB taxonomy): domain Bacteria; phylum Actinomycetota; class UBA4738; order UBA4738; family HRBIN12; genus DASSJM01. The sequence goes on along the minus strand of CAVQIQ010000006.1, from coordinate 93,850 downwards.
CCGAGCGGGCGCGCTGGAGCGTCACGACGTCCTCAAGGCGGTCCCGAAGGCGACGTGGAGGGCCTCGACGTACAACGGCACGACGATCTGGTACCTGGACGATCCGGGGCTCTCGAGCTCGGGGTTCGTGCCCGCCTACGCGGTGGTCGATGGTGCCGCGATCGTCGGATCAAGCCCTACCGAGATCCGGAAGGTGATCGACACCCACGCGGGGATCGAGCCGAACATCAGCGAGTCGTCGTCTTACCGGCGGGCCGTCACCCGGGTGCCGGAAGGCGCGAGCACGTTCTACCTGGATGTGGCGGCGATGGTGTCGAGGTTCGGCTCGCAACTCCCACCCGACGTCGCCTCGAACATCGAGCCGTTCAAGACGGTGGTCCAGGGGACCAGCAGCTCGTCCTCCCTGAGCACCTACCGGCTCTTCATCGAGATCGGGTGAGGGGGTCGTCGGATGGCTTCGCCCTCAGCCCCGTAGCTCGAAGCCGGTCTCGTCGGCTCGAACGGTGGCGAGGTCGTCGGTTCTGAGGGTGGTGGACTCGGCCGTCACGACGACGGGGATCGTGGTGCCGAAGAGCTCGCGCGCCACGATCGCGCCGAGGGCGAGGATCGGGTCGGCCTCGCCCAGGACGATCGCGGAGGGTGCGGTGCCGGCACGGATCGCCTCGGCGAGCACGCTCGAGGACGAGCTGGAGCCGCGTCCGGACGGCATCACCAGGATCCGCCCGGCCACGTTCGCGCCGTGCTGCGGGTGGCGGGCGTCGATGATGTCGCCGGTGGCCGGGTCGACGCCGCCCCAGAACGAGAGCGGCTCGTCGAGGACGAGCGCCCGGCCCTGGGCCGTCCCGGGGACGAGGGTTCGGGCCTCAGGCATCCGCCCACAGCATCTCGTCGAGCAGGACGCGCCCGGCCACCGCCGACCGGACGCACTCCTCGAGCCCCCCGATCACCACGTCGACGCCGAGGTTCGCCGGGGCGTACCAGGCCCACTTCGCGGAGTCGGTCATGACGGAGCCGTTCACCTCGTCCATGACGGGCGAGATGTAGGTGCAGGTGTCGGAGACGACCCGAACACCCAGCGACTCGAGGCGTGGCACCAGCCCTCGACCCTCGGCCTCGGCCAGCACCACTCGACCGACGTTCACGTACATGGCGACCGCGACCTCGTCCGTCCCCAGGAGCCCGGCCAGCCGTTCGAGCTCGGCGAGCGAGGCGTGCGGTGTCCCGACGCTGACCGCGCCGAGCCGTTCGGGGGCGCCGGTGCTCAGCTCATCTCGGGCCGTCCGAAGTCGGGCCGTCGTCACCGGGAGCTCGCGAACCTCCTCGCCCCCGGTCGCGGCCTCCAGCGTCGGCGCCTCCGGTGTGATGCCGACCGCGTGGACCATCGCCACCGAGCCCGAGGAAGCGGCCGCGGCTCCGAGCGCCTTCATCCGGTCCTCCGACGTGTCCGCGGGCAGGCCGACGATCGCGGCGACCTCGCTCCCGGCCTCGCGGCCGAGGACGTGCCCGAGCACCGGATAGAGCGCGTCCGAGGCGAGCAGCCTTTGCGAGATCCCGTCGAGCGTCACCACGAGACGCGCCCGTCGTGCCTCGTCGCGATGCAACCCGGCCAGCGGCACGCGGCCCGTCAACGCGGCGCAGATGTCGATGAAGTCCCCGTACCGGTCGGTCCGGGCGCCGAGCACCGAGTTGCAGAACACGATCGCGTTGGATTCGGCCCACGCGACGTGCTGCCCGAACGCCGGACGTTCCGGCAGCTGGTACGGCGCGCAGGTCCACGTGGGCCGGCAGCCCATCCCGACGTACGCGTCCATCTGTCGACGGGCGTTCGCGGCCACCCCTTGGTCGCCGCGGTACCGGTCGGGATGCAGCAGGTCGAGGGCGCCGACGTTCAGGGTGGTGGGCACCGCGACCCGGGCGCCGCCCGCGACCATGCGCTCGGCGAACTCGAGCCCCGCGATCCCGTGGTACAGGCACCCGTCGACATGCGCCGAGGCCACGTCGATCAGCCGCTCGGCGGAGGAAACGCCGGCCATCTCGACGACGATGCGCATCGCGAGCGCGGCGGCCTCGCCCCGCTCGCCGCGCAGGTAGGACCGGTCGCCCTCGGTGAGCTCGACCGGCACCGAGGGCCTAGGCCTTCGCCGCCCGTTCGAAGATCGGGAGCGCCCGCTCCGTCATCTCGTCGTTCCCGGTGATCGAGATGCGGAAGCGCCCGGGCATCTCGACGACGGTCCCGGGCAGGACGAACACCTTGTCCTCGGCGAGTCGCTCGACGAACGCGACGTCGTCCGGGTCGGGACTCGTCGGCAGGAGGTAGAACGTGCCCTCGGGCGAGTGGAGGTCGTAGCCGTAGGAGCGGAGCGCCTCCACGACGCGGTCTCGGCGCCGCTGCAGGGCCTTGACGTCCACGCTCATCCCCTCGAGGTCGCCCATCGCGCGCTGCAGGACGTTGGTCGGGGCCGCGTGCCCTCCGTACGTGAGCTGGGCGAGCTGCAGGGCCTCGCGCATCTCGGGGCGGTCTGGCATCTCGGGTGGCAGGGCGATGTACCCGACCCGCTGCCCGGGCGTGAGCAGCTGCTTGGCGTAGGTGTAGACCAGGAACGAGTTCGCGTAGGACTCGGTCGGACTCGTGAAGGACCGGTCGTCGAAGACGATCCTCGAGTACGCCTCGTCCGAGATCAGGTAGATCGGATGCCCGATCCGTTCGGAGCCGTCGGTCAGTACGTCGGCGAGGGCCCGCAGGGTCTCGGGCGGGTAGATCTTGCCGCTCGGGTTGTTGGGTGAATTCACGATGATGGCCGAGGTGCGTTCGGTGATCGCCGCCTCGATCGCGTCCACGTCGAGATCCCACGTCTCGTAGTTCACCGGGACGCGTACCGCGTTCGCCTCCCCGCCCAGGATGATCGCCTCGTAGAAGAACCACGGAGGCGTGAGGAAGATCACCTCGTCGCCGGGGTCGGTCACCGTTCGGATGCACAGGTTGAGGCCGGCGAACGCGCCGTCGGTCACCAGCATGTCGTCGGCCTCGAAGTCCACGCCGCGTCGCTCGCGGAGACCGGCAGCGGCGGCCTCCTGGGCGTAGGGTTCGTTGAACTTGTACGCGTACCAGTCCTTGTCCTGCGGGACGGTCCAGCGCTGCAGCGATTCGACGTACTCGGGGAGCACCATCTCCTGCGGGTTGCCCGCGACGAAGTCGCAATTCGCCGGGTCGGCCGGGTCGCGGTTCGCGTAGCGGCTCTCGTAGAAGAAGCGCCGGAGCGGCTCTTCGATCTCCAAGATGCGCTGCAGGCTCTGCGACAGACGGTGTGGCATCGCGATCCTCCGTCCTATCTCGTGGCTCATCTCGTGGCGGGTCGTGGATGGCCCGCGCGGGCTGCGACGCCGGCGTGGCCGTGCGCCGAACCCTATCACCGGGCGTGTGAGCTACCAGGTGACCTCGGGCATCCCCCCGGGATCCGCGTCGTCGTACGCGGTCGTGCCGAACCGCGCGAGGCTCGTGCCCGCCAGCTCGGCGATGTACGAGGCGGGGAGCACCGCCGCGAACGACCGTTCGGGCAGCCGGTCCCGCCGGACCGCCGCCGGCCGGATGTAGGGGCCGAGGTTGTCGCCGTAGCGGTAGTCGGCGAGGAACGCCGCCACGTCCTCGGCGGACAGACCCGAGTCCGTGAGCGCCTTGGGGTTCAGGTAGACCTCGGACGGCGCGACCATCTGGACGAGTCCGAACACACTGGTGCCGAACTCCGCGTTCAGGTCCTCCTCGAGCTGGATCGGGTCGATCCGCACGCCGCCGTTCGCGTCGATCTCGGGGCACTGACCGTGGTCGGCCGTCACGATCAGCACGCTCCTGCCGTCCCCGAACCGCTCGGCCAGCAGATCGGCGAGCCGGCCGACCTCCTCGTCGACGGCGCCGAGCACCTCTGCCTGGCGCGGGTCGTCCATGTTGTAGACGTGGCCCGCATAGTCGGGCGCCTTGAAGTTGAGGTACAGGAGGTCCGCGACCTCATCGTGCCCGATCGGCTCTGAGTCGAAGGCGGCGCGGATCAGCTCGCCCTGGTAGCGCACGACCGGCGGGAAGCAGCACATCGCCTTCTTGCCGGTGGGGTCGTACGGGGACGGCGCGGGTGGCTCCCACCCGGCGCTCAGCTCGTCGAGCCGTTCGAGCCCGGGGATCGTCTTGGGGAGGCGGTAGAGACCTGGGTGATGGGGCCGCCACCCGCCGCCGCCGTCCTCGTCCCAGAACACGCCGACCGGGGCCTCGCCCATCGGGCGCCCGCCCCGGCCGAGCATCCCGACGTGCCACACCTGGTAGCCGATCTCGCCGACCCACGATCCGTCCTCGGTCCACTCGGTCCAGCGGTCGGCGAGCGTGGGTTCGAGCAGGAAGGTCGGGTCGATGTTCCCGGCCTCGCCCCACGCCTTCACGGGCCCGCCGCCCCGCCGAACGTTGTGGCCGGTGATCCCGTGCGTGCGGGGGAAGGCTCCCGTGCCGATCGTGGCGTGGGTCGAGGCCGTGACCGCGGGGAACGAGCCCGAGATCGCGTTGCGGTACGTCGCGCCCTCGCGCATGAGCCGCTCGAGGTTCGGCCACGAGTCGGGCCAGCGGCGGAGGACGTTCCACCCGCCACCGTCGATCACGAGCGTGACGACGACCCGCGGCTGTACGGGCGGCGTGACCGACGGGATCCCGGGGAGCGCCACCCCGTCCGCCGCCCGGAACTCGTCGAACCCGATCAGCCGGGCGGTCGTGGGCGCGAGATCCGCCAGCGTGACGCGCTCGGTGTGGTCCTGCGGCTCGATGCGGCCCGGCGACCAGACGACGATCGGGACGCGCTCCCCGTACATCCAGGTGACCGCGTGGCTCGAGCGCGGGTCGTTCGGCGTGAGCGACAGCGATTCCTGCGGATAGTTCGAGCTCGAATAGGGCGTGACCAGCAGCTGCAGGTCGCCCAGGCGCTCGGCGTTGTACGAGCGGGTCACCAGCTCGAGGTATTCGGAGCCTAGGTCCGAGGCCATCGCCTCGAGCGCCGGACGAGGGTCGGGCCGGGTGAGCCGCCGGACGACGGCGCCGGCGGCGCCGCCCGCCGCCACCGCCGCGAGACCGAGCCCGCCCATCAGGGCGAGGAAGCGCCGGCGATCCGGATCCTCGGACACACGCGACCGGATCGCGAAGAGGCAGGCGCCGAGGACCAGGAGCCCCGCGAGCGAGCCGGCGATCAGGCTCCCGGTCGACACGAGCACGAAGGCGAGGACGCCGCCCGTGAGCGCGAGCAGCACGAGCACACGTCGGGAACGCATCGGTGGTCGAATCATCCCAGACGGGTTCGGCCCCGTCGGGGGTTGGGTTCGCCTACGCGCGCTTGCGGGGCAGGTCCAGGAACGGCAGGGGAACGACGGTCGCCGCCACCTTGCCCCGCTCGCCCTCCACGCTCCACTCGACCGAGACCCGGGTCCCCGGCTCGGCCAGCCGGGGCGGCAGCGAGCCGAACCCCACCATCTTCTTGATCATCGGGCCCCACGTCACGCTGGTCGCGCGGCCGACCCGCTGCCCGTCCTTGTAGACCGGGACCGGGTCTCGGTGCACGAGGGCAGAGACCAGCGGCGGGAGGTCGTGGCGCGCGAACATCGCCTCGATCCCGGCCCACTCGAGGTCGAGGCCGACGAGGCGCCGCCCGGGCCCGCCCCGGCCGCGCTCGAGCTCGAGGGCGTGCCGGCCGACGAACGCGGGCTTCGCGAGGTCGACGAACGCGCCGAGGCCGATCTCGAACGGCGAGTAGTGCTGCTCGGGGCTGATCGCGTGACGGGCGCTCGTGTACTCGGCCTCGATCAGGATCAGGCCGGCCTCGACGCGCGCGACATCGAGCGCGCGGATGCCGGCGGGACGGATGCCGTGCGGCTCGCCGGCCTCCCACAACGCATCCCACACGTCCGTCGCCGAACCGGCGTCGACCCAGATCTCGTACCCGAGGTCCCCGGTGTATCCGGTGCGCGAGACGTGGACGTCGACGCCCGCGATCTCGGCTCGGCGCTGGCCGAAGTAGCGAAGGTCCGCCCAGTCCCGACGGCTGGCGCCCTCGAGGACGTCGCGCGAGCGGGGGCCCTGGAGGGCGACCGCCGCGATGTCCTCGGACGCGTCCCGGATCCGCACGTCGAGCCCGGCCGCGTTCATCGTGAACCACCGGTAGCAGGGGTCGGCCGCCGTCCAGAAGAACTCCTGCTCGCCCCGGCGCGCGACGGTCCCGTCGTCGACGACCTTGCCGTCCTCGTTGCACCACGGCGTGTAGGCGACGCGGTCGACCGCGAGCTTCGAGACGTCGCGCGTGACGACGCGGTCGACCAACCGCGCGGCGTCGGGCCCGGTGATCTCGTACTTGTACAGGGGGGTGACGTCGATCAGCGCGGCCTGCTCGCGGATCGCGTTGTACTCGATGTCGTGGAAGTCGGCGTAGACGGCGGCCGCGAAGTAGCCGGACCACTCGCCCCAGGCCATCGTGGAGTTCAGCGCCGAGGTGCGCGGGTGGAACGCGGTACCGACGCTCAACCGAGCCTCCTCGAGGGTTCCGACCCGCCGTAGCCTAGCGGCGCCGCTCGGACGAGGGCTGACCTGCAGTCAAGGGGCGGTTGGTCCGGCCCGCACCCCGCCCCTACGATGGCGCCCGTGGCGAACCGGTACGACGCCGTCATCATCGGGGGAGGGCACAACGGCCTCACGGCGGCCGCGTACCTGGCCCGGGCGGGACGCACCGTCCTCGTGCTCGAACGCCGGCACGTGCTCGGCGGCGCGGCGGTCACCGAGGAGGTCTTCCCGGGGTTCCGCTTCAGCGAGTTCTCCTACGTGGTCTCGCTGCTCCGTCCGGAGATCATCCGCGAGCTCGAGCTCCCAAAGCACGGCCTGGAGATCCTGCCGCTCGACGGCACGATCACCCCGCTCGACGACGAATCCCTGTGGCGGGTGAACGATCACGGCAGGACGATCCGCGAGCTCCGCCGGTGGTCCAAGAGCGACGCCGAGGCCTACGAGGAGTACGGCCTGCTGATGGCGGACATGGCGCGGTTCATCAAGCCGATCCTGTCGGTCGTCCCGCCGGACCCCGGCGCGTTCAACCCGTTCGATTGGATGCCGGTCGTCGGCCTCGCCAAGACCTTCCGAGACCTCCCCGAGCGTCTGCAGTCCACGTTCGTACAGCTGATGACGATGAGCGCGACGGAGTTCCTGCAGCAGTGGTTCGAGACCGACCCGCTCATCGCGACGATGTCGGCGTCCGGGATCATCGGGACGTTCCAGGGCGTCCGCTCGCCCGGCACGGCGTACGTGCTGCTCCACCACTACATGGGCGAGATCGACGGCGCGTTCCGCGCGTGGGGCATCCCGCGGGGCGGCACGGGCGGGATCTCGGAAGCGATCGCATCGGCGGCACGAGCGGCGGGCGTCCAGATCCGCACCGAGGCGCCGGTGACGCGGATCGATGTTCGCGACGGACGGGCCAAGGGCGTGGTGCTGGAGTCGGGCGAGGAGATCGCCGCCGGCACCGTCCTGTCGAGCGTGGACTCGCACGTCACGTTCCTCCGCCTGGTCGAGCCCTCGAACCTCGAGCCGTCGTTCCTGGAGGAGGTCAAGCGGTACAAGTTCCGCGGGTCGAGCGGGAAGGTGAACCTCGCGCTCGACGCGCTGCCCGAGCTCGCGTGCAAGCCCGGACGAGGCGAGTGGCTCCGGGGCGCGATCAGCTTCTCGCCGGGCGTCGACTACATGGAGCGCGCGTACGACGACGCGAAGTACGGGAGGTTCTCGACCCGCCCGTACATCGACTGCATCATCCCCACGCTCGTCGACCCCTCGATGGCGCCGCCCGGCAAGCACGTGATGTCGTGCTTCGTGCAGTACGCGCCGTATCACCTCTCGGACGGGCGGACGTGGGACGACGCCGAGCGCGACGCGTTCGGCGAGACCGTGATCTCGACGCTGGAGGAGCGCTTCCCGAGCATCCGCGACCTGATCCTGCATCAGCAGGTGCTCACGCCGCTCGACATCGAGCGGATCACGGGCCTCACCGAGGGCAACATCTTCCAGGGCGAGCTCTCGCTCGAGCAGCTGTTCTTCAACCGGCCGGTCCCCGGCTGGGCCCGCTACCGGACGCCGATCAAGGGCCTGTGGATGTGCGGCTCGGCCACGCACCCCGGCGGCGGGATCATGGGCGCGCCGGGGCGGATCGCCGCGCTCGAGCTCCTGGGCGGGCGCTCCGGGGGTTCGTCGGGCAAGGTCGCCTGATGGCCGGGCGGTACGACGCGGTCGTCGTCGGAGCGGGCCACAACGGCCTCACCACCGCCGCCTACCTCGCGAAGGCCGGCCGGTCGGTCCTGGTCCTCGAGCGGCGCGAACGCGTCGGCGGCATCCTCGACACGGTCGAGCTCGCCCCGGACGTCAGGGCGCCGGGCATCGTCCACACGGTGGGACGCCTCCGGACGTCGGTGATCCACGAGCTGGGGCTCGTGCAACAGGGGCTCGTGACGGTCGAGCCCGAGGTGCGGGTGTTCGCGCCCCAGCCGGAAGGACCGCCGCTCACGATGTGGGCGGATGCGGCGCGCACGGCGTCGGAGCTGCGAGAGCGTTCGAACGCGGACGCCGAGGCCTATCCCGTGTTCGACCGGAAGGTGCGTTCCCTCGCGTCGTTCCTGTCCTACCTGCACGCGATCACGCCGCCGGACGTGAAGGACCCGTCGCTCGCGGACGCGCTGAACGGCGTGAAGCTCGGGAACGCGTTCAGGCGCCTTGGGCGAAAGCCCGGCCGGGAGGCGACGCGCGCGCTGCCGATGGCGATCGCGGACTACGTCGCGGAGGCGTTCGAGAGCGACGCGGTCCGCGGGGCGATCGCGTCGCGGGCCGTCCAGTACACCGCGATGGGCCCTTGGTCGGCCGGCACGACGGCCGTGCTCCTCGCGGACTCGGCCGGCAACGAGGGCGGGGCGCCCGGGCAGTCGACGATGGCACGCGGCGGTCCGGGCGCGCTCGCCGATGCGCTCGCGAGCGCGGCCCGCGGGTTCGGTGCCGAGATCCGCACTGCGTCCGAGGTCGTCGGGATCTCCGTGGAGCGTCATCGAGCGACCGGCGTGGTCCTCGGGGACGGCTCGGAGATCCGGGCGCGCGCCGTGATCACGGCGATCGATCCGAAACGTACGCTCACGACGCTCCTGGACCCGGTCGAGATCGGCCCGCACCTGCGCTGGCGGGCGACGAACATCCGAACCCCCGGCTCGGTCTCCAAGGTCGACCTCGCCCTCTCGGGCCTGCCCTCCTTCGACGGCGCCGACCCCGAGCGCCTGGCCGGGCGGATCGTGATCGCGCCCTCGATCGATCAGCTCGAGCGAGCCTTCGACGCCTCGAAGTACGGCGGCATCGGCGACGACCCCTACCTGGAGGCGACGATCCCGACGCTGTCGGACCCGTCGCTGGCGCCGGAGGGGACACACGTGATGAGCGTGGTCGCGCAGTGGACGCCGTTCGAGCTGCGCGAGACCGACTGGGCGGCCGAGCGCGACCGGCTCGGCGACCTCGTCGTCAAGGCGCTCGAGCGGTACTCGCCCGGGCTCTCGAACCTGGTGACGGCCCGTCGCGTGACGACCCCGGTCGATCTGCAGCGCGAGTACGGCCTGAGTGGGGGTCACGTCTACCACGGCGAGCCCGGCCTCGATCAGTTCTTCGTCTGGCGGCCATTGCTCGGGCACGCCCGGTACCGGCTCGCACTCCCCGGTCTGTACCTGTGTGGTTCGGGCGCGCATCCCGGGGGCGGCGTGACCGGCGCCCCGGGAGCGAACGCCGCCCGCGAGATCCTCGGCGACCTGAAGAAGCGTTCTTCCAGGTAGCCTCAGGCCACCCGGAAGCTGAACTCCATCGCGTCGCACACGCGCTCGTACCCGATCTCCACGTAGATCCGGTTGGACGTCGGGTTCGCGAGGTCGGTGTAGAGGAAGCACGCGCGATGGCCGTGTCCGAGCAGCCAGGAGCTCAGGTCGGCCACCAGGGTCGTCGCGTAGCCGCGCCTGCGGTGCTCGGGCGGGGTGTAGACCGGGCCGATCCGGATCCCGGTCGGCGTCGGGCCACTGAAGCCGGCCAGGGACACGGGCTGCCCGCCGTCCTCCCAGAGCCAGAAGCCGGTGCCCTCGGAGCCAAAGCGGTTCTCGAGGTTGTGCTCCATATGTCGGAAGGCCTCCTCGGGATCCGGGAGGGATTCGTCCGCGAATGCGCGCAGCGATCCCAGGAGGAGCGCGCGATCGGCAGGGACGGCGGTGCGCGGTTCGCCGGGTGCCCTCGCGATGTCGCGAACGCTCGTCAGCCCGTACACGCCCTGGGACAGGATGCGTTCGGCGGTCCGGCCGCTCGCACCCGCGAGCCGCTCCGCCGCCGGCTCGACGAACGGCACGTTGCCCACGATGCCGGGGACCTCGGGGTCGTCCGCCACGATCGCCTCGAGCAGGGGACCGAGCGCCGCCTCAGACGACGGATCGCCGAGCACGAGGTTGAACGGCTCGGTCCGGACGGCCGCCCCGACGGGTTCATCACCGTCCCGAACGACCCAGAAGTGGACGACCTCGAAGGCGTCCGGGCGCGTGGTCAGGTTCCCGGCGATCCCGAGCGGGAGCTGGTTGCGGGCCTCGTCGCGTTCGAGGAGCGACCCGGCGAGGCGCAGGAACGACACAGCGTCTTCGGGGCGGAGGACCTCCATCGCACGATGCTAGCGGGCCGTCAGTCCGACCACAGGCCGGCGAGCAGCGCGTCGACCCCGCTCGAGGCCGCGTCCGATGACGGCGCGCCCGGACGCTCCTCGGTCGCGTCCACGTAGGTCGTCTCGAGCGAGAAGCGGTTCCGAACCTCCTCGGGCAGGAAGCGTGTGAGCTGCGCGTACCAATGCCGGTCCTCGTACCCGCGGTTCGCGCGGTGGTAGCGGAGCGGGAACAGCACGTGGAGCTCGTCGCGCGCCCGGGTCAGGGCGACGTACAGCAGGCGGCGTTCCTCCTCGAGCTGCTCGGGGTCGCCGGTCGACATGTCCGACGGGATCATGCCGTCCGCGGCGTGGATCACGTGCACGACGTCCCACTCGCCGCCCTTGGCCGAATGGATCGTCGACAGGATCACGTAGTCCTCGTCCCGGTGGGGCGGTCCCGCGAGGTCGGAGGTCGACACCGGCGGGTCGAGCGTGAGCTCGGTGACGAACCGAGCACGGCTCTCGAACCCGGTCGCGAGCTGCTCGAGCTGTTCGAGATCGCGCAGGCGGGGGTCGGGCTGGTCGTAGCGGCGGCGCAGGAGCGGCTCGAGGAACCGCCGGACCCGCTCGACCTGCGCGGCGGGCGGGGCGCCCTCGACGGCGAGGTCCCCGAACGCCTCTCGAAGACCCTCGAGCTCCGAGCGCGCCGGCGCCGGCACCGCGATAGCCTGCTCGAGGAATCGCGTCATCGGGTCGCCCGGCGCGGAGACGCCGATCGCCGCCATCACCCGACGGGCACCGGCCGGGCCCACGTGGTCGAGCAGCTGGAGCACCCGGAACCACGACACCTCGTCGCGGGGGTTGTCCGCGATCCGGAGCACAGCGAGCGCATCCTTGACGTGCGCCGACTCGAGGAACTTGAGCCCGCCGTACTTCACGAACGGGATGTTGCGCCGCGTGAGCTCGACCTCGAGCACGTCGCTGTGGTGGCCGGCGCGGAACAGCACGGCCTGCTCGCGCAGCGGGGTGCCGCGTTCGCGGTGGTCCAGGATCGACCGGCACACGGCGTCCGCCTGGTCGCGTTCGTCGATGCAGGTGAGCAGCGAGGGGAGGGGGCCACCCGAGCGTTCGGTCCACAGGGTCTTCTCGTGACGCTGCGGGCTGAGCGCGATCACCGCGTTCGTCGCCTCGAGGATCGGGCGCGTCGACCGGTAGTTGCGCTCGAGCTTCACGACGGTCGTCCCGGGGAAGCGCGACGGGAACTCGAGGATGTTGGCGACGGTCGCGCTCCGGAACGCGTAGATCGCCTGCGCGTCGTCGCCGACGACCATCAGGCCGTCGCCGGTCGAGCGGAGCGACGCCAAGATGTCCGCCTGGAGCGGGTTGGTGTCCTGGTACTCGTCGACCAGGATGTGATCGAACAGCTCCGAGATCGCCGGTCCGGCCGCAGGGTGGCGGCAGAGCGCGTCCCAGAACAGGAGCAGGTCGTCGTAGTCGAGCGCGACCTGCGCGCGTTTCCGCTCGGTGTAGCGCTCGAAGATCGTGCGGATCGACCCGCTCTCCTCCGCGCACCACGGGTACTCGGCCTCGAGCACCTCGGCGAGCTTGCTCCGGCCGTTCACCGTCCGCGAGTAGACGTCGGCGAGCGTGTCCTTGCGCGGGAACCGCCGCTCGCCCTCGCCGAATCCCAGCTCGCCACGGATCAGGTCCATCAGGTCGCCGGTATCCGTTCGATCCAGGATCGTGAAGCCGGGGGACAGGCCGAGCGCCCCACCGTGCAGCCGCAGCAATCGGTTGGCGGTCGCGTGGAACGTGCCGCCCCAGACCCGCCCGAGCGCACGGTCGCCGGTCAGCTGCTCGGCGCGCGAGAGCATCTCTCGGGCGGCGCGGCGGGTGAACGTCAGCAACAGGATCCGCTCGGGCGGGATGCCGCGATCGACCAGGTTCGCGACCCGGCAGGCGAGCGTCCAGGTCTTGCCCGAGCCGGCCCCGGCGACCACCAGCAGCGGCCCGCCCAGGTGCTCGACGGCCGCTCGCTGCTCCGGGTTGAGGCGCTCCATCGCGTCGAACATGCGTTCGAGCAGGATAGGGTCGGGGTGGGACCCGGGCAAGGACCTCGGTCGGTTTCGGAGCTCGATCCGGCAGCCGGTACCATCGGCGGCATGTGCAGAAGCATCAAGCGGCTCCGCGAGGGCGACGTGCCGGCCACCGAGACCGAGATCCGGGAGGCGGCCCTGCAGTTCGTCCGCAAGGTCAGCGGCTACCGGGCGCCCTCGAGGAGGAACGAGGACGCGTTCAACGGGGCCGTCGACGAGGTGGCCGACGCCTCCCGACGGCTGCTCGAGGCCGTCACCCGCTCCGCGTAGCCGAACGGCTGTCCGCGCCCGCGTTCCGTAGCATGGGCGCGATGCCGTATCCCCTCGAACCGGGCCCGGAGCAGATGCGCGCGATGGGCGAGGCCGCGCTCGGGTACCTGGTCGAGTTCGTCCAATCCCAGGACGAGGCCGCCGCCTCCGACGTGGAGGGCGCGATCGAGGCCGCCCGCTCGGTGCGCGGCGCCCCGCCGGACGGGCCCGGGAGCTTCGACCAACTCATGGACACCGTCGATCTGATCGCGGCGAACTCCTACAACACCACCGGGCCCGGCTTCCTCCCGTTCATCCCGGGGGGCGGGCTGTACGCCTCGGCGGTCGGCGACTTCCTGGCGACCGGGATCAACCGCTTCGTGAACATGTGGGGGCAGGCGCCCGTCGGGGCGCAGATCGAGAGCAACGTCGTCCGCTGGCTCTGCGACCTGTTCGGGTACGGCGACGACGCGCGGGGAATCCTCACGTCCGGCGGCTCGATGGCGAACCTGTCCGCGCTGGTCGCCGCGCGCAAGGCCAGACTCCCCGAGGACTTCCTGTCGGGCACCCTCTACGTCTCCGACCAGGTCCACGCGTCGAACGCGAAGGCGGCCGCGATCGCGGGGTTCCCGAGCGCCAACGTCCGCTCGGTCGCGTGCACGCCCGAGCTCCGGATGGACGTCGACGCGCTGCGCCAGGCGATCGCGGCCGACCGTGCGGCGGGGCGAACGCCGTTCTTCGTGGTCGCCTCGGCCGGGACCACGAACACCGGCGCGATCGACCCGATCGCCGAGATCGCCGGCATCGCCGCCGAGCAGGACCTGTGGCTCCACGTCGACGCGGCGTACGGCGGCTTCTTCCAGCTCACCGAACGTGGTCGGACCGCGTTCGCGGGGATCGAGCGGGCGGACTCGATCACGCTGGACCCGCACAAGGGGATGTTCCTGCCGTACGGGACGGGCTCGCTGGTCGTGCGCGAGGGCGCCCGCCTACGCGAGGCGCACTTCGTCGGCGCGGCGTACCTGCAGGACTTCCCGCCCGAGGACGAGCTGCCGAACTTCACCGAGTACTCGCCGGAGCTGTCGCGCGACTTCCGCGGCCTGCGCGTGTGGTTCCCGCTCGTCCTGCACGGGGTGCAGGCGTTCCGCGACGCGCTCGACGAGAAGCTCGACCTGGCCCGGTTCCTGTACGAGGAGCTCTCAGCGATCCCCGAGCTCGAGCTGCCGTGGGAGCCCGAGCTCACCGTCGTGCCGTTCCGGCTCCGGGACGGCGCGGACGAGGCGAACCGCCGTCTGCTCGACCTCATCAACGCCTCCAAGCGCGTCGTGCTCTCGAGCACGGTCGTCGAGGACCGATTCACGATCCGGGCGTGCATCCTGTCGCATCGGACGCACCGAGATCGCGTCGAGGAATGCGCCCAGATCGTCCGCCGCGCCGTGGCCGACGTGACGAGGCGATGACCGCGGTCTGTCGGCCCCCGGCGCACCGGGTCTGAGCGGTGCCCGAGCTCCCCGAGGTGCAGGCGCTCGCCGAACGGCTGACGGAGGCTGTCGGCGGCTCCGCGTTCGCGGCGGCCGACCTGCTGCAGTTCTCCTCCCTCAAGACCGTGACCCCCCGCGCGTCAGAGCTGGCCGGCCGGACCCTCGAACGGGTGGGTCGCCGCGGGAAGTACCTGATCTGGGAGCTCGGCGGGTCCCGCGTCCTCGTGCACCTGTCGCAGGGCGGACGCGTCGACGTCGAGGACCCGCCGAAGTCGACGAAGCCGCGGGGCTCGGTGGTGCGGTTCCGCTTCGAGGACCGTCCGTCGGTGCTGGTGAAGGAGTTCGGGCGCGAGCGCAAGGCCGGCTGGTGGGTGCTGGCCGAGGACGACGAGGGGCCGCTCACCAAGCTCGGGCCCGAGCCCGACTCGCCCGAGTTCGAGCGGCTGGTCCTAGAGGGGGAGGACGGCCGGCGCGTGCACACGATCCTGCGGGACCAGCGGACGGTGGCCGGGATCGGCCGTGGGTACTCGGACGACATCCTGCACCGCGCGAAGCTCTCGCCGTACGCCTCCCTCGCCTCGCTCGAGCCGGGTCAGCGGAAGGAGCTCGTCGCCGCCGTCGCGAGCGTGCTCGACGACGCGCTCGCGGCCGAGCGGCGCCGTACGGGCGGCCTCCAGACCAAGATCGGCGATCACTTCACGGTCCACGGCCGCTACGGCGAGCCCTGTCCGGTGTGCGGCAACGACCTCCGGCGCGTCTCCTACGAGTCGCACGAGGTCACGTACTGCCCGACCTGCCAGACCGGCGGCAGGGTCCTGGCCGATCGGCGCCTCTCGCGCCTGATCAGGTAGGCGAGTCGTTGCTAACTAGGTTCGAGCATTAACGCATTTCCGGGCTTGCATCCAGCTAATGGATAGGCAACGCTGACCCCGTGAGCATGGCGCTGTCCCTGGCGAACGCCCGTCTGGGCTCGGCGGGCGATCTTCGGACCTGGCTCGAGCGGGAGGCCGCCCCCGAACCCGAGGAACGCGCGGAGGTCTCCCTCCGGCTCGCGGAGTTCGTCGCTCTGCGGGCCTCGCTCCGGGAGCTGCTCGACGCCTCGATCGACGGCGGTCCCTTCCCCGCCGCCGCCGTCGAGCGCGTCAACGAGGCGAGCGCCCGGGTACCGCGCGTCCTTCGCCTGGCGCCCGTCGGCGCGGCCGACACCCCGATCCCGGCGAATCCGACCCCGTTGCTCCTGGCGCGGATCGCGTGGTCGGCGATCGAGCTCCTCGGGGGTCCCGATCGGCCCCGCCCCCGGCGCTGCGGCGCGTGCGGGCGGTACTTCGAGCCGACGCGTTCGGACCGCCGGTGGTGCTCGAACGCCTGCGGGAACCGCACCCGGGTCGCGCGGCACCACGCCCGGCGGCGGGCCTCCGCGTAACCTCTTCGCCGTGGTCACCGGTTCTAGCTGCGGCCAGGCGAACCACGAGCGCGCGCGGGGGCTCGCCGCCGAGCTCGGCGCGGCCCCGATCACCGCCGAGGTCCACGCACTCCTCGAGGGCGCGCCCGCGCGGTGATCGCGATCCTCGGCGGCCTGGTCGCGGCCGGGATGTGGGCGGCCTCGGCGCTGTGCATCAGCCGGTCGACGCGGATGATCCCTCCCGTCGCGGTGCTCGGTTGGGTGCTCCTGATCGGGTCGGTGATCTCGGCGCCGTTCGCGCTCGCGCAGGGGGTGCCCGATGGACTCGGGCGGGAGCAGGTGGCGCTCCTCCTCGTGACGGCGATCGGCAACACGACCGGCCTCCTGCTGGTCTACAGCTCGCTCCGCTTCGGCAAGGTGGGCGTGGTCGCGCCGATCACGTCGGCGCAGGGGGCCGCGGCGGCCGTCATCGCGGTGATCGCCGGGGAGCAGATCGCGACCGGCGCCGGCATCGCGCTCGCGGCGATCGTCGTCGGCGTCGTCCTCTCGAGCATGTCCCGAACGAACGACGCGGGTTCCGATCGGCGAGAGGGACTCGCGGTGACGCTGGCGATCGGTGCGGCCCTGTTCTTCGGGCTGGGCCTGTTCGCGATGGGTCGGCTGTCCGAGGACATCCCGATCGCGTGGATCATCTTCCCGTCACGAACGCTCGCCGTGCTCCTGGTCTCGGTCCCGCTCGCGGTCGCGGGGCGGCTTCGCATGACGAGAGACGCCGCACCGCTGGTGCTCGCCTCGGGCGTGCTCGAGGTCGCCGGTCTCGTCGCGTTCACGATCGGCGCGCGCCACGGGATCGCGGTCGCGGCGGTGCTCGGGTCGCAGTTCGCCGCGATCGCGACCATCGCCGCCTTCGTCCTGTTCCGTGAACGGCTCGCCCGTGTCCAGGTTGTGGGGGTGGTGGTGATCGCCGTGGGCGTCGCGGTCCTGACGGCCCTGCAGGCGTAGCCGATCGCGTGGACCCGACCGCCGGGGCTGCTAGCCTCGCCGCCGTGCCGGACCCCTTCGCCGACCACCCCGAACCCGAGCTCGTCGACCTGCGCGACGAGGCCGTCTCCCGCCCCGCGCTCGAACGCCTCGGCACGGCGATCTGGGAGGAGGCGCTCCGCTACCTGTACGACGAGGCGATGGAGCGGCCGCTCCGATCGATGCCGTATCCGGAGATGCGCCGAACCTTCTACGGCCCCTCGGGCGAGCCGGCTCCCGCGCCCGAATCGGCGGCGAAGGCCGAGGAGGTGCTCGGGGAGTTCCGCGAGCGAGTCGCGCCGTACGTGTTCAACACCCAACACCCGGGCTCGTACAGCTACTTCACGCCCCCGCCGCTCACGATGTCGATCGCGGGCGAGGTCCTCGGCCAGTGGGTGAACCAGGGCGTCGACGTCTGGGTCGCCGGTCCCGTAGGCGCGCTCGTCGAAGAAGAGGTCACGACGTGGCTGCGGGCGTTGATCGGGTTCGGCGAAGGCTCGTGGGCCGTCCTCACCTCGGGCGGCGTGATGGCGAACATCATGGCCCTCACCGTCGCGAGGGACATCCACCTCGCGCGGCTCCTCGGCCTCGACGAGCCGGCCCGCGGGGGCGCGCTCGAGGGCGCGCGAGTGTACGCGAGCGACCAGGCGCACTTCTCGATCGGCCGTGCGCTCGAGGTGCTCGGGTTCCCGGCCGAGACGCTTCGCATCGTGCCCTCGGACGAGCGGTTCCGGCTGCACGCAGCGCCGGTCGCCGACGCCGTGGCCGAGGATCGCGCCGCCGGCCTCGTGCCGTTCGCGATCGCGGCGGTCGCGGGCTCCACGAACACAGGCAGCGTCGACCTCACCGGCGAGCTCGCCGACCTCGCCGAACGCGAACGCCTGTGGCTCCACGTCGACGCCGCGTACGGCGGCGGCGCCGCGTTCTCGCCGCGGGTGGCGCCCAGGGTTCCGGATCTCGAACGCGCCGACAGCGTGACGATCGACCCGCACAAGTGGTTCTTCCAGGCGTACGACATCGGGGCGCTGGTCGTGAAGCACCGCGAGGATCTCCGGCAGACCTTCCACAGTTCTCCCGAGTACTACCGGCATCCCAGCCCCCAGGACGCCCAACTCAATTGGGTCGAGTACTCGATCGAGGGGACCCGGCGGTTCCGGGCGCTGAAGCTCTGGCTCTCCTGGAAGCACTTGGGGAGCTCCGGGTTCGCCCGGCTGATCGAGCACAACGTCGACCTCGCCGCGTACCTCGTCGCGCGGTGCCGCGAGGCGGCCGACTTCGAGGTCGTCCCCGAGGAGCCCGAGCTCTCGGTCGTGTGCTTCCGCCACCTCCCCGGGGGGCTCGAGGGAGAGGAGCTCAACGCGTACCAGGACCGGCTGCAGCTCGCGCTCGAGGCGAGCGGGGAGGCGTGGGTCTCCACGACGAAGATCCGGGGCGCCACGTACCTGCGGGCGGGGATCGTCAACTATCTGTCGAGTGAGGTCGACGTCGACCGGATGCTCGAGGCGCTCCGGCGCCTGTCCGCGCGAGCGGCGCGCGCGCCTCGAACGTAGACTCCGCGATCTCCTGCTCGAGGAGACCCGCGAGGCGTCACGAGGGCGCCCCGAAGGGCGCCCCCTCTCCGTTCGTTCGCCGCGGCTAGATCCCCGGGATGCGGATCAGCAACAGCTGCCCTCCTTCTCGCTTGTACGTGAAGTCCGGATCGCTGTTCGCGTCGAGGAACGTGTCCGGACCCGGTGCCTTCTCGATCCAGAGCGTGTGCGCCTGGATGTTGATCAGGTACGCCCCGGCGCCGAATGCCGCGGAGGCGTCGACGATGCCGGTCGTCTCCCACGAGCCCCAGTTGCCGATCGAGGGGTTCACGGGTGGGAGCGGGACCGACATCCGTCGGGCCGCCATCCGCCGTCTGATCGATCTTGGCGACGACCTGAGCAGACTTCGGCGACGCGAACGGGACGTACCACAGGCGCGCTGTGGTCGCGTTCGGATCCATGGAGTTCGCAGGGAACTGGTTGTTGCCGCCGGGATCCTCGGTCACCAGGAGCCCCGTCGAGGTCGTCTCGACGTTGTCCGGCTGATGGATCTCGCCCAGGGTCTGGACTGCGCTGTCGTCGCCGTCGAGGAGGATCGAGAGCGAGTCGACCTGCGTCGGGTCGTCGGGGTCGAGGACCATCTTCCAGATGCGTCCGTTCGTCGACCGTCCCTGCTGCGGGGCGCCGGCGGTTGCTCGGCCCGTGTCGGCGAAGTAGACGACGTTCCCCATACCGGGCCGCTTGTCGTACGCGATGTCCTCCACGCGGACGAACTGGAAGACGTGGTTGAGGTGGCTCCAGTACTCGAGCACCCACTGCGGGCCGTCGATCGGGACGGCCGGGCCGTGGTCCGGAGGTCGGTCTGCCAGCCGCCGTCGCGGAGCCGGGTACCCGACGTCCGCGGACGTCAGCTCCGAGCCGTCGGGGTTCTTCCCGGTGGCGATGTTCTTCGGCACCTCGATGAAGTGACCGGTGATCGACGCGGTCGAACCCGGCGTGAAGTCGTAGTAGTCGGTCGATGCCCGGGGTGTCCGAGACGAACGCCCAGAGGTCACCCTCGTCGTCGAGGAGCGCGTTCGTGTCCGACGCGATGTACGAGTACAGCTGGGACTGGGACGGCGCTGTCGGGCTCGGGGTTCGGACCCGGCGGGAGCGTCAGCGGGCCGCTCGTGAACGTGTCGTCGCCCGAGAGGACGACCAGGTCGTCGTAGCCCGGGATCGCGACGTTGTTCTCGTGGTTGAAGCGGCCCATCCCGTAGACGGTGTGGTACTCGCCTGCTCTTGATGTCGACGCGATCGTGACGCCGTTCTCCTCGCTCCCGCGTCGCCCAGCGGTGGCGGCCAGGAGTCCTCCTGTCGCATCGCGTAGTCGGGAGACTCCTCGTTCGTGAAGAGGATGTCTCGGCTCGAACCCCTCCTTCGCGGTCGCGAGGAAGTTCGAGCAGAACCGCTGGAAGCCGCCGCTGCTCGGGATGGCGAAAGAGCCGTTGAGCACGCCGGCCGAGTTCTGGTTCAGGATCAGATGGCTCACCTGCGAGTTGTCGAAGTCGCTCTCCCCGTTGCTCGCCATGCGGGTTCGCCGTGGTCGTACGGGAACGGCACCTTGCTCGTCTCGTGGTTCACGAACAGGTCGACCCGTCCGTTGCCCGGGTCCGCAGAGACATCCCGTCCGGGATGGACTCGAACCGGAAGCCGCTCGGAAGCACGTCCCCGACGGTCAGCAGCGGGGTGACCGTGACACCATGCCTTCATCGGGGTGAGCATCGAGGGTCTCGAGGTCGTGAACCCTCCGTTGCCCGCGAACGCTGTCGTTCCCGAGATGGTGGTCGCCACCATCGCGAGCACGGCGCAGGCGAACGCCATACGTCGTCGCATGGTTCCTCCTTGGGGTAGGGGACAGGTCCAGTCCTAGCAGACTCCTGTCGACGCGGGCAACCCGCAGCGACGTAGCGTGGCTGGCGGCGGTCCACGCATTTCGTGCTCGTCGCCAACGGGTGTGCTTCTCGACGTCATGCCGGCCGCCGGCTCGCTGGTTATCGTGAGTCGTGCGCACGAACCTGACCCTCGATGACATCGGTGGCCTCCTCGACGAGCCGCTCGTCGCGGTCCTCGCGACGCTCCGACCTGACGGTTCGGTCCTGCTGTCGCCGGTCTGGCACGAGTGGCGCGACGGCGGGTTCAACCTCTGGCTCCCCGCGGACGACGTCAAGACCCGTCACCTGCGGCGCGATCCTCGCGCCACGATCGTCGTGGCCGAATCCGCGGACCCGCTGCGGGGCGTGGAGCTCCGCACCGAGGCCCGGCTCATCCAACCGGACGATCTCTCCGACGCGATCCGGATCGCGACCCGCTACGTGGGTCCGGAGAAGGGCGCCGTGTACGTGGAGGAGGCCGGCTACGACTCCGTGATCGGCCGGCTCGAACCCGGACACCTGCGCATCTGGGACTTCGACGACGAGTAGTCGATGTCACGCCCGGCAGGCGTATTCCGTCGGGAAGATGGGAAACCCCACCGAGTTGCCAAGAGATCGGTGCTCGAGACCGTCCGAGGGCGCCCCCGGACCGATGAGTTCGGCGCCGAACCGAGGTCGAGACAAGGATCGCCCAGGGAGGAGGACAGCGTGAACACACCGACCAGCATCTCGATCCCCAAGCTCCGAGCCGATGTCAGCGGTCGGGTGATCGGACCCGACGACGCCGAGTACGACCAGGCGCGCGCCGTCTTCTACGGCGGGTTCGACCTGCACCCCGCGGTGGTCGTCCGGGTCGCCGACGAGATGGACATCGCCCGCGTGATCGCGCTCGCGCGCGAGACGGGGCTCGAGCTCGCCGTGCGCAGCGGCGGGCACAGCGTGATCGGCCAGGGTGTCTCCGACGGCGGGATCGTGATCGACCTCGCCGACCTGCGATCGATCGAGGTCGACCCCGAGGGAAGAACGGCGTGGGCGCAGACCGGCCTCACCGCGCTCGAGTTCACGAACGCCACCCACCCGCACGGCCTGGGGGTCGGGTTCGGCGACACGGGGTCGGTGGGGATCGGGGGGATCACGCTCGGAGGCGGCGTGGGCTACCTCGTCCGCAAGCACGGCCTCACGATCGACAGCCTGCTGGCCGCGGAGATCGTGACGGCGGACGGCGAGCTCCACCGCGTCGACGCCGAGCACGAACCCGACCTGTTCTGGGCGATCCGCGGCGGCGGCGGGAACTTCGGCGTCGCGACCCGGTTCCTGTTCGCCCTGCATCCGCTCGACACCGTGGTCGGCGGCATGCTGCTGCTCCCCGCGACGGTCGACACGATCGAGGGCTTCATGGCCGAGGCCGAGGCCGCGCCCGAGGAGCTCTCGTCGATCGCGAACGTGATGCGGGCGCCGCCGATGCCGTTCGTGCCCGAGGAGTTGCACGGCAAGCTCGTCGATCATGGCGCTCATGGCGTATACCGGCGACGTCGAGGCCGGTCAGCGAGCGCTGGCACCGTTCCGAGCGCTCGCCGAGCCGCTCGCCGACATGCTCCGGCCGATGCCGTACCCCGAGGTCTACCCGCCGGAGGAGGAGGACTACCACCCGGTCGCCACGGCGCACACGATGTTCGTCGACACGATCGGTCGTCCCGAGGCCGAGACGATCCTGGAGCACCTCGCGACCTCGACCGCGATGATGGGTGTCGCGCAGCTCCGGACGCTCGGCGGTGCGATGGCGCGCGTGCCGGTCGAGGCGACCGCGTTCGCGCACCGCCGGAGCAGGATCATGGTGAACTGCGCCGCCGTCTACGAACGCCCCGACGAGATCGAGGTGCACGGGCCGTGGATCGACGCCTTCGCGGCCGCGCTCAAGCAGGACGACGACGGCGCGTACGTCAACTTCCTGGGTTTCGACGGCGAGGCGCGGATCCGCGACGCCTACCCCGGGCCGACGTGGGACCGGCTCAGGAAGATCAAGGCGCGCTACGACCCGACGAACCTGTTCCGCCGCAACCAGAACATCCCACCGGCCACCGAGGACGCGGCATGACGTCGACCGCGACGGTGCCTTCGGCCCGGTACGGCCTCGATGACCTCACGATGGGAACGAGATGAACACGATGACCTCGAAGGACGGGACGACGATCGCGTTCGAGAGATCGGGGGAGGGGCCTCCGCTCGTCGTCGTTGGCGGCGCGCTGAACGATCGCCATGCCGCCGCGACCCTGGCCGGACTCCTCGCCCCGAACTTCACGGTCTACGCGTACGACCGCCGCGGCCGCGGCGACAGCGGCGACACGCCCCCGTACGCGGTCGAACGCGAGGTCGAGGACCTCCAGGCGCTCGTCGAGGAGGCGGGCGGGACCGCGTTCGTGCTCGGTCACTCGTCGGGCGCGGTGCTCGCGCTCGAGGCCGCGGCCGCGACCCCGGGCATCACGAAGCTCGTGCTCTACGAGCCGCCGTTCATCGTCGACGACTCGCGCCCGCCGCTGCCCGACGACTACGTGTCAGCACCTCGACGGAGCTGGCGGCGACCGATCGCCGAGGCGAGGCCGTCGAGTACTTCATGACCACGGGCGTCGGCGTGCCGGCCGAGGCGATCCCGTCGATGAAGGAGTCGCCGTTCTGGCCGTCGCTGGAGGCGATCGCGCACACGCTCTCGTACGACGGCCGTGATCATGGGCGACAACATGGTCGGCAAGCCGCTGTCCGCGCGATCGGTGGTCCTCGGTCACGATCCCGACGTTGGTGATCGACGGCGGGGCGAGCCCGCCGTCGATGCGGAACGCCGTCCAGGCGCTCGTCGACGTCCTCCCGAACGCCCGGCGCCTGACGCTGGAGGGCCAGACCCACGAGGTCGACCCCACGATCCTCGACGCCGGTGCTCGTGGAGTTCCTCACGAGCTGAGCCGCGTTCGGGAGGCACGATGAACGGCCACGAGGATCTCGACCAGGTCGCGAGGACGATCATCGACGACAACCGGTACATGGTGCTCGGGACCGCCGACGCGAACGGGCGACCGTGGGTCTCGCCCGTCTACTACGCGCCATCCGAGTACTCGGAGCTGTACTGGGTCTCCTCCCCGGACGCGCAGCACTCGCGGAACCTCGCCGCGCGTCCGGAGCTGAGCATCGTGGTCTTCGACTCGCAGGCGTCGGTCGGCGAGGGGCAGGGCGTCTACATGTCGGCCGTCGCCGAGCTGCTGACGGGCGTCACGCTCGAGCGGGGCATCGAGATCTTCTCGCGCGTCTCGGTCTCGCACGGCGCGAAGCCGTGGGCGGTCGAGGACGTCCAGGACCCGCGGCGTTGCGTCTCTATCGAGCGCACGTGTCCGAGCACTGGGTCCTCGACCCGGAGCGTCGGCCCGACCAACGGACGCGGGTCCGGCCGTAGCGTCGCTTGGCATGGTGCCGCCTCCCTTGGACAGCCCGTCGCGGATCGTGCGGGCGTGGGACCGCGAGATCGGCCGATACCGGCGGGTAAGGTTCCCTACGGATCGATCTCCGGAGGGGCTCCTCGCGCGACGGCTCATCAGGGACTTCGTGGATCGGCGACGGTCGAAGGCCGCGACCCGACGGAGGGCCGAGCTCCGAAGGGCCGCCCGGGAGATGCGCACCGGGACGCCAACGAGGACAGCATCTGGAAATCCGGGAAGGGCGGTGGCCATCACGATCGCATCTAGGTTCGGGCCACTCGACTGGGGGCGCGCGCGAGCCCGACGAGGAGGGTCCGATGAAGGCGATCGTGCTCGACGAGTACGGAACGGCCGACGTGCTGAAGCTCGAGGACATCGACGTGCCCGAAGCGGGTCCGGGCGAGGTGCTGCTCCGCGTGCTCGGCGCGAGCCTGTTCATCGGGGACTGGCACATCATGACGGGCCTGCCGTACCTGATCCGCGTTGCGGTCCCGTCCCTTGGACTGCGTCGGCCCAAGGGCCGCGTCCTGGGGCAGGACGTGGCCGGGCGCGTCGAGGCGGTCGGCGAGGGCGTCACGGGGTTCGAGCCCGGCGACGAGGTGTTCGGCACCGCGTCCGGCTCGTTCGCCGAGTACGCGATCGCTCGGGCAGACAAGCTGGCGCCCAAGCCCGCGAACCTCACCTTCGAGCAGGCCGCGGTCGTGCCCGCCTCCGGCACCACCGCCCTCCAGGCGCTCCGCGACAAGGGGAAGGTGCAGCCGGGGCAGACGGTGCTGATCGTCGGCGCGGCGGGAGGTGTCGGGTCGTTCGCCGTGCAGATCGCCAAGGCGTTCGGCGCTCAGGTCACCGGCGTCTGCCAGCACGTCGAAGCTGGACCTCGTTCGATCGCTCGGCGCGGACGACGTCATCGACTACACGCGTGAGGACTTCGCGGAGCAAGGGAAGCGCTACGACCTCATCCTCGACACGGCCGGGGCTCGCTCGCTGTCCCACCTCCGACGAGCGCTCGCTCCCCGCGGAACGCTCGTGATCGTCGGTGGGGAGAGCAGCGGGAAGTTGCTCGGAGGCTTCGGTCGGAACCTCCGGGCGCAGATGCTGTCGCCGTTCGTGAGCCAGGAGCTCGGCCTGTTCGCCGTGAAGGAGAAGGGTCGAGGACCTGATGGCGCTCACGGAGCTCATCGAGGCCGGGAAGGTCACGCCGGTCATCGACCCGTCGTACCCGCTCGCCGACGTGCCCTCAGGCCATGCGGGATCTCGAGGCCGGGCACGCACGAGGCAAGATCGTCATCACGTTCCCGGCCGTGCAACACGAGTGATGGCTCGGACCCCCGAGCAGCTCTGGGAACCGATCGCGAAGGACCAGCTCGCGCGGCGAGAGGTGACCGCGGGGACCGGCTTCGGGACCAGCGCCGGGCTGCGGGTCCACGGAAGGATCTTCGCGATGCTCGTCGGTGGCGAGCTCGTCGTGAAGCTCGCTAGGGATCGGGTCGACGAGCTCGTCGAGGCCGGCGTGGGCGAGCGCTTCGACGCGGGGAAGGGGCGTCCGATGAAGGAATGGGTGTCGGTCCCGCCGAGCGCGTCCCGCCGCTGGAAGGCCCTCGTCGAGGAAGCCCGGGGGTTCGTCGGCGGGTCCGATGGGCGGTTCGAACGCCTAGTCGCGGGACAGGATCTGCTCGATCTCGTCCAGGTGCTCGAGCCGGTGATCCGCGCGGTCGGGGTTGACGAGCCACCCGAGGGACTCGTTCCTCGCGGAGAGCTCGTCCGGTTCACATCCACGTACGATCGATCCACCGCCACGAGGTCCTCCTCTCCCTCCTTCGTCGCGTACCCGTTGCGAGCCAACCCTAGTCGAACAGCCCCGCGATCCCTTGGCCGCCGTCGATCAGCCACTGGACCGGCGCGTGCTCGACGACCTGACGCAGGGCCACGGCCAGGAGACCGTTGAGCGACCCTCGCTGTTCGGCGTCGTCGATCGACTCGAGGAGGCCGGCGCGGACGGCGCGCTCGATCGTCTCGTCGTCCCACGGGATCGGCTCGACGCCGGAGCCCGGCGCGAGGGAGAGCACGAGCTCCTCGCGCGTCGTGCCGAGCTCGCAGGCCGCCCCGTCGAGCCCGTCGGACACGATGCGCTGCAACGTCGCGTCGATGCCCTCGCCGGGGAACGCGGAGCGAGGCTCGCACGGGTCGCGGATCGCGAGCGCCCCGGCGTCCGCGGCGCCGTTCGCGAACTCGAGCGCGATCAGGCCCGCGGCCCCGACGAACAGCGCGACCAGCACCCCGACCGCGATCCGGCGGTTCACGCCACCCACCGCCTCCGGAACACGAGGATCGGCACGAGCGCGAGCGCCGCGAGCAGCGCGCAGAACAGGAACGACGGTCGGAAGCTCCTGGTGACGGCCCGTTCGATCGTCTCGACCAAGTCGTCGTGCACCTGCTGCACGGCGTCGTCGGTCCCCGCACCGGCCTTCTCGAACGCGGCCGCGAAGTCCGGGATCTCGCCCTTCGGCGCGCGCTCGAGCTCGTCGCGGATGTCGAGAGCCAGCGGGATCTTCGTCGTCCCCGGGATCTCGCCGTCGATGATCACGGCCGTGGCGTTCAGCTTCGCGACGTCGGCGCCCGCCAGGAGGTCGCCGGCGAGCAACGGCGCCCCGATCGCGAGCGCGAGCACCAGCCCGAGATGCCGGACGCCGACGGTGAGCGTCGCCTTCGGCGCGATCCCGCCCTCACCGCCGAGCACCGCGTGCGTGAGACCCGGCACGGCCAGCCCGAGCCCGAACCCGCACAGCGCGAACGACGCGAGCGTGTACCCGAGGTCGCTGGACGGCAGGAACGCGAGCCCGATCAACCCGGCCGCCAGCAACACGGCGCCCGAGGCGATCGCGAGCGCGGCCGGGAGCTGGGCCGCGAGCGGTCGCGCGAGCAGGGTCGCGGCCGGGATCGCGCTCACGACCGCGGCGCCCTGGATCGGCGTGAGGCCGAACACGTCGATCACGAGCAGGACGCCGAGGAACAGCGTCCCCACGAGGGCCCCCGAGAGCAACGCCAGCGCGACGTTCCCCGGCACGGTTCGCCACAGGCTCGGCCGCCACCCCTCCCGCAGGATCGCGGCGACGTGCGCCCCGAACGTCGCGAGCAGCGCCGCGCCGGCGACGGGGGCCTGGAAGACGAAGATCGCGCGCCAGTCGAACAGCTGGGTGAGCACGCCGCCCAGCGCCGGCCCCACCGCCGCGCCGAACGTGCCGGCCAGCGTCCAGATCGCGACGCCGCGAGCGGTCGAGCCGGCGAGCGCGCCCAGGACCGGCAGGGAGCCCGCGAGCAGCAGCGCCCCGCCGAGACCCTGGACCGAGCGCGCGGCGATCAGGAACCCGATCGAGTCCGCGAGCGCGCAGGCGATCGACGCGGCGAGGAACACGGACGGTGCCGGCGGCGAGGAGCAGGTTGGCCCGTGCGTGGTGCACGACGACGACGAGCGCGAGCGCGCAGATCGCCAGCACGAGGTTGTAGGAGGTGATCACCCACGCCACGCCTTCGATCGTGGTGTCGAACCGCGCGTACAGCTCGGGCAGCGCGAGCACGACGATCGACGAGTCGGCGAACGCGACCGCGACGGCCACCGCGACCGCCGCGACGAGCAGCGTCCGCCGGGTCACGGCCGCGTGGTCACGGTGAGCTCGTCGCCGCCGGTGATCGTCACGCGTTCCGAGCCGAGCGCCTCGCCGTCGAGCGTCGCGCCGGGTCCGGACGGCACGACGCGGATCGAGGTGAGGCCGCTCACGACCTGGACGTGGATCAGGCCGGGTTCGGGATAGGTCTGCGGCCGCAGCCCCCCGTAGTAGTAGGCGAGGATGTCCGAGGCCGAGAGCCCGCGGAGCGCCTTGCCGTACGCACCCCACTGCACCATCCCGGCGCCGTGCCCCCAGCCGCGTCCGACGGCGACCGCGGCGTCCCCGTTCGAGGAGAGCGTCATCCACCTCGACGGGAGCGTCACCGGGAGCGGGGAGGGCGGGTAGCGACCGGGCTTCAGGCAGGGTCCCCAGACGTTGACGGCGTCTCGGAACGTGGTCAGGTCCATCGAGCGCGACGCGCCCTCGCCCTGGACCGTGACCGTCGAGCCCGCCAGACCGACGCTCGAGATCGTCCGGTGCGGCGGCCACTCGCCGGCCTCGTGCAGGAACGTCGCCACGTCGTCGAACGGCACTCGGACGCGCCAATGCGACAGGGGCGACGCGCCGTCGTCGCGTTCGACCACCGGACGCAGGTAGGGCAGGGGCGCGCTGCCGAACACCTCGTCGTTCCCGTACGTCCGGCCGTTCGAGGTGGAGAAGTAGACGGTGTCGGCGGGCCGGTCCCCGTAGAGGAGCACCTCGCCCGAGGTACGCCGGACGGCGGCGAACCACCGCCGGACGTTCGGGTCGAACGGCACGGGGATCCCGCGGTACACCTGGCACGAGGTCGTCGCGCAGATCGGCGTCTTGAGCGTCTCGCCCTCGGCGCCCTCCCACCCGGTGGTCGCGAGCGCGTAGCTGCGGGCCGCGATCGCCTGCGCCTCGAGCGCCGCGCGCGGCCACGACGGCGGGACCTCGGCGATGCCCTTCAGGTAGTCCTCGAACGGCAGCGTCACCGTGAGCGCGAGCGTGCCGTCGTCCGAACGCTTGACCGAGAGCGTCCCCGGATAGCGGGCCGCGAGCCGGGGCCGGTGGTACCGAACGCACCGAGATGCGACGCGCGGGTAGGTGCCGCGAACCAGGAGCGAGCCGCCGTTCGACCGGATGACGGCGGACGTGGGGGCTTCGGACGAGGGTGTCGCGGACGCGGTGGGGCTCGACGGAGCGGTCGTGGGTTCGGATGTCGTTCGGTCCGCCCTCGGTGCCGGCGTCGAGGTGCAGGCCGCGCCCGCGAGGAGCAGCGTGACCGCGACCACGCGGAACCGCGGACGTGGAGGTGCGAGCGCGGCCACCCGAGCACGCTAACAGGTCGCCCCGGCTTGCCGATCGGGGCATCCACGAGCGAGGATCGGGGCATGCGGGAGTCCGCCCCGGACGAGCGTCACCCCATGAGCGTCACGGAGATCCCGGAGCTCCGGATCGAGCTCGGGCCCGCCGCCGAGGCGATCGAACGGGCGGGCCGGAGGCTCGCCGACCTGCTCGCGAACCTGGACGAGCCCGATCGCGGCGTCCGCGGCCTGGAGTGGACCCTCGGCGAGCTCGTCGCCCACGTCGCGGCTCGGTCCGGGCGGTTCGCGGCGTACCTGTCGGGGGCGGCGGTCCCCGAGGGCGAGATCGCCGGCATCGCCGAGGAGAACCGGCGGGACGTCCGCGAACGGCGCGAACGCCCCCTCGCCGACCTGGTCGAGGAGCTGCGGTCGAGCGTCTCGAGCTTCGTCGCCACGACCCACGGCAAGCTGGGCGCGGACCCGTTGCCGTGGTACTCGGGGGTCACGCTGGACGTCGCCACCGCCTCCGGGCTGTTGCTCGGCGAGCTGATCGTGCACGGCTACGACGCGGCGGGGACCCTCGGGCGCCCCTGGCCGATCGCGGGCAACGACGCCCGAACGGTGGTCCGCGCCATGGCGACGCTCGCGCCCTGGTACGTCGACCCCGACGCGACGCGCGGCGACCGCACGACGTACCGGGTCGTGGTCCGCGGGGGACCGGCGTTCCGGGTTCGGGTCGACGACGGCACGGCCTCGATCGAACCCGCCGAAGGCGACGCGGACTGCACGATCCGGGCCGAGCCCTCCGCGCTGGTCCTCGTGTCGTACGGGCGCATCACGCGGTGGCGAGGGGTGGCGAGGGGCAGGTTCGTCGCGACGGGACGCCGCCCGTGGCGGGCGCTGCGGTTCGCGCGGTCGTTCCTCCCCCCCTGAGCCGGCCGGCTCCCCCGAGGCGAGCGGTCCCAGACGGGCCGTTTAGACTCCACGGATGGACGAGCGCAGGATCGTCGTCACCAAGGACGGCCCGTACCGCGTCGAGGGCGGGGTCCCCCTGCTGCGCACGGCGATCGTGCAGACCGAGCGCGGCGAGCCGGTCGCATGGGACGAGGGTCCCGCGTTCGAGACCCCGGGCGAGGTCTACGAGCTCTGCCGCTGCGGCCGGTCGTCGACCAAGCCCTTCTGCGACTCGACGCACGAACGGATCCCGTTCGACGGCACCGAGACCGCCGACCGCGGCCCGATCGCCCAGCGCCGCGAGGCCTGGGAGGGCGAGGCGAACCACGTCCTGTACGACGACCTGTCGCTCTGCACCCATGCCGGGTTCTGCCGCAACGTCCGGACCGGCGTGTGGGAGATGGTCGAGGAGGCGGACGATCCGGAGGTGCGGACCGAGTTCACCGCGATGGTGCAACGCTGCCCGTCGGGCCGGCTCGCGTTCGCGGTGCTGCCCGACCCCGAGCCCCTCGAGCCCACGTTCGAGCCGTCGGTCGGCGTCGAGCCCGACGCGTCCTACTGGATCCGCGGCGGGATCCCGGTCGTTTCGGAGGACGAGACGCCGTACGAGGTGCGCAACCGTCAGACCCTGTGCCGATGCGGGCAGTCGCGGAACAAGCCGTTCTGCGACGGATCGCACAAGCAGTACGGGTTCGACGACCCCGCGAGTGGCCGGAGTGAGCGAGCCCGAGAGTCGACGCGGCTCGCGTGATCGCGGCGACGGGCCGGCGCTAGCGAGCGAGCGGCTCCCACCGCCGCACGTCGCCGTCACGGACGATCGTCCCGAACGGCTCGGCGAAGTGCGCCGGCGCGACCGTGCGTCCCTCGCGCTCGATCCGTTCGAGCCAGGCGCTGCGGGTCGCGTTCGCCTCGACGGGATCCATGTCGCTCGCGCCGGCGAGTCCAGGCTGCAGGAGCTGGACCGGGTGGTTCACGAGGTCGGCGGAGAGCAGCGCTCGCTCGCCGCCCGAGTCGATCGCGAGCACCTGGTGCCCGGGCGTGTGCCCGGGCGCGTGTTCGAGCCGCAGCTCGTCCGTCACGTCGAACGCGGCCTCCGAGAGCTCGACGACGCCCGCGCGTTCGAGCGGTTCGAGGACCGCGGCGAAGATCTCCCGATCCTCCTCGTCGGTCGCGTTCGCCATCAGGTCCCAGTCGGCCCGGTGGATCACGTAGCGCGCGTTCGGGAAGGTCGGCGCTCCGGCGTCGGTGACGTTCCACCCGATGTGGTCGTCGTGGACGTGGCTGATCAGGACGAGCTCGACGGCGAGCGGATCGACGCCCGACCTCCGCGAGCTCGGCCGGGAGGCTGCCGGCGACCCCGCTCCACCCGAACGCCGGAGCCGATGTCGGACCGACCCCCGTGTCCATCAGGAAGGTTCGCCCATCGAGCGCACGACGTAGACGTGGACGTGGAATCGCCATCGGCCATCGTCGGCGAAGACCTCCGGATGGCGCTCCCGCGCTTCGCGCCAGCGATGCTCGTCCACGTCGGGGTACGAGCCGGACCCGGGCGAGCTCGAGGAGACGACCGCGTCGCAGAGCGCGACGACCTCGACCCGTCCGACCCGGATCGAGCCGTGCGCCACTACGGGGCGTAGGTTCCTCGACGGGCGAGGCGTCGATCACGGGCTCGACGTCGGGATCCAACCCGGCCGAACGACGCGCCCGCCGAGCCCGGAGCAGGTCGTAGGAAGCCTCGAGCTCTCCCTCGATCTCCTTGAGGCGAGTGCGCTCCTTGGTGGAGGCCTCGCCTCGCGATTCCTTGTCGAACAGCTCGTGCTCCTCGTGGGCGAGCTGCTCGATGTGCTCGATGAGGTCCTTGTCCTCCTCCATCGAGGGGAAGCCTATGCCAGTTCGAGGGGGGCCGACTCATCCACCCGGGCGGCGGCGGTGACCTCCCGAGCGTGGGCACGGCCGGGGATGAACCGGTTCGCGACCACCGCCGCGACCAGCAGCACCAGGCCGGCCACCACGAGCGAGACGCGGAAGCCGCTCATCCAGGCGTCGCGGAAGGCCGCGACCACCGCACCCTGCTGCTCGGGCGGGAGCCCGGTCAGCTGCGACGGATCCAGCGTGCCGTGTCCGGCCGTGGCCTCGATCGCGGACTGCGTGGTCGGCGGGAGGCCGAGCCCGCTCACCGCGGGGGCGAACACGGCGTTGAGCCTCGTTGTGAGGATCGTGCCCAGCAGCGCGATGCCGAACACGCCGCCGACCTCCCTGGCGGTGTTCGTCGTGGCGGAGCCGAGGCCCGCGCGTTCGGGGCCCACCGCGTTCATGACCGCGGCCGTCATGGGCGCCATCGTGGCGCCGATGCCGATGCCCATCATCACGAAGACCGGCGCCATCAGCAGGTACGGCGTGTCGACCGAGATGAGCGACAGGAGCAGGAGGCCGGTGCCCGCGAGGATCAGGCCGAACGTCATGGGGATCCGGGAACCGTGCTTGGACGCGTACCTCCCCGCGTTGGGGGCGACGATGATGATCATCACGGTCATCGGGAGGAACCTGACGCCGGCCTCGAACGCGCTGTACCCGCGGATCAGCTGCATGTACAGCGACATGAAGAAGAACGTGGCGAACATGCCGAAGGAAACGCTGAACGCGACCGTGGCCCCGGCCGAGAACGCCGGGATGCGGAAGAAGCGCAGGGGCAGCATCGCCTTGGGGCTCTGGCGCTCGAACAGCAGGAACGCGACCGCCAGGACGGCCGAGGCGACCAGCATGCTCACGATCAGCGGGTCGCTCCAGCCCTTCTCGTTGGCCTCGATCAGCGCGTAGGTGGCGCAGAAGAGCGCTCCCGAACCCAGGAGCAGCCCGGGGATGTCCAGCTCGCGGGTGACCTCCGAGACGGATTCGCGGACGGTGCGCGAGGCCGTGAGCAGGGCGATGATGCCGATCGGCACGTTCAGGAAGAACACCGACTGCCAGCCGAGGTGCTCGACCATCAGGCCCCCGACGGTGGGGCCCAGCGCGAGCGCGAGGCCCGACATCCCGGCCCACAGCCCGATCGCCTTGGCCCGCTCGTGGGGCGGGAACGTCACCGTGATGATCGACAGGGTGCCGGGCATCAGCAGCGCGGCTCCGACGCCCTGGAGGCACCGCGCCGCGATCAGCTGCGTGGTGCTCTGGGACAGGCCGCAGAGCGCGGAGGCGAGCGTGAAGATCGCGAGGCCGGCGAGGAAGATCTTCTTGCGGCCGTACCGATCGCCGGCGATGCCGCCGGTCAGCAGCAGCGAGGCGAAGACCAGCACGTAGCCGTCGACGATCCACTGGAGCTCGCTGACGCCGGCGCCCAGCTCGCGGCTGATCGTGGGGAGCGCCACGTTGACGACCGTGTTGTCGAGCATCGCCATCGCGAGCGCGAAACACATCGTGAACAGAACGATGACCTTCTCGCGAGCGTTCTCGCCCTCGAAACCGAACATGCCCTCGGACCTCCAGGTATCGGCGGCGCTCCGGTCACTGTACCGGCCTGTGGGGACAACCTACGGGTGCGGATGGATTGTTCCCCGAGGCCGCATCGGGCCGAACCCGGCCGGTCTAGGTTCGACGGTAGGTGCGGACGCCCAGGAAGGAGAAGAGCGCGAGGAACCCGGCGAACCACACGATCGACAGCCACAGGAGGGTGCCGAGCGACTTGACGTTCGCGAACAGGTCGCTGGTCTGGGGGCTGTACAGGTCGCCGAGCGTGAGCACGCGGACCGTGTCCACCCAGATGGTCACGGGGTTGTGCTCGACGAACGGCTGGAGCCAGCTCGGGAAGGTGGCGAGCGGGACGAACGCCGTGCTCACGAAGACGAACGGGAACACGATCGTGAACAGGGCCGCCTGGACGGCCTCGATGGTCTTGAGCGAGAGGCCGGCGAACGCCGCCACCCACGTGAACGCGTAGCCCACGGAGACCACGCCGATGAAGGCGAGGAGGGCCTCGGCGAGACCCTCGTGGATCCGGTAGCCGATCAGGAACGCCACGATCAGCATCAGGACCGTCTGGATCGCGACCGAGACCGTGTCCGCCGCCGTGCGGCCGGCCAGGACCGCCGAACGCGCCATCGGCAACGAGCGGAACCGGTCGATCAGACCCTTCTGCAGGTCGTCGGCGAGGCCGACCCCCGTCTGCGTCGAAGCGAAGATCGCCGTCTGCACGAAGATCCCCGGCATCAGGAAATCGACGTAGGGGACACTGGCCGGGAGGATCAGCTTGAACGCTCCCCCGAACACGTAGACGAACAGCAGGACGAACATCACCGGCTGGATCGTCGAGAAGACGAGCAGGTCCGGTTTGCGGATGTACGTGAGCAGGTTCCGCCACGTCAGCACCCACCAGTCCGAGACCGTGGCGCTCAGCCGGCCGGGCTGACGGAGGGTTTCGGTGATCGCGCTCATGTTCGCGCCCGCTCCTTGTCCCGCTTCCGCTTCTTCGAGCGATCCCCGTCTTCGGACGGCTCGTCCTCGGAGCCTCCCTCCGCCGCGTGACCGGTCAACGCCAGGAACACGTCGTCGAGGGTCGGGCGCCGCAGACCGATGTCCGCGAGCCGGATCCCCGGGGCATCGAGCCGCCGGACCGCCTCGGTGAGGATCGCCGTCCCCTCCGAACCGACCGGGATCGTGATCTCTCCCGTGTTGTTGTCGACGTTGCCGCCGCCCGGACCGAGACCCAGGACCTCGCCTGCCGCCTCCGCGGCACGTTCGCGGTCGGCGACCCGGAGCGCGAGCACCTCGCCGCCGACGCGTGCCTTGAGCTCGTCCGAGGTCCCCTCCGCGATCACCTTCCCGAGGTCGATCACGGCGATCTTGTCGGCCAGACGGTCCGCCTCCTCGAGGTACTGCGTGGTCAGGAGCAGGGTCGTCCCCTCGTTCACGAGCTCCCGGATGATGTCCCACATCTCGAGCCGGCTCCGGGGGTCGAGACCGGTCGTGGGCTCGTCCAGGAACAGGATCTGCGGGCGGCCCACCAGGCTCGCGCCGAGGTCCAGGCGCCGGCGCATGCCCCCCGAGTACGTCTTGGCCGTCCGATGGGCGGCGGCCGTGAGCTCGAAGCGCTCGAGGAGCTCCTCGCCACGGCGGCGCGCCTCGGTGGCGGGGACGTGGTACAGCCGGCCCACCATCTCGAGGTTCTCCAGGCCGGTGAGGTTCTCGTCCACCGCGGCGTTCTGCCCCGCCAGGCCGATCACGTGGCGGAGCTCCTCCGCCTGGCGCACCACGTCGAATCCGGCGACCGTCGCGCTACCTGCGTCGGGACGCAGGAGCGTGGTCAGGATCCTGACCGCGGTGGTCTTTCCGGCGCCGTTCGGGCCGAGCAGCCCGAGGACGGTGGCAGGCGGCACATCGAGGTCGATACCGTCGAGCGCCACCACCTTCCCGTAGCGCTTCACCAGGCCCTGGACGACGATCGCGGGATCGCTCATGGAACCGGCCATGGTATCGAAGGCGTCAACCCTCTCGGAGCGTTGCGGCGATGCGCTTCTGACCGTCCTCGAGGTCGCGCAGCGCGCCTCGATCCAGACGCAGGCTCCCGTAGCGAACGTCCTCGTACGCGTGCGTCAACCGCGCGAACTCGTCCGCGCAGGCGGGTACGGCCTCGGCCACGACGGGCGCGAACTCGGTCGGCGTCTGCCACGGCTCGCGCACGACGTCGAGCCGCCGGAGCCCGAGGAGGGTCTCGGCGTACCAGCGGCGCACCGCGTCGGCGGGCAGCTCGCGGCGGAGCCGCGACCGGGCCGGCGCGGCGATCCGGGCCTCGAGCGCCGTCTCGGTCTGGGTCCCCGGAACACGGGGTTCGGGCTCGGCGCCGGCCGGCGGGCGGAAGTGTCGGATCGCCCGGAAGACCGCGTACCCGATGGCCGCGAACACGAGGAACCCGAGCATCCGCTGCCAGATCTCGGGCGGTCCGGCGTGGCGCCCTTCGATCGCACCACCCGCCGCCCGCTCCCGCAGCCGGTCGAAGAATTCGCGCACGCGGTCGGGGTCGATGCCGAGCAGATCGACGAGGAAGAAGATCGGCCGTGCGGCCTGCGACAGCACCCATGCGATGAACGAGGCGACGGCGTTCGCCGCCGGGGTCAGCCAGACGCCGATGCGGTCGAACACGCCGCCCTCAACGCTCAGGATCACCGCCGTGGCCATCGCGCCCACCAACGCCAGGGTCGCGAGGAGCGCCCGACGGATCCATGCGGCCCGGACACGTTCGTCGAGCTCGCCGGCGCCGCCCGAGGTCCACACCGTGCTCGCGCGGCTGGCGAGCGCCGCCACGAAGAACAGCGGCACGAACAGCAGCAGCGGGCCGCGCCACTCGTCGGTCGCGCCGGCGGCGACCATCACCTCGAGCCCGAGCGCGAGCGCGAACCAGCCGACCTCCGCGTGGATCGGCACCCGCCAGTCCCGCAGCGCGAGCGTGACGAGCCGGAGCGACACCAACAGGCAGATCAGGACCGCGAACACGGTCCGGTTGAGGTCGCCGTGTCCGAGCCAGATCCCCGCCACGATGGCGAGCATCGCCGCCCCGAACGCGACGTTACGCGAGGCCCGGAACCGGCACGCCAGTATCGCACCGCCCACGTAGGCCACCACGAATGGCACCGCGAGGGCCACCACGCCGATCTCCAACCCGCGGGATTCGGTCAGGACGAGCCACACCGGCAGTACGAGGACTCCGGCCTCGGCGAGCGCGGCGAGCCCGCACGCGCGGAGCTCCCGGGCCTCGGGCCGGGTGGTGCCGACCCAGGCGGTCGCCATCACGAGGCCGCGGCCGGGCGCGTCACGACGCCGCCCTTCGGAACGCCTCGAGCGGCGAGAGGTGGATCACGTCGCACCCGCGCCGGCGGAGCACCTCCATCTCATGGGACAGCGCTGGGCCGGGCCGCGGCGAGACCACGATGACGGTGGTTCGTCGGACCAGCCGCCGGCCGACCTCGCGCAGCACGGGCCCCAGGTCGCTGGTCGGTTGGTTCGGCATGCGGGCGAGGGCCGCGAACAACGCCGCCTCGTTGCCGGCCGAGTCCGAGGTCCGCACGCGCAGCGGCCCGCGGCCGCGCCGCAGGTGCGTGTTCGCGACCAGACCCGTGCGCCAGCCCGCGTGGATCGCCTGACGGGCGAGGTACGACGTCCAGCCGATCGACTCCTCCGCGGTGTCGGGGTCGACGGCGTGCCAGAACGGTTCGCCGTTCGCGACGTCGAGCGCGAACAGGACCTCGGCCGATCGCGTCGGCTCGTAGCGCTTCGTCTGGAGCTTGCCCGTGTGGGCGGACAGGCGCCAGTGCACGTGGTGCATCGGGTCGCCGGGCTCGTAGTCGCGCACGCCCGCGAAATGCTCCCGGTCCTCGAACAGCTGCGCGGAGGGCGCCGGAGAACCGAACGGCAGCCGCCGGGCGATCCGGAGCGGGATCCCGACGCGGGGCTCGGGCATCACGAGCAGCGGCCGGTCCGTCGTCGCCTCGTGCTTGACGGGGGCGAGGTCGAACGGATCGGAGACCACGACGTCGACACCCTCGAGCCAGTACTCGCCGCGCGTGGTGACCACGACCGGGAGGCGGAGCTCCACCTCGCTCCGCCCCGCGATCGAGAGGCGTCGTCGGTGACCGCGGAGCGCGGTGGGGTCGGGGTCCGCATCGGGCAGGAGGCTGGAGGGATAGCGGACCAGCAGACGGACGATCGGGAGGGGAAGGCGCTTCTCGTTCGCGATCTGGACGCGCAGCGTGACGTCCTCGCCCACGAACGCCCTCGACGGTTCGAACGCAACCTCGACGCTCACGCCGCGGAGCGCCGAACGCGCCCACAGCGACGACGCGATCGAGATCGCCGCGATCGCCGACGCCCACAGCAGGACGACCATCTCTCCCCACGCGACCGCGAACACCCCGACGATGCCCGCGACGTAGAGCGCGATCTGGCGTCGTTCCGCCGTGTCCGTGGGGGCCCCTAGGTGTCGAGCTCGGTGGGCACGGGGACCGAGCGCAGGATCTCGCGAAGGATCTCGTCGGCGCTCCGGTCGCGGATCCTCGCGTCGGTGGTCGGGACGAGCCGGTGGCCGAAGACGGGTTCGGCGAGCGTCTTCACGTCGTCGGGCAGGACGTAGTCGCGGCCGTCGAGCATCGCGAACGCGCGTGCGGCGTCGCCCATCTGCTCGACGGCGCGAGGGCTGGCACCCACCGACAGCTCGGGATGGTCGCGCGTCGCGCGGGCGAGCGCGACCACGTAGGCGCGGACGGGCTGCTCGAGGCCGATCGAGGCGATCGCGTCGCGGAGTTCGCGCAGCGGCGGCCGGTCGGCGAGCGGCTCCCGCGGCAGGGTGCGTTCGGCCGGCTGGGTCTGCAGGATCCGGAGCTCCTCGCGCTCGTCGGGGTACCCGAGCTTGACGCGGAGCAGGAAACGGTCGAGCTGTGCCTCGGGCAGCGGGAACGTGCCCTCGAGCTCGATCGGGTTCTGCGTCGCGAGGACGAAGAACGGGTCGGGGAGCGGATGGGTCTCGCCGTCGACGGTCACCTGGCGCTCCTGCATCGCCTCCAGGAGGGCCGCCTGCGTCTTGGGGGTCGCGCGGTTGATCTCGTCGGCGAGGAGGACCTGCGTGAACAGCGGGCCCGGCCGGAACTCGAAGTCGTTGGTCTTGAGGTTCAGGACCGAGGTGCCGGTGATGTCGCTCGGCATCAGGTCGGGTGTGAACTGCACCCGCTGGAACCGGAGGCCGAGCAGCGTCGAGAGCATCCGGACCAGCGTCGTCTTGCCGACCCCGGGGACGTCGTCGATCAGGACGTGGTTGCCCGTGAGGATGCCGACCATCACCAGCCCGAGCGGCTGACGCACGCCGAACAGCCGCTCGTCGACGCGGTCGGCGACCTGCTTGAAGAGCGCCCGCGCCCCCTCGGCCTCGGTCATCGAGGCAAGGATAGGCCCGCTGACGCGCCCGGGGTTGCGGTTTCCTGCCCAGGGAGAACCGGGCCCGTCTCGGCGAGCGTCGCGGCACGTATCGCATGACGATGGAGAGAGTGGCTCCGCGCCTGACCGCGCTCGCGCTCGCGGGCGCCCTCGCGCTGCTCGGGGGGTGCTCGGGCGACGGCGACGAGGGTGCAACGTCCGCCACGTCTCCGACCGGCGAGAAGGTTACCGGACCGACCGGGACCGGTCCCGAAGCGGGCGCGGTCGTGGAAGCCACGATCACAGGCGGCGCGGACCCGATCGGCATCGCGTCGGGCGAGGGATCGCTCTGGGTGGTCAATGCGGACATCGACGCGAAGCGAGGGTCCGTCTCGAGGATCGATCCGGCAACCGGGGCGATCCTGGCGACGATCGGCGTCGGGTCGGTTCCGCTCGAGGTCGCGGTCGGGGAGGGGGGCGTCTGGGTCTCGAACTCGGGCGACGACACGGTCTCGCGCATCGACCCCTCGTCGAACGAGGCCGTGGCCGACATCGACGTCTGCGCGGCGCCGGAGGGGCTCGCCGTCGCCGACGGGTCGATCTGGGTGGTGTGCGAGGACGACGGCGTGGTCGCGCGCATCGATCCCGGCACCAACGAGACGGTCGACCAGGTCGAGGTCGGGCTCCAGCCGAGGTTCGCGACGTTCGCGTTCGACGACATCTGGGTCTCGAGCTACTTCGACGGGACGATCACGCGGATCGACCCCGCGAACGGGAAGGTCGTCGCCGAGATCACGACCGAGCAGGGACCACAGATCATGGCGGAGGCCGGCGGCTTCCTGTGGGTGTCCTGCACCGACGTCGACCACGTGCAGGCGATCGATCCGTCGACCAACGAGGTCGTCGCGACGGTCGAGACGCCGGTGGCCCCGGACGGGCTGGCGTTCGACGGCACGACCCTGTGGGTGGCGACCGAGATCGGGCCGGAGCTCGCGGGCATCGATCCGTCCACGCAGGAGGTCGTAGCGATCGCGACCGTCTCGGACCACGGGTTGATCAACGCGAACCAGGTCATGGTGTTCGAGGACGGCTCGCTCTGGCTGCCGATCCTCGACGACGGGACGGTGCTTCGGCTCGCGCCGCCGGCTACGTGATCGTGCCGAGCGCGACCCCGCATCGGCTGCAGTACGCGATCTTCACCGAGAGGTCTTCGCCTTCCAACGTCGTCTCCATCGCCTTGACCGCGAGGGTCTCGTCGAGCGCGGCGAAGCAGTTCGGGCACATCGGTGCATCCTCGGCAGCGGGTATGGGGGCGGGGGCGATCTCCGTGGCGGGCTCCACCTCCATCTCCGCGGCGAGCTCCTCCGTCTCGGCGCCGCCCTCGACCTTGCGAACCTCCGCGCCCGCCGCGTAGCCGGACAGGATCTGGATCACGGTCTGGCGGACGCGGTCGAGGTCGGCGCCGAGCTTCTGCAGGACCTGCGCGGCGACACCCTCGCCCTCGCGGATCAGGCCGAGCAGGATGTGCTCGGTCCCGATGTAGTTGTGCCCGAGCTGCAAGGCCTCCCGGAGCGAGAGCTCCAGGACCTTCTTGGCGCGGGGCGTGAACGGGATGTGACCCGCCGGCGTCGCCTGGCCCTGACCGATGGCATCCTCGACCTCCCGACGCACCGCGTCGAGCTTGATATTCAGGCTGTCGAGCGCCTTGGCGGCGACACCGTCCCGCTCGCGCACGAGGCCGAGCAGGATGTGCTCGGTCCCGATGTAGTTGTGGTTGAGCATCCTCGCCTCTTCTTGGGCGAGGACCACGACTCGACGGGCCCGGTCGGTGAAGCGCTCGAACACCTCACTGCAGGATAGGCCCATCGGCATCCGTGCCGGCCGTCGATACCGATCTAGGTATCGACCCTTCGACGAGATCGCGGCCCACCTCGGCGAGATCGCCGCCACCCTGTAATCCTGCTTACACCCGGGGAATACCGTGCCTGAGCAGCGCGTTGATTCGGCCGAGACGACTCTTCGAGGAGAATCCGACATGGCACAGCTCGACACCCAGATCCTGCCGCTCCTGCCTCTCACCTCGGGCGTGGTCCTGCCGGGCATGGTCGTGACCCTCACGATCGAGTCCGACGAGGCCCGCCGCGCTCTCGCCGCCTCCGAGTCCTCGGGCGGCGACCTCCTGCTCGTGCCCCGGATCGGCTCGAGCTACGCGAAGATCGGCACCGTCGCAAAGGTGGAGGACGTGGGCCGGCTGCGCAGCGGCCTCGAAGCCCTCGTCATCCGCGGCGTGGTCCGTGCCGTCGTCGGGACCGGCGTCGCCGGGACCGGCGAGACCACGTGGGTGCAGTTCGAACCCCGTCCCGACCCCGAGATCCCCTCCGAGCGGTCCCTCGCGCTCGCGCGCGAATACCGGGCGGTGGTGGAGAGCATCGTCGAGGCTCGAGGCGTCCCCGAGGTCGCCGACTTCCTCCGCGGTCTGTCCGACCCAGGTCAGGTCGCCGACACGGCCGGCTACTCGCCGGACCTGTCGATCGAGCGGAAGGTGGAGGTCCTCGAGACGCTCGACGTCGAACAGCGGCTCGAGAAGGTGCTGGACTGGGCCAAGGAGGTCCTGGCCGAGCTCGAGCTGAAGGACAAGATCCGCAGCGACGTCCGTGACGGTATGGAGAAGAACCAGCGCGAGTACATCCTTCGCCAGCAGATGGACGCGATCCGCAAGGAGCTTGGCGACGAGTCGGGCGAGGGGATCGTGGAGGAGTACCGCAAGAAGATCGCCGACGCGAACATGCCCGAGGGCGCGCGCAAGGAGGCCGAGCGCGAGCTCGGCCGCCTCGAGGCGATGTCCGAGCAGTCGCCGGAGTACGGCTGGATCCGCACCTACCTCGACTGGATGACCGAGATCCCGTGGGACATCCGCACGGAGGACAACCTCGAGATCGACGCGGCGCGCGCGATCCTGGACGAGGACCACACCGGCCTGTCCGACGTGAAGGACCGGATCGTCGAGTACCTCGCGGTGCGCAAGCTGCGCCAGGAGCGCGGGCTGGGGCCCTCGTCCGGCCGGGGTTCCGGCGCGATCCTCACGCTCGTCGGGCCTCCGGGCGTCGGCAAGACGTCGCTCGGCGAGTCCGTCGCGCGGGCGCTCGGTCGCAAGTTCGTCCGGATCTCGCTCGGCGGCATCCACGACGAGGCCGAGATCCGCGGACACCGGCGCACCTACGTCGGCGCGCTGCCGGGCCGCATCGTGCGTGCCCTGAAGGAGGCCGGCACGAAGAACCCCGTCATGATGCTCGACGAGGTCGACAAGGTCGGCGCCGACTGGCGCGGCGACCCCTCGAGCGCGCTGCTCGAGGTGCTCGACCCCGCGCAGAACCACACGTTCCGAGACCACTACCTCGAGGTCGACCTCGACCTGTCCGAGGTGCTGTTCATCTCGACCGCGAACGTGTCCGAGACGATCCCGGGCGCGCTGCTCGACCGGATGGAGGTCATCCGTCTCGACGGCTACACCGAGGACGAGAAGATCGCGATCGCGCGCGACCACCTGCTCGCGCGGCAGGAGGAGCGCAACGGTCTGCGTTCGGACGAGGTCGAGATCACCGACGACGCGCTCCGGCAGGTCGTCGGCGACTACACCCGGGAGGCCGGCGTCAGGAACCTCGAGCGTGAGCTCGGCAAGGTGCTCCGCAAGGTGGCGACGCGGGTCGCGAGCGGCCAGGCGCAGGCCCCCGTTCGGGTCGCAGCCGCCGACATCCGCGAGTACCTGGGACGGCCGAGGTTCTTCTTCGAGGCCGCCGAGCGCACGAGCGTGCCCGGCGTCGCGACCGGGCTCGCTGTCACCGGCACCGGCGGTGACGTCCTGTTCATCGAGGCCACGCGGCTCGAGGGCGACGGAAAGGATCCGCTGATGCTCACGGGTCAGCTCGGCGACGTCATGAAGGAGTCGGGCCAGATCGCGCTGAGCTACGTGCGCTCGCATGCGCGCGAGCTCGGGATCGACCCGTCGAACCTCGGCGGCCGGTTCCACGTGCACGTGCCCGCGGGCGCGGTGCCCAAGGACGGTCCGAGCGCCGGCGTCACGATGGTGACGGCGATCGCCTCGTTGCTCTCGGACACGCCGGTGAAGAGTACGGTCGGGATGACCGGCGAGGTGACGCTGCAGGGCCGGGTGCTGCCGATCGGCGGCGTCAAGCAGAAGGTGCTCGCCGCGCATCGTGCCGGGCTCAAGGAGGTCATCCTGCCCAAGCGGAACGAGGGGGACCTGGACGACGTCCCCGAGCAGGTGCGTGAGGAGATCGCGTTCCATCCCGTCGAAACGATCGACGAGGTGCTCTCGATCGCGCTCGAGCGCGAGGACGCGGGAGCCGCGACGGCCGCCTAGCGTCGAGCCGTCCGTGCGGGCCACGGGTGATCCGTAACGCGGCTCGTGAGGTCGCTACTATCCGCACGATGGCCGGCGCCGAGCGCACGATGCGGTTCGCGGAGGGGAGCCCCTTCCCCCCGATCGCCGAGTACGCGTTCCTGTCGGACCGGCAGGTCCAGCTCCTGTCATTCGCGAGCCCCCTGCAGCTCTACGCGGAGGAGATCGACGTCGTCACCGGGCGTCACCTCGGGAACTTCCCGCAGGCCTTCACGCACCTGGCGCTCATCAACGCGGTCGTGCACCTGATCCAGGCCGAGCGCCGGCAGCAGCGAGGCTTCTCGATGGCGCACCAGATCGTCACCTGATGCGGGCACTGGTCGCCGCCCCGGCCGCGCCCGGCGGCATCGAGCTGCGCGACGTCGACGAACCCGTCCCCGCCAACGGCGTCGCAGTGGTGGAGGTCCGGGCCTGCTCGCTGAACCGAGGCGAGTGCACGGCGCTACGCACCGCCGGGGACGGGTGGCGTCCGGGGTGGGACGTCGCGGGCGTGATCGCCGAGCCGGCGCTCGACGGCTCGAGCCCGCCCGCCGGGACCCGCGTCGCCGCGTGGGCGAGCGGCGGCGGGTGGGCCGAACGCGTCGCCGTGCGCTCCGGCCATCTCGCGCAGATCCCCGACGACCTCTCGTTCGAGACGGCGTCGACGCTTCCGGTCGCGGGCCTCACCGCGCTCTGCACGCTCGCGCTCGGTGGGTCGCTCGACGGATCGAGCGTCGCGATCACGGGAGCGGCGGGTGGGGTCGGCCGGTTCGCCGTCCAGCTCGCGCACGATGCCGGCGCGAAGGTGACGGCCGTAGTCGGCAGCCCCGAGCGCGGGGAAGGTCTCCGCGAGCTCGGA
The DNA here is from genome assembly GCA_963712645.1 of uncultured Actinomycetes bacterium. Classification (GTDB taxonomy): domain Bacteria; phylum Actinomycetota; class UBA4738; order UBA4738; family HRBIN12; genus DASSJM01. The sequence continues at coordinate 49,971 of CAVQIQ010000006.1, read as the reverse complement.
GCCGACGAGGTCGTCGTCGGCCTCGAGGCGGAGGGGGAGCCCCTCGACCTGATCCTTGAGTCGGTGGGCGGCCCGAGCCTGGCGGCCGCGCTCACCCGCGTGTCGCCGGACGGGACCGTCGTGTCGTTCGGGAACTCTTCGAACGAGCCCACCACGTTCGACGCGCGTGGGTTCTACCGTCGCGGCCGGCCGACGCTCAGGGGGTACTTCGTGACGCACGAGCTGCTCGAGGGCCGCCTCGGGACGGCGGAGCTCGCGAGGCTCGTCGAACTGGTCTGGAGCGGGCGACTGCGGGTCGAGCTCGGCCTGGTGGTTCCGTGGACCGACTCGGTGTCGGGAGTGAGCGCGCTGCTCCAACGGCGCGTGCGAGGCAAGGCCGTCCTCACCCTCGGGTCGTCGTGACCGCGGCGCTGTCGACCACCGAGGCGCTCGAGCTCGTCGGCTTGGTGCGGCGCTTCGGCGAGGTCGTCGCGCTCGACGACGTGTCTTTCCGCGTCGCGGCCGGGCAGATGGTCGGGTTCGTAGGCCCGAACGGGGCCGGCAAGACGACGGCGATGCGGATCGCTCTCGGCGTGCTGCAGGCCGACGCCGGCGGGGTGCGCTGGCGCGGCCGCGACGTCGATGCCGAGACGCGACGCCGGTTCGGCTACCTGCCCGAGGAGCGCGGCCTCTACCCGAAGATGCGCGTGCTCGATCAGCTCGTCTACCTGGCCCGCCTCCACGGCCTCGAACGCGAGGACGCGCGCTCGCAGGCCGATCGGATGATCGAGCTGCTCGGCTTAGCCGATCGAGCCCGCGACCGGGCCGAGTCGCTCTCGCTCGGCAATCAACAGCGCGTCCAGCTCGCGGCCGCGCTCGTGCACCGGCCGGAGGTGCTGGTGCTCGACGAGCCGTTCTCGGGCCTTGACCCGGTCGGCGTCGACGTCCTCTCGGAGATCCTTCGCCGGCAGGCCGACGACGGCGCTCCGGTCGTGTTCTCGAGCCACCAGCTCGAGCTCGTCGAGCGGCTCTGCGAGTCCGTGGTGATGATCGACCGCGGGCGGATCGTGGCGTCGGGTCGCATCGCGGACCTGCGCGCCCGCGACACGCGGCGCCTGGTCCGCGTCGAGGTGGCGGGGGCTCCGGACGGATGGCTCGACCGCGTCCCGGGCGTCCGCGTGCTCGAACCGCTGGCCGAGGGCGCGATCGTCGAGCTCGACGGCGCGACCGAGTCGGACGTGCTCGACGTGGCGCGGGCGGCGGGATCGGTAAGGCACTTCAGCGTCGTCCGGCCGAGCCTGTCCGAGATCTTCCGCCGTGAGGTCGCACGATGACCGTTCGGGGGCGCCTGTGGCCGATCGTCGCGCGGCGCGAGTTCGTCGAGCGTGCGCGCGACCGAGGCTTCCAGGTCTCGACGGCGATCACGCTGCTGCTGCTGACGGGCGTCATCGTGATCTCGGCGATCTTCAACCGCCCGACGAGCTTCGACCTGGTCGTCGTGGGGGAGGGATCCGACACCCTCGGGCGCGAGGTGCGTGCGGCGGCCGGCGCTGTGGGCATCGAGGTCACCGTGCGTGAGCTCGCGGACGAAGCCGAGGCGCGCCGCGCCGTCGACGCCGGCGAGACCGATGCCGCGCTCGTCGACGCCGCCGAGATCGTCGTGCGCGCCGAGCCACCCGACCAGCTCGTCGGGCTGATCCAGGCGGTCTCGGTCCGGGAGCGTTCGCGGCGAGCGCTCATCACGGCGGGGCTCACGCCCGAGGAGGTCGACGCCGCGCTCCTGCAGTCACCGCTCCCTATCGACGCGCTCGAGCCGGTGGACACCCGCAGCCGCGAGACCGCGACCGTGGTGTTCGTCGGCGTGCTCCTGTTGTACGGGCAGCTGTTCGCGTACGGCTATTGGGTCGCGGCCGGGGTGGTCGAGGAGAAGTCCTCGCGGGTGGTGGAGGTGCTGCTGGCGACGGTCCGCCCGTCGCACCTGCTGCGCGGCAAGATCCTCGGCATCGGACTCCTGGGGCTCGGGCAGCTTCTGCTGATCGGCCTGGTAGGCCTGTTCGTGTCGGCCGCGGTGGGCGCGCTCGAGTTCCCCTCGGGCGCGGTCGCGACGATCGGGCTCGTGCTGGTGTGGTTCGTCCTCGGCTTCTTCTTCTACGCCGGCCTGTTCGCGGTTGCGGGATCGATCGTCACGCGGCAGGAGGACCTCCAGACGACGATGACGCCGCTCACGATCCTGATCCTGGGCTCGTTCTTCATCGGGCTGAGTGCGACGAGCAACCCGGACTCGACGCTGGCGACCGTCGCGTCGCTCCTGCCGTTCTCCTCCCCGCTCGTCATGCCGACCAGGATCGCCCTGGGGGAGGCGGCCGCGTGGGAGGTGGTGGCCTCGATCCTGATCTCGGTGGGCGCGACCGTGGCGCTGATCCCGATCGCGACGACGATCTACTCCCGCGCGCTGCTGCGGCCCGGTCGCGTTTCGATCCGGCAGGTGCTGCGCGCCGACGGCGCGTGAGCGGGGCTCAATCCTGGTCCCGCGGGACGATGCAGAACTCGTTGCCCTCGGGGTCGGCCATCACGCGCCAGCGGTAGCCCCCAGGCATCTCCAGGATGTCCGAGACGGCCGAACCGCCGAGGGCGACGATCTTCGCGAAGGCTTCGTCGAGATCGTCGACCGCGAGGTCGACGTGGAGCCGGTTCTTGACCGACTTGGCCTCCGGCACCCGCTGGAACGCGACCGGCGGTGCGCCCCCGTCGGCCGTCAGCATCAGGTAGTCGTCGCCGAACCAGCCCCGTTCCACGACGCCGAGGAGCGCGCACCAGAACGGCGCGATCCCCGCGGGATCGACGGTGTCGATCACGATCCAGTGGAGCCGTCCGATCGCGTCCGCCATGAGCCCGAGCGTACGACGCCGAGCGCGCGCGGCGCTTGCCCTTGCTTGCCCTGTGGGTTGCCCCGCCGGGTGTCTCAGCCGGTCAACTCGGCCGCCATCTCGTCGAACACGGTCGAGTGGGCGTCGACCTCGGCCTCGGTGGTCGCGGGGGACATCAGGGCCATGTTGTGGAACGGCGTCAGCAGGATGCCGCGGTTGAGCGCGTACAGGTGCGTGAACCTCGCGAGCTCATGGTCGTCGGCGGCCGCTGCGTCGCCCCCGGTCCGGGGCGGCGTGGGCGTGAACCAGTACTCGGCCCGGCATCCGATCCGTTGCACCTCCCACGGCAGGTCGTGCTCCCTGATCGCCGCCGAGACGCCGTCGGCCCAGCGCTCGCCCAGCCCGATCATCCGCTCGAACGCCGCGTCGGTGAGGACGTACTCGAGCGTGGCCCGCATCGCGGCCAGCGAGAGCGCGTTGCCCGAGAGCGTCCCGCCGATCCCCCCGACGTCGGTCGTGGGGAGCGACCGCATGAAGGCGTCGGTGCGTTCGGCGACCTCGGCGCTCATCCCGTAGCAGGCCGCGGGCACCCCGCTCGCGAGCGGCTTGCCGACCGTCAGGAAGTCGGGGTCCAATCCCCACGCCCGCGTCGCGCCGCCGGGCCCGGCGCAGATCGTGTGGGTCTCGTCGATCACCAGGTATGTGCCGTGTTCACGCGTCAGCGTTCGGAGCGCGTCGTGGAACCCCGGCTCGGGCAGGACGATCCCGATGTTCGTGAGCGCCGGTTCGGCGAGCACGCAGGCAACGTCCTCGTGCGCGAGCGCCGCCACGAGCGCGTCCACGTCGTTGAACTCGACCACCCTCGTGGTCGCGGTCGGGTCGATGGGCGCTCCGATGTTCCCGATTCGGGGGCCCTGCACGCCGCCCTCGATCGTCACGATCGTCTCGTCCACCGAGCCGTGGTAGCAGTAGTTGAAGACCAGGATCTTCGGCCGGGCGGTGATCGCCCGCGCCAGCCTGATCGTGAACCGGTTCGCGTCGGTGGCGGTCAAACAGAACTGCCAGAAGGGCAGGCCGAAGCGGCGCTGCAGCTCGGCGCCCACCCACGCCGCGTCCTCGGTCGGCAGCATGAGGGTGATGCCCTTCGCCGCCTGCTCGGCGATCGCATCGACCGCCTCCTTCGGGGCGTGGCCGGTCATCGACCCGGTGTCGCCCAGGCAGAGGTCGATGTACTCGCGGCCGTCGACGTCGGTGAACCTGGCGCCGCGTGCCTCGGCCACGAAGACGGGGTACGGGCCGGCCCACTCACTCATCCACGGCATCGGGACCCCCGCCAGGAGGTTGGCCTTGGCGCCCTCGAACAGCTCACGCGAGCGCGGGTGATCCTGCTCGAAGCGGTCGAGCTCGCGCCGCATGAGGTCGCGCAGGCGCGTCCGGTCGATGTCGTGGGTCACCTGGTCGGTCCTCGCGTCGGGACCACGCAGCGTGTCGCATCCGGTCCGCGGCCGTCAAACGAACGGAGGGCGGGCCCTGGGCCCGCCCTCTCGGGCGTCGTCGTCGCTCGAACCGCTACGTCATGCTGTCGCAGAGGCTCAACAGGTCTGGGTCCGACGCGAGGTCGTCCTGACCGCCCTGGAAGATCACCTCGCCGGTCGCGGTCACGCTGATCTTGTGGCCGACCTCGGCGTACACCTGTCCCATGCCGCCCACGATGTAGTGGTAGCTGATCCCGTTGACCGTGGTGGTGCCCTCGGGGACGTTGATCGTCTCGGTGAACGACGCGTGATCGCGGAACGTGTGGCCGCTGACCGTGTTCGTGATCGTCCCGAAGAAGTTCGCACGGGTCGCGATCTTGATCGGGTCGCCCGCCTTCTTGAAGAACGTGGTCACCGTGATCGCCTCGGAGTCCATGGTCTCGATGAGCGTGAACCCGTCACAGGGGATGTCTGGCAACGTGAACCACCCTTCGTCCGTCAAGACCTCCTTCAGGGGAGCCTTCGCGGAGGCGGGAACCGAGCCGCCGATCACCATCAGGACGATCGCCCCCAAGACGACCCCTCTCCTCACGTTGCGCATGGACACGCTCCTTTCGACACCGTAGGTATCGGGAGCTCGCCGGTTCGGGCTCAAGGGCCGGCCGGGTCATAGCTGTTCGGCCCCCGGCGTAAGTCCTTCGCCGGGCTACGGAGCGAGCTCGCGGCGGAGCGCCGCGAGCGGGAGCGATCCCAGCGCGAGCAGGCGGTCGTGGAACGCGCGGAGCGAGAACCCGGCGCCCTGGCGCTCCGACGCGGCCGCGCGCTGCCGTTCGATCTCGAACTGCCCGATCTTGTAGGAGAGCGCTTGCCCGGGCATCGTGATGTAACGATCGGTCTCGATCGTGGCCTCGACGAGGGGCAGCCCGGCGCCCTCGAGCGTCTCGATCGCGCGCTCCCTCGTCCACCCGAGCGCGTGGATGCCTGTGTCCACGACCAGGCGGGCCGCCCGCATCCCCTGCAGGTCGAGCATGCCCAGTCGTTCGGCCTCATCCAGGTACAGACCCATCTCGTCGGCCAGCCGCTCGCTGTACAGGCCCCATCCCTCGGTGAACGCACTCCCGGCCAGGAAGCCGCCGAACCGACGCAGCGCCGGCCGGCCCTCCATCTCCTGCTCCAGCGCGACCTGGAAGTGGTGGCCCGGGTTGGCCTCGTGATACGTGGTCGGGGCGAGCTGATGCTTCGGCTTGCGGGCCAGGTCGAAACCGTTCACGTAGTACACGCCTGGCCGGGATCCGTCCTCGGTGGGCTGGTTGTAGAACGCGAACGGCATGTCGGCCTCGCGGAACTCCTCGACGAGGCGGACCTCGCAGTTGGCGCTCGGGACCCTCCCGAACCACGTCGGCGCCAGGTCCCAGCTCCTCCGGACCTGCTCCTCCGCGGTCGCCTTGAGCTCCTCCGGCGACCCGAAGCGGAACGCCCGATCCTGCGAGATCGCGGCCTCGGCGGCGGCGGGGTCGGGGTGGCCGAGGATCGCGGCCGCGCGCGCGCGTTCGTCTTGGATCTTCTCGAGGTCGGCGGTGCCGAGCTCGTGAACCTCGCGCGCGTCGAGCTCCAGCGTCGTCCACGACAGGATCTGGGCCGCGTACATCGCCTCGCCGCCCGGGAGGTCCCTCAGGCCGATCGTCTCCGTCGCGTTCGGCAGGTAGTCGCGGACGCCCTGGCGGTACCGCTCGAGCGCCGGCAGGAGGTGGTCCGCGATCACGGCGGCCAGGCGCGAACGCCCGTCGGCGTCCTCGGCGGGGACGGGCGCGAGGGCGGGCGAGCCCTCGGCGCCCGCCTCGATGAGCCGCTCGGTCTGTGCGAGCGCGCGTTCGGCGACGATCCGCGGGGCCGTGACCCCGTCGGCGATCCCCTCGCGCATGATCTCGAGCTCGGCGTCGTAGAAGGCCGGGGTCGCGGCGATCCGAGCCGCGTAGCGTTCGATGCGTTCGGGCGTGTCGGCGCGTTGGAGCGACGCGAGCTCGCCCACCAGACCCGCGGGACCCCAGAGGTGGCTCACGGCGCTCAGCCGGTCCGTACGGTGCTCGAGGACCGCGAGGTCGCGGCGCGCGATCGCCTCGAGGATGTCGAGGCTGACCCGCCGGTCCTCGTCGAGCTCGCCGACCTCGAGCAGCCCGAGCTCCTCGAGCGCGCCGCGGTGGAGGAGCTCGCGCTCCGCTCGACCGTCGGGTCCTGGGTCGGGGAGGCGGTCGTCGAAGCGCTCGTCGCCGATGGCCGTCCCGAGCAGCGGCTCCGCCTCGAGCAGCCCCTCCCAGTAGCGTTCGAGCAGCCGGTCCGCCGCGGTCCCGTCGTCTCCCATCGTCCGTTCGCTCCCAAGGTCCTCCGAGGAGCGCCATCCTAGCGGGCGCGACCCCCACCTCCGGCGATCCGAACCGAGCCCGACCGATTCAAGCCCGTTCCTGATCGAACCGAACCTTGGGACGGATCCGGACGTTCTCTGTTCTCCGGGAACGGCGCCGCCAGAGGGGATGGTGCATGAGGTCGATGGTCGCGCGCGCGTGCGCGCTGCTCTGTCTGGTGGGGCTCGCGGCCTTCGTGGGTTCGCCCGAGGACGTCCGATCGGCGGGGGGGCGGCCCGCGTCGTCAGATCGGTCGACGACCCGGTGGCTCGAGCCGGCGAGGGGGCCCGCCCGTGGCTCCTCCTCCGGCGCGGGGGCGCCCGGATCTGCCGTGTCCGGCTCCGAAGGACCGGCGTCACCCCGGGCCACGGAGCCGTACGAGGGGCTCGGCACCTGGATCGACATCTACGATACGGACGTGTGGGAGCACCCGGTGCCCTCGGTCCGGTCCATGGCCGCGCACGGCATCCGGACGATCTACCTGCAGAGCTCGAACTACCACCGCAGCCGGCCGTTCGTGCACCCGGAGGGCGTGGGGGCGATCGTTGACGCCGCGCACCGACGGGGGCTCGATGTGGTGGCGTGGTACCTGCCGGGCTTCCGCGACCTCCGGCTCGACCTGCACCGGGCCGTCCGGACGATCCGGTTCGAGACCGGCAGCGGCAACGGGTTCGACTCGTTCGCGCTCGACATCGAGTCGCCGGAGGTTCGCCGGCCGAGCATCCGCACGGCGCGGCTGCTCCGCATGTCGGCGGCCATCCGGCGTGCCGCGGGCGCCGAGTATCCGCTCGGCGCGATCATGGCCTCCCCCGACCGCCTGGTCCGGACCGATCCCCACTTCTGGCCGGGCTTCCCGTGGCGCCAGCTCGCCGAGACCTACGACGTGTTCCTGCCGATGACGTACTACACGTACCGGGTCGAGGGGCCGCGGGCCGCGGCCTGGTACACGGCGCAGAGCGTGCAGATCATCCGCCGGCAGACCCCCGGGCTGAACGTCCCGATCCACGTCGTCGGCGGGATCTCGTTCGACGCCACCGGACCCGAGACCAAGGGGTTCGTGCACACCGTCCTCGAGCGGGACGTGATCGGTGCGAGTTACTACACGTTCCCCGGCATCACGCCCGACCAGTGGAAGGCGCTCAGCGCGCTCGGCTGAGGTCTACGCGTCCACCCAGCCGAAGTGCCGTTCGCGAACGTCGGCCCTGGCCTGCGTGCCGACGAAGCTCGCGTCGAGCGCGTTCGCGGTCACGCGCCGGAGGTCGTCCTCGGAGAACCCGAGCACGTCGACGCAGACCTCGAGCTCGTTGGTCAGGTCGATCGCGAACAGCCCGGGGTTGTCCGTGTTGATCGTCACCGAGACGTCCTGGTCCAGCAGCCGGCGCGCCGGATGGTCGGCGAGATCGGCGACGGCGTGCGTCCGGCGGTTGGAGGTCGGGCACATCTCCAGGGCGACCCCCCGTTCGCGGACGAGCGCCGTCACCTCAGGGTCGGCCGCCACGCTCACCCCGTGCCCCAGGCGCATCGAGCCGAGAACCTCGACCGCCTCGCGAGGGAACGCCGGCCCGCCGGACTCGCCGTAGTGGGTCGTGAGCCCCAGTCCCGAACCGGCGAGCGAGGCCACGACGTCGATGTACAGCGACGGGGGATAGGCCTGCTCGTCCCCGGCCAGGTCGAACGCCACCAGGTGATCGCGGTGACGGAGTGCGAACGCGGCCGTCCGCTCCGCCGACCCGATCCCGTAGTTGCGGCTCGCGATCGCGATGAGCCCCACGGTGACATCGAAGGCACGGCCGCCGCGATCCACCCCGCGGACGATCGAGGCCATCGCGCCGTCCCAGTCCAACCCGTGCGGCTCGCACAGGAACTCGGGCGAGAAACGCAGCTCGGCGAGCCGAACGTTGTCCGCGGCCAGATCCTCGACCGCCTCGAACGCGATCCGCTCCGCTGCGGCCTCGTCGACGAAAGCACCCTGCGCGAGGGTGAACCGCGACAGGACCTCCTCGAGCGAACCCAGCGGCCGCAACACCTGCGCCTGCTCGGAAAGCTCGGCCGGCGTCGCCTGTGGGAGCGGGTGACCGGCGTCCCGATACAGGTCGAGCATCGTGGACAGCCGGATCGCGCCCTCGAGATGCCGATGCAGATCCACCTTGGCGACGGCTTTGAGATCCACGGCCCTTTCAATAGCATGCGGGGCGACCGAGGGGATCCCGATGCTGCTCGATGGCAAGAAGCTGCTCGTCACCGGCGTGCTGACGCGCGAGTCGATCGCGTACGCGGCGGCGCAAGCCCTGCAGGAGCAGGGGGCCGAGATCCTCCTGACCTCGTTCGGGCGCGCGATGGGGCTCACCGAGAAGTCGGCGCGCCGGCTGCCGCGACCGGTCGACGTCCTGGAGATGGACGCGAACGATCCCGCGCAGATCGAGTCGGTCGCGGCCGAGATCGCCTCCCGGTGGGGACGGCTGGACGGGATCCTGCACGCGATCGCGTTCGCGCCGCAGGACGCGCTCGGGGGGAACTTCCTGCACACGCCGTGGGAGAGCGTTGCCACGGCGATCCAGACGAGCGCCTTCTCGCTGAAGGCGATCGCGACGGGGATGCTCCCGCACATGCACGAGCACGGGGGTGCGATCGTCTCGCTCGACTTCGACGCCCGGGTCGCGTGGCCGATCTACGACTGGATGGGTGTGGCCAAGGCGTCGCTCGAATCGATCACGCGGTACCTCGCGCGCGACCTCGGCCCGCACGGGATCCGCGTCAACACCCTGTCCGCGGGGCCCCTGCGGACGATCGCCGGCAAGGGGATCCCGGGGTTCCAGGCGCTCGCCGACGGGTGGGGCGACCGGGCGCCACTCGGGTGGAACCCGACGGATGCGACTCCGGTCGCCGACACGATCGTGTTCCTGCTCTCGGACCTGTCGCGGGGGATCACGGGCGAGATGGTCCATGTCGACGGCGGGTACCACGCGATCGGGGCGCCGCCGTCCGAGAGCGGCTCCGCCGACCATGCCTCCGGCTAGCGCATCTTGATCCCGGCCGCGAGGGCCAACTCCTTCTGCGCCCTCGCGATGATCCGGAACGCCTCCTTCAGGCCCTGACGGGCGACGCCGCCGAGGGCCTTGGGGTCGACGAAATCGTCCGGCGGCTCACCGGCCCGCATCTGCTCGACGTGGTGTCGCAGCCGAACCTCCCACAGGAACCGGAAGGCCTCCTCGAGCCCTTCGCGGGTCTCCGCATCGACGGCCCCTGCACCCTCGGCCGCCCGCAGCCGGTGGAGGGTCCGCTTGGCCGTGACGCCGGCCCGGGTCGCCCACGCCCTGGCGATGTTCCCCACGATCAGGATGCCGCCGTGCTTCAGGTCGACGGTGCCCGGGTGCTCGCCGCGGTGGTCGACGATCAAACCGCGCACGAACCCGATCGGCGGCCGCAGGTCGAGCGCCCGCCGTGCGAGGTGGGTGAGGAAGATCGGGCGGTTCACTGCAGTCGCCATGATCTCGTCCAGCGCCGTCTCGGCCTCGAGCTTCCCGGCGACACGGCGGAAGTCGAAGATGATCGAAAGCTGCTCGCTCGCCTTGGGGCTCTGCTCGCTCATCCAGAAGTCGAAGCGCCGAACCCAGTCCTTCAGCGGGAGGCGCAGGGCGGGGTTCGTCGCCATCACGTCGCCATTGCACCGAGCGATCCCAGCGGCCTCCAGACCGGCGGTCACGAATTCGGCCAGAGGCGCCAGGGACGCGTCCGCCTGGTCGGGGTCTCCCTCGAACGCCAGGGCATGGTCCTGATCGGTCCGGATGGCCTGCTCCTGTCGGGCGGCGCTGCCGAGCGCGAGCCAGGCCCACGCTACCGGCGGCTCCCCGAACTCGGCCATCCCGAGCTCGAGCAGCCGGCGCGTGGCCGCGTCGATCGAGAACGCGATGATGTGCCCCACGTCGACCGGATCCGCGCTCGAGTCCACCAGGGCGGTGATCACGTTGGGGAGCTCGGCGATCGCACCCGCCACCGCCTCGCGGTCCCGGGCCCGCTCGATCGCGCTCTTCAGCGCGAACGGCGTATTCCGCCCGATCCCCATCAGGTCGGTGTCGGTCACGACGCCGGTCACCCGTCCGCCCGCGTTGGCGATGGGGAAGTGGTGGAACCCTCCCTCGAGCATGCGGAGCAAGACCTCACCGACCATCGTGTCGGCGGGAACGGTCTCGGCTCGTTGCGTCATCACCTCGGCGACCGGCGTGTCGCCGCTGCGCCGCGCCGCGACGACGCGTGTTCGAAGGTCCCGGTCGGTCAGGATGCCGACGTCCCCGTTCCCGGACGGGATCAGCAGGCTCGAGACGCGTTCGCGCGCCATGAGCTCGGCGGCGTCGGCGACGGCGGTGTTCGGGTCACAGGTGACCGGCGGCCGGCGGACGAGCGCGCCGACCTCTCGGTACCGCACGAGGTCGACCTCGGCCTTCAGCGTCTCGTCGACAGCCGCGATCCGTCGTCGGACGCTGGCCGTGATGAACGCGATGCCGGCGCGTGACCGCAGGACCTGGTGGGCGACCTCGGCGTCGATCAGGTAGCAGAGCGTGTCCTCGGACGCCCGCACGGTCGCGGTCGGCGCGACCTGGTCCAGCAGCGACCACATCCCGAACACGTCACCCTCGGCGATTTCGTCGATCACCCGGCCGTCGTCCGTGATCTCGGCCGCGCCCCTGCGGACGACGAACAGATGGGTCGCGGGTGCGCCCGCCTGCTGCAGGATCACTGCGCCGGGGGGGAAGTGCTCGATCTGGACGCTCGAGACGACCCGGTCGAGCTCGTCGGGGCCGAGCGCGTCGAACGGCGGGTGGTCGGCCAGGAACGAGCGGACGTCCACGGCGGGAGCCTACGCCTGACCGGGCACCCGTCGGAACCGGCGGCCACGCCGGAGGGTCTGCCACCCAGGACCGTGAGCGATCCCGACCTGCCGATCCCGCTCGGCCCGTGCTCGAACGGCGAGTACGACCCGCTCCCGATCTCGCCGGTAGCGCGCGAGGCTCGTCGCCGCGCGCTGGAGGCGTGCGTGGACGGCGCGTCCCGCCTCGGGGTCTCGCGCCGGACGTTCCTCCGCTCGCTCTGCGCGGCGTCGACCGTGCTGCTCGCGCTCGACGCCTGCACCCGCGAGGCGCACCGCGCGGCGCCCGAGGTGCCGACGACCGAGCCGGGGGGCGGGTTCGACGTCCCGCCCGAGGCCACGACCGAACCCGAAGCGGCCGAGGGCGCCGTGGGCGGCGAGGAGTTCATCATGGACGTGCAGGGCCATCTGCTCGAGTACGACCTCAACCCGGTCTTCCACGGCGAGGACTTCTACGCGGCGTTCCCGCAGCAACACTGCGGCGAGGACGACCCGCGAGTGTGCTATTCGATCGAGCACTTCCTCGAGGCCTTCTTCATCCGCAGCGACACGAACGTCGTCGTGCTCTCCGCGTTGCCGATCTACCCCGAGGGTTCGCCGCTGTCGCCCAAGATCATGGCCGAGACCCGCCGGGTCGTGGAGGGCCTGTGCCGCGACGAACGGATCCTGCTCCACGGCCAGGTCCTGCCGAACGTCGGGTCGCTCGGCTCGGTACTGCGCGGGATGGAGGACACCGCGGGCCGCTACCCGATCCGCGCGTGGAAGACGTTCACGCACTTCCCCGACTTCTTCGACCCGGGCGGCGGCGCGTGGTGGCTGGACGATCACGAGCGCGGGCTCCCCGCGGTGGGCGAGCCGTTCATCCGACGCAGCCTCGAGCTCGGCATCCCGACGATCTGCGTGCATAAGGGCCTGTCCGGCGGCAGCCGGTTCGCGTCGCCGGTCGACATCGGCCCGGCCGCGCGCATGCATCCCGACGCGAACTTCGTCGTGTACCACTCGGGGTTCGAGTCGGGCGCGTTCGAGGGCCCGTACACCGCGGCGACGGCCGAGGTGGGCGTGAACCGGCTGATCGCCTCGCTCGAACGTGCGGGCATCGGCCCGAACGAGAACGTCTACGCCGAGCTCGGCACGACGTGGTGGAACCTGATGCGGACGCCGACGCAGGCCGCCCACGTCCTCGGCAAGCTGCTCAAGCACGTGGGCGAGGACAACGTCGTGTGGGGGACGGACTGCCTGTTCTACGGGTCGCCGCAGCCGCAGATCCAGGCGTTCCGCGCGTTCCAGATCTCGGACGAGTTCCAGGAGCGCTACGGCTATCCGGCGCTGACGAAGGCGCTCAAGGCCAAGGTGCTCGGGCGCAACGCCGCGAAGCTGTACGGGATCGATCCCGTCCCGCCGAGGTGCGACTTCACCCGCCGGGAGCTCGCCACGATCCGCGAGGAACTGCGCGACGGCGACCGGCTGCTCGGTCCCGCGACGTTCGCGGCCTCCGCGGACGTCCGCGAGCACCACCGGATGGAGGTGTCGAGCGCGACCTAGCGGTCGAGGTCGGACGCGGAGAGCTGGTTCCCGTACGGTCCTCGCCCGGCCGCGCACCACGCGCCGCACCGCGCCGCGACCGCCAGGGCCGACCCAGTGTCCATCCCCGCGCCCAGCGCGAACGTGAGTCCCGCCGCGAACGAGTCGCCGGCGCCGTAGGTGTCGATGACCGGCCCCGGGGGAGCGACGGCGTCGTATGTCCCGCTCCGACCGTCGTCTGTTTCGTAGCGCCCTCCCCGCACGCTCTCCGTCCGGACGATCAGGCGGGGCGGATGCGCGAAGGCGACGGGATTGATGGCCTCCGCCGGATCGGCGAAGCTCCCGACCACGGCGTCCAGGCCCACAGCGGTCTCCTCGAGGAGATCCGCGATCCGACTGGTGGCGACGAGCACCCGGGCGCGACGCGACTCCCGGACCGCGCCCGGGTCGCCGGCCGTGACGTAGACGGCGTCGACACCGTCGAGCTCGCTCCAGGGCAGGTCGTCGGCGGCGTTCGGGGCCAGACGCTCGCCCAGGGTGGTGATCGTCCGTTCGCCGTTCGCGTCGACGAACACGACCGCCCGGCGGGTCGGTTCCGATCGGGTCGCGGCCCTGACCCGAACGCCCAGCACTTCGAGACGGCGTCGCGACCACCCGCCACGCTCGTCGTCGCCGAGCGCCGTGAAGAAGGAACACGATCCCGACAGGCGCGCGAGCTGCACGGCAGCCACCGCACCGCCGCCGCCGGGCTCCTCCCAGGCGCCCGTCGCGTGCACGATGTCACCGGCGGCCGGCACGCGCTCGACGTGGCCGAACTCGACCCACTCCGTATGCCCGACGACGGCCGTCCTCATGACGTCGCCCGGCGCAGGCCCGGGATGACGTCCGCGCAGACCTGCTCGAACACGCGGTCTTCCCGCGGCTCATCGCGCCAGGTCCTCGGCCAGTACAGGACGAACTCGTCGATGCCGATCCCGGCGTACCGACCGACCATGTCGCGGAAGTACCCGGCCGACTCCCACGGCGTGAGCGGCGGGAAGACGCAAAGCGAATGGCGGATCGCCGTCGGGTCTCGTCCCACCTGCGCACACAGGTCGTCGAACCGGGCACTTCGGTCGCGCGTGACGGCGAACATCTGCTCCTCGGTTTCCACGTCGTAGCCGCCCCACGAGCTCCAGCCGTCGGCTCGCTCCGCGGTGAGCTCCAACATCTTCGGTCCGTGCGCCGCGATCGTGATCGGCGGGCGAGGCCGTTGGAGGGGGAGCGGCACGGTCTCGGCCTCGGTGCACCGGTAGAACTCGCCGTCGAACGTCGTGACCTCCCTCGAGAGCAGCCGGTCGAACAGCTCGACGAACTCCGCGAAGCGCCGGACGCGCTCGCCGGCGCTCCACGTCACGCCGGCGGCGCCCTCGCCGGCGGAGGGATCTCCGACGCCCAGCGCGATCTCGAGGCGCCCGCCGGAGAGGTGATCCACCGTGACCGAAGCCTTGGCCGCCGTGACCGGGGAGCGGAAGTGGAGGCTGGTGACGAGGGTCCCGATCCTGATCCCACCGGTCGTCACCGCCATGACGGCGAGGGTGGCGGGCCCGTCGAACATCGTCGACCGCGGCCGGTCCGGGTCGACCACGGTGTCGACGTTCCACAGGACGTCGAAGCCCAGCTCCTCGGCCCGCCGCCACCGTCCCTGGAGCTCGCGGAGCGGGATGTTCTGATACTGGTAAGCGCAGAAGCGGATCGGCATCGTTCCTCCCTGCCGCCGTATCCTCGCTCAGATGGTGGAGCGGCGGCGACTCACGAGCTTCAGCCACGGGGCCGGGTGCGGGTGCAAGCTCGGGCCGGCGGATCTCGAGACGGTCCTCGGCACCCTGTCCCTCCCCGAGCTCGGGCCCGACGTGCTCGTCGCCGCCGACACGGGGGACGACGCCGCGGTGGTGCGGCTGCCCGACGGGCAGGCGCTGGTCGCGACGCTCGACTTCTTCACCCCGATCGTGGACGACCCGTACGACTGGGGCAGGATCGCGGCCACCAACGCGCTCTCCGACGTGTACGCGATGGGCGCGCGGCCGTTCCTCGCGCTGAACATCGTCGCCTGGCCGGTCGACGACCTGCCGCTCGAGATGCTGGGCCAGGTGCTGCAGGGCGGCGTCGACGTCGCGAGCAAGGCCGGGGCAGCGGTCCTCGGCGGCCACACGATCACCGACCCGGAGCCGAAGTACGGCATGGTCGCGCTCGGGCTCGCCGATCCCGAGCGCATCACCCGTAACTCGACGGTGCCGCCCCAGGCGCACCTGTTCCTCACAAAGCCGCTCGGGATCGGGATCGCGACCACCGCGCACAAGCGCGGGGTCGCCGAACCGGCGTTGCTGGCGGCGGCCATCGAGCTGATGACGACGCCCAACGACACCGCGGCCGAGGCGATGGTCGAGGTGGGCGCCGAGGCGGCGACCGACGTGACGGGGTTCGGGCTGCTCGGCCACCTGCAGCGGATGCTCGCGGCGTCCGGCGTGGGCGCCCGCGTGGACGCTTCGGCGGTGCCGGTGCTCCCCGGCGTCCTCGACCTCGCGATGCTCGACGTGGTCCCGGGCGGCACGAAGCGCAACCACGCGTACCTGCGCCCGAACGTGCAGTGGGGCAAGCTCTCGATCCCCGAGCAGCTGGTGCTCGCGGACGCGCAGACCTCGGGCGGGCTGCTGATCGCCACGCTCGATCCCGAGTGGATGGCTCAGGAGCTCACCGGTCGAGGCATCGTCTGGGCCGATGTCGGGGTCACGGTAGAGGGCCGGCCCGGGACGATCGCCGTCACCGGCAGGCTCGCCCCCGGTGCCTGAACACTCGTTCAGGGAATACCACCTTGCTGGTACGGTTGTTGCACCTGCAATGATCGAACTCGAACGCTCCTTCTTCGACGAGATGGTCGAGCACGGACTCGCCGCGTTCCCCAACGAGGCCTGCGGCCTGTTGGCGGGCAGGGACGGCAGGCCAGTGAAGTTCTTCGCGATGACCAACCAGGACGCGAGCCCGGTGAGCTACCGCCTGGACCCGAAGGAACAGCTGACGGTGTTCGACGAGATCGACGACGAGGGCTGGGACCTGCTCGGCATCTTCCACACGCACACGCATTCGGAGGCCTATCCGTCCGAGACCGACCTCCGGCAGGCCTTCTACCCGGAGGCCCTCTACCTGCTGATGTCGCTCTCGGACCGTGAGAAGCCCGTCCTGCGAGGGTTCCGGATCGAGGACGGCGAGGTCGCCGAGGACGAGGTGGCGATCGGATGACGACCCCGGCCTTCACCGAAGAGCAGGTCCGCCGGTACGCCCGGCACATCATCCTGCCGGGGATCGGCGGCGAGGGGCAGCGCAAGCTGCTGGACGCGAAGGTCCTCTGCATCGGCGCCGGCGGGCTCGGCTCTCCGGTGGCGATGTATCTGGCCGCCGCCGGGGTCGGGACGCTCGGCGTCGTCGACTTCGACAAGGTCGACGAGTCCAATCTGCAGCGCCAGATCGTGCACTCCACCGCCGACGTCGGGCGGCCGAAGGTCGAGAGCGCGGTTGACCGCCTGCGCGCGATCAACCCGACGATCGAGATCGTGCCTTACGACACGATCCTGTCGTCACGAAACGCGTTCGAGGTCCTCGGACCGTGGGACGTGGTCGTGGACGGGACCGACAATTTCCCGGTCCGCTATCTCGTGAACGACGCGACGCAGTTCATGGGCAAGCCGCTCGTGTACGGGTCGATCTATCAGTGGGACGGCCAGGCCACGGTCTTCATGCCCGGCCAGGACGCCCCGTGCTACCGGTGCCTGTTCCCGCAACCGCCGCCGCCCGGCACGGTCCCGAGCTGTGCGGAGGGCGGGGTGTTCGGTGCGCTGCCCGGGATCGTTGGCTCGATCCAGGCGACGGAGGCCGTCAAGCTCATCACCGGCAAGGGCGACCCACTGATCGGCCGGCTCTTGATCTTCGATGCGCTCGAGATGGACTTCCAGACCGTGCGGGTGCGGTGGGACGCCGACTGTCCCGTGTGCGGCAAGGAGCCCTCGATCACGGAGCTGATCGACTACGAGGCGTTCTGCGGGCTCACGCCCGGCCAGGCGCCGCCCGAGGCCGAGCACGGCGTCGCGACGAGCTGAGGAGCGAGTATGGAAGGACGTTCAACGTGGCCCGCGTGAAGCTCCCGACGATCCTTCGCTCCCACGCCGGCGGCGAGCGCGCCGTCGACGCAGACGGTGCAACGCTGCGCGACCTGCTGGAGGACCTCGAGACCAGGTACCCGGGGATCACGCAGATGGTGCTGACCGACGATGGCGCGCTCCATCGGTTCGTCAACGTCTACGTGAACGACGAGGACGTCCGCTACCTCGGCTCGCTCGAGACCGCGGTCGATCCTGAGGACACCGTCTCGATCTTGCCCGCCGTCGCCGGCGGTCGCTGAGTCCGTGGGGGCAACCCCGAAGTTCTCCCCGACGCGATATCCTCGGCGCCGCGAGCGGCATCGGCCTGGATGACCCGCCGGTGTCGCGAGAGGGGACCCTGCCATGAGAAGGACGGCCCTCGCGATCGCCGCGGTGGTGGCGATCGCCCTGCCCGTCGTGACGTCCGCGGCCCCGCGTTCGGCGGGCGCGGCGGGCGGATCGGACGTCAGGCTGGACACGAAGATCCACGGCAAGCTCGTGTTGTCCGACCAAGCCACGAGACAGGCGCGGGCGGCCCTGGCCTCGGGGCCTCGTCCGAACGCGCCTCCGGCGGTGGGGGAGCAGCGGGTCTTCCTGGGCATCGACGACGTGCACGGCCTGCTCCTGTTGAAGCTGTTCACCCTTCGGGGCGTCGGCACCCACAGCGAGGTCTGGGTCGCGAGCGACCAGGACGATGTCTCCGTCGGAACGGACTTCCCGGCCGGTGACTGTCGCAACGACGGCGTGCGCAACGTGGTCACGGACGCTCAGGTCAACTCCCTGATCGGCCAGTTCGACAGCAACATGTACCCGATCGAGTCCAACGCGTTCAGCGTCGCGCCATCACTCGACGGCTCCGATGCCCCGCTCCTGTCGATCCTGAGGGACGCCGGCCTGCACGTGCCGGATGACTACTACGAGGGTCCGGGCGACCGGGTCGTCGTGCTGGTGGACAACGTTCGGGACGACAACTTCTTCGACACGGACAACCGGAAAGGGTTCAGCTACATCGCAGGCTTCTACACCTCGCTGTTCGACTTCTACTTCAACCGGCAGACGATGACGATCGACGCGTTCGATTGGCTCCACCGGACCGGGGCGAACCCGCCGAACCAGCCGTCGAGCGACCTGTGCCTCAACGCAACGGCGCGTCCGTTCCTGTACGAGGGAGTGTTCGCGCACGAGTACCAACACCTGCTCGAGAACTACGAAGACGCGGACGAGACGACGTGGGTGAATGAGGGGCTCTCGGATCACGCCGGAGCGATCACCGGATACTTCGACCCCGCAGCGCCCATCACGGACCTCGGGTTCGACAGCGGCGTCCAGTGCTTCCTTGGGTTCCTGAACCAGGTCACCCCCGCCAACCCGATCCCGGACCAAGGCGGACCGGAGAACTCCCTGACGCTGTGGGGTGATCAGACCGACTTCGAGTCCGAGGTTCTGTGCGACTACGGTGCCGCGTTCTCGTTCATGGAGTACCTGGCCGGTCAGTTCGGCGCCGGCTTCATGCGAGACCTTCACGTCGGGGCCCACAACGGCCTCGGCTCGCTCGCGGCGCTCCTGAACGGATCGGGCCTCACGTGGCGGGACGTGATCGAGAACTGGGCGACGATGGTCGCCGTCGACGCGGCGTTGGGCGACGGCTTCTCCCTCGTCGGCGGGGACCCCGGCGACTTCAGCACGCCGACGCTGGACGCCTCGATCAACTGGGACAACCATCAGGCGTTCGCCGGCCCGGGCGTCCCGCCGAACGGCTCCGACTACGTCAGGCTCCGAGACGCGACGGACGCCTATCTGGGCGTGGGCGACGTCGACAGCGTGAAGTTCAACGGGGCGAGCAAGCTCGCGAAGCTCCCGGTCGAATGGAAGGTCGTCAAGAAGGCCGGAGGGAAGGTGCTCTACTCGGGCAAGGGTGACAACCTCGACCGGGCCATCGTGCAGAAGGTCAGAGTTGGGAACGGCACGCTCAAGGTCGACACCGCATGGGACACCGAGGAGGGCTACGACTACGCCTACGTCCAGGTGTCGACGAACGGCGGGAAGACGTACAAGAGCGTCCAGTGCACCGACTCGATCCACGCGCCGCTCGGGCCCGGATTCGAAGGGAACTCGCACGGGTTCGTCCCCGAGACGTGCAACCTGAAGAAGTACGCGGGGAAGCGCGTGCTCCTCGCCTTCCGCTACGTGACGGACCCGGGGGTGCAGCTGAAGGGCTTCTGGGTGGACGACCTGACCTTGGGCGGCAACCTGATCTCGGACGGGACGTCCCTGCAGGGCTGGAAGTCTCCGACGCAGATCCACCCCGTCGACGTCAAGGGATGGTTCGTCCGGCTGGTCGCGATCGACGAGACGACCCACGAGGTTCGGATCGGCGAGATGCCGCTCGATGCCGGCTTCGACGGGTCCCTGTCGGGCGCCGCCCTTGACGCGATCATCGGGACCACGGGCAGCACCGTGTCGGCGATCGTCACGTTCCTGGACCGCAGCGAGAGCGTCTTCCAAACGGCGCCGTACACGCTCACCGTGAACGGCGTCGCCCTGCCGGGCGGCTGAGGCGCTCGAACGAGCGGTGGGGCCGGGTGCGTGGAATGACCCGGCCCCTCACCCTGTGCGCTGGGATAATCCGCTGCGATGAGGTTCGACGACGTCCTCGACGCGATCGGCGACACGCCGCTCGTCGGAATGCCGAGCCTGAGCCCCCCGGGCGTTCGGATGTGGGCAAAGCTCGAGGGGCAGAACCCGACGGGCTCGCTCAAGGACCGGATCGCGAAGGCGATGGTCGAGGCGGCCGAGGCCTCCGGCGAGCTCACCCCGGAACGCACGATCCTGGAACCCACGTCGGGCAACACGGGCATCGCGCTCGCGATGGTCGCTCGGCGTAAGGGGTACGGGCTGACCGTCGTGATTCCCGACAACGCGAGCGAGGAGCGGATCCGGCTCCTCGAACTGTTCGGCGCCGAGATCGTGCTCTCGCCCGGCGACAAGGGAACGAACGGCTCGATCGAGATCGCCCGACGACTCGCGCGGGACGACCGCTACTACATGCCGTTCCAGTACGGGAACCCAGCGAACCCTCGAGCGCACGAGGAGGGCACCGGAGAGGAGATCGTCCGGGACCTGCCCGAGATCACGCATTTCGTCGCCGGTCTCGGGACCGGCGGGACCCTCACCGGGGTCGGCCGGCGCCTGAAGCGCCACGACCCGAAGGTGAAGGTGATCGCGGCGGAACCGGAGCTGGGAGACCTGGTGTACGGGCTCCGTTCGCTCGACGACGGCTTCGTGCCGCCGATCTTCGACGAGTCGGTGCTGGACCGGAAGTTCCTGGTGAACGTCGCGGACTCGGTGCGCGCGACGCGCGAACTGACCGAGCGCGAGGGCATCTTCGCCGGCATCTCGTCGGGGGCGGTGCTCCACGTCGGTCTCCGCGTCGCATCCGAGCTCCAACGTGGCGAAGTCGTGTGTCTGCTCGCCGACGGTGGGTGGAAGTACCTGTCGACCCACGCGTGGGCGCCCGAGCTCGAGCGGGCGGAGAAGAACGTCTCCGAGACTCTGTGGTGGTAGACGGGCGATGCCGATGGTGACCGCGTGAGCGGACGACGCGTTCGAACGGTCCGATGACCGACCCGCGGCCGATCGGCATCTTCGACTCAGGCGTCGGCGGCCTCACCGTAGCCCGCGCCGTCTTCGACCTGCTGCCGAACGAATCGATCCTGTACGTGGGCGACAACGGCCGGTTCCCGTACGGTCCGCGGCCGCTCGAGGAGATCCGCACGTTCGCGCTCGAGATCGCCGGGTACCTGACCGAGCGCGACGTCAAGATGCTCGTCGTCGCGTGCAACTCGATCGAGGTCGCGGCGATCGCCGACGTCGCGGACGCCCACGGCGTGCCCGTCGTGGGCGTGATCGACCCGGGGGTCCGGGCCGCGGTGCACGCGACGCGCAACCATCGGATCGGCCTGATCGGCACCGAGGCGACCGTCGCGAGCGGCGCCTACGAGCGGGCGATCGCCGAGATCGGAGCGGACGTCAAGCTCTTCTCGGCGGCGTGCCCGCTCTTCGTCGAGCACGTCGAGGCCGGCGATACCTCGAGCGACGAGCTGCTCGGGGCCGCGCGAGGGTATCTTGTGCCGCTGGATGAGGAGGGGATCGACACCCTGATCCTGGGGTGCACGCACTACCCGATGCTCTCGGGGCTGATCCGGATGGTGATGGGGGAGGACGTCCTGCTCGTGTCATCGGCCGAGGAGACCGCCAAGGACGTATACGCGACGCTCCGCGCCTCCTCGTTGCTGCGGGCGGCCGGGGACGAGGCTCGGCACGAGTTCCTCACGACCGGCGACCCCGCACAGTTCCGACGGGTCGCGCACCACTTCCTCGGCCCGGTCTTGGGCGGGATCGCCCCCGTCGACGTCCGGATGGTCGAGGGGGTCTCGTGGAGCTGACGGTCCTCGGCTCGAGCGGCACCTGGCCGAACGCCGACACGGCCACCTCGGGCTACCTGGTGCAGCACGACGGGTTCAACCTGTGGATGGACGCCGGCACGGGGACGCTCGCGAACCTGCAGCAGTACATCGACATCCCCGACCTGCACGCGATCGTGATCTCGCACGAGCACCCCGACCATTTCGTCGACCTGTACCCCGCCTTCTATGCGTGGCACTACGGCGAGCTCGGGGAGCCGGGTCTGCCCGTGTTCGTGCCCACCGACTTCTCCCAGCGGCTGGCGGACCTCGTGTCGATCGACTCGCAGGTGGCGATGCGCACGGCGTTCGCCTTCACGGAGGTGGCGCCCGGCGAGGCGTTCGAGATCGGCCCGTTCCGGGTCAAGACGGAGCCGATGGCGCACCTCGGGTTGCCCGCGCTCGGCTTCCGTGTCGCCGCGGACGGTCAGGTGCTCGCGTACACGGGCGACACCGGCCCCACCCACCACGTCGAGGTGCTCGCGCGCGACGCCGACCTCTTGCTCGCCGAGGCGACCTGGCAGGACCGCGACGACCTCCTGCCGTTCCACATGTCGTCGCGGCAGGCGGCGGACCACGCGCGCGAGTCCGGCGTCGGCAAGCTCGTGCTCACCCATATCTGGCCGTCGCTCGACCACCAGATCTCGAGGGACCAGGCGGCCGAGGAGTACCCCGGTCCGATCGACAGCGCCGTCGAGGGCATGCGCTTCGAGGTCGGTTCGTGACGGTTCGGCCCGACGGCCGTGCGACCGACGAGCTGCGACCGGTCGCCGTCGAGCTCGGGTTCCAGGAGTGGGCCGAGGGGTCGGTGTTGTTCTCGATGGGCCGCACGAAGGTGCTCGTCGCCGCGACGGTTCAGGACGAGGCGCCTCGGTGGCTTCGGGGCGGCGGGAGCGGGTGGGTCACCGGCGAGTACGCGATGCTCCCGCGCGCGACGACCGAACGCACCTTCCGCGAGGTGAACAAGGGCCGGCCGAGCGGGCGGACGCAAGAGATCCAACGGTTGATCGGCCGCTCGCTCCGGGCCGTCACCGATCTGAAGCGCTTGGGCGAGCGGACGATCACGATCGACTGCGACGTGCTGGTCGCGGACGCGGGGACCCGTTGCGCCTCGATCACCGGCGGGTACATCGCCCTCGCCCTCGCGCTTCGCGGCCTGGCCGAACGCAAGGCGATCGAGGGCGACCTCCTGACCGACACGGTCGCGGCCGTGAGCGTCGGTCTCGTCGACGGCCACGCGCTGCTCGATCTCTCGTACGAGGAGGACGCGGGCGCCGGGGTGGACTGCAACGTGGTGATGACGGGTTCGGGGCGGCTGGTCGAGATCCAGGGGACCGCCGAGGGCGAGCCGTTCTCCCGGGCCGACCTCGACGCGCTGGTCGATCTGGCCGAGGCCGGGATCAAGCAGCTGACGCAGATCCAGCGCGACGCGCTCGCGTAGCTGCGTGTCCTTCCCGCAACGCCTCGCGATCGCGACGAAGAACCCCCACAAGCTCCGCGAGCTCGGTCGCATCTGCCGTGACTGGCCGGTCGAGTGGCTCACCGCGGAGAACCATCCCGGGCCCTGGCCAGACGTCCCGGAACCCCACGACACCTACCTCGACAACGCCCTCGAGAAGGCACGCGCGATCGCGTCGGCGCTGGACGAGCCGGCGATCGCCGATGACTCCGGCATCGAGGCCGACGCGCTCGACGGTGGGCCCGGGCCGCGCTCGGCGCGGTTCGCCGCGGAGGGGGCGAGCGACGCCGAGAACCTCGCGAAGCTGGTCGAGGTGATCGCCGATGAGCCATCCGATGCCCGCACCGCCCGCTACCGGTGCGTGGCCGCGATCGCCTGGCCCGACGGCCGTGCGCTGCACGCGGAGGGCGTCTGCGAGGGCAGCCTCCTCGCGACGCCGCGGGGTGCCCGGGGGTTCGGCTACGACCCGATCTTCGTCCCCGAGGGTCAGCACCGGACGATGGCCGAGCTCGAGGACGAGGAGAAGGACCGGATCAGCCACCGCGGCCGGGCCTTCCGAGCCCTGGCGGAGCTCCTGTCCGCGTAGGCGTCGGGCGGCCGGGGGCGTGCCCCGTCCCGGCGCGAGGTACCGAGACCCCACGGTTCCCGGGCGCGCTCAGGTTCCCAGCCCGGGCGGCCGATAACCGTGGCAGGACGCAGGGACGGGGGGCACCCATGCCCGATCGGAGGCACCTAGGGGGACAGCTGCCAGCGTTCTTCGTGACGCTCGCGGTGATCTTCCTCGTCGGCGCGGGCGCGGCCTACGGCGTGACTCGGTACCTGCAGAGCGAGCTCGAGGCCGACGCGACCAGGGACGCGCGCAAGCTCTCGGTCGACGTGCTCCAGCCCCTGCTCGTCACCGCGGATGCCCAGGGTCCGGTGCGGGGCGCTCGCTACGACGAGCTCCTCGCCGCCGTCGACGAACGGGTGCTCGCCGGTCCGATCAACGGCGTGCTGCTGCTGGCCCAGGACGGCACGGTCCTGTTTGCCGATCAGCCATCGCTCGTCGGCGAGCGCCAGCCGGCCCAGCGCGACGACATCCACGCGGTGATCGCGGGCACGTCGCAGAGCTCGGTCGAAGGCGACCGGTTCCGCACGCTGACGGCGCTCGAGATCGGATCGCCGCCGACGCTCGTGGCCGCCGAGCTCGTCAGGTCCCACTCGGCGATCGTCAAGGAGTCCAGGGAGCTCTGGTACCCGTGGGTCGGGCGAGCGATCGCCGCCGCCATCGTGTGCTTCGGCCTCGCCCTCGTGACGGCGATCGTCTTCTCCGTCATCGGGGTGCTCGGGCGCCGTTCGGCGCGGCGGCGCCGTTCGGCGGTCGAGGCGCCGCGGCCGCAGCGGAAGAAGGCGGACGCCGTCGCGAACGAGGACCTCCCCGCGTACATGCACCCCAGCTTCAAGGATGAGGTCGCGGCCCGGCGCCAGGTCGAGGAGGACCTCGACGCCATCCAGCACGAGCGCGACGCGCTCGCCTCGCGCATCCAGCGTCTGGAGGCCGAGCTCGACCGTCTCAAGGACCGCTCGTCCGTCTGATCGAGGCTCGCCCCGTCCCGCAAGCCAATCGAACCACCTGGAGGGGCGAGGGACCTCAGCCCAGGTACCCCTCCACCTCACGCGCGTCCCGAACCTGAGCGTCGTCCGGATCCATCCCCGCGCTGCGACGGGCCCGGCGTTGGTGGAGGAGGTCCCAGCACTGGTCGAGGGTGACCTGGAGCTCCATCAGGCGCTCGCGATCGGTCTCGCTCGCCTCGCCGCGAGATTCGGCCTCCCAGAGCTGATGCTCCTGGTGCGCCAGCTCGTTGATCCGCTCGACGATCTGTTGGTCATCCATGTCGACTCCCATCCGAGGTCTGGCCCCAACGATACGACCGTCCCTCCCGCACGGACGGCCGTCGTCACCGTCCCACCCCGGTGCGCGATGATGGGCCGATGTCGAACATCAGGGAGTTGTTGACCAGCACCGCCGGCCGGGTCGCGGACTACCGAGGGTCCCTCGCCGAACGCCGCGTGGCTCCGGTCACGGACCTCGAACGCCTCCGCGCCGAGCTCGCCGGCCCGCTCCCGGCCGGGGGAGCCGACGCGGCGACCGTGCTCGAGGAGCTCGCCGATGCGGTCGAACCCGCGCTGATGTCCTCGGCCGGTCCTCGCTTCTTCGGCTTCGTCGTCGGGGGATCGCTCGACGCCGCGGTCGGCGCGGACATCCTCACGACCGGCTGGGACCAGCTCGCGTTCAACGGTGCGTCGTCGCCGGCCGCGGCGTTGGTCGAGGAGATCGCGGGCTCGTGGCTGAAGGAATCGCTGGGTTTGCCGCCGGACGCGTCGTTCGGGATCGTGACGGGGACGCAGGCGGGGAACACGGTCGGGCTCGCGGCGGCGCGCCACCGCGTGCTCGAGCGCGCGGGATGGGACGTGGAGCGACGCGGCCTGCACGGCGCGCCCACGATCCGCGTGATCGCCGGCGAGGAACGCCACGCGACGATCGACCGATCGCTCCGCCTGCTCGGCATCGGGTCCGACGCGGTCCAGAGCGTTCCGACCGGTCCGAACGGCGCCGTCGATCCCGACGCCCTCGTCCGGACGCTCGAGGCCGACCCGGACGAGCCGACGATCGTGTGTGCCCAGGCTGGGAACGTGAACACGGGGGCGTTCGACGACCTCCTCGTCGCTTGCGAGGCGGCGCGCCGGCGGGGCGCTTGGGTCCACGTGGACGGAGCGTTCGGCCTGTGGGCCGCGGCGAGCCCGGCGTTCGAGCATCTCGTCGCCGGTCGTGAGTCGGCCGACTCCTGGGTGGTCGACGGCCACAAGTGGCTGAACCTGCCATACGACTCGGGGTTCGTGTTCTGCGCGGATCCGGACGCGCACGCCGCGTCGATGTCGTACACGGCGGCGTACCTCGTCCAGGGGGAGGGGCTGGTCCGGGCACCGGCGGACTACGTTCCCGAGTCCTCGCGCCGCGCGCGGGGGTTCGTCACGTGGGCCGCGCTCCGCGAGCTCGGCCGCGATGGGCTTGCCCACCTGGTCGAGCGCTGCTGCGCGCTCGCGCGGCGCTTCGCAGAGGAGCTGGGGGCCATCGACGGCGTCACGATCGCGAACGACGTCGTGCTCAACCAGGTCCTGGTGGGGTTCGGCGAGGACGAGCGCACCGACCGGGTGATCGAGGGCATCCAGCGCGAGGGCACCTGCTGGATGGGCGGCACGACCTGGCACCGAAGCCGACTGATGCGGATCTCCGTCTCCAACTGGACCACGACCGAGGCCGACGTCGACAGCTCGGTCGAGGCGATCCGGCGCGTGCTCGCCTCACAGTCCTAGCGCGTCAAGCGTCCCTCGTACCGACGATCGCATGGAGCCCGTCCGGCAGTTGCGCGCCACCGCCGAACGAGGTCTCCACCGTCGCCGTCTCACACGAGATGATGAAGAATGACCGAACACACACGATCCGCAGGTCAGAGGTTGTGCGAGAGGGGGGAGTCGAACCCCCACGCCCTTGCGGGCACCGGATCCTAAGGATGCTGCTGCCAGGCACGGATCCGGGGCCTACGTGTCGTCGTGTGTCGTGTGATGTCGTCCAGTGCCACTCGGTGTCGTCCCGTCGTGAGCAAGATGAGCAAGCGGAGTCGCACCGCGATGATCACATAGCGAAGTGGACACGATCGACGGAAGGGAGGGCGACCGGACCGTCTAAGTCGAGGGGAGGACGCGCTCCTTGTGATGGGTTGGGCCGTAGGACGCTTCGGAATCGGAGTCGGCGTCCCATAACGGTGTTTGTTGTTCTTGTCGACAGCGTGATTCGGGCGACCGAATTGATCGAACATCCGCACCGCCCCAACGGCGCGATGCCCCCCATCCGCGTGCCTCTTCGCACGGTGGAGATCAGAAGAGTTTCCCCGGCGTGAGATGCTCGACGATCGGGCCAACCGCGAAGGTGGCCTAGCACGGATAGGGCACAGCTTGTCCGCGTGAACGCGAGAAGGCCACGGGGACGAAGTCCCGTGACCTCCTCGGTCACGCTCGGAAGCACTCGATGGCGGTTAGACGTCCGTCGCCGATCTCGTGAGCTCCTCGCTCACCTCCCAGAGTCGGCGCTGAAGCTGCGTGTTCGTTGCCTCGGCGCTCGCTCGGATCTCCTTCCGGCCGTGGTAGAAACGGCCGGTTGTGCCGGCAAGCTCGGGTGCGGTCGCGAGATCGGCCACGGACCGGCCGGCGCGCTCGGCGGAGCCGGAGACGAGCCATGTGAGCATCCGAAACGGCGCGGGCGCTTCCCGCATGATGCTCGAGCGAACACGTCCCGGATGGACGGCGTTGACGGTGACTCCCGTTCCTTCCAGCCGGCCCGCGAGCTCGAAGGTGAACATCAGGTTCGCCACCTTCGAGGCACCGAAGGCAGTGAACGGCCGGTAGCGCCGCTCGCCCTGGAGATCGTCGAAATCGATCTTGGTGGTCGCTGGAGCCGTCACGTTCAGGACCCGCGCGGACCCGGTCCGCTTCGTGAGGTCCAGGAGCTGGTTCGTGAGCAGGAAGTAGGCCAGGTGGTTCAGGGCGAAGGTCATCTCGAGGCCGTCGACGGTCACGCGGCGTCGTGGGAAGAAGGCGCCTGCACAGTTCACGAGCACGTCGAGGCGGTCGTGATCTCGGCGGAACGCCTCGGCCAGCTCGCGGATCGAGGCCTGTGAGGAGAGGTCGGCGACGAGCACCTCGACCTGATAGCTCCCGGTCGTCCGCCTGATCTCCCCGACCGTTGCCTCGCCCCTGGCGGCGTCGCGCGCCACTAGGACCGTCGTCGCCCCCTTCGCAGTGAGCGCCTGAGCGGTCGCCTTCCCGATCCCTGAGGTGGCGCCGGTGACGAGGCAGACCGGATCGACGACCTGATCGGTCACTGCACAACCGCGATGTTGAACGTGCCGGTTCCGAGCGCCCCCCAGATCCGGAGCCACAGCGGCAGGTACATCTCGGTACCGCGAGCGGTGGTGATGTCGCCGAGGTCCAGGACGTGCCTCCAGCCGAACGAGCGCAGGATCTCCGTCACCTGGGCCTTGGCCCGCTCGTCGTTCCCGCTCACGAAGACCGTGTGCTCGCCGGCAGCAACGAGCGAGGGATCGGCCATCACGGACGCGTTCATCGTGTTCAGTGCCTTCACGATCTTCAGCCGAGGGAACGCACGCTGGATCTGCTCCCCGAGCGAGTCCGTGTTCGAGACGAACAGGGACGGCGGCATGCCTTGGGAGACGTCGAGGGGGTTGGCGATGTCGATCAGCACCTTGCCGTCGAGGTTCGCCTCACCGGCCGCGTGGAGCGCCTCGAGCGAACCTTCGCCGTTCGTCGCGTTGACGAGGAGCTCACCGTGCTCGGCCGCCTCGGCGAAGCTCCCGAGTCCGACGTCGGTGTTCTTGGCGTGCCAATCGGCGAACGTCTCGTGCGTGATCTGGTTGGGCTCGGTCGATGCGAGGAGCGCCGCCACGTCCCGCGTGCCGATCGTGACGTCGTGACCGAGTTCGACGAGACGCGCGCCGATCGTGCGCCCGACGGTACCGGTGCCGAGGACTCCGACCCTCATGATGAACCTCCTCCGATACAGACCTGTCTCTACCGAGGGTGCTGGCGATGGTAGAGACAGGTCAGTATCGTGTCAACCGATGGACGTAGGGAACGTGCGGGGGCCCTCGGCGGGGTCCGATGCCAGGGAGCGGATCCTGGAGACCGCTGAGCGGCTGTTCTACCGGGACGGCTATCGCGCGGTAGGCGTCGATACGATCATCGCCGAGTCCGGTGTGGCGAAGATGACGCTGTACCGGCATTTCCGCTCGAAGGACGAGCTGATCGCCGCCTACCTCGAGCGAGCCAACCATCGGCTGCTCGAGTGGATCGAGGGGCTGATCGCCCCCCACACGGACCCTCACGTCGCCCTGATCGCCATCTTCGAGGGGGTGGCGAAGCTCGCGTCGAGCGCCGAGTGCCTGGGTTGCGCGTTCGTCGGGGCCGCCGCGGAGTTCCCCGAGCACGAGAACCCCGGTCACCGTGTCGCGCTCGAGCACAAGACGGCGGTCGCGGCCCGTCTGCGCGAGCTCGCCGAGGCGGCGGGGGCCACGGATCCCGACGGGCTGGCCGAGGAGCTGCTCTTGGTGATGGACGGCGCTTGGAGCGCGTCGCGGGTGTTCGGCCCGGGGAACCACGGGCAACGGGCCGCCAAAGCGGCTCGCACGCTCATCGGCGCCCACATCGATGGTCGTGCTCTCCAGCATCCCGACAGATATTGACGTGGGTTCTTGGCCGTAGTCCGAAGAGAGTCCTGGGGGAAGGATCCGCAGGTCAGAGCAGGTGCGAGAGGGGAGATTCGAACTCCCACGCCCTTTCGGGCACCGGATCCCAAGGTTGTTGCCGCCAGGCACGGATTCGGGTTCTATGTGTCGTCCTGTGCTGTCTGGTGTCCTTCTGTGCCACCCGGTGTCGTTGCGTCGTGAGCAAGATGTGAGCAAGAACCCTCTCTCGCCGAGGTGTACGTGGACTGGAATCGGCGGATCGAGGGTGGCGGACCGTCTGTTCGAGGGGGAGGACGCCCTTTAACCGAGGAGTGGCTAGACGGTCGTCTCGCCGTGCGGCGCGGGCTCCCGATGCGCTCAGTGGCCGTCGTGCCCTTATCCGGAAGTGAGACAATCGGAACGAAGCACCCATTCATTGGGACCGTTTGCGAAGAGGCCGTGGGCAGCCCCTCGAACCGAGGAGGCACGATGACCACCCTCACGGATACGGTCCGCATCGAAGCCCCGAAGAGATCGCCGGTTAGGCCGGCGTTCCCGTTGGACCCCTCGTGGGACAACGCCTCCGAGACCCGATCCCCCAAGCGCTCCTTCGAGGTCGAGGGCCGGAGCGGATCCCCTCGTACCCAGTGGGAGCGATTGGCGATGAGTCGAGGGCAGCCGCTTTGGAGGGAAGCGGCATGACCGCCCTCATGGATGCGGTCCGCTTCGAAGTTCCGACGAGACCGCCGGTCAAGCTAGCGGCCCCGTTGGATGCCGCGCGGGATGCATCCGAGTCACGATCCCGTGAGGGCTCGTTCGAGGTCGAGTCGCGCGGCGGATACGCTCGGACCGTCGTGGGCCGGCTCGCCTACTTCGACGACGAGGCGCAGACGTACATGGTGCTCACGCGCGACGGGATGCTCGTCAGGGTTCCGCTGCGAGACATCACGAGTTCGCGGGGAGTTCCGCGGAGGGGTCCAATCGTTGCGGACGCCCTATCGAAGATGTCGAGGCTTCGGAACGCGACAACTGTTTCGCCCCCTTAGAGCGCTGGCTCACCGTGCAGCGCGGGCCCCGGGGTGTGCCCAGTGACCGGGAATGACGCCGAGCCCACGGACGAAGAGGGAAGGCATGGTCGCTACCGCCACGCTGGCCTACATCAGGCGTAGGCGTCCACCCATCCGTGGCCCTCGCACGGATCCTGCTCTACGACCCTCCCGTCGGTGTGAATGTGAAGGTTGCACACGAGATCCCGAGCCTCAAGATCAGCGAGGGGAACCGGTTCGGGTCTCCCCAGTATCCCTCGAATGGTGATTGCGTAGGAGTCCGCCCGCGGTAGCTGGACCGAGAATCCGCCCGTTGCGAGACACAGCTCGTATCTGCCTTGTCTCTGTCCGGTGCCAGTGAGCTCGGCGTTCGTGGGCGTGATGGCGCTACCGACAACAGATCCGTTTGTGTCTCGAAAGTCGATCGTCTTGCCCTCTACATTCTGAACGAGGCTCTGAGCGCGGGTTCCCTCGATTCCTCCGAGCGCGACTTCCCGGCACTCGCCTGGAGCCATGAGATAAAAGGTACTGAGCTTCCCGCTCACGGCAACGAAGGCCGATGTTGGGGTGGGCGACTCTTCTGACGCAGCGTCCCCTTCTGCGGACTGGCAGGATGCCGGAACAAGGACCGCAACGAGGGCGACCGTCAGCCGAACGCACCAGTTCACGAGGAGGGAGTCGCGTGATGCCATATGGGAGAGGGTATCTCGCGCCGATCATCGGCCTTTGCGGTCGCCCTCCCGCAGCATCCCGACGAGCACCGCCCGAAGCGTCCGGTCCTCCTCGCAGTCGATCAGGAGTTAGGCGAAGGCGCGGCTCTCTGGATGGCCCCAGAACTCTCCGATCCGGTCGGCTCGCTCGAAGTCGGGGAGCATGAGGACGTGGAGCAGCTCCGCACGCGGAGCCGGCCCGAGGGCGTCCAGGCGTTCCCGTAGTCGGCGCTCGAGCTGATCGGGTCTCATCGTGCGAGCCTACGCTGCCCCGAGGCAGTCCTCGCCGCCGCATTCATGGTCGGGTGACCGGCCTCTCGCGGCCATGCTCGCCGCCTGCATTGAGGCCGGGCCTACGTGGAGCGTTGTCGGCGGGAGAGACGGTGGTACTCAAGTGCCTCCGAGCACAAGCCCGGTGGGACACCCGTCAGCGCGACACGACCAGGAAATCAAGTAGAGCGCGGCCGCGGCGAGAAGCACAACGGCATCGAACATGATCAATCGTTGGTTGAACCGCTCAGAGGCGTGCCCCCGACCGACGATCGGGATGCCTCGCAGCATCGGCCAACGACGATACGCTTCGAGATTCAAGGCCGCCAAGCGGTCGCGGCGCACCAGGAACAACATCCCTGCGAAAAGCACATCAGTGCGAAGAACAGATTCGACATCGCCTTAGACCAGCGGTTCTCGCAGGCAGACTCTAGACCTGCAGGCCCGCGACCCTAGCAAGAGCCATAAGCGTTCTCGTCGCGTGACCGGCGTCACGTTCAGTCACATCTTGCCACATTCGTCGACCTTCGCTCAGCACAGGATCCGGTCCCGCGAACGTCCGCGTCGCGGGCCCGTGTAGGACTACGATTGCGCGGACGGACCTGACCGAAGTCCGCTGAGGGGGGAGATGCATGGGCTGTCTGCTGGTATTGCTGGCGGCGTTCGCGCCGCGCCTCATCGTCGTATTCGCCTGGATCGCGCGACCCGCGTACTTCGACGCCGTGTTCGACACGTGGATCTTCCCAGCGCTCGGGCTGATCTTCCTGCCGTTCACAACCCTGATCTGGTTGCTCGTCGGCGCGCCGCCTTCAGGGGTCGAGGGGTGGGACTGGCTCTGGATCGTGCTCGCCGTGTTCCTCGATCTCAGCCACTACGCCAACACCTACGAGCAGCGGGACACCGTCTCGGCGGGTATGGGGCGGAACCCCTCGCCGCCGACCGCAACGCCCCCGACGAACCGGTGATGCCTACAGATTGAACGGCGCATAGCCTTCGGCCAGTCGAGCGCCCATATGTACGTTGGCGTCGCGTCACCGGCCTCACGCGCCCATCTTGCCCTCCAGGAACCTGACCAACGTGTCCGGGAACCCCGTGCGCCCGAGGATGCTCTCCTCGCCCATGCAATCCCACGCACGCCACCCAAGCTGCCCGGGTCGCTCTGTGAGCAAGTGTGAGCAGGAAGGCCATTGCGACCGCACCCAAGCGAGCCCTGCAGCAGAAGGTTCCCAGGTCAGAGAGGGTGCGAGAGGGGAGAGTCGAACTCCCACGCCCTTTCGGGCACCGGATCCTAAGGTTGGTGCCGGCAGGCACGGATCCCGCGTCGACGTGTCGTCCTGGGTCGTCTGGTGTCGCCCTGTGCCATCGGATGTCGTTCCGTCGTGAGCAAGCCGTGAGCAAGAGGCTGGGAGGGCGCGTGGGCTGTTCCGGAAGCGGCCTCGCCTCTGTAAGTCCATTGACCGACTGACTCTTCCGCTCGAGAGCGTTCCAGGATGCGGAATCCGTTTCGCACGTGGAAGGGCGTCGTCGATCGATGTCCGCTTCGGAACCTCGAGGTCAGCGACCACCCTTTCGCCCGCAACAACTCGCACGGGGGGTCTTCGATGAGCCGATCAAGAACCAAACAGGTCAGGGTAGTGTTGTCGCTGACGACCGCCCTGACGCTCGCCGCATCCGTGGAGGTCGCCACGCCGGCCCAAGCCGACGTCTGCTCCTCGGGAGCCCATACGCTCTCCAAGTTCGGGGATCGGGTCTACCCGGAGATGGGCAACGGCGGCTACCGGAGCGTCCACACGGACGTCCACCTCGTCTACGACGCCGCGACGAACCTATTCCTGCCCGGCAACCACGTCGATCTCACCGATCAGGCGACGCAGTGTCTGAGCGACTTCAGCTTGGACTTCGAGCGGACATCGGCCAACGTCAACGCTGGCCCGAACATGACCGTGGATTCGGTCACGGTGAACGGCGATCCAGCGACGTTCACGTTCGTCCAGCCGACCTACCCAGGCGACCCGAACGGGCAGGACGATCCCGACCCGGCAGCGCACGCGGTGTCGAACGTGAACCCCGTGAGCGCCTCGAACCCGAACCCGCCCGCCTGTTCTCCCCAGGTCGGCAACAACTCCCAGAACGGTCAGCAATGCCCCGCCAATAAGCTGGTGATCACGCCCTCGGCTCCGATCCCTGACGAGTCGATGTTCACGGTCTCGATCGCCTATACGGGCAGGCCGGGGGTCTACAACGACGGGGACGGCACGACCGAGGGATGGTTCAGGTCGAACACCGCCGCGGCGCCGAACGACGGCGCCTTCGTCACCACCGAGCCGGTCGGCAGCATGGCTTGGATGCCGCTCAACAACCACCCGAGCGCCAAGCCGACCTACGACGTCTACGACACCGTCAACGCCGGCAAGACCGCGATCTCTGCCGGTGAACTCGTCTCAGCCCAGGACGATCCACCCGACGCCAACTTCCCCGGCGGTTCGGTGACCTGGCACTGGCACTCGCCGGAGCCGATCGCCAGCTACCTGCTCACGAACAGCATCGGGAGCTTCGACCTCACCCACCAGATCATCGATGGGATCGACTACTTCCAGGCGCAGGCGAGCTCCCTCTCCGCCACCGCGAAGGCCGCGAACAAGGCGATCATGGACCAACAGCCGGACATCACCCGGTTCGAGAGCCAGTTCAACGGGCCCTTCCCCTTCACCACGAACGGCGTCCAGATCGGCCTCATCACCGCAGGCTTCGAGGAGGAGATGCAGACGAAGATCGCGTTCCAGCGCGGCACGATCTCCCTGGGGACTTTCAACCACGAGAACATGCACCAGTGGTTCGGGGACAACGTCTCCGAGGCGGCTTTCAACCTGACCTTCTGGAAGGAGGGCTGGGCGACCGTCGGCCAGTACCTCCAGACGGCGCGCACCGCGCAGACCAACGCTGGGGGCCCGGGTACGCCCGCCGGCGATGCCGCCTTCGATACGAGCCTGATCAACCGCTTCAACACGAACTATGGGAACGACGGATCGTTCTGGACGGGCGCGCCCTCGAACCCGACCGTCGGCACCCTGTTCACCACCAACTTCACCTACACACGCCCGGGCACCGCGTACCTTGCCCTTCGTCAGATCCTCGACGCGTCGGCGTCGAGGCCGGCATCGGACCGGTGGATCGGCGCGATGAAGCAGATCCAGACCGACTTCGGCGGCGGCACCATCACCGAGGCGCAGCTGGAGGATGTGTTCCACCAGTGGTTGCCGAACCAGAGCACCGCATGTCAGGCGAGGCTCGATGACTTCTTCACGCAGTGGCTCGATACCGCCTACCCGGGCGGCGGCGGCATCAACAAGCCGCAGATCACCGGGCCCGGATTGGCCGGACCGGGCTTCTATGACGACAACGGCCCCTGCACCCGGGCCGACCAGACGATCACGTTCGACCCGTTGCCGGACCGGTCCTTCGGCGACCCCGACTTCAGCGTGACGGCGTCTTCGGATTCGGGCCTGCCCGTGTCGTTCGCTGCAGGTGGTCCGTGCACCGTCTCCGGCAGCACGGTGCATATCACGGGCCTCGGCTCGTGCACCATTACTGCCTCGCAGCCGGGAGACGGTGCCTTCAAGCCCGCGACGCCCGTCTCACAGACGTTCGTGATCCGACCGACGCTCACGGCCCTCAGCGACGCTCACGTGTGGGTGGGGCTGAAGAACAGCGACGACCAAGGCACCCGTTTCGATTTCCAGGTCGAGCTGCTGAAGAACAGCACCCCGGTCGCATCGGGTCTGCTTCGGTGCGTCGCCGGCGTGACGAGGAACCCGTCACTCGCGCAGGAGGTCATCGTCCCCTGGGATCCCTTCTCGGCCGTGACGCTGGGACCTGGCGATGTACTGGCCCTGAGGGTTTCCACGAGGATCGGGACGAACGCGAACAGCACCAAGTGCGCCGGTCATACCAACGCGGTAGGGCTGCGGCTCTACTACGACGCGACGAACCGTGGGTCGAGCATCGGCGCCACCCTGAGCCCCGATCCAAGCATCAGCCTCTACCTTCGTTCAGACGGTTCGGTCTGCCCAACGAATGGTGAGAGTGCTGGAGTCACAACACGCTCACTCGACCCGTCGGCCCCGACCGCAACGAGCGCGAAGTGCAAGGATTCGAGCAGCATCAACTTCAACGGCGGGAACCCGTGGGCGGTGATCGGCGTGTGGAGCCGACCTCCCCAGGCGTAGGCGAGCTCGAGGGTCGCGCGCCGGAGGCGACCGTGACCGAGACGCAGAGGACGGTCGCGCCGGCCCGGGCGGTCGCCGAGACGGCTCGATGAGCATCGTGGGTAAGTCTCACGTCAACGCATCCCATCGGAGGTGAGGGCATGGCCAAGAAGAAGAAGAAGAAGGCGAAGAAGAACGAGGGCGAACCGGAGATCACGGCGACCTCGTCCGTGGCGCGGGAGCGTGCGGAGCCGGGACCGCCCCCGAAGATGAAGACGAAACCCTACGAGCGCGAGATGAGGAGCCTTCACGGCGAGCTCGTGGCGATGCAGGAGTGGGTCAAGTCGTCCGGAGCCAAGATCTGCGTGGTCTTCGAGGGACGCGATACGGCTGGCAAGGGAGGCACGATCAAGCGGATCACCGAGCGGGTGAGCCCGCGCGTCTTCCGCGTCGTCGCTCTCACCGCGCCGACCGAGCGCGAGAGGTCGCAGATGTACCTGCAGCGCTACGTTCCGCACTTCCCCGCGGCCGGCGAGGTCGTGATCTTCGACCGCAGCTGGTACAACCGCGCCGGCGTCGAGCCGGTCATGGGCTTCTGCACGCCGGAGGAGACGAAGCGGTTCCTCGAGGGGGCCCCGGCCTTCGAGCGGGCGATGGTCGATGCCGGGATCCTGCTCATCAAGTACTGGCTGGAGGTCAGCCCCGGCGAGCAGACCCGGCGTCTGGAGGCCCGCATCCACGATCCCCGCAAGATCTGGAAGCTCTCGGACATGGACCTGAAATCCTACAGTCGGTGGTACGACTACTCGCGGGCCCGCGACGCCATGTTCGCCGCGACCGACACGGCGTGGGCGCCCTGGTACATCGCGCACACCGACGACAAGAAGCGGGGCCGGCTGAACATCATCAGCCACCTGCTGAGCGTCGTTCCCCACGAGCCTCTCGTTCCGCGAGAGATCTCGCTGCCGAAGCGGCAGCAGCCCGGCAAGTACCGGGAACCGGAGCTGCCGCTGCGGCTGATCCCGACTCCGTTCTGACGACCGCTGGGGCGACTGTCGCGCCAGCGTGAACCGCATCGAGTACCCGTCTCCCGGGAGAACGAGGTCTCCCGAGTACCTCCATCGACACAGGACATCTGATCCGACCACGCGAGTCCCGTCGCGATGGCGATCGCAGGGTTCCGCGGCCGGGCGGCGAAGGCGTAGGGTGCCGTCGTGAGGGTTCCGTGGCTCGTTCGAGGGGTACTCGCCGGCGTGGCCGGGACGGCGGCGATGACGCTCGCCTACCGGATCGAGCACCGGTTGCGGCCGGACGTGCAGGGGCAGCTCGATTACGACGACAGCCTCGTTCCGGGCCAGATCGTCGCCTCGGTGCTGCACCTGCCATCAGTGACCGGCCGAGAGGAGGCTGAGCTCGGCACCCTGCTCCGTTGGGGCTACGGGTCGATGTTCGGCACGTACCACGTGCTCCTGCGGCGCGTGATGCCCGAGCCGTGGGCGAGTCTGGTCTTCGGCGGCACCCTCATGTCGGCGACCTTCTCGCTGTTCCCGCTCCTGGGGCATACGCCCCCACCCTGGCGCTGGCCACCGGACGTGCTCGCGACGAGCGTCGGCACCCATGTGGTGTACGTGGCCGCGGTGGCGGCCACGGACGCGATCTTGTCCTCAGGCGAGGAAGACTGAGTCGCGAGCAGTCACTCCTCCTCCATCTCCGCGATGTCGATCGCGAACCCAAGCGCACGCGCGATGTTGCCGGTCGCCGAGGCTACGCGCGCCGTGCCGACGATCGGTGCGACGGCGGCGAGGACGCCCCTGACCTCCTCCTCACCGATGCCGATCTCGCTGGCGGCCCCGAGGTTCAACAAGTAGGACGCCGGCGGTGCGTCGACCGCGACGAGCGCAGCGATACGCACCAGCATCAACGTCTGCCCGTCGAGGCTTGTTGCCTCGAGCGATGCGGCCGTCATGCTTCCGAGAAGGTCGAGGATCGGGGTCTCGCTTGTCTGCTCTGCCATGGTGCCTCCCCTCACGCCGGTCTACGAGCCTCAACTGTACGACTTCGCCCGTCGGCGAGCATCGTCGTGTGAGATGGTTGGGTTGACGACGCAACAGGCGTGCGCACGAAGGACGTCAGCCGAATGAGGATCGCGGTGCTGGGGGCCGGCGGTGGAGGGCTAGCGGTCGCCTACGAGTGGGCGAGTCAGGGGCATGAGGTCGCGCTGTACGCACAACATGCCCATGAGCACCATCTGGTGCCGGTCCGCGAGCGCGGCGGGATCCAAGCCGAGGGCAAGCTTGAGGGGTTCGTCTCTCTGGCGACGGTCACCACCGACATCGCCGAGGCGCTGGACGGTGTGGACGTGGTCTTCGTCGTCGGCCCCGCCTATGCCACAGAGCCGTTCGGCCGTGACACTCGCGGTCACCTGCGCCCCGGGATGACCGTCGTGGTCTGCCCCAGTTCGTGCGTCGGCAGTCTGGCCTTCAAGCACGCCGCGGGGTTGGACCTCCATGACGAGAGCGTCGTCGTGGGCGAGACCAGCACGCTGCCGTACGCCGCACGCGCATCGATGCACGCCAGTGTGCGGATCTTCCACCGGCTCGACACCGGCTTCTCGGCCGCTGCCGCCCCGCGCAGCAACACACCTCGCCTGCTCGAGGTCCTGCGGCAGGTGTACCGCAACACCGACGAGGCCGCGGGGATCTTCCAGACCACGCTGCAGAACGGCAACCCGGTCATCCATCCGGCCGTCACCTTGCTCAACGCCGCCCTCATCGAACGCACGGGTGGTGACTTCATGTTCTATGAGGAAGGGGTTACCGAGGCGGTCGGTCGCCTCATGAAGGCGGTCGACGGCGAGCGGCTATCCGTCGCCAGGGCCCTGGGGGTGGAAATCCTCGCCGAGCCGGATCTCGGGGTTCGGCAGGGCTACATGAGCGAGTCCAACTACTCCACCGGCTACTCCACCGCACCAGGCTTTCGTGGCATCAAGGCGCAGGACGAGCTTCATCACCGCTACCTGACCGAGGACGTGGGCTACTCAATGGTGTTCCTCACCGACCTGGCTCGGCACCTGTCGGTGCCGACCCCCACGATGGATGCCGTCATCCGCATCGCCTCGATCGTCGCGGGCGAAGACTTCGCCACCGAGCGTGCCCGCACGATGGACAAGATGGGCCTGTCCGGCCTGACGCGAGAACAGCTCGCGGTGTACTGACTGTATGGCAGACAGTGGACCCAAGGGGATTCGAACCCCTGACCTTCTGGCTGCCGGGCATGGGCAGGCGTGCGTAGCGTGAGCGCCGGCGCAGGTCAGCCCGTTGTCCCGTTGTTGTCCCGCAGTCCCCAAGGAAGCCCGGATCGCGGACCGACTTGATGCCATCTGGAGGGGTCGCACTGAGCGGTACTCGGAGTTGCGGACCGAGCAGACGCGGTCGATCGCGAAGGTCGAGATGTCCCACATCGGCTGGTAGCGTGTCCGACACGGTATCTCCGTACGAAGCCGTGGGTGGGCTGCCCTTCTTCGAGGAACTCGTCGATCGCTTCTACGACAGAGCGGCATCCGATCCCGACTTGATGTCCGTCTATCCAGAACCCGAGGACCTAGGACCGGCTCGCAGGCGGCTGGCGCTGTTCCTCAGCGAATACTGGGGCGGGCCGCCCGCCTATAGCGCGGAGCGGGGGCACCCGATGCTTCGCAGGCGCCACTTCCAGTTCACGATCGGGATAGCGGAGCGCGACCGGTGGCTTCAGCACATGAGAGCCGCCGTCGACGAGATGAACCCGCCCCCGGAGGTCAGGCGAGTCCTGCTGGAGTACTTCGATATGGGGGCCGAGATGGTCCGGAATCGTGAGTGATGAGACGGAGGATGGCGGTGGAAGATTGGTCTGGATGTCGCTACCGTCATGAACCGCCAACCGCGTTGTGGGGAGGTCAGTGGATCATCCACTCCTTCAGCCAACGACCCTCTAAGAGATCCTCTCGAACGAAAGGGTCGTTGGCCACGAGCCGCTCGGCCTCGCTAACAGAACCGGCCTCGAACGTGATCAGCCCTCCTGACCTGTCCCTAAAGGGTCCACCGAGGTAGCCAGGTAGCCCGAGTCCACGCCAGTAGGCAGCATGTTCCGGCGCGACCGTTTGAACGCGAGCCGGCGCATCGCTCATGAGGTAGAAGTGCAAGAAGCGCATCCATTCTCCCCCCGGCACTGAACCCGCCCCGGCCTCCTCACCTGATCCCTACATCTGCATGGAGTACTCGCTCCTGCGATAGCGCATGAGCGCGTACATCGTCACGAACGTCAAGGCGCAGTAGGCCCCGCACTGCGCACTCTCGGTGATGCCGAACCAGACCAGGCACAGGAACGGGATCAGGGGGAGGATCATGGCCAAGGCCATCTCGTAGGAGTTCCTCCTACCCATGCCTCGGTACTGCATCCAGGCCACCATGGGGATGCTCATGCCGGCCCCCATCGCCACCAATGCCTGCGTCGGGTACTGGGAGGTCACCTCATCCCACGTCTTCAGCCCCACGATGGACAAGAAGATGGCGCCGGTGGCGATCATCCCCACCACCATCACCGTGGCCATCTGCAGGTAATGCCGCCAGAAGGGCGACAAGCGGTGCTTGCGAGACAGATCAGACGATCCGTGCTCGTGGCTCACCAGGATCGGATCGCTTCGAACGACATGTGCTCGGGACATCGGGCCACCTCCTCAAGTCGTCTCCCGTGTCCGCCGCGTGTGCGCAGGCAGCCAAGAGTGGCGGATGCCTTTTCTTGTGAATGCCTAAGCGCTCTGAGCTCGCGGCTCCCTCGACCGACTGACCGCCCTGCTGATCCCGTAGGCGCACAGACCGCAGCACAGCGCCACCGCGGCAATCACAAGGATGGCGGTCATTGCCATCCCTCCCACTCCAACGCTAGGGGCTCGGCACGTCCGACCCTGCACCGGATTCCAGCACTCTCCTCCATCGTCAAGGAGAGACCAGAACCGAATGGCCCGTGTGAGGAGGGGCGTTCGGCCCCGGGCGCCGGGCCCGATCCGATTGCCGACCCCGCACTGAGTTCGGCGGCGACTGGACGTCCCGCTGTTCTTGACGTCCCAGGTCGCTCGCGGGACCCTGCAGGACGAGATCGGGTGAGGGTTTCTGGCGAAGACGTAGGCTGGTAGGCGAGGGCGAACGCCGCTCTGTTGGAAAGGCCGGGCCAGATGGGAATCCCATCGATCCAAAGGTCCGCGGCTGACCCCGCTCGGACTTGTCGCCGGACCCACGCCTGCTCGGTCTAGCCTGAAACGACATCCGAGAGCGTTCGGAACGAAGCCTGGAGGGAACTCACATGGAACGCATATCCGGACCTACCCACCCGCTCAACGAGAGGCCCGCGAGGCCTGACGATGTCTTCACGACCGAGACGACCGGACTCTCGGACGCGGCGCGTCCGCAGCTCATACGACTCCACAACGGCGACCGGTTCGACCTTCGCATAGAGCCCGTTCGAAAGCGCTTGGAGGGCTCCGACCTCCGGATGCTCGGCTACAACGGCTCGATCCCCGGTCCCACGCTGCACGTCGATCAGGGATCGGCGATCACCGTGCACGTGACCAACGACGGTGACGTCGAGGCGACGGTCCACTGGCACGGCCTACGGCTGGAGAACCGCTACGACGGCGTGCCCCACGAGACCCAGTCGCCGATCCCGATCGGCGACACGTTCACCTACAAGGTCCAGTTCCCTGATGCCGGGTTCTACTGGTACCACCCACACATCCGCGAGGATTTCGGTCTCGAGATGGGCCTGTACGGCACGATCATCGTCGAGCCCGCCGACCCGTCGTACTGGCCGCCCGTCGACCGTCAGCTCAGCATCACGCTGGACGATCTGCTCGTCGAGGGCGGCCGCGTCGCGCCCTTCAACCGTGCGGGCCCCAACTACACCGCGATGGGCCGGTTCGGCAACGTGATGTTGATCAATGGTGAGGCCGAGTTCTCCGGCGAGGCGGCGGTTGGAGAGGCCGTCCGTCTCTATCTCGTGAACACGGCGAACACGCGGATCTTCAACTTCGCCCTGCCCGGCGCGCGGATGAAGCTGGTCGGCGGTGACAGCGGTCGCTATGAGCGCGAGACGTTCATCGACCAAGTGATGCTCGCACCCTCGGAGCGGGCGGTCCTGGACGTGAAGTTCGACAACCCGGGAGAGGTGCGGCTCGAGCATCGCACACCAGATCGCGTCTATGACCTTGGCGTATTCTCGGTCGCAGGGAAGGCGACCGCCGCCGCTGTTGGGTCATTCGATGCTCTGCGTGTCGATCCCTCCCTCACGGCGGAGCATCGATCGATCGCGGCCGACCTCGAGCGGCCGCCGGACAAGGTGCTCGCCTTCGTGGCCTCGATGCCGCTCCTCTACGGGGACGACGTTGCGCCTGCGACCTCCTACGCCTGTCCCATGCACCCGGACGTCACGTCCTCAGAGCCGGGAACCTGTCCGAAATGCGGGATGCAGCTGCTTCCGGTTCGTTCTGAGAAGCCGACTCCGGTCTCCTACGTCTGCCCGATGCACCCGGAGGTCACGTCATCCGAGCCGGTAACGTGCCCCGAATGCGGGATGAAGCTGGTGCCCGCAGACACCCTCCCGGCGTCCGCCCTGAAGCCGCATGAAGATGCAGTTCACCGCGAGCACGACGAACACGAACAAAGGGACGGACTCGAATGGGAAGACCTGATGCCGGAGATCAACCGTGCCTCAGAGCCAGGCAACATGAGATGGATGCTGATCGACCGGGAGACCGGGGCCGAGAACGGGGCCATCACGTGGGCGTTCACCGTGGGAGACCGGGTGAAGATCCGGCTCGTGAACGAGATGGAGTCCGATCACCCGATGCACCACCCCTTCCACGTTCACGGCGCGGGTCGCTTCCTCGTCCTGTCGCGCGACGGCGAGCCGGAGCCCAACCTGGTCTGGAAGGACACCGTGCTCGTCCCCGCAGGAGCGACCGTGGACATCCTGCTCGACGTCTCGAACCCGGGCCTGTGGATGGCGCACTGCCACATCGCCGAACATGCCCAGAGCGGGATGATGTTCAGCTTCAACGTGTCCCGGCGTGATCCGACGGAGGTGGCGACATGACCCCCCGGAACGCGGCGCCTTCGTTCGACGTCGTCGTCATCGGTGGCAGCCAGGCCGGCCTCGCCAT
This sequence comes from uncultured Actinomycetes bacterium, assembly GCA_963712645.1. GTDB lineage: Bacteria > Actinomycetota > UBA4738 > UBA4738 > HRBIN12 > DASSJM01. The sequence goes on along the minus strand of CAVQIQ010000006.1, from coordinate 7,074 downwards.
CGGCTATCACCTCGCTCAGCGTGGACTAGGCTTCTTGATCCTGGATGCCGGCCCCGAGATCGGCCACGCGTGGCGATCCCGATGGGACTCGCTCACGCTGTTCACCCCAGCGCAGTACAGCAGCCTTCCGGGGATGGCCTTTCCCTCGCCGAACGACACGTACCCAGGCAAGGACGACGTCGCCGCATACCTGAAGGCGTACGCATCGGCATTCGACCTTCCGGTACGGCTCAACGCCAGGGTCACGTCTCTCACCAAGCGTGACGGTGAGTACCTCGTAGCGACCGAGAACGAGGGGTTCTCGGCGAGGCACGTCGTCGTTGCGACCGGGCCATTCCAGGTTCCCTTCGTGCCTCCTGCCGCCGACGACGTGGACGAGAGACTCACGCAGATCCACAGCGCGCAATATCGAAGCCCGGCTCAACTGCCCGACGGTCAGGTGCTCGTCGTAGGAGGAGGCAACTCCGGCTTCCAGATCGCCGAGGAACTCGCTGCGACCAGGAAGGTGGACCTTGCCGTAGGCCGGCGAGTTCCTTCGCTCCCACAGCGCCTGTTCGGCAAGGACCTGTTCTGGTGGCTGACCGCGGTCGGATTCATGAAGATCAGTACCGATTCACGACTCGGTCGGAAGTTGGCTGAACGCGACGTGCTCATCGGATCGAGCCCGAGAAGGCTCCGGCGCTCCAGCGTGACGTTGAGAGGGCGGTTGACGAAGGCTGTCGGACGGCGCGCCCTGTTCGAAGACGGAAGCGAACAGGACGTCGACGCGATCGTCTGGGCGACGGGGTATCGGTCCGACTTCTCGTGGATCGATGTTCCCGGTGTCAAGGGAGCGAGTGACCGGATCGTCCATAGACGCGGGGTGACCGACGCTTCCGGCCTGTTCTTCCTCGGGCTCACGTGGCAGCACACACGGGGCTCGGCGCTCATCGGATTCGTGGACGACGATGCCGCCTTCATCGCGGGGCGCATCGACCCGCAACTCGAGACCCGAGCTGGACCTGTTCGGATGGATCCCAAGCGACGTAGAGGAGAGCCGTATGGCGATGGTGACGGATCCCGTATGCGGGATGAACATCGACGATGAAGAGGCTGCCGGGACGATCGAGTACGAGGGGAAGACGTACTACTTCTGCTCGCAGACGTGTCACGACGCCTTCGAGGCAGATCCGACCTCGTACGTGACGTGAGACCAAGGATCTCCCGCGGGCCGGTCGACGCCGACGTTCAGGCTCAACCATGAGCGGTGACCGGCTCACCGAGGACGAGGTCGCGGAGCGTGTGGGGGCGACCCCAGACAGGATCCGACTGCTCACCCGGGTGGGTATCCTCGAGCCGCAGGACGGGACCTATCGTCGGCGAGACGTGTTGCGAGCCCGTTTCGTCCTCGGTCTCGAGGCGATCGGCATCGACGCGGATGCCGTCGCGGATGCGCTCGCCTCCGGGGATCTGACCCTGGGATATGTCGAGTTCGGGGGGCGACGTCCACCTCGTTCGGACCGCACCTTTGCCGAGGTAAGCGAGGAGATCGACATCGCGTACCCGACCCTCGAACGCATCTACGTGGCGTTCGGGCTGCCGCGCCCGACACCCGATGAGTACGTGCGAGAGGAGGACCTTCGCCTGCTTACGTTCATCCCCGTGCTCTTCGGCGCGGGCGTGAGCGAAGGCGAAGTCCTGCGGCTGGCACGCGTGTGGGGCGACAACGCTCGACGGATCGCGCAGTTCCAGAGCCACTATCTGCACCACTCGATCGAAGAGCCGTTCCGCCGACGCGGCCTCCGCGACAACGAAGCGTTCGAGGCGGCGCTCAGAGAGGTCGGCGTCCGGGCGGGTCGATCCGGGGAAGATCTTCTCGGCTGGCTCTTCAGGCGTCATTCGGAGGTCTTCGAAACGGGGCACCTCTTCGATCATGTCGAGACCGCGCTCGAGGACGCGGGGGTGCACCGGAGGGAACCTCGGCAGGTCGAAGCCTGCGTGTTCGCGGACCTCTCCGGTTACACGACGCTGACCGAGGACTCCGGGGACGAGGTGGCTGCGCAGGTGTCCTTCAAGCTCGCCGAGCTGGTCAACGAGATCGCCTCGCGGCACCGTGGTGCCGTCGTGAAGATGCTGGGTGATGGCGTGCACTTCCACTTCAAGGACCCGAGCGACGCCGTTAGGGCGTCGCTCGAGATCGTGGATCGCGTCCATCCAGAGGGTCTGCCTCCGGCGCACGTCGGCGTGAATGCGGGTCCGATGATCTACGACGAGGGCGATTACTTCGGCCGGACGGTCAACATCGCGGCGCGCATCGCGGCGCAGGCCGGGCCGGATCAGGTCTTCGTCGGGGAGGACGCCCTTCCTCACATCACGCGGAGCGGATTCCGTCTCGTCGAGGTCGGCGCCTTCGAGCTCAAGGGCATCGCGAAGCCGCTGACGCTGTACGAAGCCACCTATGCTAGTGACGCCTAGCTTCCTCGACTTTCGTGGCGGTCCGTTGCGGCCAGGTAGACCGTCGCCCTCGACCCACTGCGACGACCTCGGGTTGACTGCCGCTGACTGGTCGTGGCGGCCCACGGCGATGCTTGGAGCGACCGTTAGGGCCGGTATCGGCGTGGGGATGCTTGCGATCGAAGGGATCAGACTGTGAGTGTCGCCAGACCGGGCCTGCCCTAGGCGAGAAACCGTCGATTCGAGCGGCCATCACTTGGGGAGTCGTCGATGGGCGCGATCCAGGCCGCGTCGCCTCTGGGGTTCTGGTGGCTCGATCGGGCGACCGTCTATGCCGTTGGACTCGCGGTGATTGCGTCTGTCTATGTCGGCTTCGGGGTGGCCGACGGACGGTGGAAAGTCATCGCCATCGAGACCGGTGTCGCGACCCTGGCTGACGCGCCGGCGGGCGCAGTCGCTGTGACAAGAGCATCACCTTCAACGCATCATCCGATGCAAGAGACGCGACGCCCGCGGATCTCGAAGCGGCGCGCAGCGTCATCGCGGAGGACCTCGGACCGCTGGACGAGGTCTTCGCCGAGTTCGGCTCCGAGCCCCACGGATCGGCCTCGATCGCGCAGACCTATCTCGCGCGGCTGAGCGACGGCCGGGAGGTCGTCGTGAAGGTGCAGCGCCCGGGGGTCGCCGAAGCCATCGAACGCGATTTGGACATCCTGCGCCGGCTGGCGGATCTGTTCGACCGGCGGACGACCTGGGCGAGGTCGATCGGCCTCAAGGAGCTCGTCGTCGGGGTTCGACGAGCGGACGCGGGAGGAGCTCGACTTCCGGATCGAAGCCACGAACGAATCGCTCGCCGCCCGGGCGACTGGCGAGGGCGACGCGATCGTCGTGCCGGCTGTGATCGAGGGGCTCTCCACGCAGCGCTTCCTTGTCGAGGAGCGAGCCCCCGGCCGGGGCGTGGGGGCCTCGGAGGCGTTCGCGGACTGGGACGACGCGAAGCGGACCGTGCTCGCCGATGGACTGCTGTCCCTGATGGTCCGCCAGATGCTGTCCGGAGAGCCGTTCCACGCCGACCCACACCCGGGCAACGTCTTCCTACGGCCCGAGGGACGGCTCGAGCTCATCGACTTCGGTGCGGTGGGACGCCTGGATCCGTACGAGCGCGCGGCGTTCCTCGACCTTCTGCGCGGCGTTCAGGGTCAGGATCCGTCGCTGCTCCGCGAGGGGCTTCTTCGGATCGGGAGGCCGGCCCGACCCGTAGACGAGGAGGCGCTGGACCGCGAGTTGGCACGCCTTCTCTCCCGAGGGGTGGGACCAGATGGCAGGCTGAACCCGCGGATGTTCGAAGATCTCCTGTTCGTCCTCCGGGACTTCCACATCGTCCTGCCCCGCTCGACGACGACGCTCCTTCGCACGTTCGTGACCCTGCTCGGAACCCTCGAGGTCATCGCTCCGGGCTACCGGGTCACGGAGGCGACGCAGCGTCTGAGCGGCGAGCTCCTGGCCGTGCCGGAGGTGCCGCACGACCTGCGTGAGCTGGTGACCGATCAGGCGGCGAGGAACGCGCACATCATCCAGCGGCTGCCGCGCGAGGTCGACGCGCTCGTCCGCGTGCTGCTCCGCGGAGACTTCGGCGCTCGCGTGCGCCTGTGGTCGGACGAGGAAGACGTTCGCGTCGCGCGTGGGATGGTCAACCGGGCCGTCATGGCGATCGTCGCCTCCGCGCTCTCGGTGGCGTCTGCCCTCATGCTCTCGGCCGGATCGGCACCAGCGCTCAACGGGGTTCCGGTCGTCAACGTCCTGGGCGCGATCGGGACGTTCTTCGGGGTCCTGCTGCTTCTGCGAGTCGTCATCCAGATAGTTCGGGAGGGAGAGTAGCGGGCGCAGAAGTCGCCACGCGATGCGGCCGGTGGCGATCGAGTAGGGACTGAAGGACGGGGCCCAGCCGGAGTAAGCTCCGGGAGATGGCGTCGGCCCAAGTGGACGAGCGAGCCCGCAAGCCCTCAGCTGGAAGCGGATCGTCGGTTACGTGCGCCGTTGACGTTGAAACGACACCAGCACGCAGTTTGGGGTGCCAGCTGCCGGGAAGGGTAACTAGGGGTTGTTCGTGCCTGGAAATGGGATCAGAAGAGGTGCGAGGAACTCGTAGGGGAGTCAGGAATGGCCGTGGGAAAGCTGACGCGCTCCGAGACGGACAAGAAGATCGCCGGCGTCGCCGGGGGTATGGCGGCGTATTTTGGCGTAGATCACACCTTGGTTCGGGTCCTCTGGGTCGTGGCAGGCCTCATGGCATGGGGATTGATCGCCTACGTGATCTTCTGGATCGTGCTCCCCAAGGGCCCCGGCTCACCACGCAGCGCCGGGGCCGCTGACTAGCCTGCACCCGCGTTCCTGCTCTGGTCGAGGTTCGTCGCGTACTTGCGGGACCCCCAAGCCTCATTGCCGGAGATGCTCGCCCGAGGGTCTGTCGACAGATTGGGGAAGCCCCGCAACGGGCTGCCGCAGCGGGGCTCCCTCGGACCCGACTTGCCATGAAGGGAGAGGGTCCAGCCACGATCGTATGGAGATTGGTCTTCCAAGGGAATCAGCGGATTGACGGACCCCCGTTCGATGTAGTCACCGGACGTCCTCGTGCCTCGAGTTGGGCCTGGATCTGCTTCGGCCCGACACCCCGCCCGATTCGCAACGCGACGCAGGTGCTGTGGCTCGGGGGTGCGCGTGTACCATCGCCCGCCGGTAGTGTCCGCACCTCGAACGAGGAGGAAGCATGAGACGCACGCTTGCGGCCCTGGCCGGGATTCCGCTGCTGCTCGCGGCCTGTTCGAACAGCAACTCCAACGGCAGCGCGTCCCCGACTCCGACCGTGGTTGTAGCTACTCCGGTGACCGAGACGGACGAGCTTCGTATCGACGGGCTTGGATCGATGACGATCGGAATGCACGTCAACGATGTCGAGCGTGCGACCGGGATGGAGGTAGATATCTCGTCGGACTTTGACCCTCAGTGTCGATACGGGCAGCTGATCGGCGGCCCCAACGACCTCTTCCTGATGTTCAGCCGACGCGTGCTGGTACGGATCGACATAGGAGCCGAGTCGGCAATCGAAACAGATACGGGGATAGGAGTGGGGGATCCCATCTCGGAAGTCGAAGATGCCTACGGCGATGAGCTCAAACGCGAAGCCCATCCATATCTGGGTGATCGCGGCAGCTACCTCATCTTCGATGCCGACCCCGAGGATGGCCTCTTGATCATCTTTGAAACCAACCGACGCAGAGTGACGTCGTTTCGTTCGGGATTCGATCAGCAGGTTCGTTACATCGAGGGCTGCGCCTAGGCTCCGCGTTTCCATCGCGCGACCGGGGATCGCCGGATCGTTCATCACGCCAGAGTCAATCCCTGGCGAGGCCGAATCGTTTAGGTGAGGCGGTTAGCCGTCTGCCTCCCTGCCCGGAGCGTCCGGTCCTCCTCGCAGTCGATCAGGATCCGTCGCAGATTGTGGCGGACGTTGATACTGCCCACCGTGGGCGCCTTTGAGATTCGCGAGTATGACCGGGGCTGGCCGGATGCGTTCCGCGACGCGGCGGGCCGACTTCGGATGGCTCTCGGTGAGAATGCCGATCGGATAGACCATATCGGATCCACCTCCGTGCCCGGGCTCGCCTCGAAGGACGTCATCGATATCCAGGTGTCGGTCGAGGATCGCACTGACCTCGAGAGCGTCGCCCATACACTGGAAGAAGCCGGTTGGACCCTATGGCACGGCGTCGCCAGCGATCACGCTGTGCCCGGCTTGCCTCGAGACGAGCGCGTGTGGCAGAAGGTCTTCCTTCGTGAACCGCCCGGCTATCGGCGCATGAACGTCCATGTGCGGGTCCTGGGTCAAGCGAATCAGCGCTACCCGCTGCTGTTCCGCGACTACTTGCGGGGTCACCCTCACAGCGCACGAGCCTACGCGACCCTGAAGAAGGAACTGGCTCTCCTTCTCCCCGATGACCTCGACCACTACACGGACGTGAAGGATGCCGCCTGCGACCTCATCTACTTCGCCGCCGAAGCCTGGGCGCAAACGATCGGATGGAACCCGGGGCCGTCCGATGGGTGAAAGGCCCCGAGAGTCGCAAGTGCCCACATGCCCCCCGGTCGGGGGAAGGTCCGTGAACGAGATGAGGACTTGGACGGCCGACGAGCTCGGTCGATTCCTCGAGGGTGCACGCGAGCATCGCCTCGCCCCGTTGCTCACGCTCCTCGCGACGACCGGCCTCCGATGTGGCGAGGCCCTCGGGCTCCGGTGGTCGGACGTTGACCTTGGGGCCGGCCGGCTCGCCGTCCGCCAGACGTTACTCGCGGTAAATAACCACTTGCAGTTCGGCGAACCGAAGACGCAGCGGAGCCGGCGTACCGTGGATCTCGACGCCGCGACCGTTGCGGCGCTGAAGGCGCATCGCAAGGCGCAGCTCGAGGAGCGCGCCGAGGCCGGACTGGGTCGTCCTCGTGCCGACGGCCTCATCTTCACCGACGAGCAAGGTGACCCGCTTCATCCGAACATGGTGTCGAGGACATTCGGGAAGCTGGTGCGGGAGGCGCGGCTGCCGATCATCCGGTTGCACGACCTCAGGCACGCGCATGCGACCTTGTCGC
>CAVQIQ010000005.1:0-302989 GCA_963712645.1 uncultured Actinomycetes bacterium | reverse complement strand
TCTCGGGACCGTCGGTCGGTAGGATGGCCAACCCGCGACGCACGAGCCGGTACGCTCGGCGTTCGATCGCGACGCCATAGGCGATGCAGAGCACGGCGATACCCGCCAGTGCGAGCAGGATGCGGGAGAGCACGGGAGGGGAGTCTACGTGGGCGACCCCACGCTGAAGGCACAGGTGCACGAGCAGATGACCGCGTCCCTGCGGGTCGGGGACAAGGTCCGCCTGGGCGCGCTGCGCATGCTTGCAGCGTCGATCACGAACCGTGAGAAGGAGGTCCTGCACGAGCTCTCCGACGAGGAGGTCCGCGAGGTCGCGGGCAAGGAGGTCAAGCGGCGGACCGAGTCGATCGAGGCGTTCGAGTCGGCGGGGCGGACCGAGCTCGCCGAGAAGGAGCGGGCCGAACGCGAGGTCCTGGAGCCCTTCGCCCCCGAACAGCTCGGCGACGCCGAGGTGGATGCGTTGATCGACGGTGCGATCTCGGCGACGGGCGCGACCTCGATGCGGGACATGGGCAAGGTCATGAGCGCCGTGATGGCCTCGGCCAAGGGGAAGGTGAACGGCTCGGTGGTCCAGCGGAAGGTGCGCGAGCGCCTCGCCGGCTGAGCGCTAGATCGTGCGCGGCGCAAGGGCCTCGGACAGCAGCGCCGGCGACGCCCCGCCATCACCCCCATCACCACCGCCGTTGCCGTCCCCGCCCACGCCATTTCCGCCACCGTTCCCGTCTCCGCCCGCGCCATTTCCGCCACCGTTCCCCTTGCCCTCGTCGAACGAGCCGACGGCGATCGTGACCGTGGCGCCGGCGTCGACCACCTTCGAGCCGTCGCCGATCGGGATCTGATCCACCACGATCTCGTCCAGGTGCTTGTCGTCGACCGGGACCCTTTCGACCGCGGCGACCAGCCCGAGCCTCTCGAGCCGGTGCACGGCCTCGGCCTCGGTGAGGCCGGTCAGACGTGGGATCACGACGGCCTCGCCCTTGCCGTCGCTCACGCCCAGCGTCACGGCGCTCCCCAACTGGAGCCGGAGGCCGCCGCCCGGGGTCTGAGAAAGGACCGTCCCGGCCGGCTCGAACGACTGGACATCCGTGCGGATCGGCGTGAAGTTCGCCGTCGCCAGCTTCTTCTCCGCCTCCTCGATCGGGAGGCCCACCACGTCGGGCACCGGCCCGCTCTCGGGCGGCGGCGGGGCCTCGAAGCCCTCGACCGGGAAGCCCGCCATCGCCCTGATCATGAAGTCGTGCCAGATCGGCGCGGCCACCGTGCCACCGAACACCGACCCACCGTAGTAGTTGTCCATCGGGATCTGTCCGTCGGCGAACCCCACCCAGACCGCCGTCGAGACCTGCGGCGTGTAGCCGGCGAAGTACACGTTCGTGTAGTCCTGCGCGGTGCCGGTCTTCCCGGCCACGGGTCGGCCGATGTTGGCGGCGGTGCCGGTCCCGCAGCACACAACCCGCTGCAGCATGGAGGTCACCAGGTGCGCGATCTGGGGCTCGATCACCTGCTCGCACTCGGGCTCGTGCTGGTAGAGGACGCGTTCGTCCTTCGGGGCGTCCTTCGGGACGTTCGCGAACTCAACCCGCCGGACGGCCCATGCGTTGCAGCGTTTGCCGTCGTTCGCGAGCGTCCCGAACGCGGCCGCCATGTCCATCGTCGGGACCTCCTCGACGCCGAGCGTGATCGAGGGAACCGCGTCCAGGGGGACGGTGATGCCCATCCGGTGGGCCACGTCGACGATGTGCTCGGGTCCGACGTCGAGCGCGAGCTGTGCGAAGACGACGTTCACCGAGTCCTGTGTCGCGCTCCACAGGTCCAGGTACCCCCTGTCGCCCCCGCCTTCCGCATTGCTCACGCAGCCGCTGGCGCTGCGCCATCCCTCGAGGTTGCACAGAGGCGACTTCGACGAGTAGATCTTGCCCGGCGGGAACCCCTGCTCGAACGCGGCCGTCAACGTGAACGGCTTGAAGGCGGACCCTACCTGCCGGGTCCCGCGCCAGACCAGGTCGTACTGATCCCGGTCGTAGTTCTTGCCCGAGAGCATCGCCTTGATCGCGCCGTCGGTGGCCCGGACCGAGACCAGCGAGACGTCCGGGCTGTTCCTCCCCGGGTGGATGGCCGGGCTCGCATCGACCGCCTCCTGCGCGTACTCCTGCCACGAGGGTTCGAGGGACGTGTAGATGTTCAGCCCTCCCTGATAGAGAGTGTGCACGCGCTGGATCCGCCGCTGTCCGAACGCGTCGAACTCCCCGTCGGCGTTGTCGAGGATCAGGTTCCGGAGGTAGTAGACGAAGAACGGTTCGACCTTCTCCTTGAACACGCCGGCGTCCTTCGCGATCCCGAGCGGCTTGGCCTGTGCCTTCGCGGCGTCGGTGGGATCGATCACCCCGAGCTCCGCCATCCGCTCGAGCACGAGGTTCCGGCGGGCCCTCGCCGCGTCGGGGTGCGCGACCGGGTCGTACGCGCCGGGGGCCCGGATCACGCCGGCCAGCAGGGCCGCTTGCTTGAGCGAGAGATCCGCCGCGGTCGTGTCGAAGTACGTCTCGGCCGCCGTCTGGATCCCGTAGGCGCCGTTCCCGTAGTACGCCTCGTTCATGTAGAGCTCGAGGATGTGGTCCTTCGAGTACTTGCGTTCGACGCGGATCGCGAGCGCCGCCTCCTGGAACTTCCGCGCGAAGGTCTGCTGGGGCGAGTCGATCAGCACGTTCTTGACGAGCTGCTGCGTGAGCGTCGAGCCGCCCTGCTCGATGTCGCCGGCGATCACGTTGGTGATGGCGGCGCGCATCAGGGACGGGAAGTTGAGCGCGCCGTGCTCGTAGAAGGAGTCGTCCTCGATCGCGACCACCGCCTGCTGGGCGATCGGAGCGATCTTGCCGAGCCTGACGTACCGGCGGTTCTCGTCCAGGTAGATCTCGGCGAGGACCGTCCTGCCGTCAGCCGCGTAGATCGTCGAACTCTGGGGCAGGTGGGGGATCCCTGCCCTGCCGACGCCGGCCGCATCCAGTCGTTCGCGGAACGCGTTCACGCCCGCCCCGGCGGCCCCTAAGACAGGGAGCAAGGCGAGTGCGAGCACCGCGGCGAATCCGACCATCACGACGATCAGGGCGAAGGGGAGGAGCGGTGCGATCACCCGGCGTGGGCGGAGTTCGGGGATCCGCACCGTCTGGTCCGGGGTCTGGAGCGGCTCGTCGGATCTCGGCCGACGCCGGGGCGGTGCCTGCATGGGGGCCCAAAGGATAGCCCGTTGGACCGGTACGATGAGCCAGCCCATGCGCCGCGCCGCAACGTTCCTCCTGTTCAGCGCCCTGATGTGGATGGTTGCCGGCAGCGCGGGCGCGCGGGACACGCCCTCGGTCCTGGTAGCCAAGGTTGACGGTTCGATCGATCGGACGCTGTCCTCGTACCTCGTCGACTCGATCGAGGAGGCCGAGCGCGAGGGGTCGACGCTCGTGCTGCAGCTCGACAGCGCGGGGACCCTGGACCAGGCCGCCGTCGCGCTGGCCGAGCGGATCCACGACGCGAGCGTCCCTGTCATCGTCTGGGTGGGCCCGGCGCCTGCCAAGGCCGCGGGGGCCGGTCTCCTGTTCCTGTACGCGGCGAGCCTCGGCGCCCTCGCGCCCGGCGCGGGCGTCGGGCCGCTCGAACCCCTCGACCTGGCCGGCGACGAACCCGAGATCTCGCTAGGGGAGGTGGAGGCGCTCGCGACAGGCTGGGTCGAGGAGCGGGGGCGCGAGACACCGCTATCGTTCCCCGACCGGCCCGTGCCGGCGCGGGCCGCGCTCGACGGCCACATCGCGAGCGTCGCCACGGTCTCGATCACAGACCTGCTCGAACAGGTGGACGGCCGCACCGTGGGAACGGCCGACGGCGAGGTGACGCTCGAGACCAAGATCGCGACGTCGGAGGTGGAGCAGCGGGTCACGGTGCGGTTCACCGACCTCGGGCCGTTCGATCGCGTGCTCCACGCCGCCGCGTCTCCGACCTGGATCTACGTCCTGCTCGTGCTGGGGCTCGCGGCGATGGCCTTCGAGGCCACCCAGCCGGGCTTCGGGTTCGCGGGGTTCAGCGGGCTCGGGATGCTGGCGCTCGCCGTGTACGGGCTCACGGTCGTGCCGTTCTCCCCGCTCGGGCTCGGTCTGCTCCTCGCTGGGATCGGCCTGCTCACGCTCGACGTCCGTCTGCGCAAGCTCGGACCGCTCTCGTTCGTCGGGATGCTCGCGTTCCTCGCGGGGTCGGTGCTGATCTTCGGGGGCGTCGCCGACGAGATCGACGTGTCCCCGTGGCTGATCGTGTCGTGCTCGGTCGGCGCCCTCCTTTATTGGGGTTTCGGCCTGACCGTGGCGGTACAGTCCCGAGATCGGCTCACCACCACGCAACGAGGGCTGGTGGGGCTGGTCGGGGAAGCCCGGGGCGAGCTCAGGCCCGACGGCCCGGTCTTCGTCAAGGGGGCGCTGTGGCGGGGCCGGAGCTCCAACGGGCCCATCCCGGCCGGGAGCCCGATCCGCGTCCGCGGTGTGGACGGCCTGATCCTGCGCGTCGAGCAGGAGCCCCCGACCGCCCAAGGCCCGGATCTGCCGCACGAGGTCTAGTGCCAGGACGACGCTCGACCCGGACCCCACCTCGGCCCCAGCCCGCCGCCTGGACCCTTCGTCTGTTGCGATTCCCTGCGTATCCACCGGGCCGAGCAACCCGCGGAATCCCTGGGACGTTCAGTTACGAAAGACCTATCGAAGGCATCGGAAACGGAGAGCGACCCGGTGGTGGAGCGGATGCGCGCCGGCTGGACCTGGGGCTGGCAGTTCGACGGAGCGTGCAGGGGCGAGGATTCGTCCCTGTTCTTCGCGCCCAGCTTCTTCGAGAAGCGTGAGGAGAAGGCCGCTCGCGAGGTCAAGGCCAAGGCCATCTGCACCGGGTGCCCGGTCCGCGAACCCTGCCTCGACTACGCCCTTCGGATCCGCGAGCCACACGGGATCTGGGGCGGGCTGAACGAGTTCGAACGGCGTCAACGCCTCCGCCAGCAGGCCCTCCAGGCGGGCTAGGCACCCTGCCTCGACCGGTTTTCTGCAACCATCCCCTCGGTCCGGCCGATCCGGCTGCGACGCTCGGCCATACCTGAGGCCGTGCCTGCCGAAGGAGGGTGGTCACCGTGATCGAGGAACGGCTCGCCGAGCTCGGCATCGAGCTCCCTCCCGCACCACAGCCCGTCGCGTCCTACATACCCGTGAAGATCGTCGGCGACCTCGCATGGGTGGCGGCGCAGGTCCCGATGCAGGACGGAGCGGTGACCGTCTCGGGCTCAGTAGGTTCGGACGTGACCACCGAGGAGGCCAACGCCGGAGCGCGCCGGTGCGCGATCCAGGCGCTCGCGGCGCTCGGCGCGGCGCTGGGGGACCTGGATCGCGTGAAGGGCATCGTGAAGGTCGACGTGTTCGTCGCGTCGGCGCCGGGGTTCACCGAGCAGCCCATGGTCGCGAACGGCGCGAGCGATCTGCTGGTCGAGGTCTTCGGCGACGAGGGCAGGCACGCCCGCGCGGCGGTCGGCGTCCCGGAGCTGCCCCTCGGGGCTGCAGTCGAGGTGGCGCTGCTGGTTCAGCTCGGCTGAGCGGGGGACCTGCCCGAAGCGCTCGTGGCTCCGCGCGCGAACCGGAGGTCGCCCGAACGTCTCGTGACCCCGGTCCGGTCGAGATGCTCGGCGAGCGGGACCGCGTACTTCCGCGACGTGCCCAGCCGTTCGCGGAGCGCGCTCACCGTGATGCCGTCCGCGCCGGCCTCGCGCACGATCGTCCCTGCGCGTTCGACGAGCTCCCTGGTGAACACGAGCTCGGCCGAGATCCGGACCAGGGCACCCGAGCGCACGGCCGCGTCCAAGACGGCGGGGGCGACGCCGGTCGCGCGGAGCTCGGCGATCGATGGGGGTGTGGGCTCGGCGTTCCGAACGACCTCCACCACCCCGGCGACCTCGTCGCCGGATCCGGCGCGATGGGACGAGAGCCGCACGAGCGCGCCCTCCCGGACGAGCGTGCCCTCGGTCTCGAGCCGGTCGACCACGGCGTCGGCGAGCTCGAGATCGTGCGGTGCTCCCGCGGCGGCGAACGCATCCGCGATCGACCGGCGCGTCGTCGCGATGCCCTCCCCCGCCGCGGCGGGCTCCGCACCGTGGAACGCGGCGAGCCGGGTGGTGACCGCCGCGCCGATCTCGTCCGACAGGTCATGTTGGGCCCACCACCCGCCCAGGCGAACGGCGCCGTCGACGACGTCGGGCGCGGCGCCGAGGATCGACCGGAGGTCGTCGCTCCGCACGGCCCTTCGTTCGGCGACCAGGAGCGCCGGCAGCTCGGCCCGCGACGCCCGCGCACGCGCTCCCAGACGGTATGCCGGGGTCGGGCCCGCGCGACGCGGCGGGTCGGTGTCGAGGACGATCCCTCCGGCGATCGTTCGGCGCCGCCCCGACTCGCGAAGCACGAACCGGTCGCCGACGTCGAGGACGAGTGGCTCGGAGAGCGCGATCCTGAGGAAGGCCCCCTCGGGCGGCACCTGGTTGACGTCGTAGAGGCGGATCCGCGCGTCGCGTTCGGCCGCGCCGGCGTGCAGCTTGAAGGCGCCGCGCGACGTGATGGGGTGGTCGAGCGATCGCACCGGCTCGATCCGCGCCTCGAGCACCGGGGTGGCCGTCCACACGCCGGCCGGGGCCAGGACCTCGCCCCGCGCGAGGCGCCTGCGGTCGGCGGTGAGGTTGACCGCGACCCTCGAGACCGGCGACGCGGTCCCGACGCCCCGGTGGTGCGTCTGCAGGCCTCGGATCCGCGCCCGGGTCCCGGACGGAAGGAGCTCGACCTCCTCGCCCGTTGCGAGGGGTCCGCCCGTGAGCGTTCCCGTGACGACGGTGCCGGAGCCCCTGATCGAGAACACGCGGTCGACGTGCAGGCGGGGGCGGCCGCTGCGGTCGGGCTCGGGAGCGCCGGCGAGCATCGCCTCCAGCGCGGCGACGAGCTCGTCGAATCCCTCACCCGTCGTGGACGAGCACGCGACGATCGGGGCGCCCTCCAGGGCCGTGCCCCGGACGCGTTCGGTCACCTCGGCTCGGACGCGGTCCAGACCGGCGGCCTCGACGAGATCGCGCTTGGTGAGCGCGATCACCGCGCCGCGCGACCCCAGGACGTCGACGATCTCGAGGTGCTCCTCCGACTGCGGCTTCCACCCCTCGTCGGCCGCGACGACGAACAGCACGAGGCGGACGGGTCCGACCCCGGCGAGCATCGTGCGAACGAACCGTTCGTGCCCCGGCACGTCGACGAACCCGAGTTCGCGACCGGAGGGGAGCGTGCACCACGCGTACCCGAGCTCGATCGTCAGACCCCGGCGCTTCTCCTCGTCGAGACGATCGGGGTCCATCCCGGTCAACCGGGTGACGAGGCTCGACTTGCCGTGATCGACGTGGCCCGCGGTTGCGACGACGGACGGTCTGAGGTGATCCGGTGCGCCGGACGCGGGGGCGTCCGCCCGTTCAGTCATCTGGCAGGTCGTCGCCCTCGAGCGCGTAGCGGACGGCCCGGACCAGATCGGGCATCGCGTCGGGCGACACCGTCCGGAGGTCGAGCAGCACGCCGCGTTCGGTGACCCTGCAGAACACCGACGGCGAACCCGTGCGCAGCCGGGCCGCCATCGCGTTGGGTTGGGGAACCCGGATCTCGACGCCGAACGATGGGATGCCGGTCCCCGGCAGCGCGCCGCCGCCCACCGCAGACTCGCACGCGATCACGTGCGCGCCCTCGAGCTCCCCGTCGAGCGCCATCGCCAGTTCGTCGGCGCGACGCCGGACGTGCGTGGGCGGTTCGCGGAGCATCGTCCACACGGGCAGACCGGAGCCGAGGCCGTGGGCGTGCTGGGTCAGGACCGACTCGAGCGCGGCCACCTGCATCTTGTCGATGCGCACGGCTCGAGCGATCGGATGGCGCCGGAGACGCTCGATCAGCTCGCTCCGTCCGAGCACGATCCCGGCCTGCGGCCCGCCGAGGAGCTTGTCGCCCGAGAACGCGATGAGGTCGGCGCCGTCCGCGAGCGCGTCCGTCGCGCTCGGCTCGTCCGCCATGGCGCCCGGGACCCGTTCGAGCAGACCCGAGCCCAGGTCGTACAGGAAGGGGACGTTCGCCCGTCGCGCGATCCCGGCCAGGTCTTTGGCGCCCGGCGTCGAGGCGAACCCCACGACGCGGTAGTTGCTGGGATGCACCTTGAGGATCAGCGCCGTCCTCTCCGACAGCGCCGAACGATAGTCCGACACGCGCGTGCGGTTCGTCGTACCGACCTCGACGAGCCGCGCCCCCGAGGCCGCCATGATGTCGGGGATCCGGAACTCGCCGCCGATCTCGATCAGTTCGCCCCGTGAGACCAGGACGCCCTTGCCTCGCGCGAGCGAGGCGAGGGCGAGCAGCAGGGCGGCCGCGCCGTTGTTCACGACCAGCGCGTCCTCGGCGCCGGTCATCGACGTGAGCAGGCGCTCGGCTCGGGTCGAACGCCGTTCGCGCGACCCGGTTCCGCGATCGACCTCGAGATCGACATAGCCCTGTCCGGCCCGCGCCGCGGCGGCCGCGGCCCTTGCCGGGAGCGGCGCCCGGCCCAGACCCGTGTGCAACACGACCCCCGTCGCATTGATCACGCGGACGAGGCCCGCGGCGGTCGCCGACGTCAGCGCGAGCGCACGCGCGAGGATCTCGTCGTCGGGCGGAGGCTCGGTACCGCGTTCGGCCGCTCCGCGGACCTGCTCGAGCGTGATCGACAGCGCGTGCTTGACCAGCGGCCGGCCGAAGGTGCCGCTCGCCCGCCGGCCCGGTTCGGAGCGCAGCAGCGCGTCGACCGAGGGGATCCGTCGACGGGGTTCGGGGCCCGCGTTCCGGATGGTGTTCCCGGTGCGTTCGCGTTCGGCGCGGGCCATGGTGCGGCCAGCCTACTACCGGTTCTCTCGGCGGCTCTCTCGGCGGTTCAGCGGCGTTTCGCGGCGCCGCTCGTTGGTCGCTGCCGCCCGTCCGTGGCAGGATGGAGCCGGTGGATACCGAGGAACGCACCGCCTTCACCGCCGCCGCCGAGAACTGGATGGTTCGGGGCGGAGGGGTCGATATCGAGATCGTTCCCCAGGGGACACTCGGCACCCAGGAGATGATCCTCAACATCGGCCCGCAGCACCCGTCGACGCACGGTGTGCTCCGGATCGTCCTCGAGCTCGACGGCGAGGTCGTCACGCGGGCCGAACCCGTCATCGGTTACATGCACCGCGGGGCCGAGAAGCTCGCCGAGTATCGGGACGCGCGGCAGGTGCTCGTGCTGATGAACCGCCACGACTGGCTCTCGGCGTTCAACAACGAGCTCGGATGGATCATCGCGGTGGAGCGGCTCGCGGGGATCGAGGTCCCCGAACGGGCGCAGTGGATCCGCACGATGCTGGCCGAATGGAACCGCATCCTGAACCACCTGATGTTCATGGGCTCCTACCCCCTCGAGCTCGGCGCGATCACCCCGATCTTCTATGCGTTCATCGAGCGCGAGCTGATCCAGGGGCTGATGGAGTCGGCGACGGGAGGGCGGATGCACTTCTCCTTCGTCCGTCCGGGCGGCCTGAAGGACGACCTGCCCCGCGGGTGGCTCAAGCACTCCGCCGACGTGCTCAAGCAGGTGCGCGCCAAGCTGAAGGACTTCGAAAACCTCGTGATGGGCAACGAGATCGTCTTCGCGCGCACCAAGGGGATCGGCGCGATCTCGCCGGAGACGGCGATCGGGTACGGCTGCTCGGGACCCGTTCTCCACGCGAGCGGCGTCCCGATGGACCCGCGCAAGGACGAGCCGTACGCGAAGTACGACGAGGTCGAGTTCGACGTGCCGGTCGGCCGCAACGGTGACTCCTACGACCGCCTGTGGGTCCTGGTCCAGCGGATGCACGAGTCCTGCGCGATCATCGAGCAATGCATGGAGAAGCTGCCGGCGGGCGACTACATCGCCGGCAAGCTGCCGAAGAAGCTCTCGCTCGAGGGCGAGACCTACGTGCGTACCGAGAACCCGCTCGGGATGATGGGCTACTACGTCGTCGGGAACGGGAAGAAGGAGCCGTACCGGCTCAAGATGCGGACCCCGTCGTTCTCGAACGTCTCGGTCCTGCCCGCGATGCTGCCGGGCTCGCTCGTCCCGGATCTGATCGCGCTCCTGGGTTCGATCTTCTTCGTGGTGGGCGACATCGACCGGTAGCTAGGTCTGGCGGTTGAACCACACGCCGCCGGGTCCGTGGTAGCTCGTCCCCTCGCCCCAGACGCCGATCGTGTGCCCGTCGCTGGTGATCGCGATCTCGCCGTAGTCCCCGTACGCCTCGTCGAACCCCGCCGGATGCTTGTAGACGGTGCCCGACGTCGCGTCCGAGAGCTTCTCTCGGGTGCTCCAGGTCGCGCCGAGGTCGTCGGTGGTGCGGTACCAGACCTGCCAACGATGGTTGCGCTGCGCCATGAACCATATGCGGACCCCGTCGTCGCCCTCGCCGACGGCGGCGGGGAACGCGGCGTTGACGCCGTCCTTCGACAGTGCCACGCGATCGCTCCACGTGAGGCCGCCGTCCGTCGAGGAGCGCGCGTAGATCGTCTGAGGGCCGAAGTGGCGGCTCGCGCCGTTGTAGACGATCAGCAGGTCCCCGTCGTCATCGGCGCCGAGCGCCGGCCCGCTGTCGTAGAAGTCGCCGTAGCACGACTGTGACGTGCACTCCGTCCCGAGCGCGAGCTCGTCGACGACGAGCTCGGACCAGGTGGCGCCCTCGTCCTGCGAGCGGAACACGTGGATCCGTTGCACTCCCTCGGCCGCGTTGTGCGGTCCGGAGTACGTGAAGCTGATCTGCGCGAACACGACGACCCCGTTCGGGAGCACGGCGCCGCCGTAGTCGTAGTAGTAGCGGTCGCTGTCGGTGATCTTGGTCGTGGACCACGTGACGCCGCCGTCGTGTGACACCGCCGAGTACGCGTCCCCACCGGTCGGGCCGTTGAACTGCACGTAGACGTCCTGTCCGTCGGGGCTGAGGGCCAGGTTCGGCTTGTCGCCCCACTTGACGTCGGGATGGATCCAGGTGGGCTTGGACCAGGTCGCGCCGTGATCGGTCGAACGGGCGAACTGGATCTTGAACCCGTTCATCCACACCGCGACGACGTCGCCGGTGTCGGGCACGACCTCGATCAGCGGGTCGAACTGCCCGCGGATGCCCTTGCAGCGGCAGAGGAAGCGTTCGGGCTGCCAGCTCGCGCCGCCGTCGGCGGAGACGTGGAGGATCATCGCCGGGTCGGGGCACCCCTTCGCGCACGCGTCCCGTCCCCCATAGCGGTTGTGCAGGATGAAGACGTAGGGGGCGTTGGGGTCGGCGGCGATCGCCGGCTCCCAGTCGTCGCCCGTGCGGTTGACGATCCGTTCGCCGGCCCAGCCCGGGGAGGGGTCCCGGCGGATGTCCTGGATGATGCCGACCGTCCCCGCCGCGGTCGCGGCCTCGAGCGCCTCGGTGCGCTCGTCGACGACCTCCTGTTGCTCCGCGATCTCCTCGGTCAGGCCCTCGTCGACGGGTTCATCGGCGCGGGCGCGTGGCGAGCTCGGACCTCCGGAGGAGGTGCATGCTGACAGGAGCACGGCGGCGAGCGCGAAGGCGACGATCGCGGTCGGAGGGTTCGCCGGGCGAGAGCGGCTGCGCATCACCGCCGAACCTATCGCACCTCGGGGCGTTCGGCGCTGGTGCGCGCCCGCGCGAGCCACGGCGGCTCCGGCAGTCCGTCGGTCGCGAGCAGGAGCCACCAGAAGCCGCCGAACCACGCGGGGTCGGCGAGCAGGCTCGCGCGGCTCCGTTCCTCCCAGATCCGGACCGCCTCGGCGTCGCGTCCCACCCGCTGGAACTCGGTCTGGGTCGCCCGCATCGTCCGTTCCCACCGGTCGTGCCCGAGCGCGCGCAGGGCGGCCTGCTGGGTCACGGGCTCGAAGGCCGTCAGGCCGAGCGCTCGCACGCGTTCCACGATCGACGCCATGTCGACGCCCGCGGTGATGTCGGTGTCCCCCGGATCGGCGAGGACGTCGGCGACCTCCCGGTGCTCGCGGTATCCGTGGACCGGTCCGCCCGAATCCTCGATGCTGCCGTAGTCGATCAGCAGGACGTAACCGCGTCGGAGCGTCCTCGCCACCGTCTCGAGCAGCGCGAAGGCCGCGACCGGCACCGTCGTCTCCTCGCCGGGCTCGAGTGGTGGTGGCGTGCCCGAGCCCTCCGGCCACGGCACCTCGACCTCCACGAACGCCGAACCGCGCAGGCCCACGCGGACCTCGCGGGGGCCGTCGGGTCGCCCTCGGAGCAGCACGAACGGCAGGTTGTCCACGACCTCGTTCGCGACGATCGCACCTTCGAACGGTCCCAGCTCGGTGATCGCCGACGCCGTCGCGTGCCCGCGGCCGGCGATCGCGTCCCGCGCCCCCGGGCTGATCTCGACGGCGGTGTAGGCGAGGTTCGGGGCGAGGAGCTCGGCGAACGCAGACAGCAAGGCATCGGCGAGCGTGCCGGTCCCGGCGCCCAGCTCGACGACCGAGAACGGCTCGGGCTCGCCGAGCGCGAACCAGGCGTCGATCAGCGCGTCGCGGACGCAGTGCGCGAACACGAAGGGGTGCACGTGCGGGCTCGTCACGAAGTGGCCGTCGGGGCCGACCGGCGGGGTCTCGAAGAATCCACCGGGCCCGTACAGGGCGATCGCCATGTACTCGTCGAACCCGATCGGGCCGTGGTCCTCGATCGCCGCGCGCACGCGTCTCGCTACCTGGTCGCTCACGGACCAAGCCTAGTGACCCCTGGCCGGTCCGCTGCGCTCGCCGCGGATGTCGATGGTGCAGGTGCATGCGAGGATGCCGCTCGTGGACGACGACCCGATCCGTGAGGCCGCGTCGGCCGTGGTCGCGCGCGAGGGCGAGGAGGGGCTCGAGGTGCTGGTGCTGGAGCGAGGCGCCTCGAGCCGGTTCCTCCCCGGGTACGTGGCGTTCCCCGGGGGCTCGACCGACGGCGAGGACCGGGAGCTCGCCCGGCGCTGGTTCGGGACGCCGGAGGAGGCTCGCCGCGCGTGCGCGGTGCGCGAGCTCGCCGAGGAGGTGTCGCTCGTCCTCACCCGGGATGGGCTCGCGCAGGGCGGCGAGCTCGGAGCGATCGATGCCGCTCCGCCCTCGACGGGACAACTGCCCGAGCTCGCGCACTGGGTCGCGCCGCCCCGGGTCCCGGTTCGGTTCGACGCGCGGTACTACGCGGTCCGCGCCCCGGCGGGGATCGAACCCGTGCCTGACGGCGGCGAGACGGCGGGAGCCTGGTGGGTCACGCCGGCGCGCCTCCTGGAGGAGTGGACGGCCGGTCGTCGCCGGCTGTACTGGCCGACCTTCTTCACGGTGACCGAGATCTCGGGGTGCCGGTCGGTCGACGAGCTGTTCGGCCTGCGGATCCGGACGCGGGAGCCTCACGACGACGAGCTCGAGCGGTTGCCTCGCTCGACCTTCTGGCAGGACTGATCGCGATGCGTGTGACGCGCGTCCTGGCGCCGAACCCCGGGATCCGCGAGCTCGAGGGAACCAACACCTGGATCGTGGGCGATGCGCCGGCGATCGTCGTCGACCCGGGGCCCGACGACCCGGGCCACCTGGCCGAGGTCGCGCGGACCGCGGGCTCGATCGGCGCGATCGCGCTGACCCACGACCACCCAGACCACGCGCCGGGCGCGGTCCCGCTCGGGGCGATGACGGGGGCGCCGGTGTTCGCGGCTCGACCGGCCGAGGGGATGGAACGGATCCGCGACGGCGAGCGGGTGTCGGCCGGTTCGCTCGTGCTCTCGGTGGTCGGCACGCCGGGCCACACGCCCGATCACGTCGCGTTCTTCGATGTGCGCACGGGCTCGCTGTTCACGGGCGATGCGGTTCTGGGACGGGGGACCAGCGTGATCGATCCGCCCGAGGGCGATCTCGCCGCCTACCTGCGTTCGCTTCGCCGCATGCGGGAGCTGGCGCCGAGGACGATCTATCCCGGACACGGTCCGGTCGTCCTGCGCGCGCTCGCCAAGCTCGACGACTACCTCGACCACCGGGCGATGCGCGAGGGGCAGGTCCTGTCCGCGCTCGGCGACGCGTGGCGCACGCCGGAGGAGCTCGCCGCCGAGATCTACGCGGACTACCCACCCGAGGTGCACGAGCTGGCGGCGCGTTCGGTCCTGGCCCACCTGATCAAGCTCGAGGTCGAGGGTCGCGCCGAGCAACGCACGAAGTCCGGCGTCGTTCGTTGGTCCGCGATCGAACCGCGCTGGTGCGAACGGTGCGGTCGACCGGTTCGCGGGCGGGTGCGCCTGTGCGGTTCGTGCACGGTCGCGGTGCTCCAGGAGTGACGAGCGACCGACGCCGGGCGGCGGGGTCAGCGGTTCGAGGCGTTCCGCAGCGCGTCGGGATCCGTGATCACGATCCGTCCCCCGCCCGAGCGGACGACGCCACGTGCCGCGAGCGCACCGACCGTCCGGTTCACCGATTCGCGGGACGCCCCCACCATCCGCGCCAGCTCGTCCTGCGTCAGCGGGACGCGGAGGCGGACGCCGTTCGGACCGGGGACGCCATGATCGTCGGCGAGCTCGCGCAGGCGACCGACCACGCGGGTCGGCAGGTCGGCCGCCATGGCGTCCTCGAGGGCGGCCGATGTCCGGTGCAGGCGGGCGGCGATCAGCCGCAGGAGCTCCTCGGCCGTCGCCGGGGTGCGCTCGAGGGTCGCCCGGAGCGAGGGGATCGGCAGGGCGAGCACGGTGGTCGGCCCGACGGCCTCCGCGCGAACCAGCGATGGATCGCCCAGGAGCGCCGACTCGCCGAACAGGTCGCCTCGGCACAACAGCCCGACGACGATCTCGCGCCCCGACGCGGTCACCGACGAGAGCCGCACGGCGCCCGCCGTCACCAAGAACAGGCTCGAGACGGCGTCGCCCTGGCGGACGATGACCTCGCCGTGAGGGAGTCGGCGGGTCACGCCGCCTCCCGCTCGATCGAGCGCAACCCCCACGCGGCGACCCTAGCGTGAGCCGCCGACAGGCAGCTCGGGCCGGCCACGGGGGCGTCTTCGACAGCGCCGCTCCGCTCGGGGTAGGCTGCGCTCCCGCGCCGTCGGACGACAGGAGGGGAAGCCGAACGTGACCGTACGGGCTCGAGACGCGCTCGCACAGGTGCCGCTGTTCGCCGGCATGCCGTCGCGGTTCCTGAAGCGGCTCGGGGACAAGATGGAAGAGCAGCGCTTCATGGAGGGGGCGACCATCGTTCGGCAGGGGGAGCCGGGCGACACCTTCTACGTGATCGTGGAGGGCGAGGCGAAGGTGAAGGACGCGAACGGCCGCACGCTCTCGGGGCTCATCCCGGGCGATTTCTTCGGCGAGATCTCGCTGATGGACGGCGGTCCGCGCACCGCCACCGTCGTCGCCGAGACGCACCTCACCGCGCTGGCGCTCTCGCGCAAGGACTTCGGGGCGCTGCTCCAGTCGGAACCGAAGGTGACGGTCGGCCTGCTGAAGCACGCCGCCTCCCTGCTCCGACGGCTCGAACGGCCCGCCAGCGGCTGAGCGTGCGCGCCGAGCTGTATCGCCCGGACGCGCCGGAGTCGGTCGTCGCGATCGCGACGTGGTCGGACGGGCGCGCGAACCTCGAGGTCCTCGACGCGTCGATCGAACGCCTCGATACCCTGGTGCGCCCGACCCCCGTCGTGGTCGATGACGCGTCGCTCCGACCTCCGGGGACGCACGGGGAGGCGCTGCTCGAACCCGGATCGTCCGCCTGGTTCCGAGCCGCTTTGCGGACGCGCGCGGAGCTTCTCGGTCTGCGCGTCCGTTTCGTGGCACGCCAGATCGTCGGCGGGTGGGATCCGGCCGCCTCGTACCGGTCCTTCGCCGAGCAGGTCGACCGGATGAGCTCGTCGTAGCTACGGGTTGGACGCGACCCAGGCCCCGCCTGCATCGCAGAACGGGCGGAAGTCGCACACCCGGCACTGCTGTCCCGGCGTGGGCTCGAACGCGGCCGCCCCGATCCCGCGCAACCACGATCCGATCCGTTCGCGGACGGCGTCGACGTCGCCGACCGTATGCGAACGCTCCTCGCCGGCCGCGAGGTAGAGGTACGTGAGCCGCAGGTCCTCGGGCGCCTTGTGCCACACCTCGATGCACGCAAGGGCGTACAGGTCGAGCTGCAGACGCGCGAGCGGGTCGTCGTCGTGGGGTAGCCGCCCGGTCTTGTAGTCGACGACCTCCCACGGTCCCTCCGGGAGCCCGTAGATCGCGTCGATCCGGCCCTTGATCGCGATGCCCTCGAGCGGGAGCAGGAACGGGCGCTCCGCGTACAAGGGCACGTGGTCCGCGAACCGGCTCCGTAGGAACGCCGAGCGCAGATCCTCGAGCTTGCCGGGGGTCCCGGCGAGCTCCTCGACGGTGACATCGGGTTCGTCCTCGACCTCCAGCAACGTGGCCTGGCCGCGCGACTTCATCTCGATCCACCGGTGGATCTCGGTGCCGATGCGAGCGCTCGGTCCCGCGAACCGAGGCAGCGGGCGGACGGCCGACCAGTAGTAGAGCTTCGGGCACCGCGCGTAGCCGATCAGCCCGCCGACCGAGACGGTGGACGGGCGGGCCGGTCGTTGGTCCACCTCCGCCTCCTGCGCTCGCAGATGCGTCGCCAGCGTACGGCGGGCGGCCGACGACTCCTCGAACGTCGTCCGTTCGCTCGGGGACAGGGTCTCGAGCGACGCCGCCGCCACGCGTCCGCGTTCGTGCGCCGAGAGCGCCGCGCGGCGCCAGCCCTCGGCGAACAGCTCATCGCGATCGTCGGGGCGCGCCGGCCCCGGCCACGGCCGGACGAACCGCTGCCGGTACCCCTCGAGCGGGTTGATCTGGGCGGCCTCCGCGTCCTCCGCGTCGGGTTCGTCGGCCGGCCACACCGCTCCGCCGCCCCGTCGCGCCCACGTGAGCAGCTCGACCAGGAATCTCCCGACCCCCTTGGCCATCAGGTTCTCGCCGTACCAGTTGGCCGACGAGACGAACAGGTGCCGCTTCGGGCGGGTGAGCGCCACGTAGCAGGTGCGGCGTTCCTCCGCGACCTCCTGTTCCCGCAGCGCGTCGGTGAACGCCTTCATGTTGTCGTCGAAGCTCGGCAGCAGGTCGCGGTCACGCCTGAGCTCGACGTCGAGCGAGCTCCCCTTCCGCGCCGGGTTCTGCTGGACGCGCGCATCTGGGAACAACCCGTTCGCGAGACCCGGGACGAACACGGCCTCGAACTCCAGACCCTTGGCAGCGTGCACGGTCATCACCTTCACCGAATCGTCGTCGCTCGGCTGGACCGGGTTCCACTCGCGGTCGTCGTCGATCGAGTCCAGGTACTCGAGGAACGCCCGGAGCGTGAGCTCCCCGTCCACGGGCTGGAAGGCGTGCACCTGCTCGAGGAACGCCGCGAGGTTCCGCCGCCGAGCGCGCGCCATCGGCTGGTCCGCTGCCACGTCCAGTTCGGCGAGCAGGCCCGTCCGGCGGATGATCTCGGCCAGGAACTCGCCGACCGGGCGTCGCGCGGCCACCCTGAGCTCGTTCAGCTCGCCCCGGAACTCGGCGAGGCGAACCCGGCCGTCCTCGGTGAGCCCTTCGATCTCGTCGAGGCGCTCGAGCGCCTCCGCCATCAGGAACGGGTGGTCCTCGAGCAGGTCGTCGTCCTCGTCGAGCGCGAGATCGGCGAGGAGCTTGCGGAGCTCGCCGCCGCTGGTCCGGGACCACCCGGCCAGCACGCCCAGGTCGCGGAGCCCGACGCGGTAGCGGGGCCCGGTCAAGATCCGCGCGAGCGCGACGCCGTCACGCGGGTCCTCGGTCGCACGGGCGTACGCGAGCACCTCCACGACCTCGGGCAGGTGGATCAGGCCCGCGAGGTTCACGAACTCGGCGGGCACCCCCATTGCCCCGAACGCGAGCTGCAACGCCTCGAACAACCGGTGGGTCCGGCACAGGACGGCCATCTCGCGCCACGCGATGCCGTCCGCGTGCAGGGCGCGGGCGCGTTCGGCGACGCCCTCGGCCTCCGCGATCTCGTGTTCGTAGCGGGCGACCTCGACGTGCCCCTCGCCGTTACGTTCCCAGGGGCGGAGGAGCTTGTCGGGGTCGGGGCGCTGGTTCGCGGGCAGGGCGTCGATCACGCGGTCGGCCGCCTCGAGGATCCGGGCCCCTGAGCGGAAGTTCGTGTACAGCGGCAGCTGCGCGGACTCGGCCCCGTCGCGGAGCGGGAACTCCTTGCGGAAGTGCAGCAGGTTCCACAGGCTCGCGCCGCGCCAGGCGTAGATGTTCTGGTCGGGGTCGCCGACCGCCGTGACCGGATGGCCGTCGCCGAACACGGCCTGCATCAGGACCGCCTGGGCGTAGTTCGTGTCCTGGTACTCGTCGAGCAGCACGGCGCCGAACCGGTCGCGGTAGGCCTTGCCGACGTCCGGATGCGCGGACGCGATCCGGACGGCGTGGGCGATCTGATCCCCGAAGTCGATCACGCCGAGCTCCGCCTTGAGGTCGCGGAACACCCGGACCGCCCGGGCGACCTCGATGCGCTCCTCGGCGGCCAACAGCGGCTCCGCGGATCTCGCCTTGCGGAGTGCATCCAGCTTGCCGTCGACGTGGTCGATCACCGTCTCGGGTTCGACCAGGTGGTTCTGGAGCTGTTCGTCGAGCCCGAGGATGTAGCCCACGATCGCGGGCTGCCACCGCGTGTGGAGCTTCTCGAACGTCATCCGGTCGAGCACGCGCGCGGCGATCTGGGCGCGCTGCGCCTGGCTCAGCACCCGCTGGCCGGGCTCGAGCCCGATCAGCATCCCGTGGCGTTCGAGCACCTGGGCGGCGAACGCGTGGTAGTTCGAGATCTCGGGCTCCTCGCCCTCGTCGAGGTCGAGGGTCCGGAGCGCCCGGCGCATCTTCAGGATCAGGTTCTCCGTGGCCTTGTTCGTGAACGTCAGGCAGAGCGCGTTGCCAGGCATCACGCCATCGTGGTCGGCCGGCCATGCTCTCGTCGCGACCATGGCGAGGTAGATCACCCGGGCGGCCATCACCGACGTCTTCCCGGAACCGGCGCCGGCCACCACGACGCAGGGTTCGAGCGGCCACGAGATCGCGGTCCACTGCTCGGGCGTCGGCTCGCCGCGCAAGAAGTCGACGATCGGCTTCGGGTAGCGCGCGGTCATGAGCCGGCCACGACCTCGGCCGGCGCCGTCGCGAGACCGTCGATCGGGAACACGGCACCGCCCTGCGGGTAGCGCGTGCAGAGCGTCTGGAAGCGGCAGAAGAAGCAGCTCGCCTTCGTGTTCGCGACGTACCTGCGTTCCTGGTTCAGCTCGCGGATCCGGTCGATCAGCTCGGCGAGCCGCTCGCGCATCCGCGCCTTGTAGTCCTCCTCCACGTCCTGGGAGACCGACCACGCCTTGACGTCGAGTGCCGGGTCGGCCTTCCTGCCACCGAGGAACGCGAGCTCGACCGCCTGCACCGGCCGGTGCTCGGCCAGCTCGTCGTCCTCGTTCACCGCGAGGTAGTAGATGCCGAGCTGCAGGCTCTCGGCGGGCTTGGGCGCGCTGTCCGACCGCCCGGTCTTGTAGTCGGTGATCCGCGTGCCCCCCTCGGGCACCGGTCCGATCCGGTCGATCTTGCCCCGGATCCTCGCGCCCTCGAACTCGAACGCGAACCCGCGCTCGGTGGCCGTCGCTGGCGGCTCCGCGTAGCGTTCGAACCAGTTCCGGATCAGCACCATCTTCGCGTTGGCGCGCTCGGCCTCGGAGACGGCGTAGGACGGGAAGCGCGTCTTCTCCCACCGTTCGTCGAGGGCGCGTTCGAATGCCTCGGGCGTGCGGTCGATCGACCCGCGTTCGCACCCCTCGATGATCTTGTGGACGGTCTTGCCGACCCAGGCCTGGTAGCCGCCGCCCGGATCCAGCCCGAGCTCGCTCGACAGCACGAACTGCAGCTCGCAGTTCTCGAGCGTCGACAACCGCGAGTACGACAGGGAGAGCGCGTCCTCCGCCATCGCGGACAGGTCGGTCCAGTCGCGCTGGAACCACCACCGCCCCGGGTCGTCGCCAAGCGCGAGCAGGGCGTCGAGGCTGGCGAGCCGCTCGGCCGGCGCCGCGGCCGGATCGCTTAGCCCGCGTCGCCACGCCGAGGCCGCCTCGAACGTCGACACGGGCTCCGCGAACGGCGCGCTCGGGACGTCGCCCCAGGGCAGGCCGAGCTCCTCGACGAACCGTGACGTGAGCGTCACCGACGACTCGTCGCCGTGCGGATCGGTCGCCGTCAGCACCACCCGGCGACGCGCACGCGAGCGGACCATGCCGAACAGGCGTCGCTCGTCGGCCAGGCGCCGCCGGTTGATCTCGGAGCGGGCGATCGCATCATCGAGCGTCGCGAGATCGAACATCGGCTCGGGCCGGGACAGGCTCGGGAAGTCGCCCTCGAGCGCGTCGAGCACGAAGACCGCGTCGAACTCGCGACCGGCGACGGCATGCGCCGTCAGCACGTGCACCTCGTCGTGGCTGCCGTCGTCTCCCGCCGCGAGGATCGGCGCTCCCTCGGTCGCGCCGAGCGACAGCAGGAAGGCCTCGGTCGACGGATCGGGGGCGGTCCCCGCCGACGCGACGGCGTTCGAGAGCTCGACCACCGCCTCGAGGTCGACGAGCGCGTGGTGGTCGATCTCGGCCCGCTCGACCAGGTCGGCCGCGAACGGGAGCTCGAGCCAGAGCACGCGGAACGCATCGAGCACCGAGGCGGCGACGGCCTCGGCCCGAGCCAGCACGCCGGCGAGCGCCGTCAACGCCTCCGCGTCCTCGGGTTCGGCCAGGTCGTGCATAGCGAGCGCGTCGCCCGGCGGGCGACCATGCGCACGGGCGAGCCGGAGCAGGGTCCGGACCGACGCCGGCGACAGCCGGCCGAGCTCCGACGTGAGGACCGGCTCGATCAGCGCGTCCCGCTCCTGCGGGCCGGCGACGAGCCACCGGAGGGCGAGCACGAACGGCCGCGTCGCCGGGACCGCGGTCGGCGAGCCGGCGTCCGCGATCCTGCGGGGGACGTGCGCGTCGTCGAGGGCGCGCAGGAGTCCTTCGACATGGGGCCCGTGGCGCCGGACGACGACCGCGAGCTCGCGCCACGGGACCTGGTCGTCGACGTGGAGCCGCCGGAGCTCGCGGGCGACCGCGGCGTGCTGCTCCGAGACGTGCTCGGCGCGCCAGGCCTCGACCGGATCGGGCTCCGGGCGATGCCGCGTCTCGAGCAGGACCGTCGCGGCGCCCGGGTTGCGCTCCGCGAAGCGGCGGAAGGGCTCGTCGGTCGTGCCCTGGAACGAGAACAGGTGCGCCTCGAGATCGCCGGCCGCGACGAAGGTCCGCGGGCGGATCTCCGCAAGGAGGCGTTCGGCCGCGAAGGTCGTGTCCTGGTAGTCGTCGACCATCACGTGGTCGAACGGCGGGTCGTCCGCCCCCGCCGCCACCGCGGCCTGCTCGACCAGGCCGGCGAAGTCGACCTCGCCCGAGGCGTCGAGCACCGAGAGGTAGTGTCGGAGGAACGCCGCGAGCTCGTCCCACCCAGCGAGCCCACGTTCGGCCGCCCGCCGTTCGATGTCGTCGGGCGAACGCAATGCCTCCTGCGCCCGGATCACCAGCTGGCGCACCTCGTCGGCGAACCCGCGGAGCTTCAGGAGACGGCCGAAGACCGGCCAGCGCTCGGGGTCCTCGCCGTCGAGGAGCTCGCGAACCCGGGCGAACTGCTCCGACGCCGAGAGGACGGTGGGGGGCGCGTCGTATCCGAGCCGCCCGAACCGCTCGCCGACGACGTGGAACGCGAGGCCGTGCATCGTGACGACGGTGAGGGTGGGCAGGGCGACCGGGAGTCGTTCGAGGAGCACCCGGCGGGCCTCGTCCCTCGCGCGCCGCGAACCCACGACGAGCGCCACGCGTTCGGGGTCGGCGCCACCCTCTACGAGCCGGGCGAACCGCTCGCGCAGGACCGCGGTCTTGCCGGTGCCGGAACCGCCCGAGACGAGCATCGTCCCATCGGCGTGGTCGAGCGCCTCACGCTGCCACGGGTCGGGTTCGAACGGGGCCATCGGCGCGATGGTACCGCCGTGCTCGGACACGTCCGTCCGCGGTTCGGGGTCAGCGCGCGCGCGCGGCCCACCGGTAGACGCCGGAGCCGCTGATCGCGCCGACGAGCCGTCCGTCGCGCAGGACGAGGGCGGCGCGATCGGTCCCCAGCCTCGCCGAGACCTCGTCGAGCCGCTCGTCGGGGCCGGCCACCAGGACGTGTTCGAGCGGGATGAGCGCGTCCCTGGCCGGTCGCAGGGGATCTCTGCCCCCGAGGTCGCGTGCCGAGTTGAACGAGATCATCCCGATCACCCGCCCGTCCTCGAGCACCGGGAACGCCTCCTCCTCGTGGCCGCGCAGGAACCGGTCCAGCGTCTGCGACAGCGAGAGGTCTGCCGGGACCGCGGGCGGAGGCGGGTCCATCGCGTCGGCAACCGTCGCCGCGGCGAGGCGGCCGTCGATCCCGATCCGCTGCTCCGATGCCTGCGCGCCGCGGAAGATGAACATCCCGATGATCCCGCCCCACACGGCTTCGTAGTACCGCTCCTGCGTGAGCGCGAAGATCGCGATAGCGATCACCACGCCGCCCACCACCAGTCCCGAGCGAGCCGCGATGCGTGTCCCCTTCTGCCGGTCGCCCGTCACGCGCCACACGACCGACTGCAGCATGCGGCCGCCGTCGAGTGGAAGCCCAGGCAGCGCGTTGAAGACCGCCATGAACAGGTTGACGACGGCCACGTAGCTGAACAGCACGGGCAGCGGGCCGTCCGAGCTCTCGGTCGCGCGTGCGAGGACCCAAAAGACCCCCGAGAGGGCGAGGCTCGTCCCCGGCCCGAGGGCGGCGATCGCGAACGCGGCACCCGGGCCCTTCTGGTCCGCCCTGGCCGCCGTGAACCCGCCGAAGAACACCAGGGTGATCCCTTGGACCTCGATCCCGTTGGCTCGGGCCGTGATCGCGTGGGCGACCTCATGCAGGAACACCGAACCGAAGAACACCACCGCCAGGAGCAGCGCGAACGCGAACGCCTCGCTGCTCGCGATGTCGGGGAAGTCCCGGTCGAACTGCGCCCAGAACGTGGCGATGAGCAGGAGCGCGATCCACATCCAGGACGAGTCGACGTTGACCGGCACGCCCCGGATCGTCGCGATGCGGAAACTGCGGCCGAACATCCTCCGAGGGTACCCCCACCCGGTTCGAGCGGCCGTTCGGCGTTGTCTGCGACAGTGGACAGGTGGACGACCCCGGCGACGAACCGAGCGAACGCAAACCCACGCCTCTCCGGCGAGCGGTCGTGCCGGCGCTCCTGGCCTGCGTGGTCGGGCTGGTCGGCGCGTGGCTGGGGCTCGCGCTGCTCGCGCGCGAGACCGTGCCGATCGGGCCGTTCCGCGTGGAGCTCGGCGTGGGTTTCGGGCGTGGCGAGACGGTCCTCGGGCTGCCACCGTTCGGCGCGCTCACCGCCGACACGCACCTATCGCCGCTGCACGTCTCGGCGACCCTGCAGGACGTCGGCGTCCAGCGGCTCACGGACGTCGTGAACGACGAGGGCCTGGATGGGTTGGTGAGCGACGTCGAGCGCGATGCCCGCGGGAGCGTTCGGACGATCGCATGGCGGACGCTCGTCGCCGCCACGATCGGCGGCACCGCGCTCGCGGCGCTCGTCTACCGAAAACGTTGGCACCGGGTCGCGACCGGCGGGGTCGCCGCGATGCTCGGAGTGGCGTTCTGCGAGGTCCTCCTGCTCGCCACCTTCCAGCCCGCGGCGTTCACCGAACCCACGTACTCGGGGTCGCTCGCGCTCGCGCCGCAGCTGATCGGCCCCGTGAGCGAGGCGACCGGTCGCATCGAGGACCTGCGGGCTGGCCTCGAGCAGATCGTCGATGGGACCGTCCGCGCGTACACGTCCCTGCAGGCGTCCCCGCCCGCGGACGATGCGATCCGCGTGCTGCACATATCGGACATCCATGCGTCGCCGCTCGGGATGGACTTCGCGCAGGAGGTAGCGAACGGCTTCGACGTCGACTTGGTGATCGACACTGGCGACATCACGTCGTTCGGCACGCCTGTGGAGAACCTGATCGCGACCGAGATCCCGGGCTTCGGGGTGCCCTATGTGTTCGTTCGGGGGAGTCACGACTCGATCGCGCTCCAGGAGGCGATCGCGCGGGAGCCGAACGCGATCGTCCTTGATGGCCGCGAGAAGACGGTCGACGGGCTGACCATGTACGGGCTCGGACACCCCGCGTTCACCCCGGCACGAGGAGCGCCCGTCGACGACGAGGACTTCGCGGCCCTCGCGCGTTCGGCCGGGCCGCTGATCGCCGCCGATCTCGAGGCGGCGCCCGAGCCGGTCGACGTCGTGGCGGTTCACGACGACCGGATGGCCGAGGCCGTCGCGGGCCGGGTGCCGCTCGTGATCTCGGGACACTTCCACGAGACCACCGCGACGGTGCGCAACGGCACGCTGTACCTGCGCATCGGGACCACCGGCGGCTCGGGAGCGGGCATCTTCCGGGACCTCGCGGACGTCCCGTTCTCGGCCGAGGTCCTGTACTTCTCCCGCGAGCCGGATCCCGAGCTGATCGCCTACGACGTGATCGAGCAGCTCCCCGAGTCGGGCAGCCTCACCGTCCAACGCATCACGGTCTCGGCGGAGTTCGGAGACCTGGTGCTGACGCCTACGCCGACCCCCACGCCGACGCCCGGTGCGTCGCCATCCGGCGTGTCACCCTCGGCATCGCCCTGATCCGAAGACGGCCTGAACGGAAGGAGCGGCAGCGGCGTTCATGGACCGGATGCAGGAACCCGGGAGCGCCGTGTCGGACCGACTGGCGGCCTCGGAGCCGCCGGTCAGATCGGTGAGCTTCGAGGCGTTCTTCGAGGGGGAGCACGAGCGCTTGTGCCGGGCCATGTACCTCGTGACCGGCAACGCGCAGGAGGCGGAGGAGCTGATGCAAGGACGCGTTCTTGGCCGTGTGGGAGCGGTGGGAGCGGGTGAGCGGCATGGATGAGCCGACCGGCTACCTGTACCGAACCGCGGTGAATCGCTTCCGCAGCTGACTGCGGCGAGCGTCGCGAGCCGCGCGCCGCACGGTCGGTTCGGACCCGGGCGGCGACGCCTTCGCGGCCGCCGACGAGCGCGACGCGGTGGCTCGGGCCCTCGCGCGTCTGCCCCGGCGCCAGCGCTCGGCGATCGTCCTGACCGAGCTGTTGGGGTACGGCTCCGAGGAGGCCGGCCGGATCCTCGGCGTGAAGGACGTCACCGTGCGTTCGCTCGCGTCCCAGGCTCGAGCGGCGCTCCGAACCCACCTGGAGGACCACGATGCGTGACCTCCGGTCGCGCCTGGAGCGGATCGGCGAGCGCGTTCGACGATTCGGTCGAGGGATGCGGTGGTACCCAGTTCGGCTGGAGCGTCGAGCCGACGGGCGTCTCGGGCCCGACGGGCCAACCGATGAATGCGTGGGACGCGCTGTGTGCAACGGCTCGTGCGCGCGACGGGAGCAACGTCCATCACGGCGCCGACCTCCAGGTCGACGGTCGAGACATCGACTTCGACACGAGTTGCTTGATCGCGCCCGCCGGCCAGCCACTCACGATCCTGTTCAGCAACCTGGAAGACGGGGTTCCGCGGAACATCTCGATCTACCCGCTGACGCCGTACCTCCGTGAATGCATCGTCACGGGAACGTCGCCCGGGAGCCCCCATGCCTTGGGGCACGCGCTCTTCTCCGGCGAGCTCATCACGGGTGTCGGCGAGATCGTGTACGAACTGGGCCGGTTCGAACCGGGGGAGTACTACTTCCAGGACGACGTCCATCCCGCGGCGAACGGGGTCCTGGTCGAGGAGTAGAGGATCTGGCCGGCTGCTCCACCGAGCGGGCTCGCAGCATGCGGCCGGGCGAACTTGCTGCCGCTGCTACCCTCGAAGGGGTACTCCGGAGCCCGCCGAACGGTTCCGGGGGGAGTAGCGTCCGGCCCGGCCTACCCTCCCTTCCACGCGGGCGTGCCCGCGGGGTCGGGCCGGACCCTTGTCCGGACGAGCCCTACTCCTCCAGCAGGTCCGCGAGCTGCCTCGCGTTGTTGACCGCGAAGTCCCGGTAGCAGTTGTTCATGAGGACGTGGGTCTCGCGCGCCCGGTCCGAGACGTCTCGGATCTTCGGGACCCACTCCTTCAGCTCCTGCTCCGAGTACTCGTATCGGAAGCGTTCCGAGGCGCTCACGTTCTTCTTCGCCCACACCTCGGGGTCGCGGCCGTGGAACCGGACCACCGCCAGGTCCTTCGCGGTCGCGGCTGCGATCGGCGGGATGCTCGAGTCGAACCCCTGCGGCATGTCGACGCAGACCAGGGGCAGGTCGTGATCCTCGAGGAACGAGAGCGTCTCCTCGACGTTGCGCTCCTCGAGCCAGGTCTTGTGGCGGAACTCGATCGCGAGCCGGAAGTCCTTGAGCCGCTCGGCGCACTCGACGATGTAGTCCTTGTTCTTGCGCCCGATCACGAACCACTGGGGGAACTGGAACAGCACCGCCCCGAGCTTGCCCGCCGAATGCAAGGGCATGAGCGCGTCGTGGAACCGCTGCCAGACCTCGTCCACGACGCCCTCGGGCAGGTGCTCGCGGTACAGGTTCTTCTTGTCGCCGAGCTCCTCGGGGAGGTCTTCGAGCAGGTCCTTGTAGAGCGACTCGCGCTTGGTCGGATGGTTGGTGAGCAGGGAGTACGCCTTGATGTTGAACGTGAAGTCCTTCGGCGTCCGGTCGATCCAAAGGACGGCGTTCTTCTCGCTCGGTGGGAAGTAGTAGGTCGAGTCCACCTCGACGATCGGGAACTGCTCGGCGTAGAAGCGCAGCCGAGCTTCGGCGCTCTTGGCCCCGGGCGGGTAGAAGTGCCCATCCTTCACGAGGGTCGGGTCCGTCCAGCTCGCGGTGCCG
The DNA here is from genome assembly GCA_963712645.1 of uncultured Actinomycetes bacterium. GTDB lineage: Bacteria > Actinomycetota > UBA4738 > UBA4738 > HRBIN12 > DASSJM01. The sequence continues at coordinate 275,956 of CAVQIQ010000005.1, read as the reverse complement.
ACGAGGATCCTGCTCACGGTCCCAGCCTACGGGCCGGAGCCTAGAACGAACGACGGCCGCACCCGTCGGGCACGGCCGCCGTCGAGAGTCTTGGGGCTAGCTTCCGCTACCGGAGCTTGAGCTGCCGGGACCCGAGTTCTCGCTACCGGGGCCGGAGTTCTCGCCCTGGTCGTCGTTGTCCTCGTTCTCGCCCTGGTCGTCGTTGTCCTCGTTCTCGCCCTGGTCTTCGTTGTCCTCGTTCTCGCCCTGGTCGTCGTCGTTGATGGCGCCCTGGTCGTCGTTCTCGTGGTCGTCTTCGGCCACCGGGTTCACGCCGACGCACTCGGGGTCGTTCGCGTGTTCGGCCTCGTCGCAGTTGCCCTTGATGTCCTCGTCGGCGGTCGCTGCCGGGGACGTCGTCGTCGAGGTCGACGGGGTCGGGGTGCTCGAACCTTGAGCCAGGGCTACCACGCCGATCCACACGGTGAGGCCGAACGCGGCCAGGATGGCTACCAGTCGAAGTGCCTTGCGCATCGAAACCTCCTCTCGAAGACCGTATCGGTCTCAACCCTAGGGAACCTTCACTTACCTCCCGAGCAGGGAGCGGCTAAGAGCGGGTTAAGGACCCGAGGGTCAGTCGTCGCCGTGCTCGCCCGAGCCCGACCCCGAACCGCCCGAGTCGTCCGAACCACTCCCGGAGTTGTCCGACCCCGATCCCTCGTGACCCGCAGACCCTCCGCCGTCGTTCGAACCGCTCGAGCCTCCCGAGGTCGACTCGCCCGAGCCACCGCCGTGATCGTCGACCGACGGCGACGGGCTCTCGGTGCGAGAGTGCTTCGGAGAGGGGCTCCCGGTGTGGTCGGGGCCGGGGGACGGTGTCGTCGTCGTGAAGATCGGTACGCCGGCTGGCTGCGCGATCTGCTGACCGGCGATCGCGAACGCGGCGACCGTGAGCACGAGCGCCCCGACGAGTCCGCCGAGACCCAACGCGATCGCCCTTAAGGTCCTGTTCATGACCCGAGCCTACGGCCGCTTTGGCTAAGGGGAGGTAAAGGTCACGGCGCTGCGTCCAGGCGCACCTCCACCCTCGTTCCGTCGTCGTGCGTGCTCTCCACGTTCAGGGTGCCTCCCCACTTCTCGACGAGCTGTCGAGCGATCGCCAAGCCCAGACCAGAACCACCCGAGGGCGTCCCTCGCCCCCGATAGAAGCGTTCGGTGACGCGCGCGAGGTCCTCGGGCGCGATCCCCGGTCCCCGGTCCCGCACGGCGACGAAGACCTGTCCGTTGGAACCGCCGGATTCGATGGTGACCTCGCCCGGCGCGTACGAGGTCGCGTTGTCGAGCAGGTTGTCGAGGATCTGGTCGAGGTCGGTCGGGTCGACCCGTGCCGCCCCGCCGTCTCCGTGCGCGACGACGGTGGAATCGCGTTTCGCGGCGCGTTCGTTCCAGCGCAGGACCGCGCGATCGACGGCTTCGCTCAGGTCGACGTTCGCCGAGGTCCCCTCCTCGATCTCCCGGGCCATCATCAGGAGCCGATCGACGATCCCGGACAAACGATCGACCTCCATGTCCGCCGCCTCGAGGCGTTGCCGGATGGCTTCGTCCGGTGCCTCGGCGATCGCGCCCTCGAGCCGGAGCTTCATGGCGGTCAGGGGCGTTCGGAGTTGGTGCGAAGCGTTTGCGACGAACTCACGCTGGGCCTGGACTGTTCGCTCGAGCCGGTCGGCCATCTCGTCGAACGACTGCCCGAGCTCCTCGATCTCGCGGGCGCCGCCCACGTCGCCGGCCCGAGCCGAGAGGTCGCCGTGCCCCAGGCGCTTCGCGGCGGCGGCCAAGCGGGTAAGCGGTCGGGAGAGCGATCCAGCCAGCCCGAACGCGAGCAGCATCCCGGCCGCGAGCGCGGCGAGTCCGATCGCGCCCAGACCGATCGTGATGTTGCGGATGTTTTCGTTGACCTGCTGCACGCTCCGCGTGATCCGAACGGCACCCAGCAGCCGTCCCTCGTCCTGGATCGGAACGGCGGTCGCCATGATGTCGTGACCGAGATCGATGCTGTCCCGGATCTGGGAGAAGGGCGTCCCCTCGAGCGCCCGCTGGATCTCGGGTCGACCCGACGTGGCGTACAGCGTCTTCGGGGCCACCGAGCCGTCCGAGTCCGCCACGAGGAACCCCTGGTCGTCCACCACGAGCACCCGCCCGCCCACCTGAGCCGCAGCCTGCGTGACGATCTGGTCCAGGCGAGCCGGGTCGTCGATGTTGTCCGAGCCGACCTGCGCGGCGATCCCCTGCGCCTGGAGCAGCGCTTGGGTCGTGAGCTCGGACGTCGCGCGCCTCTGGAGGTTGACGGTGAGCGGCACGCCCAGGGCGATGATCAGGACGATGAGGACGTACGCGAACGCGAGGACGAGTCTGGTTCGGACCTTCGTGGTCGCCTCCTAGGTTTCTGCGTCCGAACGGAACCGGAAGCCCACGCCCCGGATCGTCGTGATGTACGTCGGATGCGAAGGATCGTCCTCGATCTTCTTGCGGAGCCATGAGATGTGCACGTCGAGCGTCTTGGTCGGCCCGAACCAGTGTGGATCCCAGACGTCGTCCATGATCCGCTCCCTGCGCAGGACCTCGCCGGCGTTGGCCATCAGGAAGTGCAACAGGTCGAACTCGCGAGCTGCCATCTCGAGCGATTCGTCGTCCTTGGTTACGGTGCGTGAGGTGGGGTCGAGACGGAGCGCTCCGATCTCGATCGGGCTCCTCTGATCTCGAGCGGGGCCGCGCCGCAAGATGGCTCGGATCCTCGCGGTGAGCTCGCGCGACGAGAAGGGCTTGACGACGTAGTCGTCCGCGCCGAGCTCGAGTCCGAGCACCCGATCGATCTCCTCCCCCCTGGCCGTGAGCATCACGATCGGGACGTCGGACTCCTTGCGGATCTCCCGCGCGAGATCTCGGCCGTCTCCATCGGGAAGCATCACGTCGAGCAGCACGAGGTCGGGCGCCTCGCGTCGAAAGGCCTCTCGAGCGCCGGCGAGCGTGGCTGCGACCTCGGCCTCGAACCCTTCACGCCCGAGGCTCTCGGCCAGGGGTTCCGAGATGGTCGGTTCATCCTCGACCAGGAGGATCCGGGTCCGCATGGCCCGATGGTACTCGCCGGATCGTGCCATCTTGCAGCCGGAACCGCTCTTCGCCGCCGGGCGACAAGCATCTCGAATTGTCGTTCTTGACCGAGGAATCGACACGGCCGAAGAATGGGGCCGGAGCGGAGGGAGGTCACATGTCTGCCATGTCTGCCGTAGGTGCTGGTGGGGTTCGCCGCCCACGTAGTCGACCGGAACCAAAGAGCTTGCGTGCGTTGGAGGCATGTGTTTCGTTGGTTGTTGTCGCAGGACTTGTCTGGCAAGTCGCAGGTAATTGGGGCGATTTCCAAGCAAGCTTGAGCCAGTTGCTCCCTTGGCTTGTTGTTGTGGTCGTTGCCGACCTCTTGCCAGTGCCCATTTGGGGATCCGTCGAACTCATGATGTCGTTCCCCGTGTTGCTTGCCTCCGCCCTCGTCTTCCCGCCATATGTCGCGGGCTCCCTGAGTTTCGTCGGAACCCTTGATCTCCGGGAATTCCGTGGGGAGATCAGTCCTCTGCGGGATCTATACAACAGGAGCAATGTGACCGTCAGCGTTTTCGCGGCCTCGTGGATCTTCCATTGGTTTGGGGTAAGCGTGCTTGATTGGCCCGAGGTTCTGCCCCTAACCTTCGTGGCCTTGGTGGCAGACATGGTTGTGAACTTCAGTCTCGTCATCATTGGCGCTCATCTTCTGACGGGGCTGTCGGCCAAGCGCCTGTGGACAAACGTCTACGGTGGTTCGCGACCAGAAGTGTTCTTAGGAGGGTACGCGTGCTTCGGGCTTCTTGCGGTGTTGATGGCTACGGTCTACTCGGCTGCGGGGAATGCTGGGCTAGTTGCGTTTGCGATTCCGCTCCTAATTTCCCGCCAGATGTTCATTCACTGGAAGCATCTCGGGGAGGCCAATCGCTCAATCGCGGAGAAGGAGCGCGCGCTCACGGCAGTCTCAAGTCGCATAGCCGATGAACGTCGGGACGAGCGATTGGCACTAGCGGCCGGAATTCACGATGAGGTACTCCCGCCTTTATACAAGGTGCATCTCATGGGCCAAGTGGTTAAGCACGACTTGGCGTCTGGCCGATTGCTGGATCTTGAATCCGATGTTCCCGACCTGATTCATGCGGTTGAGTCGGCGGATTCGTCACTCCGAGACATGGTGCGTGGCCTTCGACGCTCGACAATCGGTACAGCCGGTCTTGGGGAGACGATCGGCTTGCTAGTGAGTGAAGTGGAAGCAACGACACACGCGCGCGTTGAGACAATCCTAAGACCGGTGGGCGGCAGCCCTTTGATCCAATTGCTCGTGTATCAACTTGCTCGCGAGGCTCTGTCGAATGCAGCAAGACATGCCAATGCGACATCAATCGTCCTCGTTCTTGATAGAGACGATGATTCGATACGTCTTCGCGTCACGGACGATGGTCAAGGCTTCAGCATGTTGGGAGTCGATTCCACGTCACACTTCGGTCTTCAGCTCATGCGTGAGCGGGTGGAACTTGCTGGCGGAGTACTCCTTGTCGACTCTCATCCTGGGGAGGGAACAACCGTGCTGGCTCGACTCCCGATCGACGAAAAACGACCAGATCCCTGACGGGACCTGGTCGCTTTCCCTAGCAATGGTTAGTTATCGAGAGGCTGCGCCGTGACTTACCAACGCACGTGAGCTCCACCAGCAAAGGCTAGGGCCAGCAGAGATCCCATTGCCACCGCAAGGCGCTTGACCAGCTTCACGCTTCCACCCCCCTCGCAGAATCGCCTCATGCATCTCTTGTGTGTCCGACCCCCATATGGGGGACCCTTCGGAAGTCTGGGGGACCCCTTCTGCCGGTTCAAGCCACCTAACATCCCTACGGAGAATCCCGTACTCGATACGAGGGACCTTCAGGAAGGTGGTTCCCACAGGTTCGTCCAGCGGTCAAGATGTCGCTTGTCATGACGGACCTCGAGAAAAAAGCTGCCACGAAGACGAGGAATCGCCTGCCTCTTCGCGAGCGAGTGTTCGAGGCGAGTGTTGTTATCCCAACCGTCATGGCTCTCGGATGGGCCACGTCTAAGGCGCTCAGTCAGCTTGGTGTAAACGAGCAGCGGCAGCTCGTCGTCTGGATCGTTCTGACGGCGTCTGTGGAGTTGGTACCGGTTCCACTTTGGCGGGGCACGATTATCAGCATGGGATTCCCTCTGCTGATGGCGGTGGCGTTCCTATATCCGCCAGCGGTGGCCGGGTCCGCCGCTTTTCTCGCTGCATCAGATCCTCGAGAGTTCCGGCGAGAAGTTAGCATCCTGCAAGCCCTGTTCAACCGATCATGCATCGCATTGGCTGTTTGGGCGGCGGGAGGTGTATTCCATGCACTAGTCACCCTTGATTCCTCACCCTATGCCTTGGTAGGAGCGGCCCTCTTAGCGGCGATTGTTGACTACGTTGTCAACTTCGGCGTCATATCGATTGTTGCGAGTCTGCACTACAGAACCAATCCAATTCGCGTGATTCGCGAACTGCGGATAGGGAGACTCAGCGAATTCGTCGTCAGCTACCTCGGCCTCTCAGTCTTTGGACTCATGCTTGCAAAGTTCGTGAACGAGTCGCCGACCAACTTGTGGGCCGTACCAGTCTTCCTTCTGCCGCTTCTGCTTGCTCGGCAGATATTCTTCCGCAACAAGGCTCTCGAGGAGGCGCACAAGGAACTCCAAGATCGCGAACATGTTCTCCGTGCCCTCTCGAACCGCATGGCCGAAGAGCGTCAGGACGAGCGCATGCAGATCGCGGCGTTCCTGCACGACGACCTCGCGCAGCTCCTGTTCCGCCTCTCGATCCAGGTGGACGTCGCGCGCCGTCATCTCGAAGCCGGAAAGGTGGATGACACGGAAGAACTCCTGCTCGAGATCAAGGAGACCAAGAACCGCACCTCCGAACGTATCCGCGCCCTGATCCGAGACCTGCACCGATCCCCGTTGGGGCGCGCCGGTCTCGGCGAGGCGATCCGTGGGTTCCTCGCGGAGATGGCGCGCGAGTCCGAAGTTCAGTTTCATGCCGAGATCGACGAGGTGGACGTGCCGGCGCCGATCGCGTTGCTGCTGTACCACAACGCACGCGAGGGCGTGATGAACGCGCTCAAGCACGCGAAGGCCTCGAACATCTGGGTCGCCGTCGAGCAGCAGGGCGACGAGGTCGAGATGACCCTGCGTGACGACGGAGTCGGGTTCGACGTCGAGGCGCCGGGCCCCGAGGGGCACTATGGGATGACGATGATGCGCGAGCGGGCGACCGTCGGTGGCGGCACTTTCGCGATTCAGAGCGTCCTCGGAGAGGGCACGACGATCACCGTCCGGTTCCCGACGTCGTGGCTCCAGGAGGAAGAAATCCAAAGTCAGGGAGAGCCTCAGGCTTCCGCGTTGCCCCCGGCCGGTGCTTCCCGCGGCGTGGTCGCGAGCCCGCCGGCCTCACCGACGGAGTCCATCCCCGCATAGCCGCGACGATCAGCCACGTCAGTCCCGCGTACACGAGGATGTCGCCCACGCTCACCGCCTGACCGATCGGCTGCGGGACGGCGATGACGTCGGCGAGGAAGGTGAGCTGGTCGTCATCGGTCAGCAGGTGGTGCTTGTCCGCGCCCTGGTCCCGCAGGTAGGCGAGCACGTCCTCCTGGCCGGAGTCGATCAGGGTTTGCGCGCTCGCCGGCATGCCCCCGTTGAACACGATCACGGTCATGTTGCATGCCAGCCCGACCACCACCAGGAGCATGCCTGGCATCCGGACGTTCACCAAACCGAACGCCAGCAGGAGCGAGTAGGAGAGCGCGAGCGCCGCCGTGCGGATCAAGAGGTCGGTGCCGGCGAGGCCCTCAGGAAGCGGGACGAACTGGATGCCGAGACCCAGGATGACGAGGCCCCACCACCGCGGCCGGAGCGATTCGAGACGGTGGAGCCGCCCGCCGAAGAGGTAGCCGAGGCAGACGGACAGCACGACGACGGCGAGCAGGAGCTTCATCGGTAAGGAACGGAGGGTGCCATGCGCCAGGGCCCGTGTCCAGGACGGGACTAGCATCCCGGCGTGGCCAGGATGGTGCCGTTCCCTATGCTCCCGACCGACAGCGCCGCCGAACGCCGTCTCTACGAAGGATTCCTCGAACAGCTCGACGACGCGTTCGTGATCTACCACTCGGTCGACTGGGTCGTTGGCGGGCGAGCCGGCCCCGACGAGGGCGAGGCCGACTTCGTGATCACGCACCCCGAACTTGGGCTGCTCGCGCTGGAGGTCAAGGGGGGTCGGGTCGCCTACGACCCGGCCACGAAGCGCTGGACCCAGACCGGCCACTCGGGGACGCACGCTCTCGACGAGGACCCGTTCCACCAGGCGAGTGGGGCGATGCACTCGCTCGTGCGGATCCTCGAGGGCCAACCCGGATGGGATCGGTGGAAGCCCAGCTACGGGTTCGGGGTGGCGTTCCCCGACGGGAGGTACGAGACCGCGGCGCACCCCGGCGCGCCGGCCGAGATCGTCATCGATCGCAACGACCTCGCAAGGCTCGCCGAGCGCGTTCCCGAGGTGATGCGGACATGGGTGCGTGGGGGGCGGCGCTTCGGGGCCGAGGGCATGGACGCGGTCTCCGCCGCGTTGGGGTTCCGCGTCGAGATCCGCACGCCGCTCAAGCTGCGGTTCGACGAGGAGGACAAGAAGATCGTCGAGCTCACCTCGGACCAGGCGTGGGTGCTCGCGTTCGTGCTCAACCGGCGACGCGCCGCCGTAACCGGGCCGGCTGGGAGCGGCAAGACCCTGCTCGCGGTGTCGGTGGCCAAACAGCTCGCGACCGCCGGCCACCGGACGCTGCTCACGTGCTTCAACCGGAGGCTCGGAGAGCACCTCCGCATATCCGTCGAAGGGTTCGGCGAGATCGACACCGCGACGTTCCACCAGCTGTGCGTGCAGCTGGCGAAGGAGGCCGGGGTCGACCTGCCTCCGGAGGAGGCAGGGCCCGGTTCCCCGTACTTCGAGCACCGGCTCCCCGAGGCGCTCGCCGAGGCCGCGACCCGGCTGGGACCCCGGTACGACGCGATCGTGGTCGATGAGGGGCAGGACTTCCGCGAGTGGTGGTGGCCCGCGCTGCTCTCGCTGCACACCGATCCCGACGCCGGGCTCCTCTACGTGTTCGCCGACGACAACCAGAACCTCTACGGAGGAGTGCTGCCGGTGGGCGAGGAGGACCGGATCGGACCGATCTCGCTCAACCTCCGGAACACGAAGCAGATCGGCGAGTTCGTCTCGGTCTTCTACAAGGGCGAGCAGGATCCGATCGCTCGAGGGCCCGAGGGCGACCCCGTCGAGATCCTGGGGTACGGCGGCGAGAAGGATCTCGAGCACCTGCTCGCCGTGGTCCTACGAAACCTGGTAGAGGAGGAGCACGTCCCGCTCGAGGACATCGTCGTGCTGACGCCGTCGGGAGCCGGCAAGAGCCGCCTGCGGTCGACGGGGACGATCGACGGCTACCGGCTGTCCGAGACCGTCGAGCCGGGCACCGTGCTCGCGACCAGCGTCCACGCGTTCAAGGGCCTCGAACGTCCCGTCGTGATCCTCGCCGAGCTCGGGGACAAGCACCTCGAGGACCTGCGCCAATACCTGTATGTCGGTGGGTCGAGGGCGAGGAACCATCTCGTGGTCCTCGCGGCCGAACCCGTCGCGCGCGAGCTCCGAGCGATCACCGGCGTCACCGGTCCCTGAGACGTCGCTAGGCTGGTTGGGTGGCCGACCTGGGGTACTTCGGGCCCGACAGCGTCTCGTGGCGGGTGCATCGCGAGGTGACCGTGCTGTTCGGCGGGGCGCGGGCGGTGCTCATGCAGGCGGCGCACCCGCTCGTGATCGCCGGGGCGCGCGAGACGGGCTTCTACGAGCGGAACCCGTGGAAGCGGCTCCAGCGGACCCTGGTCCTCACATACACGATCACCTTCGGTTCGAAGGCGGAGGCCGACGCCGCCGCCGAACGCATCAACGACGTCCACGCCCGCGTGAGGGGCATCGACGCGGAGACCGGACTGCCGTACGACGGGCTCGACCCCGGCCTCCTCCTGTACGTGCACGCCTGCCTGATCGAGAGCGCGCTCGTGTTCGAGCGCCTCACGGTGGGCGGGCTCGACGCGGCGGGTCGTCAGCGCTTCCACGAGGAGCAGATGCTCGCCGCCGAGATGGTGGGGATCCCGCGGGCGGCGATCCCGCCCACCGTCCCCGAGCTCCGCGCCTATCTGCAGGGCGTGTACGACTCGGGCATCCCTCGGGTCGGTGAGGCCGCGCGACGGGTGGCCGCGCTGTTCCACGATCCGCCGCGCGAGGCCGAATGGCGACCGGTGCTGATCGGCGTGTCGAAGCTCGCGTTCGGCACGCTGCCGCCGGAGCTCCGCCGCCTGTACGGGATCGAGGTGGGCCCCGGCCGGCGGGTGGCGATGCGCGCGGCGTTCGCCGCGACCCGGGCCCTAAGGCCGTTCCTGCCGCCACGTTTCCGCTTCATCGCGCCGTACCAGGAGTGGCGCACGGGGAGGTCGGGACAGGTGCGGGACGCCCGGCGTTCGGTCGGGGTTCGCGTGGACGCGGCGCGCAGCCTCGGCGGCGAGGAGCCGAGCGCACCCCGCTAGACTCCGCGCGTGGACGAGATCGAGGGCGTCCTGCTCGACATCGACGGCGTCCTCGCCGTGTCGTGGGAACCGCTGCCCGGCGCGATCGAGACCCTCGGGTGGTTGCGTTCGCACCGCGTGCCATTCCGGCTGATCACGAACACGACGACCAAGACGCGCGCAGACCTCGCGACGACCCTGCGCGATGCGGGGTTCGACGTCCGTGACGACGAGCTCATCACCGCGGTGGCCGCCACCGCACAGTACCTCCGGGCCAACCATCCGAACGCGCGGTGCTTCCTCCTATCCGACGGCGACGCGGGCGGGGACCTCGAGGGCGTCGAGTTGGCCGACATAGAAGTTGCCGACGTCATCGTGCTGGGTGGGGCGTCCGAGGACTTCACGTACCCGACGATGAACCGCATCTTCGGCAGGCTGATGGACGGCGCGACCCTCGTCGGGATGCATCGGAACATGTACTGGCGCACGAGCGACGGTCTCGAGCTCGACGCGGGCGCCTACATCGCGGGGCTCGAGGAGGCGACCGGACGCGAGGCGGTGATCTGCGGGAAGCCGTCGGGGCCCTACTTCGACGGCGCGCTCGCGATGCTCGGTGTCCCCAGGGAGGGCACGATCATGGTCGGCGACGACATCGTGAACGACGTCCGTGGGGCGCAGGTCCTCGGTCTCCGAGGCGTGCTCGTGCGGACCGGGAAGTTCCTGCCGGACGACCTCGCGAAGGTGCCGGACCCGCCGGACCACGTGCTCGAGACGATCGCCGACCTCCCGGACCTGCTGGGCGCGCCCTAGGCCCGCCCGCTGGAGCCTCCGTCGAACCGGCCGTGCCGGTAGGCTCGGGCCGTGGACCCCGAACGCACGCGCCAGGCTCGCCGGCTGTTCGCGGGGATCGCGCCCGAGTACGACCGGATGGGTTCGGTGCTCTCGTTCGGACAGGACCCGAGGTGGCGCCGCTTCCTCGTGTCGAAGGTGAACGCGATCCCCGGCTCGTGGGTGCTCGACGTCGCTACCGGGACCGGGCTGGTCGCGCGCGAGCTCGCGAGCAAGAACGTGCGCGTCGTCGGCCTGGACCAGAGCCCGGCGATGGTGGCCCGAGGCGTCGAGGCCGCGCACCGACGGGGGCTCGACGAGCGGGTCTGGTTCACGCTCGGGCAGGCACAGGCGTTGCCCTTCGCCGACGGCGCGCTCGACGCGGTCACGTTCACCTACCTGTTGCGCTACGTCGACGACCCCGCCGCGACCGTCGCCGAGCTCGTCCGTGTCCTGCGGCCCGGCGGCGTCATGGCCTCGCTCGAGTTCCACGTGCCGCCCGAACCCTGGGCCCGGGCGGGATGGTTCGCGTACACGAGGTCGGCGATGCCGCTGGTCGGATGGACCGTGTCCAACGCGTGGTATCGGACCGGTCGGTTCCTCGCGCGGAGCATCACGGAGTTCGTCGAGCGGTACCCCCTCCCCGTCCAGGTCCGTTGGTGGCAGGAGGCGGGGATGCGTCGCGTGCGGACGAAGCTGCTGAGCAGCGGCGCCGCGGTCGTGACGTGGGCGGTGAAGTCGACACCCGTCCTGGGCGAGGAGTCCGAGGATCTCGCCCACCCCGATGGGTGAGACCGCCGACCGCCCCGCGTTCTACGCGCTGAGTCCCGGCGGGTGGCGCGACTACTGGTCGCTGCTCCACCCGCCGTACACCGCCTGGCACCTGTCGTACGTGGTCATCGGCGCGTGCGTCGCGCCGGTGGTCGACGTGGGGTGGTTGGTCGAGACGCTGGTGGCGTTCTTCCTGGCGATGGGCCTGGCCGCCCACGCGCTCGACGAGCTCAACGGGCGGCCGCTCCGAACGCGGATCCCCGACGGCGTGCTGTGGGCGATCGCGGTCGTCGGCCTCGGCGGCGCGATCGGGCTGGGGATCCACGGGACGGTCCTGATCTCGGCGTGGTTGTGGGCGTTCATCGTCGTCGGGGGCTTCCTGGTCGTCGCGTACAACCTCGAGCTGTTCGGCGGTGCGTTCCACTCGGACGTCTGGTTCGCCCTCGGTTGGGGTGCGTTCCCGGCGCTCACCGCGTACTTCGCGCAGACGGGGACGATCCGGGTCGAGGCGATCCTCGTCGCGGCCGGATGCGCGGCGATCTCGGCCGCGCAGCGCGTGCTCTCGACCCCCGTCCGCCGGCTGCGTCGGTCGGTGGCGAGCGTCAGTGGCGAGCTCGTCACGACCGAGGGCGCCCACGAGCCGCTGGACGCCTCCTCGCTCCGCCGCGCGCCGGAGGGCGCGCTTCGCTGGCTCTCCGCCGCCGTCCCGCTGATCGCGGTCGGGCTGCTCCTCGCCAGGATCTAGCGCGCGGGTATCGTTCGATGTCGATCGTGGGAGGTGCGTCATGGGGTTCGACGGGCTAGGCACCATCGGCCAGATCCACGTGAGCGTGACCGACGTCGACCGCTCGGTCGCGTTCTACCGCGACGTCCTGGGGATCCCGTTCCTGTTCCGTGTGCCGGGGCAGCCGATGGCGTTCTTCGACTGCGACGGCGTTCGGCTCTACCTCGGCGTGCCCGAGTCGGAGGACTTCCGGTCGCGCGGGGTGCTCTACTTCACGGTGGAGGACATCGGGGAGGCGCACGGCGTGCTCGCCGGACGCGGGGTCGCGTTCCGCGACGAGCCGCACGTCGTGCACCGAACCGAGGACTCCGAGCTGCGAATGGCGTTCTTCACCGATCCCGACGGGAACAACCTCGCCCTGATGTCGGAGATGCCCGTCCGTTAGATGGACGGGTAGCGGAGCGGGAGGCCGCGTCTGCCGGCCGGGGCGGCGACGAGGCTCCAACCGCCGAGGCTCGAGACGACGAGCCGATCCAGGTTCGGTCCCGAGAACGCGACGTTCGCGGGCTGGTTCAGGACCACGCCGTCGGGGTCGTCGGCGAACACCCCGACCGGTTCGCCCGGCGAGATCCTGTAGATGCGATCCGGCCGGTAGCACCCGACGAACATCGTCCCGTCCGCCGCCAACGCGATGCCGTCCGGCTGCGAGCCGGAGAGGTCCACGATCGGCTCCAGTCGACCGGCGCTCCCATCGTCCTCGATGCGGACCCGGACGACGGCGCGACCGTGCGACTCGACGACGAGCAACGCCTCGCCGCCCGCGGTGAGGCAGCAGCCGTTCGGGAAGCGGGGCGTCGCCTCGGTCCAGACCTCGGTGGCGCCGCCCGGCGCGATCCGGTAGACGACCCCGTCGTCCGCAGCCCACTCGCCCGAATCCGTCACGTAGAGGTTCCCGCCGTCGTCGAACGCCGCGAAGTTCGGGACGCGCATCGGCCGCTCGGGGGTGCCGCTCGAGTAGGTCGCGACCTCGCCCGTCGTCGCCGAAACGCGCGCGACGGCGGCGTTCCCGAAGTCGCACGCGAAGACGTCACCGGAGCCGGCGACCGCCACGCCGTAGATGAAGCCGCCGGTGGACGCGATCTCCTCGAGCGCGCCGTCCAAACCTACCCGGTAGATCTGACCGGCCTCGCCACCCGCGTAGAGGAGATCCGTCGGGGCCGATCGCGACGCCTTCGGGATGGTCGAGACCGGTCGCGAGCGTCTCGAACCCCTCGAGCGTCGCCAAGCTCAGACCGCCGCGTCGAGCTGCGAAAGGAGTTCGGGGACGTCCGACTCGCGCGCGCCCTCCCCGGCGATCTGGATCGTCACGACCGTCGAACCCTCGTGCCACATCGCGAGGAACATCCGCGTCTCGTTGTGGCAGCAGGGGTTGGGCTCGTGCACCAGGACGACCCCGCGGCTCGGGACGGGCAGGTCGGCGCTCGGTGCGGCCTTGCCGATCACCTCGTCGCCGTGGTCCCGCAGCCATGCGACGTACGCGGCGGCGCCCTCGGGGGTCTCGAACGTGAGCACGCGTGCGAGGATCCGGCGCCGGCCTCCGTGCACGCGGCTGAACTGGCGCTCGGTCCCCCCGACGAACCCGGCCCGGCCGAGCAGGCCCTCCAGCGCCGCGACGTCGACGGCGTCCGAGGCGATCGACGCGGCATCCAGGTCGGTCGGGTCGGCGGAGTTCCCCGGCAGCGCCGTCGGCGGGATGGGCTCGAGCACGTGAGCCGGTCCGGTCGTCCGGGACTGGGTCGATGTCGGTTGCTCGGAGGCGCAGGATGACCAGAACAGCGACATCACCAGCAGGGATGCCGCGATCCCGACCTCGGCGATCCGCCCGCGCAACGGTTGCCCTCTCGCGAAAGTGGCACGGTTCCGGCGTTCGGCGCATGATACGGCGTCACCCAGGCATGGACGAAGGGGGAGGCATGACCGACATCGACCGCATCCTCGCCGAGCGCTACGACCGGCGCGGCTTCATGCGCATGGCCGGGGCGACCACGCTCGGTGCGGCCGTGCTCGCGGCGTGCAAGAAGGCGGAGGACAACGGAGGTTCCACCGGCACGAGCGGCGCACCCGCATCCCACCCGCCGATCGAACAGGAGCCCGGGGACCTCGCGGTGTTCGACTGGTCCGGCTATGGCAACGGCGATTACTACCCCAACAAGGAGCGTTCGGCGCTGTGGCAGCAGTACGCGGATCAGACCGGTGACACACCGCAGTTCACGCTGTTCGAGAACGACGACGCGGCGTACACGAAGGCCGTGGCGGGAACGGTCGCGTTCGACGTCGTCCATCCCTGCGGCTACAAGTACAAGGACTGGGTGGACCTGGGCGCGATGCAACCCTGGGATACCTCGCTGATCCCGAACTACAGCCAGCTCAACCCCAAGCTCATGGAATCGGGCGTCGTGGAGGGTCAGCAGTACTTCATCCCGCTCGACTGGGGGTTCATCGCACCGCTCGTCAACACGGACCACGTGGACGTCCAGGAAGAGACGTTCGGGATCTTGTTCGACGATCGGTACGAGGGCAAGATCTCCTGGGTCGACACCTCGAACATGATGTACATCGGCGGCCTGTTCCTCGGGGTCGCGGACCCCTTCAACATGACGGACGATGAGCTTGCCCAGACCCGGGACTTCCTCGCCTCGAAGAAGTACCTCGTCAAGTTCATGTGGAACCAGTCGTACGACTTCTGGCTGTCGTTCAAGAAGGAAGAGGTCTGGATCGGGTACTCGTGGCCGGACACCGTGGGGTACGCCGACGCGGCCGGGATGAACTACCTCTACATGACGCCGAAGGAGGGCCTGGTGTCCTGGGTGTGCGGGATGGGTCTGGCCAAGGACTCGCAGAACTACTTCCACGCCCACGACTACGTGGACTCGTGGGCAAGCAAGAAGGCGGCCGAGTTCCTCCTAGCCTACTACTACTACGGCCACACGAACACGACGGCGGACCTCTCGGTCGTCTCACCCGGCGTGGTGAGCGCGCTCGGGCTCGACGATCCCACGGTCTTCGACCGAACCATCCCCGAGTCGTACATCCCCCGACGCGACGTCTACCAGCAGTACTGGAGCGAGGTGCTGGCGTCCTGACGCCAGCGAACGCCTGGCGCCGGTAGACGGCCGTGGCGAGCCAGGAGACCGCTGCATCAGCCAAACACTGGCGGCGGCGCGAACGCGGCGTGACCGCGGCCCTGCTGTCGGCGCCGATGCTGTGGCTGCTGCTGTTCTTCGTCGCCCCGGTCCTGTACGTCGCCTCCTACAGCGTCGGCGCGATCAAGCTGTTCCCGACCGACACCGGGGTGATCTCGCTCGACGACTGGAGCCGGTTCCTCGGGGGCGGTTCGATCTACCTCGGGCTGTTCTGGAAGTCGGTTCGGATGTCGCTGACGGTGTCCGTGGTCGTCGTCCTGCTCGCATACCCGATCGGCTACTTCCTGGCGTTGTGCGTGCGGAAGCTGAAGTACGTCCTGCTGCTGGTGATCATCGTACCGTTCCTCACCAGCTTCCTCCTGCGGGTGCTCGCGTGGAAGGTGATGCTCGGGGATCGGGGCGTGGTCAACTCGGCCCTGGTCTCGCTCCACCTGCGGCCCGCGAACGACCCGATCGAGTGGCTGCTCTACAGCCAGTTCACCGTGATGCTGGTCCTCGCGTACGTTTGGATCCCGTTCGTCGCACTGCCGATCTTCGTGAGCCTGGACAACCTCGACCGGAGTCTGCTCGAGGCGGCGAGCGATCTGGGGGCGAGTCGGGTGCGGACGTTCCTGCGGGTCACGCTCCCGCTCAGCCTCCCCGGGCTCATCGCGGCGTTCGTGTTCGTCTTCGTCCCGACGATCGGCGAGTTCGTGACCCCGCTGCTCGTCGGGGGTACGAGTGGCTACATGTACGGCAACGCGATCCAGGACCTGTTCACCCGGGGTCTGGACTGGCAGAGCGGCTCGGTCCTGGCGATGTTCCTGCTGATCGTCGTGGCGGGCCTGATGGCGTTGTTCGGGCGGTACGTGCAGGTCCGATCGGTGGCGGCCGACTGATGGAGATCGCGACCTCGAGGGGTGGACGGATCTCGCTCACCGTCTTCTTCTGGTTGCTGGTGATCTTCCTGTACCTGCCGATCATGGTCCTCGCGGTGTTCTCGTTCAACGACGGCGATCCCTCCTTCCCGCTGTCCGGGTTCACCGCCCACTGGTACGGGGACGTCCTGTCGAACCGGGTCCTGGTGACGGCCCTCGGCCGGAGCGCCGTCGTGGCGACGATCTCGAGCCTGATCGCGGTGACGCTCGGCGTGCTGACGTCGTTCGCGCTGCTGCGACGGCGATTCTTCGGCAAGCCCGTGGTCTCGGCGCTGGTCTTCTCGCCGCTGGTGATCCCGTACCTGGTGTTCGGGATCTCGCTCCTCCTGCTGTTCACGCTGCTCGACAAGGTCCTGACCCAGTCGTTCGGCTTCTACTTCGGCCTGGGGCTGCACTCGGTCGTGATCGGTCACGTGGTCGTCGCTCTGCCGTACACGATCCTGACGATCATGCCGCTGCTCGAACGCCTCAGCGTCTCGCTCGACGAGGCGGCGAAGGACCTCGGGGCCAGCCCGCGTGAGACGTTCCGTCGCGTCACCCTGCCGCTGTTGACGCCCGCGCTGATCTCGGCGTTCCTCGTCGCCTTCACGCTGTCGTTCGACGAGTTCGCGATCGCATCGTTCCTGGCGGGCACGCAGCAGACGTGGCCCGTCTACCTGTTCGCCCAGCTGCGGGTCCCGAGCCTGCTTCCGCAGCTGATCGCGGTGTCCTCGGTGGTGTTCATCGCCTCGATGCTGCTGGTGCTCTCGGCCGAGATCGGCCGTCGCCTCGCCCAACGCCGGTACGGGCGCGAGTTCACCGCGCGCGGCCTCGTCTGACCGCCGCCCTATCCGGCGGAGCCGCTAGGCTGGGGTCGTGGCGCTGCCCGCGACGATCGCCGAGCTCCGAGCGACCGGGTTTCCCGATCGGAGCGTCAAGGAGGAGCTCCGCGCGAACCTGCTCGAGCGGCTCGGCTCGGGCGTTCCCCTGTTCCCGCAGGTCGTGGGGTTCGAGGACTCCGTGCTGCCGGTGCTCGAGCGCGGACTCCTAGCCGGCCACGACCTCGTGATGCTCGGCGAGCGGGGGCAGGCCAAGACCCGCCTGATCCGCCAGATCGTGGAGCTCCTGGACGAGCAGACGCCCGCGATCGTGGGGTGCGAGGTGAACGACCACCCGTTCCACCCGATCTGCGCGGCGTGCCGGGCCCTCCTGGCCGAGGACGGGGATGCGGCGCCGATCCGCTGGATCGGCCGCGAGGACCGCTACGCGGAGAAGCTCGCGACGCCGGACACGAGCGTCGCCGACCTGATCGGCGACGTCGACCCGATCCGGGTCGCCGAGGGCCGGTACCTCGCGGACGAGCTCACGATCCACTACGGGATGATCCCGCGGACCAACCGAGGGATCGTCGCGATCAACGAGCTCCCCGACCTGCCCGAACGCATCCAGGTCGCCCTGTTCAACATCCTGGAGGAGCGCGATGTCCAGATCCGCGGCTACCGGATCCGGCTCCCGCTCGACCTCCTCCTCGTGGCCACGGCGAACCCCGACGACTACACGCACCGCGGCCGGATCGTCTCGCCGCTGAAGGACCGGTTCGGCACGCAGGTACGGACGCACTACCCGGAGTCGCTCGAGGACGAGATCGCGATCATGGAGCAGGAGTCTCGCGCCTGGGAGAGCGACGTCCCCGTCCGGGTCCCGGTGTACCTCGAGGAGATCCTCGCAGCTTTCACGGCCGAGCTCCGGCGTTCGCCCCACGTCAACCACCGCAGCGGCGTGAGCGTCCGGTACTCGATCGGCAACCTCGAGACGCTCTCGGCGGCCGCGATCCGGCGGGCGGCGCGGACCGGCGAGCCCGAGGCCGTCCCTCGGGTGTGCGACCTCCCGGCCGTCGTCGAGGCCGGTCTCGGGCGGGTCGAGTTCG
This sequence comes from uncultured Actinomycetes bacterium, assembly GCA_963712645.1. Taxonomy (GTDB): domain Bacteria; phylum Actinomycetota; class UBA4738; order UBA4738; family HRBIN12; genus DASSJM01. Next base: position 257,923 of record CAVQIQ010000005.1, on the reverse strand, counting down.
ACACGATCGAGGAGGGCCGCGAGGAGGAGATCCTGTCCCGAGCCCTCAAGACGGCCGAGCTCCAGGTGTTCCGCCGGCGGTTGTCGGGCTTCGACTTCCAGCCGATCCTGTCGCGGTTCGCGCAGGGGTTCGAGGCCGAGACCTCTGACCTGCTGCCGGCGAGCGAGCTGCTGGCGCAGTTCGGCGAGCTCCCCGGGTTGTCCAAGCTACTGCAGCGTCTCGGCGTCGAGGAGGAGTCGCCCGGCGTCGCGGCCTCCGCGCTGGAGTTCGCGCTCGAGGGCCTGCATCTGTCGCGCCGGCTCAACAAGGACCTGGAGGCGCGGGCGGGCGGCAGCCGGTACCGGTCGGCCGAACCCGACGCGTAGCGACGCCCTGCGGTTCGCACCCGTAGGATTCGGCCGCCGTGACCGAGATCCACCGCTACGTCGGGTTCGTCGTCGTCGGGATCTTCACGATCGGGTGGCTCTTCGGCCTGGTGCTGTGGGTCTCCCGTCGCGAGGCGGGGGACTGGTTCTGGCGATGGCTCGTAGCGGCGCAGACCGTGGCCATCGTGCAGGCGCTGATCGGCGTGATCCTGCTGATCGGGGGCCGGCGACCCACGACGACCCTGCACTACGTCTACGGGTTCGGCCCGCTCGTGATCTTTGCCATCGGGCACATCCTCGCGCGGGAGGAGGCGTTCCGCACCAAGCCGTGGGCGCCGTTCGCCCTGGCCTCGTTCATCTCGTTCGGACTGTCCCTGCGAGCGCTCACGACGGGACTCGGCATCGGCTGACCCTCGGGGACGGGACGGGCTACCCTCGAGACATGGACGAGGACGTCTCGGCCTTCGCGAGCGACTTCGATCGCTTCCTCCAAGCGATGTCCGCCGCGGCCGCGACCGCGCAGGAGACGCCGGTGCGTGACCTCCTCGACGGGCACCTCGGCGATCGGAGCGAGGTGCTCCCGGTGGTCGCCGAGGGGTACGCGTCCTATGACCATGTGAACCTCCAGGTGGCACTCGACGCCTTTGTCGCGGCGAAAGGCCGGACCGCCGAGGTGATCGGTCTGTCGGGTCAGCAACGGCGATGGATGTCGCTCTCCGACCTGGTGGCAACGGCGCATCACGCCGGCGTGGGCATCGGCTCGGTGGACCTTGTGAACCTGCCCGTCGGTCCCGAGGACACGCTCGCCTGCATCGCGTTCGGCCTGTACCTGATCGACGACCACGGCACCAAGCTCGTCGCGCTCGTGCGAGCCGCCGACGAGCAGTCGGGGCAGGCGGAGGTGACGCTGGAGATCCTCTGCTCGGATCGCGATCTGGCACGCGCGATGCTCGACGAGATCCGGGAGCTGATGGTGGAACGGAACGTGTTCCGCGGTCAGATGATCTCCTTCGGCGAATCGCGGATGGGCCACATGACCCTCGGTCCCATCGTGTTTCACCGGCGTCCGGTGCTTGACCGCGACGCGATCGTGCTGCCTGACGGGTTGCTCGACCGGGTGGAGCGCCACGTGTTCGGGATCGCCGAACACCGTGCGCGCCTGCGGGCCGGCGGGCAGCATGTGAAGCGGGGCCTCCTCCTGCACGGACCCCCGGGCACGGGCAAGACGCTTACGATCCGGTACGTGGCCGGTCGGGCCCGCGACCACACGATCGTCGTGCTCGCCGGCGGTGGACTTGGGATGGTCCGGCCCGCATGTGCGCTGGCGAGGATGCTCCAGCCGTCGATCGTGGTCCTGGAGGATGTGGATCTCGTCGCGCAGCACCGCGGGTACGTCGAGGCGAACCCACTGCTGTTCGACATCTTGAACCAGATGGACGGGATCGACGAGGACGCGGACGTCGCGTTCCTCCTGACGACCAACCGCGCCGACCTGCTCGAGCCCGCACTCGCGGCGCGACCCGGACGGGTGGACCTCGCCTTACACATGCCGCTGCCCGACGACGCCGGTCGCTTAGGTCTGATACGGCTCTACGGGCGGAGTCTCGAGCTGCAGCTGGCCGACCCCGACGCGGTGGTCCGCAGGACGGCCGGCGTCACCGCGTCGTTCATCAAGGAACTGATGCGCAAGGCCGCGCTGATCGCCGCGGTCGAAGCCGAGGGGACCGGCGCCCCCACCGTCACCGACAGCCACCTAGGCGAAGCGCTCGACGAGCTGCTCTCGGACGAGAGCGAGATGACCCGAGCGCTCCTCGGTGGCGCCGGCTCTTCGTCGCAACCCGGGAACGAGTGGCTCATCGCCGGCGAGGCTGGGCCGGCCGCCCTTCCGCCCGGCCCGGCGTAGGCTGGTCGGGTGCAGGCCCGCTACTCGCGTTGGGACGACACGCAGGATCCGTTCGGCCCCGAGCTGTCCGCGGGCGAGCTGCTCGAAGAGCTCTCGGACGACGCACTGTCCGGTCTCGGGATCGAGGGGGCGCTCTCGCGGCTGCTCCGCCGCGGGATGCATGGGAGCTTCGACGGGCTGGACGCCCTCCGCGCGCGGCTCCGCGAACGGCGGGCGCGGGAGCAGGCGAACCTCGACCTGGCCGGCCCGCTCGAGGAGCTCCGAGATCGGCTCGACGACATCGTCGATCGCGAGCGTTCGACGCTCTCGTTCAGGGCCGAGGACGACGCGCGGATGCGCGAGGCGTTCCTGGACGCGCTCCCGCCCGACGTACCGGGCCGGATCGGGGAGCTGAGCGACTACCGGTTCGTCGACCCCGCGGCGCAGGCGGCCTTCGACGAGCTGATGGAGCACATCCGCGAGCAGGTGATGGGCGCGTACTTCCGCAGCATGGCCGAGGGGCTGCGCTCGATGTCGCCCGAGGACCTCGCGCCCTTCCGCGACATGCTCGCCGACCTGAACCGGATGATCGAACAGCGTGAGCGCGGCGAGCCCTACGACTTCGAGGGGTTCATGCAGCGCTACGGCGACTTCTTCCCCGGCAACCCGAAGACGCTGGACGAGCTGCTCGAGCAGATGGCCGCCCGGATGGCGGCGATGTCCCGGCTGCTCGCGTCGCTGTCCCCGGAGGAGCGCGCCGAGCTCCGGGCGCTCGCCGAGCAGGTCCTGCAGGACATGGATCTCGCCTTCGAGGTCGACCGGCTCGGTTCGAACCTTGCCTCGGCGTTCCCCGACCTCGGATGGGGGGAGCCGGCGCTCGCCGGCGGCGACGAACCGCTGCCGCTCTCCGCGACGATCGATGCGATGGAACGGCTGCACGACCTCGAGGAGCTCGACCGCTCGCTTCGGGGCGACTACCCGGGCGCCTCGATCGATGACGTGGACGAGGACGCGTTGCGCCAGGCCCTCGGCGAGGCCGCCGTCCGCGATCTCCGGCGGCTGAAGGAGATCGAGCGCGCGCTGGAGCGCGCCGGGCTCGTCTCGCGCGAGCGGGGGCGGCTCGAGGTCACCCCGAAGGGGGCGCGCTCGATGGGGGAGCGTGCGCTGGTCCGGGTGTTCGAGGAGCTCCGGCGGGACCGGGAGGGCGTGCACGAGGCTCGCGAGGCCGGCGGCCTCGCCGAGCCCACGGGCGCGACCCGGCCGTGGCGGTTCGGCGACGCCGGTCAGATCGCGGTCCAGCGGAGCGTGTTCAACGCCGTGGTCCGAGGCGGCCCCGGAGGCAGGGTGCGGCTCGAACCCGACGATCTGGAGCTGCTCGAGGCCGAGCAGCGCACCGAGGCGGCGACCGCGCTGCTACTGGACCTCTCGTTCTCGATGCCGCTGCGCGGCCACGACGTCCACGCGAAGCGGATGGCTCTCGCCCTGCACGCGTTGATCGAGGGGCGCTACCCGCACGACACGCTGTACCTGATCGGCTTCAGCGACTACGCGCGCCGGATGCAACCGAGGGAGCTCGCGGCCGCGGGCTGGGAGCGCGTGTACGGGACCAACATGCACCACGCCTTCCACCTCGCCGGCCGGCTGCTCGCGCAGCACCCGCGAGCGACGCGGCAGGTGATCATGGTGACCGACGGCGAGCCGACCGCGCACCTCGAGGGGGAGCGTGCGCGCTTCGCCTGGCCGCCGATCCCCAAGACGATCCGCCTGACGCTCGCGGAGGCGACCAAGCTCTCGAGATCCGGCGTGACCCTCAACGTGTTCATGCTCGAGGACTCGCCGGGGTTGATCGGCTTCATGGAACGGCTGGCCCAGCTCACGGCGGGGCGGGTCTTCCTGATGGACGACCGGGAGCTCGGGTCGTTCGTGCTCCGGGACTTCGTCCGGCGACGAGCGTCCTAACGCGCTCCCGGCGGGCGGCCCGTCACGTCGCGGGGCGGTCCCACCACATCGTGACGATCGGGTGCTCGAGCGGCCCCGCCGCCCAGAGCCCGTCCCGTTCCACCAGCCGCCCGCCGAGCGCCTCCGCGAGCTCGGCGTCGCGATCCGCCGAGAGGCAGAGGCGGCGCCGGATGGATGCGATCGCGTCGTCCCGGCGTTCGAAGCCGCCCGAGCGAGGGACGCGCGCCTCGTCCTCGCGACGGACCTCGATGCCGAGCTCGCCGATCGCGGCGACCGCGAGGTCGGCGCTCGGGCCGGTCGGCCGTTCGAGCCCGTGGAATCGCCGCCACAGGTCCCCCATCCACACGAGCGGGTGCGTCGACGTGATCTCGATGACGACGCGGCGGCGGGCGTGGGCGTCGAGCGCCCGCACGAACGGCTCGAGCTCGCCGACGTTGTACAGGACGTGGCCGCACACCACGACCTCGGCCGGCGGGGCCTCGGGGCTCGCGTCCGGCCACCGGCCCTCGACGGTGCCGGCCCGGACGCCCGTCTCGCGGGCGGACGCGAGGAACCCGGCCAACATCTCGGCCGACTCGTCGAACCCGACGATCCGGGTCGCGACCGCCGCCAGGGGCAACGACGTCGCTCCGCCTCCGACCCCCACGTCCAACACGTCGCCCCCCGTCCCGAGCGCGTCGAGCGCGACCCGGGTCGTCGCGCTCGGTTCGGCGGGCGTCCGTTCGGCCCGGCTCCGGAACAGCTCCGGCGGGAAGCCCCAGGGCGACTCGGGCGCCGCGGCCAGGATCTCGTCGGGGATCGCCCAGCCGGCGAGCTCGCGTCGCCAGCGTTCGGGCCTGTTCACCCTTCGAGCTCCGACCGCACCTCGTCGGTGTGCTCACCGAGCCGGGGTGGGCGCACCCGGGCGGGCGGGACGCGGCCGTCGATTCGGATCGGATCGGCGACCAGCCGGAGCGATCCCCGCTCCGGGTCGTCGATCGTCTGGATCGTCGCCGCGCCCTCGGGGGAGGCGAAGACCTCGTCGAGCGTTCGGACCGGCGCGCAGGGGATGGACGCGGCCTCGAGCGCCGTGAGCCACTCGGCGGCGGGGCGTCGCGCGAGCTCCTCCGACACGATCGGGATCAGCTGGTCGCGATTGCGCACGCGGTCCGCGTTGGTCGCGAACCGCTCGTCGGACGCGAGCTCGGGCCGCCCGATCACGCCGCAGGTCCGCTCGAAGAGCCGGTCGTTCCCCGCGGCCAGGATGAACGGCCGGTCGGCGGCCTCGAACAGCTGGTAGGGCACGATGTTCGGATGCGCGTTGCCGAGCGGTTGCGGCACGAGCCCGCCGAGCAGGTAGTTCGCGGCCTGGTTGACGAGCGCCGCGACGCTCGCATCGAACAGCGACACGCTCACGCGCGATCCCCGCCCGGTCGCGCTCCGTCGGAGCAGCGCCGCCTGGATCGCGTTGCTCGCGTACAGGCCACAGATCACATCGAGCAGCGCGACCCCCACCTTCGTGGGTTCGCCCCCGGGGTGGCCGGTGAAGCTCATCAGGCCCGACAGCGCCTGGACGATGATGTCGTAGCCCGGACGAGCGCTCGGGGCGCCCTCGCCGAAGGCCGTGAGCGAGCAGTACACGAGACCCGGATACTCGGCCGAGAGCGAGGCGTGATCGAGCCCGAACCGTTCCATCAGCCCGGGGCGGAAGTTCTCGACGACGACGTCCGAAGCGAGGGCGAGCCGGCGGGCGGCCGTCCGGCCGTCCTCGGTCCCGAGGTCGAGCGCCACCGAACGCTTGTTGCGGTTCAGCGACAGGAAGTAGGCGGCGTCCCCGCCGACGAACGGCGGCCCCCACCCGCGCGTGTCGTCACCGGTCACGGGCCGCTCGACCTTGACCACGTCAGCTCCGAGGTCGCCGAGCAGCATCGTCGCCAGCGGACCCGCCAGCACCCGGGAGAAGTCCGCGACCCGGATCCCGGCGAGCGGGAGTCCGGTCGGGACATCGTCGTCGGTTGGCAAGGAGCTCCTCGCGATGGGGGCAAACGAGCGGCGCCGCCGGAGCCCGAAGGCTCCAGCGGCACCAAGGGATTTGTACACCGGTCGTGGTTCGGCGGTCAAATCGTTCGTCCGGTTTTGTCACTCTTTGTCGATGGGTGCTCGGCCGATGGTCGAGCGATCGGATCGATCCGGGCGACCAACCGGCAGCCGGGGGTGGCGAACCGTCGCGGAATCCGACACGATGACCTGCGTGAACGAGGAAAGCCTCCAGCGGGCCAACGCGTTCCTCGCCGCGGTCGCCGCGCGGGCGACGCCGGGCGAGCTCGTCGACCTCTCGCCGGCCGAGCTCGGCAAGGAGATCGGCGTGGTCGAGCCGCTCGCGGCCGCAAGGGCGGTCCGCGCCCTGCTCGCGCGGCGACGGCTCGAGGCCGTCGACGGCCGGTACCGCCTGCTGGACGTGACCCCGATCGAGGCGGGCGAACGCGAGCAGGTCCCGAGGCCCCGCCGGGCAGCCCGACGCCAGCCGCGGTCGAGCCGGCAGGAGCAAGGCGGCCGCCCGACCTACTCCGAGATCGGGCGCGAGGTCGTCGAGCGCACGATCGAGCTCGGGCGCGAGGTGGGAACCCTGCGCGGCGCGCTGCGGGCGGCGCGCGAGGAGGCTCGGGAGTCGAGGGAGGCCTGGGAGGAGGCCGATCGCCGGGCGCAGCGGCTCTCGGTCAAGGTGAAGGAGCTCGAGGCGCGCGCCGAGATGGCCGAGACGAACCTGCGCACCCTGCTCGCGGCGGCCAGGGGCACGGGGCGCGAGGCGACCCTGGGCGACACCGAGATGGAGGCGATCCTCGGCGTCCTCAAGGGCGAGCCCGGCGAACCGGGCGAGGCCGACCGCCCCCCGGACGCCGTCGAGCGCGAGACCGCCGACGCGACGGGAGCGGGCGAGACCGTCTAGCTCCCTCCGACTCCTTGGCGCCTCAGTGCGTCCCGGCGGAGGCGGCGTCGGGCACCATCCGATCCTCGCGGAACCGCGTCGCGGCGAACGGCGCGATCAGCTCGGGCGTCCGACCCGTCGCGATCAGCTCGGCCATCGTCTTCCCGAAGATCGGCGCCCCCTTGAAGCCCCACGTGCCCATGCCGGCCATCAGCCAGAACCGCTCCACGTCGGTGGCCCCGAGGATCGGGGAGGAGTCCGGCGTCATGTCGCACAGGCCCGTCCACTGGCGCATCGCCCGCGCGGTCCTCGTGAACGGGAGGATCTGGATCGTGCGCTTTGCCGCCTCGCACAGGAACCCGAACGTGGATCGGGTCGAGTACGTCGGGTACGGCAGGACCTCGGCCCCGACCAGGAGCTCGCCGCGCGCGGTCTGCGAGACGTACACGGACAGGTCCATGGAGGAGACCAGGCCGCGGAGCACGGGACGGTACGGCTCGGTCACGAACGCCTGGAGTGCGTAGGTCGAGATCGGGACGCGCACGCCCGCCATGGCCGTGACGACGCTCGTGTGCCCGGCGACCGCCGAGACGACGTGGCCGGCCGTGACCGGTCCGGCGTCCGTCCGGACGCCGACGCATCGTCCGTCGCGGACGTCGATCCCGGTGACGCCGACGCCCTCGTGCACCGCCACCCCCCGTCGCTGCGCCGCGGCGGCGTACCCCCACACGACCGCATCGTGCCGCGCGAACGCGCCCGGCGGGTGGTACGACGCCCCGACGACGGGCAGCTCGCCGCCGCCGGTGAGGTCGACGAGCGGGCACACCGTCAGGGCCTCCTCGGGGGTGAGGATGTCGGTCTGGACGCCGAGCGCCTGGTTGAGCAGGGACCGCTCGCGCTCGACCTGGAGCGAGTCCGGCGTGTGGCACAGGTCGAGCTCGCCCTGGTCGGTGAACAGGACGTTGAAGTCGAGCTCCCGGGACAGCGTCCGGTACATCCGCAGGCTCGCCTCGTACAGGGGGACGGTCTCGGGCGTGTTGTAGTTGGCGCGGAGCACCTGGGTGTTGCGGCCAGATGCGCCCGAGCCAAGATAGGAGCGTTCGAGGACGGCGACGTCGCGGATGCCGTGGACCTCCGCGAGGTGGTACGCGAGCGAGAGGCCGTTCACGCCGCCGCCGACGATCACCACGTCGTAGCCGGGCCTGAGCTCGCGTTGCTCGAGGAACCGGACCTTCCGCAGCAGACCGGTCATCGCAGGAGCTCCCGGCAGTCGGTCTCGATGCGCTCGCGTACGTGCGCCGACACCATCGAGGGCACGAGCAGATCGATCCGGTCCCCGTCGACCAGGATCCGCACGCCCACCCCGGCGACCTCCCCGACGAGGGAGCCCGCCGTCGGGAGCTCGAGCTCGGACAGGCGCGAGAAGGCCTCTCGCGACCCCGGCCCATCGAGCGAGTGCGCGCTCCAGCCGTCCGAGACGTCGATCACGACCGCGTCCGGGTCCAGCCGCACGACCACCGCCGCCACGGCCGCCTCTGAAACGTCGCCGACGAGTGCGACCTCGCCGGGCGAGACGCGGCACGCGCCGGGGAGGTCGCCCACCCGGTCGCAAGCCTCGGCCGAGGCGAGCACGCTCGTCACCGCCGGCGCCCAGGTCAGGAGCTCAGCCACGGACCCTCGTGCCTTCGGGGTCGTAGAACGGGGTCGGCACGACCCGGGCGACCGCGTGCCCCGCTCGGAGCTCGTTCGGGAACCCCTCCCGGCCTCGCCGGATCCACCCGAGCCCGATCGCTCGATCCAGCACGGGCGAGCGTTCGGCCGAGGTGACGCGACCGACGACGGCGGCGCCGATGGTGAGCGGTGCGCCGCGGAGCCCGGCGCCGTCCGCCGCGCCCTCGAAGACCAGCCCGGCGAGCCTTCGGGTCGGCGGCAGCTCGGCCAAGCGTTCGAGCGCGGCCTTGCCGACGAACCACGACTTGGTCATGTCGACGGCCCGGGCGAGCCCGAGCTTGGCCGGCGTGTCGTCGGGCAGGGTGTCCTGCCCGAGGTAGACGTGACCCTTCTCCAAACGGAGCAGCTCGAGCGCCTCGAGCCCGAACGGCGAGACCCCCATGTCCCCTCCCGCCCGCTGCAGCGATGTCCACAGCCTCGGGCCGTTCGAGCGCGGATGGTGCAGCTCGAAGGCCAGCTCGCCGACGAAGCCGCTCCGGATCGCCCGGCACGGGACGCCCGCGACCGTCAACTCGCGATGGCCCGGGTACGGGAGCGACGCCGCGTCGATCGGATCTTCGGTCAGGCCGCCGATCAGGTCGCGTGCGCGGGGACCCGCCACCAGGATCGCCCCGAGCTCCGAGGTCCGGTCGAGCACGTGGACGTGGAGTCCGAGCCGTTCAGCCCACTCGCGAAGGCGGGCGTCCATGCGTTCGGCACCGCCGGAGGTCGACGTGAGCAGGAACGAGCCCTCGCCGAGCGCGCAGAGCAGCCCGTCGTCGACCACGTACCCGCCCTCGTCGAGCGCGAGCACGTAGCGCGAGCGCCCGGGGTCGAGATCCTCGACCCGGCCCGCGAACACGGCGCCGGCAAGCGTCCTCGCGTCGCGGCCGGCGATCAGGAACCGGCCCAACGTCCCGACATCCATCAGGCCTGCCCGTTCGCGTACCGCGCGGTACTCGTCGGCCGGGTCCGCGTAAGAGATCGGGCGCTTCCACCCGCTCGACCATCCGAGCGCAGCGCCCGCCGCGACGTGCGTGTCGTGCAGGCCGGTCCGCTTCTCGATCACCTCGTGGACCGGGGCCGCGAGCGTCTGGAGGGCGACCGGCCGCAGGGGTGGCCGGGCCGTTGTCCGCGCGCCCGAACGCACGTCGGCCGCGTCGGCGCGCCCGCGAGCGAAGCACGCCAGCGCGTGGCCGCACATCGCGCCCTTGCACGGCCCCATCGTCGCGGTCGTGTAGCGCTTGAGGATCTCGGCCGAGTGGAAGCCCTCGGCCCACGCCTGCTCGCCGTCGTGCAGCGCGACGTCCTCGCACAGGCACAGGTAGCCGCCGCCGAGCCCGGGTTCGTCGGCCTGGAGCGCCGCGTCCCCCACGAGCCGCACCGGCTCGTCAACCGCCATCCGGGCGAGCTCGTCGCGCGGACCGAGCCCCGTCGAGAGCACGAGTGCGTCGCACGCGATCCGGCGCCGTTCGCCGAGCTCGCGCACGATCACCGAGCGCAGGTGTCCGTGCCCGCGCGCCTCGACGAGCTCGCCGTCCACGATCGCCTCGACCTCGTGCGGCACCTCGTCCACGAAGGCCGCCGGCACGAGCGCGGCGACGACCCGGGCCCCCGCCGCGACGAGCGCCCGCAGATGCTCCACGCCCTCGGTCGTCGACGCGACGACGACCGCGCGCCGGCCGGGAGGAACGCCGTGGAGCGCCGCCATCGCCGACGCGGCGCGACCGAGCCACACCCCGGGGAGATCGTTGCCGGGGAAGAGCTGGTGGGACTCGGTGGCCCCGGCCGCGACCACGACGCGGTCGGCGCGCACCTGCACGAGCTCGTCCGAGGTCGCCAGGGGCACGGTCGGGCCGTCGAAGAGGCCGAGCGCGGCGTGTCCGTCGAGGATCTCGATCGCCGGGGTCGCCCGTGCTCGCATCTCGAGCGCTCGGACCGCGTCCAGCGTCGGACCCGGCGCGAGCCGTGAGCCGATCGCGAACTCATCACACAGCAGGACGTGTTCGCCACCCGCGGCGGCCTCGAGCGCGGCGGTCAGGCCGGCGATGCCGGCGCCGACCACGATCGTCTCGCATCGGACGTGCCTCGAGACCGTGCGCGTCGCCGGCGCGTCCGCAGGCAGGGGCCCCGAACCCGTCGCGCGCCGGATCACCAGCTCGGCCACCCGCCACGCGAACCGAGGCCGGATGAACGTCTTCAGGTAGAACCCGACCGGCATCAGCGGATGCGCGAGATCCGCGACGTGGAGGAGGTCGTGCTCGGCGGAGGGCCAACCCCTGCCGCGTTCGACGCGCATGCCGCCCGCTGCGGGGGTGATGCACGATCGCACGCCCGGGACGCCGTCGACCGTGACGGTGCAGTTCGGGCACTCGCCGGTCCCGCAGTACAGACCGCGGCGGCGATGCCCCTTCAGCGAACGCGAGAACGTCCGAACGCCGGCGCGGAACAGCGCCGAGGCGACCGTGTCGCCGTCGAGCACCGGGACCTCGCGCCCCTCGAACCGCAACGGGCCCGGCGTCATCCGATCCGGTTCGTCCGTGTGTCGCGGGTGACGACGAACCAGCTCCGGCAGCCGAGCGCGTGGTACCAGCGCTCGCGCTGCGTACCCTCGACGTTGCTCGGGTAGAAGACCCGCTCGAACTCGGTCGCGTCGTCGGCCGCGGCATGCGGGCGGTCCTCGCCGCCGAACGCGAACTCCGTGTGCGGGCGGGCGCCGCAGTTCGGGCAGGCGATCTCGAGCGTCACGACCGCCGCCGCTTGAGGTCCTTCAGGACCGCGCGCGAGGAGACGTAGCCCGGCGCCCCCGTCACGCCGCCACCCGGGTGCGTGCCGGCCCCGCACAGGTACAGCCCGTCGATCGGCGTGCGGTACCGGGACCACGCTGGCAGCGGGCGCATGAAGAAGAGCTGTCCCACGTTCAGGTCGCCGTGGAAGATGTTGCCCTCGGTGAGCCCGTAGGTGCGTTCCAGGTCGAGTGGGGTGACGATCTGCATCGCGCGGATCGACGTCGCCACGTTGCCGGAGTATCGGGAGATCGTCTCGAGGACCTTGCGCCCGAGCTCGTCCCGCCGCTCGTCCCAGGTGCCCGACCGCAGCGCGAACGGCACGTACTGGACGAACGCGGTCATCACGTGCGTGTCCGGCGGCGCGAGCGTGTCGTCCACGTTCGAGGAGGTGACGCAGTCCACCCAGAGCTCGTCGGGGATCTCGCCCCACCGGTGCCGGTCGTACATCCGTTGCGCGCCCTCGAGCGTCGGCACGAGCGTCGCGAGCGAACGCTGGTTCGGGCCGGCGTCCTCGGGCATCCCGTTCCAGCGGGGCTCCTCGTCCAGGGCGAAGTTCACCTTCGCGCACGGACCCGCCATCGCGATCGCCTCGACGTCGGCCCGGAAGTCCTCGGAGAGCTGCGACTTCTCGACCAGGCCGAGGAAGGTGCGCTTCGGGTCCGCGTTCGAGAGCACGGTGCGGGCCGGGATCTCGGTTCCGTCCTCGAGCGTCACCCCCGTCGCCCGGCCGTCGCGGACGTCGATCCGTGCGACCTCGGAGCCCGTGCGGATCTCGCCGCCGGCATCGCGGACGGCCGAGGCCATCGCCTGCGTGATCGAACCCATCCCGCCGATCACGTGGCCGTTGAAGCCCTGAATGTGGTGCTCTCCGCCGGAGAGCATGTGGAACAGCAACCCGATCGCCGTCCCCGGTCGGTAGGGAGGCGCGTGCATCCCGTAGACGTTGTTCGCGAGGTACAGGCGCCGCACCTGGTCGGACTCGAAGTGCCGTTCGACGAATTCGCCGAGCGAGCCGGTGGCGAACCGCATCAGATCCGAGAGCTGATCGCCCGACAGGTGCCGGAACCGGCGGAACAGTCGCCGCCCCTCGCGCAGCCTGCTCCAGCCGGTCGCGTACGGGTTCGGCGGCTCCTCTAGGAAGAACGGCTGGAGCGAGCGGGCGAGCTCGTGCAGCCGTTCGGTCACGCGGCCGAACGCGTCCGCATCGTGGGCCGAGATCCGCCGGATCTCTGCCGCCGTGCGTTCGTGCGTCGACCACCACGGCAGCACCGGGGCGTCCTCGAACACGACCTGGAGCCCCGGCTCGCACGGGACCATCCGGAGCCCCCGTTCGGCCAGGCCGAGGTCGGCGACGATCTCGGGGCGCAGCATGCTCGCGATGTAGGAGGTCGTCGAGGCGCGGACCCCCGGCGCGATCTCCTCGGTCACGCAGGCGCCGCCGACGATCCCGCGGCGTTCGAGCACGAGCGTCTGAAGGCCGGCGCGGGCGAGGTAGAACGCGGCGGTCAGCCCGTTGTGGCCCCCACCCACGATCGCGACGTCGTACCGATCGGTCATCGGTCCTGGATCATCTCCGGTCCGTCCCCCGTCGTGCTCGCCGCTCGCCACCCCGGCGTCGTACGCAGTCTCGCATGGGCATCACGGTGCCGCGGGGCGCACACGCCGATCAACGGTTCGCGTCGTCGAGCGGTCAGCTCGAGGTCGACGGAATGACGTCGCCCCGGCGTGTCGCTGCCAGGTGACACGCGGCGAAGTGCCCAGGCCGGAGCTCCAGGAGCCCGAGGTCCTCGCCGCGGCACCGAGCCTCGACGCCGCCGCCGGCCGCGGCGCCCGAGACGACCTCCGGACAGCGGGGATGGAAGCGGCATCCCTCGGGGATGCGCGTGGGGTCGGGTGGCTCACCCGACAGGATGGGTCGGTCGATCCCTTCGGTCTCGGGCACCACATCGAGCAACGCCCTGGTGTAGGGATGGAGCGGGCGCGTGAGGACGTCCTCCGCCGGCCCGATCTCGACGATCCGCCCGAGGTACATCACGGCGACGCGATCGGCGATCGTCCACGCGAGACCCAGGTCGTGGGTGACGACGACGATCGACATCTGGTCGTCATCCCGGAGCTTCATCAGCAGCTTGAGAATCTCCCCCCGGACCGAGGCGTCGAGGCTGGAGACGGGTTCGTCGGCCACGATCACCTCGGGCTCGAGCACCAGGGCCCCCGCGATCACCACGCGCTGTCGCTGGCCGCCCGACAGCTCATGTGGGTACAGGAGGAAGAATCGTTCGGGCGGACGCAAACCCGCGCGGGAGAGCGCCCGGGCAACGAGGTCCTCCTCGGGCTCACCCGCCGGTCCGCGGTGGATCCGATGGATGCGCAGTCCCTCCGCGACGATCTCGTAGATCGTCTGACGCGGGTTGAGGGAAGCCGTCGGGTCCTGGAAGACCATCTGCACCCGGCGCCGGTACGAGCGGAGGTCCTTGCCGAGCGGACTGCCCTTGAACAGGATCTCCCCGCGCTGTGGCTTGATCAGACCCATCATCGCGCGCGCGGTCGTGGTCTTCCCGCAACCCGACTCGCCCGCCAGCGCGAGCACCTCCCCCCGATGGAGCTGCAGGTCGACCCCATCGACGGCGCGGGCCTCGGTCGCCTTGCGACCGCCGAGGCCCGCGACCAGTCCCACCCGTCCGGAGAAGCTCACGCCGAGGTCTCGGACGTCGATGATCGGTTGGGATGTGTCATCGACCCCGTGAACGAGCCCGTCCCCGTCCGCGCTCACGACTCACCCCGGTGCGCTGTGACCGCACCCTCGACCAGCAGGCAGGCTGCACGCCTGCCCTCTCCCGCCGGGAACAGCGACGGGACGACGTCCGGGCAGGGTTCGAAGACCTCGGGGCATCGGGGGTGGAATGGGCATCCACCGGGGATGTGCTGAGGGTCGGGGGGGTCTCCGCCGAGTCCGGTGGGTGCCATTCGGAACCGTGGATCGCCGATCTGCGGGAAGGAACCCGCCAGCGCCTTGGTATATGGATGTTCGGGCTGGTAGAAGACCCGCTCGGCGGGTCCCTCCTCGAGGATCGATCCCGCGTACATGATCGCCAACCGGTCGGAGACCTCGACCAGGACCGACAGGTCGTGCGTGATGAACAGCATCGCCAGGCCGAGCTCCCGTTGCAGCCGCTTGAGCAGCTTCAGGACCTGCGCCTGGACCATGACGTCCAGCGCGGTCGTCGGCTCGTCGGCGATGATGAGACTCGGGCTGCACGCGAGCGCCGTCGCGATCATCACCCGCTGCTTCTGCCCACCCGAGAGCTCGTGGGGGTAGTCGTCGATCCGCCGGCCGGGAAGACCCACCTGTTCCAACAGGTCGCCAGCCCGGACCATCGCCTCCCGTTCGTCCGCCTGTCGGTGGGTCGTGATCGCCTCGGCGATCTGGGCGCCGATGCGCTGCACCGGGTTCATCGCGTGCATCGCCCCCTGGAATACGATGGAGGCCCCCGTCCAGCGAAGCGCTCGAAGCTTGCCGGGGGGCAGCTCGAGGACGTTCTTTCCCTCGAGCAAGATCGTTCCCCCGATCCGCGCGGTCTTGGGATGCAGGCGCAGGATCGCACCGGCGATCGACGACTTGCCGCATCCGGACTCGCCGGCCAGACCCAAAACCTCCCCTCGATCGATCTCAAGGTCGACCCCCCGGACGGCCGGCACCGGACCGCCCTGCGTCTGGTAGGTGACCGTCAGATCCCGGGCGGACAGGAGACTCATCGCTCCCTGATCCTCGGGTTGATGATCTGGTCGAGCGCGAAGCCGATCATCGTGAAGGCGAGCACGACCAAGACGATGCACACGCCTGGCGCGCCCAGCCACCACCACGCCCCGAGGGTGGAGGCCCCCGCGACGTTCGCCTGCTCCAGGATCTGGCCCCAGGAGATGCTGAAGGGGTCACCGAGGCCGAGGAACGAGAGCGCGGTCTCGGAGAGGATCGCGATGGCGACGATCAGCACCGTGTTCGCCATGATCACGGGCATCACGTTCGGAAGCACGTGATGGGTCACGAGGTACCAGCTCCCGGCGCCGAGCGCTCGCGAACGTTCGATGTACGCACGTTCCTTCACCGACAGCACCTGGGAGCGGACGAGTCGGGCGGTGCTCGGCCAGGTCGTCAGACCGATGACCAGGATGATGATGAACAGCGACTGTCCGAAGATCGAGGCGAGCGAGATCGCGAGGACGAGCCACGGGATCACCAGGCCCCAGTCGGTGATGCGCATCAACACGGTGTCGGTCCCGCCGCCACGGTAGCCGGCCGCCAGCCCGACCGCCGCGCCGATGATCATCGTGATGACGGTCGCGGTCAGCCCGACCAGGAGCGAGACCTTCGCGCCCTGGATCGTGAGCGTCAGCACGGAGCGGCCGTAGTTGTCGGTGCCGAGCGGGTAGTCCCAGCTCGGCGGCTGCAGGCGCTCGCCGGTCGCCTCGGTGATCCTCGTCCCGCTGGTGTCCGCGAAGATGGCGAAGATCGCCACGCCGATGAAGAAGACCAGGATGACGAGTCCGACCATCCCCATCCGATCCCGGCGGAAGGCCTGCCAGAAGCGGTGGAGCGCCTTGCGGCGCCTCGCCCAGCGGATCCGGCGCGGGCTTCCCGGCGGGACCGGTTGCGGGATCTCCTCGTCGAGGAGCGGTCCGATGGGGGCATCGGCACCGACGTGGAGGGGCGGCGTCTGCATCGACTCAGGCCTCTCGAACCCGTGGATCCAGGTAGGCGTACGTGAAGTCGGCGATCAGGTTGAAGACGATCACGGCGAGCGTGAAGAACAGGAACAGCCCCTGCAGCACCCAGTAGTCCTTCGCAAGGATCGAGGTGTACGTGAGCAGCCCGAGCCCCTGGTACGAGAAGACGACCTCGACGGTGATCGCACCACCGATCACGTAGCCGAACGACAAGGCCACCAGCGTGACCGTGGGGAGGAGCGCGTTACGCACGGCGTGGTGATTCAGGACGCGCCGTTCGGTTACCCCCTTCGCCCGCGCGGTCGTGATGTAGTCCTCGCCCAGGACGTCGAGCAGTGAGGAGCGCATCACGAGGTAGAACTCACCGATGAAGGCGAGCGTGAGCGTCAGGACCGGGAGGAACAGGTGGTTCGCGACGTCGAGCGCGTAGCCCGCCGTGCTCAGATCGCTCGCGTTGGTGGAGATCCTGCCCCCGACCGGGAACCACTCGAGGGTGCTCGAGAAGAGCAGGAGCAACAGCATGCCGAGCCAGAACTCGGGCATCGAGTACAACACCAGGGACCCGATCATCGAGGTGCGGTCGAAGGTGCTCCCGCGTCGCCATCCGGACCGGATCCCCATCCAGATCCCGATGATCATCGAGAACACCGTCGACAGGCCGACCAGCAGGAGCGTGGGCCACAGGAAGCGGAGGAACACCGCCATCACGGGCTCGCCCTGGTAGAAGCTCGACGCCCCCAGCTTGAGCGTGGCCGTATCCTTCAGGTACTCGACGAACTGACCCGTCGTCGACTTGTCGAGCCCGTACTCCTCGATGAGGGCCTGGCGTTCTTCCGGAGAGATGTTCGCGCCCTGTCCCCGGGTCAGGAACGAGACGGGGTCGCCCGGGGACCAGACCCGGAAGAGGAAGAAGTTGAAGATCAAGATCGCGACCAGCGTGATGAAGGCCTGAACGAGCTTCCTCAGGACGTATCGACGCGTTCCCACGGCCGAGCTGTTCCTCCTCGGGGTCCCCCTTCGGTCCTCCCTAGACCTCGTCCTCCTCCGCGCGCCGGCGACGGGAGGCCGCGATCGCGACCCCCGCGACGACGAGCACCGCGACGCCTCCGATCACCCACACCGCTGCGGGGATACCACCGCTGTCGTCAGCTGTGGTGCCGCTCGTGGCGGATGCCGGCTCGACGGTCAGCGCCGAGTACTTGCCGTACTGGAAGAACAACTCGCCGGACTCCTGTCCGGGGCCGAGCTGCTCCTGGAACCCGGTCCAATCGTTGCGATAGGCCTCGAGGGTGTTCTCGAGCCACAGCACGATCTCCGGGCGGTCGTCGTGCAGGATCTGCTGCATCTCCGCGATGATCTGCTCTCGTTCCTCGACGGTCGGCGCGGCCTGCTGCTCCTTGAACAGCTCGTCGTACTGGGGGTTGTCATAGCACGTGTCGCTCCAGACCCCGCACTGGTTCTCCTGGTACGTGGAGAGTTGGAAGTTCGGGTCGGGCTCGATGCCCCAGCCCCAGATGTACAGGTCATAGTCGTTGGAGTACCAGATGTCGGTGAGCTTCGAGTCGTTGACGGCTTCTGGCTGGGTAGAGATCCCGACATCGGCCAGCCACTCCGTGATGAACTGGCCGGCCTCGACCGTCGCGGGGTTCTCGCTTCGCACGATGAACCGGAAGTCCAGGGGCTCGCCTCCGCCCGGCATCTCGCGAACGCCGTCACCGTCGGTGTCGGCGTAGCCCGCTTCGTCGAGGATCCGGTTCGCCTCCTCGGGGTCGTAGGGGATCGGGTTCTCGGGTTCGACGTGCCAACGGGGCTGGTTCACGACCGTGGTCCCCACGGCCGCGTAGCCTCTCTTCACGCGGTCGACGAGGGTCTGCCGATCGATCGCGTACTCCACCGCGAGACGCAGCTGTGGGTCGCTGAGCGCGGGGTTGTAGTTGTAGCCGGTCTTCTCGCAGTACGCGACCTCGTCCGTGCACTGGTTGAAGCTCATCTGGACGAAGTACTGGGGGGCGGAGACCTGGGCGGTGATCTCGGGATTGCCCTGCAGGGAATCGAACAGATCGGGGCTCTGGATGTCGTACGCGAAGTCGACCTCTCCTTGCTCCAGAGCCTGGATGAGCGCCTCGTCGTTCTGGAAGACGCGGAACACGAGCTCGTCGATCTGCGGGGCGCCCAGCCAGTAGTCGGGGTTGGCCTCCATCCGCCAGAAATCGCCGCGCCGCCATTCGACGAGCCTGAACGGGCCGGTGCCGATCGTGTCCGGGAAGCCCTTCCACGTCCGGAAATCGGCCTTGTCCTTGTACTGGCTGAGGACGTGCTCGGGCATAATGTAGACGTACGGCGGGTACAGGGGAGCGCCCGTCGGCTGCGTCGTGGTCCAGACGAGCGTCGTGTCGTCAGGTGCCGTGATCGAATCGGTGAAGGGCAGGTAGTCGAGGTAGTTGCCGATCCCCTGGTCGAGGATCCAGTTGTACGTCGCGGCGACGTCATGGGCGGTGAACGGTGTCCCGTCGGACCACGTGACACCTTCTTTGACCTTGAACGTCCACGTGAGACCGTCCTCGCTCTGCTCCCAACTCTCGGCCAGGCCCGGCGCCGTCTCCATCCCGTCGAGGTCCCAGGTCAGGAAGGTGTCGTACGCCATGTCCATGGTGTTGTACTCGGGCGTCTCGATCGCGAACATCGGGTTGAAGGTGATCGCGTCGTTCACCTGGCCGACCGTGAACGTGACCTTCTCGTCCCCGGCGGTTCCTGTCTGATCCTGTGCGAGCGCCACCTGGGCGAACGCGCCGCCCATGATCGCGGCCGCCAGCATCATCGTGACACCGAGTCGGACCTTCGTACCTGCCATCGCCCCTCCTCGAAGAACCATAAGAACCGATCGAACCCCCCCGGGAGCCTTCGACGCCGCGGCGTCGACGGCTTCGCGCGCTCGTTATGAACGTGCCCGCTCGTTCCTTGAGTGGCGGTTCAGATGGCCTGTATAGCACGGACCCCGGAAGCCCGGTAGGGAGGGCCGATGGGTATGGCCGACGCCTCGCGCGTGGGTATGGTGGGGTCGTGAGCCGTCATCTCGAGCCTATCCCGGGTGCCGGGGACGACGACGTCGAATCCTTCGGTGTCGATGACGGAGAGCCGCTCCGAAGGTCTGCGTGGTGGCGCTGGGTCGCCATCATCGTGGCGCTCGCGATGGTGATCGCGACCCCCTTCGCCTACGTCCTCTCGATACTCCTGAGGTAGCTTTCGGAGCCAACGTCCAGATCTCATGTGGTTCCGAGACGTGGTCGCACGCCGGCTGCCCGTGTTCGTTGAGTTCCGGCCGCTCAACCCGCGCGGGCTCGGGATCGCCGCATGAGCTCATCGAACAGCCCCTGTTGCGCCGGGTCCGTCGGCGCGGTGTCCTCCGGGTGCCACTGGACGCCCACCATCCAGCCGCGTTCGCGTTCGACCGCCTCGACGAGCCCGTCCTCGCTCCATCCGGTCGCGAGGACACCCTGGCCCAACCGGTCCGCGCCCTGGTGGTGGTGGGAGGAGCACGCCACCACGTCCGATCCCGTCGCGCGCGCTATCGCGCTGTCGCCCGCGAGCTTGACATCGTGGACGACCGCGTCCGATCCGCTCGGTGCGCCGTGGGGCATGAACCGCTGGTCGCTCGGGAGGTCCTGGATCAACGAGCCCCCGAAAGCGACGTTCATCACCTGCATGCCGCGACAGATGCAGAGCGTGGGCAACTCGCGGCGGTCGGCTTCGAGCAGCAGGTCGATCTCGAGCTCGTCCCGGTCGGGTTCGACCCCGTAGACCGTCTCGTCGGCGCGGCCACCATAGCGCGACGGTTCGACGTCCCCGCCGCCGATCAGTAGGAGCGCGTCGACGCCGTCGATCAGCTCGACGGGCGTGCGATCGTCGCCGGGAAGGATCAGCATCGCGCGACCGCCGGCCCGGCGAACGGCATCGACGTAGTTCTCGGGGAGTCCGTATCCACCGACCTTCCAGTTGGTCACGCGGCCTGGTCTCAGGTGGTAGGAGACGATCCCGATCGCCGGTCGATCGTTGTCCTGCATACGACCGAGTGTAGCCCTCGGCCGGTGGCCTGCTGCTACCGTTCGCGGCGTGAGCGAGGCGCGGTTCGTGTTCCTCTCGCAGGAGGACGTCGTCGCGGCCGGCGGGCTGGACGTGGCGGGCACGATCGACGTCGTCGAGGAGGCGTTGCGCCTGCACGCGGTCGGTGACACGCGGCTTCCTTCCAAGTCGGCGCTGATGTGGTCCGAGGATCTCGGCGCCGAGGAAACGCAGGGCCGCATCATGGCGATGCCGGCGTACGTGGGTGGATCGATCGCGCTCGCCGGTCTGAAGTGGATCCCGAGCGTGCCGTCGAACCCCGCCCGCGGGCTCCCGCGTGGCATCGGGCTCATCGTGCTCACCGATCCCGAGACGGGGCTGCCGGTCGCGGTGATGGACGGGACGATCGTCTCGGCGGCTCGCACCGGAGCCGTGACCGGGGTGTCGGCCCGGCGACTCGCTCACACGGGCGCGCGCGTCGCCGGGATCCTGGGCGCCGGCGTCCAGGCCGGCACGCAGCTCTCGGCGCTCGAGGCCGTCCTGCCGTCGCTCGAGGAGGTGCGCGTCTGGGACATCGCTCACGGACGAGCGGAGGCGTTCCGCGAACGCTCGGACCGGGTCGTTCCGATAGCGAACGCGGAGGACGCATGCCGAGGCGCGGACGTGATCGTCGCCGCGACGATGGCGCCCGAGCCCTACGTGCCGCCCGAGTGGCTCGGCCCCGGAAGCCTGTTCTGCTCGGTCTCCTCGCTCGACCCCGAGGTCGCCTGCGTCGAGCGGGCGGATCTGGTCGTGTGCGACTTATGGGAGCACGAGACCGGCCATCCTTCGCGACCCCTCGCGCGGGCCCTCGCCGCCGGCGCGGTCTCGCGCGAGGAGGTGGTCGAGCTGCCGGATCTGGTCGCCGGGCGCCATCCCGGCCGAACCACGGACGACCAGAGGATCTTCTCGTCGCCGGTCGGGCTCGCGATCGAGGACGTGGCGGCGGCCGCGCGCGTCTACCGCAAGGCCGAGGAGCTCGGGCTCGGCACCGAGCTTTCGCTGTGGCGAAATCCGATCTGGACCTGATCGATCCTCAGAACTCGAGGTTGCAGTTCTCGCAGAGGAAGACCTGAACGCGCACGTTCAGACTGTGCCCGCCGCACCGTGGGCACCGGCGGCAGGTGCCCGCGACCGCGCAATCGATCGGGTCGGTGGTCTCGCCGGGTTGATCCCACGTCGTCGTGCCCTCGGACGGGCGAGGGAGTTGGACCGAGAGCAGCTGAAGCGGTTCGTCGCCGCTCAGGAACCCGTGGGGGTGCGCCGCCGCCCGCCCTATGATCAGCCCGGGCCCGAGCGCCACCGGGCTCTCGGCCACGAGCGCCTGCCCGCCGCCCCGAAGGACCACCACCCACTCCTCGGAGTC
Organism: uncultured Actinomycetes bacterium; assembly: GCA_963712645.1. Classification (GTDB taxonomy): domain Bacteria; phylum Actinomycetota; class UBA4738; order UBA4738; family HRBIN12; genus DASSJM01. The sequence continues at coordinate 236,124 of CAVQIQ010000005.1, read as the reverse complement.
CGGATGGGTGTGCGCGTACGCGATCTGGTTCGGCGTGAACCCCTGGATCGACAGGTAGTAATCGGAGCCCTGGCTGATCGGCACCCTGCGGAAGCCCGACATGCACGGCGCGATCAGGTCTTCGGCCAGCATCCCGAACACGCCGAGGTTGTCCAGCACCTCGGCGAGGTCGCCGACCTGGTGTTTGGTCGCATCGTTCGGGCCCACCTCGGTCGCCACGGACCCAAAGCTTGCCACTGCCGGAGGTCGCGTGCACATCGGACCAGCACCTCCGCATCCACTGCTATCGCAGCCCGGAGCCGCACCTTGTCGCTCACTCAATGACTATCGGGTTGACCAGATGGCCGGGATCGGAAGAGGATCGAGCCGACGATGACCCCCCAACGCGAGCCAGCGCGTCGCGGCCCTCCACGGGATCACCGCCCGGCATCCGATCCGCGCTCTCCCGATCCACTCCCGGCATCCGATCCACCCTCAACTTCGGAGTTGACTCGCCGCGAGTTCGTCACGCGAGCGGCCCTCGTGGCGGGGGTCGGGGCGATCGCACCCTTTTCGATCGTCAGGGCTGCCCCGGCACGGACGAACGAGCTCGAGAAGTACCTGCATCGGAAGCTCATCGAGGCGAATACTCCGGGTATCGCGGTCGCGGTGGTTCGAGGGGACGAGATCGTGTGGTCGGCAGGCGTCGGCTGGGCCGACCGGGAGCGGCGGATCCGCGCGACGCGCAACTCGGTCTTCCAGCTGGCATCGGTGTCCAAGACCGTGACCTGCGCCGGGATCATGGCGCTCGTCGAAGACGGACTGATCGACCTGGACGCCGACGTCAATGAGTACCTGCCGTTCGAGGTTCACATCCCTCACGCCCCTGACATCCCCATCACGATGCGGACCCTCCTGACGCACACGTCGGCGATCCGCGATCGCTCGCAGGTGTGGGGCACCCCCTGGTCCAAGCCCACCCTGTACTTCCACGGCGACTCGCCGATCTCGCTCGGCGACTTCTGCGGCTCGTACTTCGTCCACGGGGGAAGCAGGTACCGACGCCGCAAGAACTTCTATGAGCGAGCGCCGGGCGAGGGGTACGCGTACTCGAACCTCGCGGTCGCGCTGGCGGGCTTCGTGGCGGAGGCCGCGAGCGGAGTCGACTTCGACGACCTGTGCAAGCAGCGCATCTTGGAACCGCTCGGGATGACGGACACGGGGTTCCGGCTCGCCGACATCGGCACCTCGAACCTCGCGATGCCGTACACCACCGTGTCGAACGGGGACCTCGAGCCCATCTTCCAATACGGCTACCCCGACTTTCCGGACGGGGCACTTCGAACGAGCGCGGCTCACCTGGCGAGATGGCTCGGCGCCTTCATGAACTTCGGGGTCTTCGAGGGCACCAGGGTGCTCGACGAAGCAACGGTGCGCGAGATCAGCCGCAACCAGATCCTCGATCTTGTCCGCTGGCGTCAAGGCCTGATCTGGTACGGGCAGAGGCGATGGGGCTTCCTCGCGATGGGACACACCGGAGGCGACTATGGGGAGAGCACGCGGATGTTCTTCCGGCCCGATCGCGGCGTAGGGGTCGTTTCGCTCACCAACGCGTACCTGGGCGGCCGTCGGTGGGTGGCGTTCAGCGACATCGAGCGCCACCTGTTCCAGGAGTTCTCCTGACCGGCCGTGGGATGAGTGACGTCGATCTCGTCGTTCGGGGAGGAACCATCTACGACGGCGGCGGCCGGCCGCCGAGCGTCGGCGACATCGCGATCCGCGGGGACCGCATCGCGGCCGTCGGCGATGTCGGAAACACCTCCCCCAACGTGATCGACGCCGACGGCCTCGCGGTCGCACCGGGCTTCATCAACATGATGAGCTGGTCGAACGAGTCGCTGATCGAGGACGGTCGATCGCAGAGCGAGATCCGCCAGGGCGTGACGCTCGAGGTCATGGGCGAAGGCTGGTCCATGGGACCGCTCACGGATGAGATGAAGAACGAGGTCGAGCGCCGGGGGGCGGGCAACCCCCTGGTCGAGTACGACGTCGGATGGACGACCCTTGGCCAGTACCTCGAGTGGCTCGAGCGACGAGGCGTCGCGCCGAACGTAGCTTCGTTCGTCGGCGCGTCGACGGTGCGGATCCACGAGATGGGTTACGACGCCCGACCGGCCACCGAGGAGGAACTCGGCCGGATGCGCGACCTCGTTCGCGAAGCGATGGCCGAAGGCGCGCTCGGCGTCGCCTCGGCGCTGATCTATCCGCCGGCGACCTCCTCGACCACGGAGGAGCTCGCGGCGCTCGCCGCGGTCGCCGCGGAGCTCGGCGGCATGTACGCCTCGCACATCCGCAGCGAGGCGGCGACGTTCATCGAAGCGGTCGAGGAATTCCTCGAGATCGCTCGGCTCGCGGGCGCGAGGGCTGAGATCTACCACCTCAAGGCGAGCGGACAGGCCAACTGGCCGAAGCTGGACACGGCGATCGCGTTGGTCGAGGCGGCCCGCGCGGACGGGCACATGGTCACGGCCGACGCGTATCCCTACACGTTCTCGGGCACCGGGCTCGACGCCTGCATCCCGCCGTGGGCCCACGAGGGTGGCTTCGACGCGCTCCTCGACCGGCTGAGGGAGCCGGTGACACGAGCTCGCATCCTCGAAGGGATGCGTTCCTCCTCGACGGAGTGGGAGAACCCCTTCCTCGAGACCCAGCCGGACGCCATCATCGTCGCCGGATTCCGTCAGGACGCGCTCCGCGATCTGACCGGCAAGACGCTCGCCGAGGCGGCGTCGCTCAGGGGAACGACGCCGGAGGAGACGTTGGTGGATCTCCTCGTGGAGGACGACAACAACGTCGGCGCGCTGTACTTCGCCATGTCCGAGGACGATGTGCGAAAGGTCCTCTCGCTCCCATGGGTCAGCCTCTGTTCGGATGAGGAATCGCAGGCGCCCGAGGGGATCTTCCTGAAGGCCAACCCGCACCCGAGGGCGTACGGTGCGTTCGCCCGCGTCCTCGGCACCTACGTGCGCGACGAAGGCATCCTTCCGCTCGAGGAGGCGATCCGGCGGATGACGAGCCTGCCAGCCGAGAACCTCCAGCTCGTCGACCGGGGACGGCTCCGCGAGGGGGCCTATGCCGACGTGGTCGTGTTCGACCCCGCCGAGGTTCGGGACCACGCCACCCCGGAGGCGCCCCACCGATACGCGACCGGGGTCGAGCATGTCCTGGTGAACGGAACGCCCGTCATCTCAGCAGGAGAGCACACCGGCGCGACGCCGGGCCGTTTCGTGCGTGGGCCCGGAGCCGCGGCGTGAAGGGAAGGGGCGAGGCGGCGTACAGGTAGTCGTCGACGATCGCGCTGGACGAACCCATCGCATCCGGTCAGCCGACGACGCGAACGCCGTCCTTGTAGACGGTTCGGATCCGCTCGGAGAGTTTGTCGAACACTAGAGGGTCGCCGTCCACGACCACCACGTCCGCGCGCTTGCCCGGTGCGAGCGTCCCGAGTTCGTCCTGCAGACCCATCAGCTCGGCGGCACTGGAGGTCGCCGCGACGAGGGCTTGCTGCGGCGTGAACCCGTTCTCGGCCATCAGGACCAGCTCGCGAAGGTTCGTCCCGTGAGGCGCCACTGGACAGTCGGTCCCCATGGCGACCTTCACTCCCGCCTCCGCGGCGAAGCGGAACGCGTCGAGCTCGGGCCGTCCGAGTCCGCGCAGCTTCTCCCGCACGGGCTCGGGCACCCTGGGATCTTCCGCGAGCGCCTCGGTCGTGTCGCCGGAGGTGAGGGTGGGGACGAGCCACGTGCCGCGCTCAACCATCATCTCGGCGGACTCCGGATCCAGGAACGTGCCGTGCTCGATCGACCGAACGCCGGCGCGCACCGCCCGCTTGATCCCCTCGACCCCGTGCGCGTGCGACATCACCCAGCGCCCGAGATCGGCCGCAGCCGCGACGATGGCATCCACCTCCTCCTGGGAATAGTGCGGTTGAGCCGGATCGTCGAAGGGCGACAGGAACCCACCGGTGGAGGAGATCTTGATGACGTCTGCGCCCGCCCGAACCATCTCGCGCACCTTCAGGGCGACGCCCTCGACGCCGTCACAGACGGCGTCGGGCATGCCGGGGTACGACACGTTCCACACCGACAGCCCACCGCTCGGCAGCCAGGCGTCGCTGTGTCCTCCCGTCATGGAGAGCGCGTTCACGGAGATTCGCATGCGCGGCCCCTCGAGGATCCCGTCCTCCACGGCGCGCTTGAGACCCAGGTCCGCTCCGGCCGCGTCGCGGACCGTCGTGATCCCGAGCGATAGCGTCCGACGCAGATTCTCTGCGATCGTGAAGAACCGGTACGAGAATGGGCGGTGCATGACCACGAGCTCGTCGAAGTCCTCGTAGCGGTCGGCCAGGTGGACGTGGCAGTCGAACAACCCGGGCAGCAGCGTCGCCCCGGTCACGTCGACGGACTCGTCACCGTCGAGTCCCGGTCCGACGTCCACGATCCGGCCTTCCTCGAAGGACACGTCGGCATCGCCGATCGGTGCACCCGTGCCATCGAAGACGCGTCCACCCGTCAGAACGATCCGCATGTGCTCTCTCCTCGTCTCACGATCGCGATCCGGCCGAGCCTAGTACGGGGTCGCCCACCGAGACAGAGGGGAAGGTCCGCGGGGTCAGGAGATGCAGATCTCGGGCAGAGTTGTCGGCAATGCCGGCTGCGAGCCTCGGGCTATCATCGCCGCTGCCGGTACTCGAACCGATCGCCGAGGGGGAACGATGACCGCAGAACTGCTGATCGTGGGCGGGGAACGCGTCCCCGCCGCCGAGGAGGGAACCTTCACCGTCATCGAGCCGGGGAACGGCGCCGTGTTGGCAGAGGTGGCCGAGGCGGGTCCCGAGGACGCCCGCCGCGCCGTCGACGTCGCCCTCCACGCCTTCGAGGAGGGTCCGTGGCCGAGGACCTCGGCGACCGGACGGGGGCGCGTGCTGCTCCGTGCCTCGGTGCTGGTCAGGGAGCGGCTCGAGGAGCTCGCGCAGATCGAGTCCCGGAACGTGGGCAAGCCGATCAGCGACGCGCGGGACGAGATCGGGATCGTCGCCGACACCCTGGAGTACTGGGGCGGCGCGGCCAACAAGATCTTCGGCGAGACGGTCCCGGTCCAAGATCCCGGTCTCGACGTGACGCTCCGCGAGCCCGTAGGCGTGTGCGCGCTCATCACGCCGTGGAACTTCCCGCTCGTGATCGCCACGTGGAAGATCTCCCCCGCCCTGGCGTGCGGGAACGCGATCGTCGTGAAGCCGGCGTCGCTCACGCCGCTCTCGCTGCTCCGGCTCGCCGAGATCCTCACGGAGGCGGGGTTGCCCCGGGGGACGATGTCCGTCCTGCCCGGGCCGGGGTCCAGCGTCGGCAACGCGCTGGTGACCGATCGGAGGGTGTCCAAGGTCGGGTTCACGGGTTCCACCGAGATCGGGTCGGCGATCATGGCGTTAGCTGCCCGGAACATCACGCGGGTGTCGCTCGAGCTCGGCGGCAAGTCCGCGAACGTGGTGTTCGCCGACGCCGACATGGACACGTGCGTCGAGCGTTCGATGTGGGCGGTCTTCGCGAACACCGGCCAGGATTGCTGCGCTCGCAGTCGCATCTTCGTAGAGCGACCCGCGTACGAAGGTTTCATCGAGGCGCTCGCCACGAAGACCGACAAGCTGCGCGTCGGCCAGCCGCTCTCCGAGGAGACGGATCTGGGGCCGCTGGTGTCGGCGGGCCAGCGCGAGACCGCCCTCGAGTACCTCGAGATCGGCCAGAAGGAAGGTGCGCGCCTCGTCACCGGCGGCGACGTCCCCGAGGTGCCGGACGGCGCGAACGGGTTCTACCTGCGCCCCGCGATCCTGGCCGACGTCGACAACGCGTGGCGCGTGGCGCAGGAGGAGATCTTCGGGCCGGTGGCGTGCGTGATCCCGTTCGACACCGAGGAGGAGGCGATCCGCCTCGCCAACGCGACCGAGTACGGGCTCTCGGGTTCGATCTGGACCCGCGATCTCGGCCGAGCGATCAGGGTCGCGAAGGGGATCCGGACCGGCGTGTTGAGCGTGAACTCGTCGCACAGCGTGCACACCGAGGCGCCCTTCGGCGGCTACAAGCGGAGCGGCATCGGCCGCGAGATGGGGATGCACGCGGTCAGCCTCTACACCGAGGTCAAGAACGTGTACTTCTCGGAGGCGTAGCAGGACCGAAGGGGACGGCATCGTGTCCGTCCCTACGCGTGACGGGCTCGGTGTACGTGGAGCATTGTCGGCGGATCGAGAGGGCGCCGCGCCAACGGCGGGACCGTCAGGTAGCGGGACGGCCTGCCAGGTGGGGAGTCCGTCGGCTACCGGGTCCTCACCATCGATCCGCCGCTCGCTCCGGCCGAGGCAGACACGGACCGACCGGCTCGGGACGAGTACTGGAGACCTTGCCGTCCACCGGCTGCGCCGGTGCCGAAGCCGTGGCCGCGGCGAGCCTGGGGGTCATCGGTGCTGGTTGTCCGCTGGCAGCCGCGGCGGGGCCGGCCCTACGCTCCGCGTCGAAGCCGTACGACAAGGACGACGCCGACGGTCAGCAAGACGCCGGCGAGCCCGAACGCGACGAGAGCCTCGCCCCAGTTCGGGCCGTCGCACATCGCATCGAGGATCCCGACGCAGACGCGCCGCGTGTGGAGTACCCCAACGAGCGCGGCGACGCATCCAAGGCCGAGCGCGCACAAAGCCGCCGACCAGGCGAGGGCGCGCCGAAACCTGTCGCGACCGGCCTCTTCCGAGCACATGGGTCGATGATGCGAGTCGCTGCTGGGCCGGTCAACGCGCGCCAGCGTCCTCAGCGGACGTATGAAGTCCCTGAGTGACAGGCGTCACGCGGCGATGCGCGGTCTACGTGGAGCCTTGTCGGCCGTTCAGGAGGTTGCGGGCGAGCCATCAGAGGATCTGAGGTCACCTCTCCGACGCGCATGGTCGGCCTCCCGCAGCACCCCTACGAACATCGCCACACCGAGGCGAGGATCGTCGGGCCATTACACTTCTGATAGCGAGGAAGTAGAAGGCATACGCGAGCAGCACCACGCCAAGACGACGACCGACCACGATGAGGGTTCCTGGGACAAACCCAGCATCGACACGAACCCCCGCGTCTGACTCTCAGGCCCAGAACTTCCACCAAGGCCGCTTCGGCTTGGCTTCGCCTCTCTCAGCTGCCTCCTCCGCATGGATGCGCTCGGCCTCGTGTACCAAGTGTTCTTCTTGGGCTTGTTTGTCGATCTGTTGTTTCTCAGCGCCCCAGCGTTGGGCTCCTGGATCGCGGCCTCCGGCCCCTCCCGGTCCTTGCGTCGACATGCCGGCTCCTCCCTGTGGGCGGAAAGATGAAGTCTAGACCTTGGTCCGGCGGTCGTCTCCCGCTAGCACCCATCGACTGTCGGCCGCATGTCCATGACGGAACCGCAGACCGGCTCGCCGTGCGGCGCGGGTTCCCGGGTTCGGCTGGTGCCCGGCGGAACCATCCAACGACGTGGCGGTGACGGCGCCAACCAGAGGGATCGTTCCGTTCGTTCCCGGTGATAAGGGCGGACTCTGTCCGCGGGCTTAAGCTCGCTTGCTGTCGAGGAGCTGCAGGAGATCGTGGGCAGCGAGTTCGACCTCCTCGTGTCGCCACTCCGCGGCTCGGTGCTGGCAAGCGATCAAGCCGGTCCGGTGCACTCGACGGAAGTCCCCGTAGACGAAACCGTACCTGGCGTTGGTGTCCTGGCTCGCACCTTCGGTCAGTCCGAGGTACCACTCGGCGTACTCCTCCCGTGAGTGCGACTCCAGGAAGGCGTTCTCATCGGCGGCCTTCGGCTGAGCCTCCCCGCAATCGCTGTCGAGTACGTACTGGTGAGCGTCGATCAGCCGCCGTGCGTGAGCCACGGCGCGCTTGTTGACGGAGTACGAGGCCACGACCCCGAGTCTACGCAGAAGGCCCTGGATCGCATCAGTCGCGGTCCGGCCACGGTGCGACGTCGACCTCGTTGCCCTCGGCGTCGGCCAGCGTCCACCATTCCGGCGCGTTCTCATCACTCACCAGGTGACCGCCTGCCGCGAGCGCCGCCGCGATGCGGGCCTCGGCCTGGTCGACCGGCAGATACACATCGATATGGATCCGGTTGCGCTGGGGGCGCGCCACGTCCATCTGCTGGAACCAGATCGGCGGCCCCTGGAAGCGGGGGTCGATCAGGTCCGCGTCGTCAACCTGCTCGTAGCCGAGTACGGCCCGCCAGAACGGCAGCACATCGGGAATCACCATCGCGTCGATCGCGACTTGGATGCTCTGCAGGCCGGTCAGGTCGATCGGCGCGTCCAGCTCGCGTGCCGCCGCCGAGATCTGTCGGGCGAGTGCGACATCGCGCTCGCTCAGGCGACCGTCGCTGCGCGACCTCAGACGCACCGTCACGCCGTCGGATCGGAGGTCGACGTCGGGGTGATGGTTCGCGGCGTCAGCGAGCCCGCCGATCGCGTCCACCAGCGCAAGGCCTTCCGCGAACGACCCGGTTCGGAAGTGCGTGCTCGCATCGTTCCTCACGACCCGCCAGTCGACCTCGTGGAACCGCCGGGGTGTGACCGCCTCGCTCATGCGCCCCCCCTTGTGCCGATCGCGCCGAACCGAGCAACGCTCATGCGTACGAAGGTTGCTCGATCGTCGATCGAGTCCCGGGGGACGTCGACGAGCGTGTAGCCTGACCGTTCGTACACATCCCTCAGCGCCTGGCTGAACGACACCGTGTCGTCGAAGGACATGATCCGCTCTTCGTCGGTCTCGTAGATGTCGTTCCAAGGTTCGAGGAAGAGCACGTGAGGCTGATAGCGGTACGCATCGGCGGCCTCGAGGCTCGGCGTTGGATCAGCCCCGGCTCGAACCGCGTAGACGATGCAATCCGGGATCCCGCGGTCGAAGATGACTGTGTCCCCGGACTTGCGAGCCATCGCGTACTTCTCGATCGACCGTTGCAAGAGCAGGTGCACGAACAGCGATGCGTCTTGATCCCACGTCCCGCTCCCACCGGTCGCACGTTGCTCCGCCAGAACCTCCCGCGCGGGTTCGTCCACGCACCTGAACTCGTTGCCGAGTCGGCCCAGGACGGCGGTCTTCCCTGACCCCGGCGCGCCGGTGAGGATGAACAGGTTCGACGCGGATCCATCCCTCGGCATGACCCCGATCCCCGTGTGTCACACGCCGCGGTCGTAGCGTTCACGCTCCCACTCGGTGACGGTCTCGCGCCAGGCCTTCAGCTCCCACGCCCTCGAGGTGGCGTAGTAGTCGCTGAAGTCCTTGCCGAGCGCCTCGCGGAGCACAGCGTCCTCCTCGAACGCGCGGAGCGCCGCCTCGAGCGAGCCCGGCAGCTCCGGCTGGTCGAGCGCGTACGCGTCTCCCGTGATCGGCGGGGGCGGCGAAGCCTCGCCCCTGATCCCGTCCGCGGCGGAGGCCGCGATCGCGGCGAGCACCAGGTACGGGTTCGCGTCGGCGCCGGGCCTGCGGCACTCGAATCGCCACAGCTCGGGACGCGCGGAGCGGATCGCGCGGACGGCGCACGAGCGGTTCTCGATAGCCCCACGTCGCGTTGATCGGCGCGAACCATCCGGGGACCAATCGCTTGTACGAGTTGATCGTCGGGTTGAGCAGTAGCGATGCCGCCGGCAGGTGCTCGATCACGCCTGCGACGGCGGAGGAGAACGGGGGCGCCAGCTCGGCCGACAGGTCCGCGCCGGCGAAGGCGTTCGTCCCGCCTCGCCACAGCGAGAGGTGGACGTGTCCGCTCGAGCCCTCCTCGCCGGGGCTCGTCTTCGCGAGGAAGCTCGCACGCAGACCCATCGACGCCGCGACCTGCTTCACTCCGAACTTCAGCAGCGCGGCGTCGTCGGCCGCCGCGAGCCCTCGCCGCGCCTCGACGTTGAGCTCGAGCAGGCCTGGCCCGGCTTCCGTGTGCACCGCGGACAGCTCGATGCCCAGGCCCTCGAGCGCCGGGACCAGCTCGTCGAGGAAGCGTCCGTAGCGGCCGATCTCGTTCAGGCTGTAGCTGATCCCGCTCGACGCCGGCGCGCCCTGCTCGTCCCAGATCCGGATCTCGTACTCGATCGCCGCCATGACCTCGAAACCGAGCCCGTCGACGTCCTCCAGCACGCGACGAAAGACCTCGCGCGAGGCGAACGCAGGCGACCCGTCGGGCCAGCTCGGCGTCGCCAGGCACACCTGCCAGCCCGGCCGCCACCGGAGGTCCTGGAGCGTGTCGGGGTCGGGGCGCACGATCAGGTCGGGCGCGCCCGCGCGGATCCCGAACCGCTCGTAGTCGGCGATGGGCGCGTCGACCGGATCGAGCCCGATGATGAGGTCGGTCATCACGGTGCCGTGCTCGAGGGCCGACTCGAACGCGTCCGGGCGCAGGGCCTTGCCGCGCATCGACCCGTTCATGTCGGGGATCGCCAGGAGGACGAACTCCTCGCCGGCGTCGGCCGTTTGTGCGCTCACGACGGCGAGCCAGCCAGGGCGGCGCCGATGCGTCGCTCGACGTCGGTCATCGTCGCCGCGAAGCGTTCGACCATGTCGGCGAGCTCCGCGTCGGTGCACGTGTAGGCGGGTGCGAGGAGCACCTGGTCGCCGGCGAACCCATCCGCCTGCGGATGGGTGGACGTCACCAGCAGGCCGTGTTCGAACGCGGTGTCGTCGACGATCGCGGCGGCGTCGAGCTCGACGGGCAGGAACGACGTGCCGTCGCGCGGGTCGACCAGCTCCACGCCCAAGAGGAAGCCTCGCCCGCGGACCTCTTTGACGATCTCCGAGCCGGCGAGCGCTTCGGCGAGCTCGTCCCGCTGGCCGGGACCCCGGTCGCGAACCCGATCCACGAGGTTCCGATCCTCGATGAGGTCGAGCACCGCGAGCCCGACGGCGCAGGACAGCGGCGCCCCGTCCCAGGTGTGCCCGAGGTCGAACTCGCGCGACCCGCGGTCGATCGCGTCGTAGACCTCGTGCCGGACCAAGACGGCTCCGAGCGGCGCGTACCCCGCGCCGAGTCCTTTGCCGACGGCAACGATGTCGGGCTCGATCGGCAGCTGGTGCGCGGCCAGCCAGCTGCCGACGCGACCGATGCCCGTGACCACCTCGTCGAAGCAGATCAGGAACCCGTGCTCCCTCCGGCGTTCGGCGAGGCCGTACCAGAAGCGTTCGGGTGGTGAGTAGGCGGGGAGCGCGGCCGCGCTCACGGGTTCGCAGAAGAACGCCGCGATCTCGTTCCCGTACCGCTCGAGCAGGCGGTCGAGCTCGGCGAGGGCGTCCTCGCCCGTCGGGTCGAAGCGCCACGTCGACGGGGGCAGGTGCAGATGCCGGGCGAGGTACGGCGCGTAGGGCTCCTGGACCGCCGGCCGTCCGGTCAGTGCGAGGGTCCCCATCGACGACCCGTGGTACGCCTGCGCGGGCGAGATCACGCGCCAGCGATCGGGGTCACCGCGTTCGACGTGATACAGCCGGGCGAGCTGCAGGGCCGTCTCGTTCGCCTCCGAACCCCCGGACACGAACCGCACCCGGGCCATCTCGGGCGTCAGTCCGAGCAGCCGATCCGCGAGCCGTTCCTGTGGCTCGCTCGTGAAGTGGTGGTTGTAGAAGTACGAGATCTTCTCCGCCTGTTCGGCGGCGGCGGCTGCAAGCTCGCGGACCCCGTGACCCAGGCAGGCCACCATCGCGCCGCCGGAGCACGCGTCGAGGATCCTGCGGCCGTCGATCGTCGTCAGCCACACGCCCTCGCCCCGCTCGATGCTCGGGTACTGCAGATCGAGGAAGCGATGGAACACGGCCGAGCCGTCGGTGCGGATCATCGCTGGGTCGCGGCCGACCCGAGCCGCGCGACCCCATCGAGGTAGCGTTCCAGCAACCGCATCGCCGTCCGCCGGTTCTCCTCGGCGTTGCGGTCGGTCTCGGCGAGCAACGCGTCGGGGTCGACGCCCTCGGCGTCGAGCTCGTGACGGTACGCGCGGACCCAGTCGTGCATGATCTCGGGGGTGACCTCGGGGTGGAACTGGAGCCCGAGGCTGCGCCCCGACACGAACGCCTGCGGACCGATGCCCGATTCGGCGATCAGGGTGGCGCCCGGCGGCGTCGTGAACGTGTCGAAGTGCCACTGGAACCACGGACCCTCCGGGACCAGCTCGGGGTCGGTCGTGCGGACGGGCAGCCACCCGATCTCGGCCACGTCGCCCCGGTACACCTCGCCACCCAGCACGCGCGCCAGCATCTGGCCGCCGAAGCAGAGCCCCAGCACCGGCACGTCGTCCCGCATCGCCCGCTCCATGAGCCGCGCCTCGCGCGGCACGAACGGCTTGTGGTCGTCGAACGCCGCGAACTCGGAGCCGAGCGACACGATCAGGTCGTACGAGCTCGGGTCGAGCTCGCGATCGTCGAGGTCGATCCGCACCACGTCGACCTCCGCCCCGTGCGCGTCGAGCCATCCGCTGACGTGCCCGGGCGGCGTGGGTTCCTCGTGTTGGAGGATCAGCGCGCGCAGCGTTGTCTCGGTCATCGGTCGGCTCCCGTGGTCGTCGGCGATGGGCTCCCGATGAGTTCCGGTTCGACGTCCTGCGCGACGCGGTGCACGGCGTCGGCGAACCGCGAGACCATCTCGGCCAACTCTTCGTCGGTGGTCGTGAACGGTGGAGCGAACAAGGTCTGGTCCCCCGCGAAGCCGTCGCGGGTCGGCTGGGTCGAGAGCGTGATCAGTCCGCGTTCGAACGCGGCGTCGTCGATCCGGCCGGCCACCCGGAGCTCCCTGGGGAGGAAGGACGTCCCGTCGCGCGGATCGGCGAACGAGACGCCGAGCAGGTACCCGTGCCCTCGGACCTCCTGCACGATCGGGACGTCCCTCAGGGCCGCCTCGAGCTCGTCCCGCAGCCGGCTTCCGCGCTCCTGGACGTGGGGGATCAGCTTCTCGGACCGGAGCGCCTCCAGGACGGCGAGCCCCACCGCGCACGGCAGCGGCGCGCCGTCCCAGGTGTGACCGAGCGGGAACCGACGCGAGCCGTTCGCGATGGCCTCGTACACGGGCTCACGGCACAGCACCGCGCCGATCGCCGTGTACCCGGCGCCGAGGCCCTTCGCGGTCGCGATGATGTCCGGCGTGCATGCCGTCCCCTCGCCGGCGAACCACCGTCCCGTCCGGCCGACCCCGGTCACCACCTCGTCGAAGCACACCAGGAACCCGTGGCGCTCGCGCCGCTCGGCCAGGCCCTCCCAGAAGCCGGCCGACGGCGTCGACGCGGGCAGCGCAGCGGCGCTGATGGCCTCGCAGAAGAACGCCGAGACGGTGTCCGATCCCGCTCGTTCGATGACGCGGTCCAACGCGTCGAGCGCCGACTGGCCGGTCGGGTCGGCACGCGCCGTGCTCGGTGGGATGTGGAGGTGTTCGGGGAGGTAGGGCCCGAACGGTCCCTGCAACCCAGGCCGCCCGGTCAGCGCGAGCGTCTCCATCGTGGGTCCGTGGTAGGCCTGCGCGAAGGAGATCACCTGCCACCGCGAGGGCTCGCCGCGTTCGACGTGGTAGCTCCGAGCGAGCTGGATCGAGGTCTCGTTCGCGTCCGACCCGCTCGTGACGAACCGCACGCGCGAGAACCCCTCTGGCGCCACATCCACGAGCTCCTGCGCGAGCCGCTCCTGGGCGGGGTTGGTCAGCCGTTCGTTGTGCACGTAGGCGAGCCGCTCGGCCTGGGATCGCGCCACGGCGACGATGTCGCTCCGGCCGTGCCCGAGCGTCGCGGCCATCGAGCCCCCGCTCATCGCGTCCAGATACCGGTTGCCCGCCGCGTCTTCCACCCAGACGCCGTCGCCACGCATCACGACCGGGTAGGCCCGCTCGAACTCGAGCGGGAGCACGCGCGTCTGGCTCGACTCGATCAGGCCCCGCGTCACGCGCCCTCCTCGCCCGGTGGACCTGCGACCGGCCCCGCCGAGCCGGGCCGCCGCACGACCGAAGCGTACCGCGCGGCCGCCCGGCGAGGGACCCTCCCGTCGCTGCCCCCGAACACGCTACGATCGAGCGATCGGCCGGCTCGGCGCCCTCACGGGATGGTCGGGAAAGGCTGCGGGCGAAGGCGCACGGGCCGGGTGGCGCCCAGAAGGAGGAGCCGGGTGGAGAGCGTCGGCAAGGTCCTGGAGGATTGGCGCAAGGACGGGATCGGGTTCGTCCGGTTCGAGCTGCCGGACATGCACGGGATCTCGCGTTCGAAGACGATCCCGATCGCCCACGCCGCCGATTACGCCGAGCGCGGTCTCAACATGTACGGGGGGGTCAGCGTCCTCGATTCTCGGTCCGACGTCGTCCCCGGCACCCTGTACCACGAGGAGGTCGGGTACGGCGACCAGCTCCTGTTCCCCGATCCCGAGAGCGCCGCCGTGATCCCCTGGGCCGATCGCACCGCCCGTCTGATCTGCGACGCGCAGTGGTACGACGGGCGGCCGCTCGCGGCCACACCCCGTCACGTCTTCCGCGCGGCGGTCGAGAAGGCGGCGGAGATGGGGTTCGAGCCGCTGATGGGCTCGGAGTTCGAGTTCTATCTGCTGACCGGCGACACGCACGAGCCGTTGTTCGACGGCTACCAGATCTTCAACACGGTGCGCAACGACTTCGTCCCGACGATCCGCCGGATCGTCGAGGAGATGCCGAGGGTCGGCGTCGACGTCATCACGGCCAACTGCGAGTACGCCGGATCGCAGTGGGAGATCAACTTCGCACCCGGACGTGGCCTGCGCGGGCCGGACAACGCGTTCACGTTCAAGAACGGCGTCAAGGAGATCGCGAAGCAGGACGGCTACCTCGCGACGTTCATGAGCAAACCGTTCGCGACCTCTGCGGGGAGCGGGTGCCACACGCACCTCTCGCTCCTGCACGCGGACTCGGGGGAGAACGCGTTCGCGGACGAGAGCGATCCGAGCGGCATGAACGACACCGCGCGTTCGTTCATCGCCGGCCTCCTCACGTACGCGCGGGCGATCGACGCGGTGATCGCGCCCACGGTGAACTGCCTCCGCCGCCGCCGGCGACACACGTTCAGCCCGACGAACGTCTCCTGGGGATACGAGGATCGCTCGGCCCTGGTCCGGGTCAAGGGCGGGAGCCCGGCCTCCAAGCACATCGAGTATCGGGCGCCCTCGGCGCTGTCGAACCCCTACCTCGTGGGCGCCGCGTTGATCCAGGCCGGGCTGCGCGGGATCGAGGACAAGCTCACGGCGCCCGAACCGTCCAAGCCGGGCATCCCCGCCGAGGAGGACGACGCGCTCGAGAAGCTGCCGACCGATCTCTCGGAGTCGCTCCACGCGCTCGAGGCCGAGCCCGCAACGCGCGACTTCTTCGGCGGCGAGTTCATCACCGCGTTCACGAGGATGCGGCGGTACGAGCTCTCCCGGCTCGCCGATCACGTGAGCGATTGGGAGCGCATGGAGTACCTGGAGCTGTTCTGAGCCCCGCCCCCAAGTCCCGAACGGTGCGTACGGCTCCGGCCCGGCGCCCGAGCGGCGGAGCCGTGTCGGTGGCGCGGCGCCTGGCGGCGGGCGGGGTCGAGGCGGTCGCGCTCGCGATGGTCGACCCCGCCGGTGTCACGCGCGTGAAGTGCATCCCGATCCGGCGGTTCGAGGAGGCCGCGCGATTCGGCGTCGGCCTGTCGAACGTGTTCTCGGTCTTCCTGGTCAACGACGGCATCACATCGTCGCCGGGGATCGAGGGCCCGACCGGCGACACGCGGCTCGTGCCCGATCCCGCCTCGGCGGTCGCGCTGGCCGCCTCGCCCGCCTGGGCGCTCGCCGCGGTCGACCAGCGCGACCAGGAGGGGAACCCCTGGCCGCCGTGCGGGCGCACGTTCGCGAGACGCATGCTCCAGCGCCTGTCGGCCCACGGGCTCGAGCTCCGGGGCGCGTACGAGCTCGAGTTCTTCCTCGGGAACCGCATCGCGGCGCGCGAGGCCGACGAGCCGGAGCCGATCCCCGCCCACATCGGTCCCGGCTACAGCGCCCCCGTGCTCGCGGATCTGGAGCCGTTCGCGACCGACGCGATCCGCGCGCTCGAGCGGCAGGGGACCGGCGTGATGCAGTTCCACCCCGAGTACTCCACCGGGCAGTTCGAGATCTCCGTGCCGCACCGCGCCGGCATCGCGGTCGCCGATACCAACCTCGTGGCCCGGCACACGATCCGGGCGGTCGCGCGCGCGAACGGGCTCGCGGTCTCGTTCGCTCCGGTCGTGTTCGCCGGCCTGGTCGGCAACGGCGATCACCTGCACCTCAGCCTGTGGGACCGGCGCGGGCGAAACCGGTTCGCCGGCGGCGACGGGCCCGAGGGGATGACGCGCGAGGCCGAGGCGTTCGCCGCCGGGATCCTCGGGTCCCTGCCGGCGATCGTCGGGGTCTCGTGCCCGTCGGTCGCGAGCTACCTGCGACTCCAGCCGCACCGGTGGGCGGGCGCGTTCAAGGCGTGGGGCCGCGAGAACCGCGAGGCCGGGCTCCGGTTCGTGACGGGGATGGTCGGCAGTCGGTCGGAGGCGGCGAACCTGGAGGTCAAGCCGGTCGACGGGAGCGGCAACCCGTACCTGGTCCTGGGGGCGATCGTCGCCGCCGGCCTCGACGGGCTCGAACGCGACCTGCGGCTCCCCGAGCCGACCATCGAGGATCCGGCGTCGCTCTCTGCGGCGGAGCGACGTAAGCGAGGGATCGCCCGGCTCCCGTCGTCGCTCGGGGCCGCGATCGCGGAGCTCGAGCGCTCGTCCCTCCTGCGCGAGGCGATGGGGGACATGCTCTTCGAATCGTTCGTGGCCACCCGCAAGGGCGAGCTCGCGGCCTTCGACCGGATGGACGACGATGCCGTCGTCCGCGCGCACCGCTGGCGGTACTGAGAGGACAGACCGAGGGCAAGGAAGGAGGGGAGGCACGTTGGCCGGGATCGATCTCTCCGGCGTAGGAATCGTCGACGCGCACACCCACCCATACCGTCTGGATGAGCTGCTCGAACGCGACCCCGGCGGGTTCGACACCCGCGCGATGTTCCTCGGTGAGAGCTTCGCGTCGTCCTCTCGGCTGCGGGAGGACCTGTGGCCGTTCGTGCACGCCCTGACCGGGTCGACGGTCTACGGGATCGCGATGCACCGCTGGCTCGCCGAGCACCTCGGGTGCGAACCGGATCGGCAGGCGGTGGTCGAGGCGCGGGCCGAGGCCCTGCGCGCCGATCCCGTTGCGTACACGAAGGGGCTGCTCGACGCGGCCGGCGTCGTCGCGGTCCTGTCGGACGAGGGGTTCCCCCAGCCGCCGGTCCCGGCCGAGGAGTTCGAACGCACGATCGGCGTCCGCGTCCACCGGGTCGCCCGGCTCGAGCCCTGGATCCTCGTGCACCGCGACGGCACGTTCGACGACCTGCTCGCCGGCGTCGACGGCGAGGCGCGGCAGGCCGCCGCCGATCCGAACTGCGTCGCCTTCAAGTCGATCGTCGCGTACCGGACGGGTCTGGACGTCGGCGACCCGAGCGAGGCCGACGCCCGGGAGGCCTTCGCAGGGTGGCGCGGGGAGGAGTGGAGGGAGACGCGGGACCACGCCAAGCCGGTCCGGGACTTCGTGATCCGGCGGACGCTCGAAGTCGCGAAGGAGCTTGGTCGCGCGTTCCACTTCCATTGCGGGGGCGGGGATCCCGACATCGACCTGATCCACGCGAAGCCCGAGAACCTGTTCCGGCTGCTCGTCGACGTTCAGGACCAGCCGGTGGTGCTCGTTCACAGCGGCTACCCCTGGATCCGCGAGTCCGCCTACATCGCCTCGGTGCTCCCCAACGTGTATCTGGAGCTGTCCGAGCTGATCCCCTGGGGGTTCGGGCAGGTCGAGTGGGCGCTCGAGATGCTGGTGGGAACGGTGCCGGCGGCCAAGCTCCTGTACGGCTCCGACGAGGCGGGGGAGCCGGAGTCGTTCTGGATCTCGGCGCTGCTCGCGCGGCGGGCGCTCGAACGTGTCCTGGACAGGTTCGTCGAGCGCGACTACGTGGCCACCAAGCACGCCGAGCGGCTCGGCGCGATGGTGCTCGGCGACAGCTGCCGCGCGCTGCACGGCCTGACCGAGTGAGCCACCACCGCGCGGAGGGTCAGTACTTCGCGAAGTGGCCGCGGTACTGCTCCGCCTCGTCCATCGCCCCGTAGGCCTCGAACTCGGAGCGGCGCACGGCGACGTACGACGCGGTGAGCAGGTCGCCCATCGCCCCCGTGATCACCTCGTCGCGTTCGAGCGCGTCGAGGGCTGCGCCGAGCGTGTCGGGGTACCGCGCGGCTCCGGCGCGTTCGCGTTCGGCATCCGAGAGCGTCGCGGGGTCGACCAGCATCGGCTCGGGGAGTCCCAGGCCCCGCTCGATCCCGTCCACTCCGGCCGCGATCAGCCCCGCGAAGGCGATGTACGGGTTGCAGCTCGCGTCCGACGGCTTGAACTCGAGGTTGGTCGACGACTCCTCGAGCCCCCAGAACGTGGACGGCACGCGGACGGTGGCCTCCCGGTTGTCGGGTCCCCAGCACACGAACGCCGAGCTCCAGTGTTGCGGGAGGAGCCGGCGGAACGAGTTGAACGACGGGGCGGTGAGCGCGAGAAGACCCGGCGTGTGCGCGAGGATCCCGGCGGCGAAGCGTTCGGCGATCTCGGACAGCGCGTAGCGTCGCGTGCCGTCGTGGAACAGGTTCCGTTCGCCCGCCGAGTCCCAGAGGCTGAAGTGGACGTGCGCGCCGTTGCCCGCCTGGTCCGGCCACGGCTTGGGTGCGAGCGAGGCGACCAGCCCGAAGCTCGAGGCGACGGCCCGGATCGTCTCGCGGACCAGGATCTGCGTGTCGGCGGCCTCTAGCGCCGGAAGGTGCACCACCGACAGCTCCTGCTGGCCGTGCCCGAGTTCGACGTAGTACTGCTCGAGCTGGATCGATTGCGCCTCGAGCGCGGCGACGATCGCGTCCGTCACCTCCTGCGATGCCGTCATCCCCACCGTCGAGAAGCACAGGCTGTCGTCGATCGGCGCGAACCCCTCGTCTGTGCGTGTCGCCAGGCTGAACTCGTTCTCGATCGAGCACCGCATGACCATCCCGCGCTCGCGGAGCCCGGTGTCCATGCGTTTGAGGAAGGACCGCGGATCGGCCTCGTAGGGCTCGCCGTCCAGCCGGATGTGGTCGACGAGCATCGCCGCGGAGTGAGGCGCGTACGGGAGGATCCGCAGCGTCGAGGGATCGGGGACGAGTCGGATCTCGCCCACCGGGCCCATCCCCTCGACCGGTTGGAGCTGGTCGAGGGAGCTCATGGCCTGCATGGCCACGGTCAGGCCGATCCCGGTGCGCATCCGGTCCGCGAGCCGCTCGACGTGCGCGGCCTTGGCCCGCACGATGCCTGCGTTGTCGCAATACAAGAACCGGACGAGGCGGACCCCCGCCTGCTTGCAGACGGCGACCGCCTCGTCCGGCGTCACGCTCGACCGATCGATCAGGCCCTCGGCATGTCCTCCGCGATCTCCCGCTCGGCCTCCCCGAGCTCGATCAGCTCTTCGTCGGTCTTGCCCTTCCTCGTGGACTGCGAAACGAGGTAGATCACGATGCCGGATATGACCGAGACGGCCGTGATGCCGAACATCCACCAGTTCCACTCGGCCAGCGTCGGGAAGCCCGTGGGGTACCACGAGCCCACGAAGATGAACAGCACGGCCAGGACGTTGACGACGAATCCGGTCGCGCCGCAGATGTAGAGCCAGCCGACCGAGATCCGCCGCTCGCGCTCGAACCGCTCCGGCTCGGCGCGCTTGGCGAAGAAGATGTCCAGGAACAGCAATGCGGTCGAGATGCACCACACGATCGTGACGCCGGCGTACAGCGCGTAGAAGTACTTGTACGGGTCGGTCTCGCCCGAGCCCAGGACGAAGAAGATCATGATCGCGAGGATGCTCGAGACCGCCGACTGGAGCGTGATCGCGTTCGCCGGCACCTTGTTCCGGTTGACCCTGCCGAACTGGTGCGGCAGCCGCTTCTCCAAGCCGGACACGAACAGCAGCCGCCCGAACGAGTAGTTGTAGACGACGGCGACCGTCAGTATGACCCAAGCCAGCACCAGTGAGACGGCGGCGCCGGTCCACCTCCCGAGCGCGAGCCCAACGGTCTCGGCGCCTCCGGTGGTCCCGTTCGCGCCACCGGCCTCGATCACGATCATGTTCCCCCAGGTCGCCCAGAGGTACGCGGCCATCACGATCGCACAGCCCCAGAGCAGGAACGTGCGGATCGGCTTCTCGCCGCCCGTGACCTCGGCGCCCATGTTCAGCGGCGTCTCGATCCCGAGGAGCGCGAGGATCGCGAACGAGAAGAACGTGAGGTTCGCGGGCAGGCCCAGCGCGAGCGTGTCGCCCTGGAACGGGTTCCACCCGGTCCCGAAGTCCGTCGAGGACCCGTTCCCCTGCAGCAGCCACCACACGCCTGCGAACCCGATGAGGAAGATCGCCGCCGCGTAGAACCAGAAGAGCACGTTCACGTAGTTCTGCGTGACGCGCATCTTGAGGTAGGACATCAGCGCGCTGAACCAGATCACGGCGAGGACGACGATGCCGATCTGCCAGTTCTCGGTGAAGATGCACGGGAACTCGCAGGATGGCTTGGCGAACAGGGCGAACTGCTGGAGGAAGTTCGCGAACAGGATCCCGATGAACACCAGGGAGATCGGCCCGGGCCACCAGGCGACGAAGCCGGCGAAGAACCCCCAGAACGGGCCCAGCACCTTGTGGGTCCAGACGTAGAGCGACCCCTCCTCGGGGAACATCCGCCCCAGCTGGGCGGTCACGAACGCCCCGGTGATCAGGAACGTCGCGAAGGCGACGATCCAGATGATGAACACGGACGGTCCCGCGAATTGCAGTCCGGCGGCGTTGTTGATGAACAAGACGATCGCGACGAAGATCACGACCAGGTCGAATGGCCCGAGCGTTCGCGCCACCAGGACCGGCGCGACCTTCTCGGAGATCATGGCCTTTTCGTCGGCCCGTGCAGCCATGCGTCACCCCTCCCGTCCGGGGGGCGAGCACGATCTAACCGGGTGCGGGCGCGCCCCCACCAGCCGTCGTCGACACATCCTCGCATCGGCCGGTCGGCGTGCGCAACCCCGACTTTCGGATGATATTCGGCCGAAACCCCTGCGGCCGAACGGGCCCCGGAGGTGTCCCCGCAGGCAACGCGGGGGCCTTCGCTGGCCGGAGCAGCCTCACCCGGTCCTTCCGGCGCGATCCAACATCTCGAGGACCCGGTCGCGGGGGAGCGCGTGCAGGACGTTCCCGTCGCGGCCCGTCGTGGTCTCGGCCGCGAAGAGCGCGTTCACGACCGCCTCCTCCGTCGCCTCGATCGTCGCCGTGAAGATCGGATCGAACGCGCTCGGCTCGTGCCAGAACGCGCCGTCCAGAAGCGCCTCGGCGCGGATCCTCGACCCGGGCGCCGCGCGAGGAACGGTCTGAGCCGTCGAGAACGCCAGCATGAGCTCGCCCGAGCCGTTGGCGCCGATCGACCCGCAGCGAGCGAGCCCCAACCCCGAGCGGAGGGCGAGTCGCCGGAGCTGGTGCGGGAGCATCGGCGCATCGGTCGCGACGACGACGATGCACGAGCCTGCCGCGTGGCCTTCGGGCATGAGATCCGTGAGCGCGAGGCCGACCGGCACGCCCGCGATCATCAGGTCGGGGCGGGCGCCGAAGTTGGTGCAGACGAGCACACCGACCGTCAGGTCGCCGGCCGCGTCGGCGACCACTCGCGACGCCGTGCCGATTCCGCCCTTGAAGTCGAAGCATTGCATCCCGGTTCCGGCCCCGACGCACCCCTCCGCCACCTCGCCTCGCGAGGCACCGTCGAGCGCGGCGACGACGTCCGGGGGCGAAAGCGGGAACGCCCGTGCGTCGTTGAGGAACGAGTCGTCACACTCGGTGACGACCGGCATGATCACATCGGAGCGACCCTGAGCGGGTTCTCGTTCGGCGATCCACTTGGCCGTCGTGTCGTAGGCCACACCGATCGCGAGGCTCGAGGTGATCACCACGGGCGAGTGGAGGAGCCCCCACTCGTTGATCTGATCGATGCCGATCAGCTCGCCATAGCCGTTCACGATCGCGGTGCCGGCGTACACACGCTCTCGCCATGGGTCGCTCGCGTGCGGCCAGATCGCGGTGACGCCGGTCCGCGCCACCGACGGTTCGTCACGGACGACCGTGGCGTGGCCGACGCTCACGCCGTCGACGTCCGTGATGGCGTTGCGTGGTCCCGGGCCGCGGCGCCCGATCACGACCCCGAGGTCCCGCGCGCGGGGGCCCATGGCTCCGCGACTGTAGCACCGTGTCCGTTCCCGAAGGCTGGCGGTAAGACAGGGCTACCGGGAGCTCGGGCGCGAGGGATCAGGCCGGAAGGGCTAGCTCCCACCCCGCTCGCCCAGGTACCGGCCCGCCACCTCGACGAGGCCGGCTCGGATCGATCCGTAGACGTCGCTCGAGGGCAGGAAGCGCTTGGGAGCCTTGGCCACGAACGTGTAGTTGGGGTCGCACACGTTCGCGACCGGGCTCTCTGAGATCTGGGACACGAGCTGATACGCGTCGAGGACATCCAGCCCGTGCTCCTCTGCCAGCCAGCGCACGAGGTCCCCCTGAGCGATGCGGAACGCGTCCTCGAGCGGCCGGGCCGAACCCGTGGACATGATGGAGTCCGCGTCCTCGAGACGCGGCCACGGCGTGAGCCGGCCCTTGATGAGCTCGACAACCAGGACCGTGTCCATCGCGGCCTCGACCGCGACCCCGCACGTTTCGCCCTCGCCCTGCCGGCAGTGGCCGTCCCCGAGCGAGAAGAGTGCGCCCTCGACGTTCACGCCCAGGTAGCACGTGGTACCGGCCCGCATCTCGGGCGTGTCCATGTTGCCTCCGTGCGCGTCGGGCACCAGCGACGAGCGCGCCTCGCCGCCCGCCGGCGCGACGCCGACCGTCCCGTGCATCGGATCGAGCGGGAGGTCCGTCGCGAAGTCGCCGTTGCGAGCTTCGAAGTGGACGATCCGTCCCTGGCGGTCGACGTCGTAGCGCCACACGAGCTCGGGGAGCGGGTCCTGAAGCGTCACGGTCCTCGTCGTGGACGTCAGCGCCCCGAACAACGGGAACGTCGTCGAGACGGCCCAGTCCCGGGACGGCTCGATCGAGACGAAGTGCAGGGCGAGCGTGTCGCCCGGTTCGGCGCCCTCGACGTAGAAGGGCCCGGTCTGCGGGTTGAAGGCCGTGATCTTCTTCGAGGGCAGGTCGTCCACGCTCTCGACGAGCCCGGCGAAGCAGTCGTCGGTCCAGACCTCGAGGACGTCTCCGGGCTTGACCTTCATCACGGGTTCGACCCCGCCGAACGTCCACGCGTAGTCGCTCCGTTCGGGACGAAAGCTCACGACGTTCAGGCCGGCCATGACGCCTCCTCGGTTCGAGATCGTTGCGCCGATCGTAGACCCGGGCCGCCGACGGGACCAGGTCGTGAGGCAAGCGGTCAGGCCGCGTGACGGACGACGTCCCAGAACCGCCGGAACAACGCCCGTGCCCGCTCCTCGTGTCCATCGATGAAGCGGTCGGTCTCGGCCTCCATCACCTCGCGCGTCGTGCCCCACGCCCGGACACCCTCGTCGCCGGCGGTCTTCAGCCAGAGATCGATCTCGGCGCGGTCCACCTCGAGGTGGAACTGCGTGCCCCACGCGGTCTCGCCGTAGCGGAACGCCTGCGTCCGCACGAGGTCGCCCGTCGCGAGCAGCGTCGCGTCCTCGGGGAGGTCGAACGTGTCCTCGTGCCAGTGGAAGACCACGTCGCCGTCGGAGAAGACGGACATCAGTGGATCCTCGAACGCCTCCGGTGTGGGGTGCAGCGCGTTGAAGCCGATCTCGCGCACGCCAGCCGAGTAGACGGGATGGTCGAGCGCCCTCGCCAGCATCTGGCCGCCGAGGCAGATCCCGAGGTACGGGACGCCTGCCGTGAGCGCCGCGCGGACGTACTCGCGCTCCGTCTCCAGGAAGGGGTACTCGTCGGTCATGTCGACGTTCATGATCCCGCCGTAGACGACGACGCCCGAGACCTCGGACAGCTCGGGGAGCGACGCCCCCGTGTGTGCGAGGTGCTCGATCCACGGGAGGCCTTCCGCGTCGAGGGTCCCCGGCACCACCCCGAACGTCTCCCAGTCGGCGTGCCCGACCAGCAGGACCGGTCGCATGCCGTCAGTCTAGCGGCGGCCCGGGCTGGCCCCGCCTCGCCCCGCCTCGCCCCCGCCCCGCATCGCCCCTTCTCGCCCGATCCCGGCTCGCATGCAGGTTCGCAGCGGTTCGCATCCGGTTCGCATCTGGGCGGCTCCGTCTGCCAGACTCCGCACGAGCGAGGAGGCACGATGACCACAAGAACCGGCAAGTCCATGCGACTCAAGCGGGTGGTGGACCCCGCCGGCGTGTCGGTGATCTGCGCGCTCGATCACGGCATGACGTCGCCGACGTTCCTCGAACCCCTGGCGGACATCGAGGCGCGGACGCGCGAGACGGTAGCCGGCGGCGCGAACGTGATCATGATGAGCAAGGGCATGATCCGGATCGCGGAGCCGGCGTTCTCGCCTACGACGTCGCTCGCGTTGCTCCTGTCGGCCTCCGCTGATCCCGGGGGTGACCGGCCCGAGATCGTGCAGATCGCGGAGGTGGAGGAGGCGCTCGTGCTCGGCGCCGACGCCGTGGTCCTCTTCACCGCGCTGGGTGGGGACACGGAGTCCGGGATGATCGACATCCTCTCGTCGGTGGGACGCGAGTGCGCGGAGCTCGGCATGCCGTTCATCGCCGAGGCCGAGTTTCCCACCACGTACGCCACGGTCGAGGAGCTGAAACAGCAGTACGGGTTCGAGTACCTGCGCCGGAACGTTCGGCTGTGTGCCGAGCTCGGCGCCGACATCGTGAAGACCAACTGGCCGGGCGATCCCGAGGCCTTCGCCAAGCTGGTGGAGGCGACGAACGGCATCCCCGTCGTGCTCGCGGGCGGCTCGCGGTTGGAGGACAAGGAGCTGCTGTGGCGCATGCAGGTCGCCGTCGAGGCCGGCGCGATCGGGTGCTCGGTCGGGCGGAACATCTTCATGCACGCGTCGCCCGAGGCGATCACCCGTGCGCTCTCGCGCGTGATCCGCGAGCGGTGGAGCGCGGACAAGGCCCACGACGCGCTCGTCGAGGAGCTCGGACGGTGAGGCGCGTGGGGCTGACCGTGCCGGCGTCGGGGGAGCGAGCGCGATGAGGGCCGCGTTCATGACCGACGTCAACGCGGTCGAGGTGCGCGAGACCGAGGAGCCGAAGCTCGACCCGCGCGGCGCGATCCTGCGGGTCGAGGCCTGCGGCATCTGCGGGACGGACGCGAGGACGTTCTTCAACGGCGACCCGCGCGCGCCGGCGCCGTGGGTGCTCGGCCACGAGCCGGTCGGCGTGCTCCAGGAGGTCGGCCCCGAGGCCGTGCTCCCGCCCGGCGTCGCGAAGGGGGATCGCGTGTTCCTCGGCTCGATCCTCACCTGCGGCGAGTGCCGCTGGTGCATGGACGGGTTCCAGAACCTGTGCGAGCACCACCTCCTGTACGGGTACGACCCGTTCCCGGGCGCCTACGCCGAGTGGGCGTCCGTGCCGCCGATCGCGACGAAGAACCTGATCCCCCTTCCCGACGATCTCCCCTCCGATCTCGCGACGGTCGCGGACCCGTTCGCCTGCGCGCTGAACGGCGTCGAGATGCTCGACGTCCGCCTCGGCGACACCGTGGTGATCCTCGGCACCGGGCCGATCGGCTGCTGGCAGGCGGTGATGTGCCGGGACCGGGGCGCGAGCCGCATCTACATGACCGACGTGAAGGCGGACCGCCTGGACATCGCCATGGGCGTCGTGGGCTCGTTCGTCGACGAGGCGTTCGTCGCCGGCGACGACAACGGCGTGAGCGAGCTGATGGCCAAGACCGAGGGAGCGGGCGTCGACCGCGTGTGCGTGGCGGCGCCCTCCAAGCAGGCGCAGCAGGCCGCGCTCGAGATGGCCGCCAAGCGGGCGAGGGTCGTCTACTTCGCGGGGCTCCCCAAGCACGACCCGGTCAGTCCCCTCGACATGAACCAGCTCCACTACAAGGAACTCGCGATCCTCGGGGCCTACGGTGCCACGCACCGTCAGTACCGCATCACGATGGACTACCTCGATCGTCGCCAGGAGGACCTGGCTCGCGTGGTCACGCACCGGTTCCCGTTGGAGGAGATCGCGCAGGCGTTCGAGACGATCCGGTCCGGATCGGGCCTGAAGACGGTCATCCTGCCGTGACGGGTCCGTACGTGATCGGCTGCGACGTCGGTTCGCAGGGGACCAATTGCGCGCTGTACTCGGCCGACGGGACGCTCGTCGCCTCCTCGTACCAGACCTACGACCTGTCGTTCCCGTTCCCCGGTGCCGCCGAGCAGGACCCCGACGCCTGGCCGGCAGCGATCGTCGCGGGCGTTCGCGAGCTGGTCGCCTCGGTGCCGGAGGGACCGTCGGCGGTCGGGGGGCTGTCGTTCGGGTCGCAGCTCGATGGGATGGTGGTGTGCGGCAGCGACGCCCGACCCCTCCGGCCCGCGATGATCTGGATGGATCGCCGCGCCGAGAAGCAGGCCGCCGCCGTCGCGAAGCGGATCTCACCCGAGGACTTCTACCGAGCGGTGGGGGCGAACCTGGACTCATCCCATGCGGTGTTCAAGGCGCTCTGGGTTCGGGACGAGGAACCCGAGGTGTGGGCCAACGCGGCTACGCTGATGTCGCCGGGGACGTACGCGCTCCGCGAGATCGCGGGTCCCGTCGCCGTCGATTACTCGAACGCGTCCTCGTTCGCTCTCCTGGATCCCCGCACGCGCGCGTGGTCGCCCGAGGTGCTCGCGGCGGTCGACGTCCCGGACTCGATGCTCCCGGAGGTGGTCGCCGCGACGGAGCCGATCTCGGCGATCACCGCGGCGTTCGCGGACGCCACCGGGCTGGACTCGTCGACCGTCGTCGCCGTGGGCTGCGGGGACGAGATGGCGGCGACGCTCGGCGCCGGCGTGTTCGAGCCGGGCGAGGTGTGCGACGTCGTCGGGACGGCGGAGCCGGTGTGCGCCGCCTCGAGCGAGCCGCGCGAGGACCCGACGATGCTCGTCGAGTGCCACCCGCACGCCGACCCCGACGCGTGGTTGCTCGAGAATCCCGGGTTCGTCTCGGGCGGCAACCTGCGGTGGTGGCGCGACCAGTTCGCGCCGATCGAGCGGGGGGCCGAGGCCGAGGGGCTCGGCGACGCCTACGACCTCCTCTCGAAGGAAGCGGAGCGCGTACCCCCCGGGGCCGAGGGACTGGTGTTCCTGCCGTGCATGCAGGGGGCGATGGCCCCCGAGTGGAACGGGGCCGCGCGCGGCGTGTTCTACGGGCTCACGCTCGCGCACTCGCGCGCGCACATGACGCGCGCGATCCTGGAGGGCAGCGCGTTCGCGCTCCGCGACATCGTCGAGGCGATGGCGAACGCGGGTCTGGAGGTCCGCCGGCTCACGATCGTGGGCGGCGGGGCGAAGGGCCCCCTGTGGCGGCAGATCAAGGCCGACGTCACCGGCCTCCCGGTGCGCGTGCCGACGAGCGTAGAGACCACGGCGACCGGTGCGGCGATCCTGGCCGCCGTCGGCGCAGGGATCCACCCCACCGTCGCCGCCGCCGTGGAGGCCTTCGTCTCGTATCAACCGGAGGAGCACCAGCCGGACCCCGATGTCCGCGAGGTGTATGACGAGGCCTACGTGAGGTACCGGAAGGTGTATGCATCGCTGAAGCCGGTCTTCTCCGACGGCTGAGCGCGGGACAACGTCTACGAGGCGACGAGCGCCTCCGGCGGCGCCGGCCCGGGTCGGTAGCGACGGCCCTCGCGACGGAACCAGCTCACCGTGCCGTCGTCTTCACGCCGCACCCGCCAGCCGTACTCGTGGACGAGCCGGTGATGGAAGGTGCAGACGAGCACCAGGTTGTCGAGATCCGTTCGCCCGCCGTGATCCCACCAGACGATGTGGTGAGCCTGGGTGAAGCGTCGAGAGCCACAGCCGGGGAACCGGCACTCGCCGTCCCGGTACTTCAGGTGTCGAACCATCCACGCCGGAGGCTCTCTGGTCATGCGACCGAGCCTGACCGGCAGACCGCTCTCCTCTTCGACGACGGTCTGGACCCGTGCGTTGCACGCCAACCGACGCGCCGTGTCCGGGCCGATCGCCGGGCCGTCCTCGATCTCGCACTCGCTCAGCTCGTCGTCGGGTCCGTCGAGGCGCGCGTGCACGATCAGCGTCGCTCGGTCGGGGTCGCGATCGGCGTCGTCCCCGGACGAACACAGGGCGACGAGGGCATCGGCCCGCCGCGCACCGGCCCCGGCCGGCCCGATCTCTTCCGGCATGACCGGCAGGCTGTCCGCGAGCCGGTCGAGCACCTTCGCGACGACCGCGCCCTGTGCGGAGGGCAGCTCGGCCTCCAGGCCGAAGCGGCGGCCCTCGTCGAACGTCCACCACGACAGGAAGCGGCTTCGTTCCGCCTCCTCCGCCTCGCCCGACGACCTGCGTGCGACCACGTCCGCCTTACGCCGGATCGCGCCGCACGAAACGCCGCCGGCCCAGACCAGCAGGCGCGACTCGGTCTCCGGTGTGGCGAACCTCGTCAGCTCGACCGCCTTGTCGACGTGCAGCTCGCCCGATGCGAGCGCCTCGGACGTGTGGGGGAGCGTCTCGAGCGCATGGGCGGCGGCGATCCATCGTCGCGCCTTCCACTGGGACAGGCCGTACCTGATCGACAGCCAGTGGGCCGTGTCGCGAGCGCCGACGTCTCGCCAGCTCCTCCGCCGGTCGGCGTCTGCGAGAAGTCGGAGCAGCCGTCGATGGCTCGCCGCGAGACGCGCATGCTCGGCATCGATCTCGCGGATCAGCTCTTCTTCACTGCGCTGTTGCACCCGGACCTCGCACGGTCACGGGGGGAGGAGAGGTAGAGCATATCGAACGTACGTTCGATTGTCAAGCGGCGCGGCAGGTCGTGATCAGTCGTCGCGCGCCGGGCAGGTCAGATCCATGCGTGCCCACCGCAGGGCAGATCGAAGGTGTGCCCACCGCAGGAACGACTGCGGCCGCCCTAGCCGCGTTCGAAGTAGCGGGCGAGCTCCCAGTCGGTGACCGTGGTGTTGTCGAAGATCACCTGCTCCTGGTGCGCCGTGTTCAGCAGGTGCTCGAACACGAAGTCGCCGAACGCCTCGCGAGCGACCGTCGACCCGCCGAACGTCTCCACCGCCTCGTGCAAGGAGTACGGGACGCGCGGGACGTCCTTGGCCTCGTAGGCGTTGCCGACGAACATCGGAGGCGGCTCCACCTTGTTCTCGATCCCCCACAGGCCGGCGGCGATCGTCGCCGCGAACGCGAGGTACGGGTTCGCGTCGGCCCCGGGGATCCTGCACTCGACGCGCGCGCCCGTGTGCTCGCCGACCGTCCGGAACCCGCACGTCCGGTTGTCGCGGCTCCACACGATCGCCGTCGGCGCCCACGAACCCAGCTGGTATCGCTTGTAGGAGTTCACGAACGGCGCGTACATCCACGCCATCTCGCGCGCGCAGGCCATGAGACCACCCATGTACCAGCGGTAGGTGTCGCTCATGTGGTGTTCGCCGCCGTCCGACCACATCAGGCTCTCGGTCCCGTCGGCGTTCCACACGCTCGAGTGGAGGTGACAGCTCGAGCCGGCCTCCGCCATCGTCCACTTGGCCATGAACGTGGCCGCCACGCCGTTCAGCTCGGCGATCTCCTTCACGCCGTGCTTGTACAGGGCGTGATGGTCGGCGTTCGACAGCGCGTCGGAGTAGGTGATGTTGATCTCCTGCTGCCCCCGGCCGAACTCGCCCTTGCTGAACTCCACAGGGATCCCGGCGCCGAGCATGGCATTGCGCACCTGGCGCACGAACCACTCGTCCCGGGTGGTCTGGAGCATGTGGTAGTCCATGATGTACGGCGAGCTGGGTCGCAGGTCGCGGTAGCCGCGCTCGGCCGAGTCGCGGTAGGAGTCCCGGAACAGGTAGAACTCGAGCTCTGAACCGGTCTTGATCGTGTAGCCGAGCTCGGCGGCACGAGCGATCTGGCGCTTGAGGATCGTGCGGGGCGTGACCTCGACCTCCTTGTCTGCCTCCTCCTCCTCGAAGATGTCGCAGATCACCATCACGGTCTTGTCGATCCACGGGCACCAGCGGAGCGTGCTCATGTCCGGGACCATCCGGAAGTCGCCGTAGCCCGTCTCCCACGACGCGTACTCGTAGCCGGGGAGCGGCTCCATCTCCATGTCGATCGCCAGCAGATACAGGCAGGCGTGCAGGCCCTCCTCTCCGAGGATCTCCTCGAACAGGAAATGCGGCACCACGCGCTTGCCCATGAAGCGGCCCTGCAGGTCGGTGAACATGCACAGGACGGTGTCGACCTCGCCCGCGTCGGCGAGCTCGTCGAGCTGTTTCGCGCTCAGCGTTCCCTTCGCGGCTGTCACGTCGTTCCGCCTTTCGGTTCGGGGGCCGCTATCGAAGAACCGCCGAACGAGGCTGTCAAACGCGAACGGCGGGCCCGACCAGGGGCCCGCCGTTCGTGGCGACTCGCTCGTTTGCTAGCCGGAGGGCGTCTCCGATGGCGGCTGCGTCGACGCTGCGCTCGGAGCGCTCGGCGCTCCTCCACCGAGGATCGCCTCCTGTTCCGCGCGCGACGTGCTGTATCCCTCCTCCTGAGGGATGCCGTGCTCGCCCTGCGTAAGTGCGAACTCCTCCTCGGGCGACAGCACCAGACGGTTCCGACCTGCGATCGCGAAGTAGAGCACCCCGAGGACGTAGTAGATCGCCACGCCGTAGACACCCGGCCGATAGGCGTCGTTCAAGAAGATGGCGACGAGCGATATCGCGGCCAGCAATCCCGCGATGACCGCCCCGGGGACCCCCATCTTGCTTCGGTACGGTCGCTCGATGTTCGGCAGCTTCTGCCGGAGCAGCACGAACGACGTCATCTGCAGGATGTACGAGATCACCGCCGCGAAGACCGCCATGTTCAACAGCGCCGCCACGATCTGCGGACCGAGCTCCTGCTGCTGCAGGACCCAGACGAGGAAGAACACGGCGTACCCGACGACCGCCCCCGCGATCAAGGCGACGTGCGGGGTCTTCCGCACGCCATGGGTCTGGGACAGGAACTTCGGGAAGTACCCCGCCCGCGAGAGCGAGTAGGTGTTCCGGCCGTACGCGAAGATGATCGTGAAGAAACTCGCCACCAG
Source organism: uncultured Actinomycetes bacterium (assembly GCA_963712645.1). Lineage (GTDB taxonomy): Bacteria > Actinomycetota > UBA4738 > UBA4738 > HRBIN12 > DASSJM01. Next base: position 204,802 of record CAVQIQ010000005.1, on the reverse strand, counting down.
CCCGATCATGAACAGCAGCCCGAGGAGCTCCGTCGCCGAGCCCTTTCCGAAGATCGCGTAGAGCCCGTCGAGCAGCGGGAACCCCGACGCCCCGTAGAGGTGGGCCCCGCCGGGAAGGCCCGTGTTGAAGATCAGCACGAGGATCGCCGCGATCAGCAGCGTGTGCATGGCCAAGACGGATCCCCTGGGGACGTCGCGACGCGGGTCCATGGACTCCTCCGCCGCGAGCGGCACCTCCTCGATCGCCAGGAAGAACCAGATGGCGAACGGCAACGACTTGAAGATCCCGCTGATCCCGAAGGGGAGCCACGGACCTCCCCCGCCGGGGATCACCTCACCGCTCTTGGAGATGTTCGTCCACAGGTTGAAATCGAGCTTCCCCGAGAAGATGGCCGCGAGGTAGAAGAACACGAGGACGGCGATCGACAACACCGTGATCACCACGGTGAACCGCATCGTCGCCTCGATCCCCACGATGTTGATCCACACGAAGATCACGTAGAAGATCAGGGCCCAGATCGGAAGGCTGTTCCACCATGGATCGCCGGTGACATCGAACAGCCCGCCCACGATCTCCTGCATCAACAGGGCCATCGCGCCGACGACCACCGCCGGCGTGATCACGTACTCCGCGTTCTCGGCCAGGCCGGTGAGGAATCCTCCCCACGGGCCCATCGCCGACCGCGCGAACGAGTACGCGCCGCCCGTGTGCGGGAGCGCGGGCGACATCTCGGCGATCGAATACACGAGGCCGTAGTACATGATCGCCATGAGCACGCCGGCGATGGCGAGGCCGCCGAAACCCCCGGTGCCCAGTCCGAAGTTCCAGCCGTAGTACTCGCCGGAGATGACGGCTCCGACGCCGAGCGCCCACAGCGACCAAACCCCCGCGTGGCGTCGAAGTCCGCGGTTCTTGAAGTACTCCTCACCTACCTCTTGATAGGTGACCGAACCGACCTTCCGTTCGGACATACGCCCCCTCCCGAGAACGGCGAATGAAGGATCAGCCGTATGGAGCCATACCCGAACTTTGCCTGTCAACCGGCCGAAGGTCGGTGATGCCGACCCAACGGGCGGGGCAGGGGGAGCAGGAGCGCCGGGAGCGCCAGTGCCGAGGCCGTCGTGAGCGTGGACAGCCCGAGCACGTCCGAGATCGAGTCCACCAGGCCCCCCGCGAGAAGGAACAGGGGGCAGGCCAGAAGCAGCAGGCCCGGGCGGAGCTTCCTGAACGCCAGGATCCAGATGGCGGCGTAGAGCAGCGGCGTGAAGTCGAAGTCCCCGCCTGTCGGGATCGCGGGGTGCCCGGTTGCGACGGTCGCCAGGAGGGCGTTCATGGCTTCCTATCGTTCGATCTCGGCCACGGGTTTAGCCTTCGGGGGTCACGTACGCGGCGGTGATCCCGCCGTCGACGATCAGCGACGCCCCGGTCATGAACGAGGAGTCGTCGCTCGCCAGGAACAGGGCCGCCTTGGCGAGCTCCTCCGCCCGACCCAGCCTGCCCATCGGGATGTGGACGAAGCGGCGCTGGCGACGGGCCGGATCGGCCAGGAGCTCGGCCAGCAGCGGCGTGTCGATCGGTCCGGGACAGAGCGCGTTGCACCGGATCCCCTTGCGCGCGTACTCGACCGCGATCTCGCGCGTCATCGAGAGCACGGCCCCCTTCGACGCGGTGTAGGCGGTCTGCGAGGTGGCGGCGCCCATCCACGCGACGAAGGACGCGACGTTGATGATCGATCCGCCGCCGGAGGCGATCATCGCGGGGACGCCGTACTTGCACCCGAAGGCGACGCCCTTGACGTTGATGTCGAGCGTTTTGTCCCAGATCGACGCGTCGGTCTCGGTCACCGAGCCGTCCTGGTTCATCATCACGCCCGCGTTGTTGTACAGGATGCTGAGCCCGCCGAAGCGATCGACGGCCGCCTTGACCATCGCCTCCCCGTCGGCCTCGTCCGAGACGTCCGCATGGGCGTAGAGCGCCTGCCCGCCGCCGGCCTCGATCTCGGCGGCCACCGTCTCGCCGGCGTCGTCGGCGACGTCGGTGAGGACGACCGAGGCTCCCTCGCTCGCGAAGAGTCTCGAGGCGACCATCCCCATGCCGCTCGCGCCGCCGGTGATGAGCGCAACCTTCCCGTCGAGCCGTCCCATCGTGCCCTCCCCTTCATGCGTCGCGCCGAGCATACGCACACGGTTCGGTGGCCAGCCCACGCGGCGAGTCCCGCGCCTATCATCGAACCATCACGCGAGCAACGGAGGAACCGGACCATGACGACCGAACTGCTGGTGCTGGGCGGGGAGCGGACGGCTCCCGCCGACGGAGCGACGTCCGACGTGATCGAGCCGGGGACCGGCGAGCCGATGGCGCAGGTCTCGGACGCGGGCGCCAAGGACGCGAGGCGCGCCGTCGACATCGCGCACGGTGCGTTCGAGGAGGGCGCCTGGCCGATGATGAGCGCCACCGAACGCGGACGAGTGCTGCTGCGCGCTTCGGCGCTGCTCCGCGAGCGGCTCGAGGAGTTCGCGGTCGTCGAGTCGCGGAACGCGGGTAAGCCCATCAACGCCGCTCGCGGCGAGATCGGGACGGTCGCGAACGTGCTCGAGTACTGGGGCGGCGCCGCCAACAAGATCTTCGGGGAGACGATCCCCGTGAGCGACCCCGGTCTCGATGTGACCCTCCGCGAGCCGGTCGGCGTCTGCGCGCTGATCGTCCCTTGGAACTTCCCCCTGGTGATCGCCTCGTGGAAGATCGGGCCCTCGCTCGCGTGCGGGAACACGATCGTGGTCAAGCCGGCCACCTACACTCCGCTCTCGGTGCTGAAGCTCGCCGACCTGCTCGTGGAGGCCGGTCTGCCCCCCGAGACGATGAGCGTGCTCCCGGGGCCCGGCTCGACCGTCGGGAACGCGCTCGTTTCCGATCCGCGGGTCTCGAAGGTGGGGTTCACCGGCTCCACCGCCGTCGGGTCGCAGATCATGCAGCGGTGCGCCGACACGATCACGCGGGTCTCCCTCGAGCTCGGCGGCAAGTCGGCCAACGTCGTGTTCGCCGACGCCGACATGGAGACGTGCGTCGAGCGTTCGATGTGGTCGATCTTCGACAACACCGGCCAGGACTGCACGTCGCGGGCGCGGATGTTCGTCGAGCGCCCCGTCTACGACGAGTTCATCGAACGCCTGGCCAAGCGGACGGCCGAGCTCCGGGTCGGCCTCCCGCAGGACGAGTCGACCGACCTGGGGCCGATGATCTCGGCGGGGCAGCGCCAGACGTCGCTCGACTACATCGGCATCGGGATCGAGGAAGGCGCGCGCCTGGTCACGGGCGGCGAGATCCCCGCCGAGCCGGCGGGCGGCTTCTATCTCAAGCCGGCGATCCTGGCCGACGTCGACAACGCGTGGCGGGTCGCGCGGGAGGAGATCTTCGGGCCGGTCGCGTGCATCATGCCGTTCGACACCGAGGCGGAGGCGATCCGGCTCGCGAACGACACTCCGTACGGCCTGTCCGGCTCGGTCTGGACCCGCGACCTCGGGCGCGCGATCCGGGTCGCGAAGGGGATCCGGACCGGCGTGATCTCGGTGAACTCGGCGCACAGCGTCCACACCGAGGCCCCGTTCGGTGGGTACAAGCAGAGCGGGATCGGCCGGGAGATGGGGATGCACGCCGTCAACCTGTACACCGAGGTCAAGAACGTCTTCTTCGCCGAGTCGTAGCGGCCGTTCCCCGGGGGCCGCTCGGCCGGAGTTGGTAGGCTCGCCGGTCTCATGGACCTGCCCGACGAGCTCGCGAACCGGCCTCCCCGCAAGGGGGGGCAGCAGCCTACGTCGACCCTCACGCTCGACGCCTACCTGCGCCTGCGCGGCGAGCTCGACGATCTCAAGATCTCGGGCCGCGCCGCCATCGCCGAACGCCTGAGGGCCGCTCGCGAGCACGGCGACATCCGAGAGAACGCCGAGTACGACGCCGCGAAGAACGAGCAGGCGCTGATGGAGTCCCGGATCCGCAACCTCGAACGCATGCTCCGCGATCCCGAGATCGTCGAGGGGCCCGCCGAGTCCGAGGTGATCGCCTCCGGGATGCTCGTGACGCTCCGACCGCTCGAGGAGGACGAACCCGAGGACGAGACCTACCTGCTCGCCGAGTCCGCCGAGGAGCGTGCGTCGGGGGTGCGGACGATCACGACCACGTCGCCGCTCGGCAGGGCGCTCCTGGGGGCCAACCTCGAGGACAAGATCGCGTACGAGGCGCCCGGAGGGACCTTCCATTACCGGGTCGTGGCCTTCGAGCCCCGAACCTGAGGCGTTTCCCGAGCCCCATGCGGCGTCCGCGCCGCGGCGATAGCCTCGGGACCGGGGTCAGATGAGCGGAACCCAACCCGAACCGCCGAGCGAGACCACGCGCATCCGCGACATGCCCGCGCCTCGCCTGGCCGAGGGCGTGGCCGCCAAGCCGATGCGCTGGGTCTTCACGTGGCCTTATCGCGTCATCCTCCTCGGCGTCTACCGGGCGGGGTTCCGCCCGTGGCAGCTGACGGTGCTCGGCCTGGTCACCAACGTGTGGGTCGGGGCGTCGCTGCTCCGGGGCCAGTTCCTGCTGGCGGGGCTGCTGCTGATCCCGGCCGGGCTGTTCGACATCCTGGACGGCGCCGTGGCCAGGCTCCGCGGCGAGGACAGCCGCTGGGGCGCGTTCCTCGACTCGGTCCTGGACCGGGTGGCCGACGTGATCCTGTTCGGATGCCTGTTCTGGTCCCTCGCCGGGCAGGACCTCCGGCTCGAGGCGGCCCTCGCGCTGCTCACGCTTGTGATCGCGCTCTGCGTGAGCCACGTCCGCGCCGAGGCGGAGGCCGCCGGCGTCGAGCTCACCGAGGGCTACTTCCAGCGGCTCGAACGATACGTCGCGATGATGATCGGCCTCCCCGTTCCGGGCGCGCTGCTGCCGGCGCTCGCGATCTTGACCGTGCTGGGCGCCGTCACGCTGGCACAGCGTGTGTGGTCGGCGGTGACCAGGGTCCTCGCCGCGGGTTCGGGGAGCGGGGTCGACGGCGTGACCGTGCGCGAACCCGGTCGCCCCGACGAGCCCACGCGCGAGACCGCCTCGGACCCGAACGCGACCCTCGGCGCGTGAGGAGACCACGGAGCCGAACGACGCCCATGCCGGAGACGGCTCGTTCGGCGAAGATGCACGCGTGGACGAGTCGTATCGGCGGGTCGGCTCGCGGGCCGAGGTTCCCGAGGGAGAGCTCCGCTCCTTCGACCTCCCCGGCCTGCGCGTGGCGATCGCGCACGTCGAGAACGAGCTGTACGCGTTCGGCGACGAATGCACCCACGAGGGGTGCTCGCTGGCCGAGGGCACGCTCGGCGACCAGGAGGACACCGTGGTGTGTCCCTGCCACGGGAGCGAGTTCGACCTCGCAACGGGCGAGCCCGTCGGGGGCCCGGCGGTGGATCCGGTGCCGGTGTACGCCGTCCGCGTGACCGACGAGTGGATCGAGGTCCGGCCGCCGTCCGAAGGGGGTTGGTGATGGCCAAGGAGCTCCTCCCTCAGGCGGCCGTGATCTACGGCGCGTCGGGCGATCTGACCGAGCGGAAGCTGTTGCCGGCCTTCTGGCACCTGTGGCTGCAGCGGCGGCTGCCGAAGGGGTTCGCGCTGGTCGGCTACGCGCGCTCGGCGATGACCCCGGAGGAGTTCCGGCAGTCCACGTTCGACCACGTCAGTACGTTCTCCAAGCACCCGCCCGAGGGCGAGGCCTGGGACGAGTTCGCGCGGCGCCTGTCGTACTACCAGGGCGAGTTCTCCGAGCCCGGCGCGATGAACGACTTCGCGACGTACCTCGAGAAGATCGATGCCGAGTTCGGCACGGAGGGGCGGCGGGTCTTCGACGCGGCGGTGCCGCCCACGGTCTACGCCGACATCGTCCGGCGGATCGGCGAGGCCGGTCTGCAGCGGGATGCGAAGATCGTGCTGGAGAAGCCGTTCGGGCGCGACCTCCAGAGCGCGCGCGAGCTGAACGAGGTCATCCACTCCGTCTTCGACGAGACGCAGGTGTTCCGCATCGACCACTACCTCGGCAAGGAGACCGTGCAGAACATCCTTGCCTTCCGGTTCGCGAACGGGATGTTCGAGCCGATCTGGAACCGTCGCTACATCGACCACGTGCAGATCACGGTCGCCGAGAAGATCGGGATCGAGGGGCGCGGGGCCTTCTACGAGCAGGTCGGCAACATCCGCGACATGATCTCGACGCACCTGTTCCAGGTGATGACGTTCGTCGCCATGGAACCACCTGTGTCGTTCGCACCCGACCGGCTCCGCGACGAGACCGTGAAGGCCCTGAGATCGACCGACATCTCGAGCGTTGATCACGTGATCCGGGGCCAGTACGCGGGGTACCGCGACGAGCAGGGCGTCGCACCCGACTCGACGACGGAGACCTTCTCGGCGATGGAGCTCGATATCGACAACTGGCGATGGGCGGGCGTCCCGTTCTTCCTGCGGACCGGTAAGGGGCTGGCCGAGAAGATGAGCGAGATCACCCTGAAGTTCAAGAAGGTGCCGTTCAACGTCTTCCGCGGGTCCGACATGGACCTGCCGATGCGCGACCATCTCACGGTGCGCGTGCAGCCCAACGAGGGCATCACGATCGGCTTCAACGTGAAGCAGCCCGGACACGGCATGCATCTGGGCAGGGCGGCGATGGCCTTCGACTACGACGAGGCGTTCGCGCACACGGAGATCTCCGACGCGTACGAGCTGCTGCTCCTCGAGGCGATGCGCGGCGACCACTCGCTGTTCATCCGCCAGGACGGCGTCGAGCGGGCGTGGGAGATCCTCCAGCCGGCGCTCGAGCACCCGACGCCGGTCTGCTTCTACGAGCGGGGGTCGTGGGGACCGCAGGAGGCCGAGGAGTTGATCCGGCCCCGGAAGTGGCACGTGTCGGGCGTCCACGACGCGCACGACTACATGAGCCGCGCCTATCCGATCGTGAAGGAGCGCTGAGGGCGATCTCGGCGCCGGCGGGCGATCCCGGATCGACGCGACCGACGCCGGCGTTCCGCGTGCTGCCCCTGTCGGCCGGCGATGTCGAGGCGCTCAACCGGCGCCTCCCCGTGTGGAACTCGGGCGAGTACCTTCGTCGGCTGTTGGCGCAGGGACGCGGGGAGCTCGCCGAGGCGGTCGCGTGGTTCGGGGACCTCCCCGGCGGCCGGGGCATGGTGCTGTTCCCCGAGCACGAGGAGTTCTCGACGTCGGCGGTCCGCGAGGGCTGCGCCGAGGTGCGCGACGTCTTCGTCGCGCGGCCCAGGCGGCGGCTCGGCGTTGCGACGGCGCTCATGGAGACGCTCGAGGACGCGGTCCGGGACCGGGGCATGGCCAGGGTCGGCCTGTCGGTCTCGCTGGACGAGGAGGCCGCCCCCGCGCGGGCGTTCTACGAGCGGCTCGGGTACGTGCACGCGCACGGGCCGTTCGTCTCCAGCACCGATCTACACCACGACGACGGCCCGGTCGCCGTCGGTGCCGTGATGACCTACCTGGTCAAGGAGCTGTGACCTCCGCGAGCCTGCCCTCGAGGTAGGCGCGCTGCCGGGGGTTCGTGACGAGCTCGAGCGCCCGGCGGTACGCGGCGGCCGCCTCTTCGTTGCGGCGGAGCCGACGGAACAGGTCGGCGCGGGCGGCATGGAACAGGTGGTACTCGTCGAGCTCATCCTCGAGCGGCGCGAAGAGCGCGAGGCCACGCTCGGGACCGTCGGCCATCGCGATCGCGACGGCGCGGTTGAGCTCGACCACCGGCGAGGGCGAGGTCTCCACGAGCCGGTCGTAGAGGGCGCCGATCTGGGGCCAGTCGGTGTCCTCGGGTCGGGGCGCCCGGGCGTGGAGCGCGGCGATCGCGCCCTGGAGCTGGTACGGACCCGGTCGGCGGGCGGCGAGCGCGCCGTCCAAGGTGGCGAGGCCCTCGTCGATCATCGCGTGGTCCCAGCGGGCTCGGTCCTGTTCCTCGAGCAGGATCATCGTGCCCCGGGGATCGGTCCGGGCGTCTCGTCGCGAATGCTGCAGGAGCATCAGTGCGAGCAGGCCCCGGATCTCGGGTTCGTCGGGCATCAGCGTCACGACGAGACGGGCCAGCCGGATCGCCTCGTCGCACAGGTCCGTTCGAACGAGTGGGCCGGTGGTGGCGGCGTACCCCTCGTTGAAGACCAGGTACAGGACGGCGAGCACGCCCGGCAGGCGTTCGGGCAGGAGCTCGGCGGGCGGGACGCGGTAGGGGATCGCCGCCTGACGGATCTTGCGCTTGGCCCGCACGAGGCGCTGGGCCATCGTCGGCTCCGGAACGAGGAAGGCACGGGCGATCTCGCCGGTCGTGAGGCCGCCGAGCGTCTTCAGCGTCAGCGCCACCCGCGCGTCCATCCGCAGGGCCGGGTGGCAGCACGTGAAGATCAGCCGCAGCCGGTCGTCGGGGATACCGCTCACGTCCGTCTCGTCTCCTCCGAGCGACTCGAGCGCCTCGACGACGCCGAGCTGCGCCGTCTTCTCACGCAGCGTCCGCTCACGCCGGAGCCGGTCGATCGCGCGGTTGCGCGCGGTCGTCGTGATCCACGCGCCGGGGTTGTCGGGGATCCCGCGCTCGGGCCAGACGCGCATCGCCTGCGTGAACGCCTCCTGCACCGCGTCCTCGGCGAGGTCGAAGTCTCCCAGGACCCGGATCAGGGTCGCGACCGCACGACCCTGTTCGTTCCGGAACAGGCTGTCGATGACGGCGGCGGTCGCGGTCCCTACGACGACGGCCGGCCCTCCTCGTCGAAGAGCATGATCGGCCGGATCTCCACCGAGCCGTCGGGCCCGACCGGCATCTTCGCGCTCGCCTCGATCGCCTCGTCCAGGCTTGGGCAGTCGACGAGGTAGAACCCGCCCAACTGCTCCTTGGTCTCGGCGAACGGTCCGTCGGTGGTGATCGTCTTGCCGTCCCGAACCCGAACCGTGGTGGCGTCGTGCGTCGGGTAGAGGGCCTCACCGGCAAGGTGGTACCCCTTGTCCTTCAAGTACTGCGTGTAGTCCCCCCACTCCTGCATGCTCTTGGCCATCTCGTCGGGAGAGGCGTTGCCCCCCTCCGACTGGTCCCCGTAGATCAAGAAGATGTACTGCACGCCGTCCTCCTTTCCCTCCGTCGCCTCTCCGTGACCTCTCCGTGGCTTCTGCCCGGCCCGCTCCGTGGCCGCTCGACGCCGACGTGCGGCCATGCGGCCGTGCGGCCGGCTCCACCCTAACGACGATCGGGTGGGGCGCGATTCGACATCGGCCCGGGACGTTCAGACGCCGAACGAGACTGCCTTCTCGGGCATGCCGAAGGCCTGGTCGGCCGCGCGGATCGCCATCCGGGCGAGGAACGCGTACCCCGTCGACGTGAAGTGGACGCCGTCTTGAGCACGTACCTCGACGAGGTCGCCGCGGTCGTTGCGGACGAACGCCGTGAACCCGCCGTCCCGGCCCTCGAACGGGGTCCAGGCGTCGACGTAGGTACCGAGCGGATCCGCGGAGGCGGTGACGCGATAGATGTCGTTCACGCGGCGGTAGAAGTCCCAGCGCTGACGCTCCCTGACGATCGGGATCCCGACCCACACGACGTGCGTCCCCGCGCGGGTCGCCTCCCGCAGGAGGTCGCCCGCCCGTTCGCGGTACCCCTCGAGCCACTGGACGCTCCCCACCGGGATCGCGGTGCCGTCGCGCGAGATCTGCGCCTGCGCGTCGTTGCTGCCGAGCAGCACGAACACGAGGTCCGGACGGAACTCCTCGACGATCTGGCGCATGCCCGCCTGCCAGTTGAAGTAGTCCTCGCGCGAGAGCCCGGTCGATTGCCGGCCGAGGGAGAGCACCCGCACGACGGAGGGGTTCATCCAACGCTCGATCGCCGGGCCGAGACCCTGGGAGAGCGAATCGCCGATGACGGCCACGCGGAGCTTGTTCGACGGGCTCGGTGTTCGGATCGCGTTCGTGCCCGCCGGCTCTTCCTCCGGCGCCTGTGCGTCGCCCTCGTGCGCCGGCGGCGCCGACGTGTGGGTTGCGGTGGTCTCGGGGTCCTCGGTTGAGGCGGGCCGGGTTGGGGTGGGCTCGAACTCGTCGGCAGGGATCTCGAACGCGGGCAGGGCGAGCTCGCCCCCGGGCGCGCCTTCGGGATCGCGACCGAGCGCTCGCTCGACCGAGTCCGTCGCGCGGGACATGAGCAGGCCGTCCGAGATCGCGACCAGAGGTCGCAGGAGCGCGAGCGCGGCCGAACGCCGCGTCCCAACCGGCCCGGCCTGGGCGCTCCGCTCCAACAGCGGCGCCGCGAGCAAGGCCCACAGCGACAGGCACACGACGATCGTGACGAAGACGTCCCCCGCCGAGGCCCGCCGGGGTTCGGGAGGTTCCGGCGACCTCGCCTCCGCCAGGACCACGATCGGCCGTTCCATCGTCTGCATCAGGCGGTCACCTCAGAATCGGAAGTAGATGAAGGGGCTCACGCCCTGGGCCGCGAGCGTCGTGACCAGGAACAGGCAGAACGCCAGCGCCGCGCCCTGCAGGACCGGCCCCAGCCGTCCGAAGCGCTCGCGCAGCCGTGCCGCGGGATCCCTCGGCATGTACTGGACGCCCAGCATCCCGGCGATCGTCAGGAGCACGAGCGGCGTCACCAGCGCCGTCGTCCCGGCGGTGCCCAGCCGGCCCAAGACCTCGAACGCGCTTCCCATCGAGTCCGCGCGGAAGAACACCCAACCGAGGCTGACGAGGTTGAACGTCACCAGCTGCTTGCGGGCGACGACCCATCGGGAGGACCCTTCGACGATCCCGAGCGCGTGCGCCCGCCGTACGCGCCAGCGCCCGATCACCTGGCCGATCCCGTGGAACGCCCCCCACGCGACGAACGTCCACCCGGCCCCGTGCCACAGCCCGCCGAGCAGCATCGTGATCATGATGTTCGCGGCCGTGCGGATCTCGCCGTGCCGGCTGCCGCCGAGCGGGATGTACAGGTAGTCGCGCAACCACCGCGACAGCGTCATGTGCCAACGGCGCCAGAAGTCCCGCAGCGAGACCGCCGTGTACGGGCGGTCGAAGTTCGCGGGGAACTCGAACCCGAGCAGCAGCGCGACGCCGATCGCGATGTCGCTGTACGCGCTGAAGTCGGCGTAGATCACGATCGCGTACGCGTAGATCGCGATGAGGACCTCGAGCCCTCCGTGCATGTTCGGCGCACCGAACACCGGGTCCACGATCTGGCTCGCGAGGAAGCTCGAGATCACCATCTTCTTGAACAGTCCACCGACGATCAGGAACGACGCTCGCGAGACGTCGATCCGGCCCGCGTCGCGCGGGCGCCGGATCTGCGGGATCAGCTCCTCGCTGCGGACGATCGGACCGGCGATCAGGTGGGGGAAGAACGCGAGGTACACCGAGACGTCCAGCCACCGCGACACCTGGATCTCGTACCGCGAGACGTCGACGACGTAGCTGATCGCCATGAACGTGTAGAACGAGATCCCGATCGGAAGCAGGACCTGGAGCAGCGGCAGCGGCGGGTGGAGCCCGAGGGACTCGAACGCGTTCGCGACGTTCAGCGCGAAGAAGCCGTAGTACTTGAACCACGCGAGTGGGAGCAGGAGCGCCACGACGCTCACGAGCGTCCGGCGACGGCGCGCGCGATCGTGGTTGGTCCTCTCGACCCACAGCGCCGACGCCCACGCGAGGGTGCCGACGAGCGCGAGGAGCCAGACGAGCCGCGGGTCCCACCACGCGTAGAAGACGTAGCTGGCGGCCAGGATGCACCACTTCCAGGCCGTTCGGTACGGGTTCAGCAGCCAGGACACGGCGAACACGACCGCCAGGAAGATCGCGAAGTCGGTCGTCGGAAACAACATCGTCGGTTACGGCGGCCGCACGGCCGCCCCTCGCTCAGACCGTGCCTCGGGCCATGGGGTACGGGACGAGGCTAGGCTAGCGAAGCGCGATGGCCGAATCACCGGATCCCCTGGATTTCTTGGACCTCGATCACCTCCTCGCCGACGAGGAGCGTGCGGTCCGCGACACCGTCCGCGACTGGGTGCGCGAGCGCGTCCTCCCGGGCATCGAGACCTGGTTCGAGACGGGGGAGTTCCCGCTCGAGGTCGCCAAGGAGCTCGGCGCGATGGGGCTGCTCGGGATGCACCTCACGGGCTACGAATGCGCGGGCTCGAACGCCGTGAGCTACGGGCTCGCCTGCCTGGAGCTCGAGGCCGGGGACAGCGGGTTCCGGTCGTTCGTGAGCGTGCAGGGGTCGCTCTGCATGTTCCCGATCTGGAAGTTCGGCTCCGAGGAGCAGAAGGAGCGCTGGCTTCCCCAGATGGCCAGGGGCGAGGTGATCGGTTGCTTCGGCCTGACCGAGCCCGACGTGGGCTCGGACCCGGGCCGCATGCGCACGAGCGCCCGGCGCGACGGCGACGACTGGGTCCTCTCGGGGACGAAGATGTGGATCACCAACGGCAGCGTCGCCGATCTCGCGATCGTCTGGGCACGCACCGACGACGGGATCCGCGGGTTCCTCGTTCCGACCGAGACACCCGGGTTCTCGGCGAACGACGTGCATCGCAAGCTCTCGCTGCGCGCGAGCGTGACCTCGGAGCTCGTCCTGGACGAGGTGCGGCTGCCCGCCGACGCGGTGCTCCCCGGCGTCTCGGGGCTCAAGGGGCCGCTCTCCTGCCTGTCCGAGGCGCGGTTCGGCATCGTGTGGGGTTCGATGGGCGCGGCGCGCGCGTGCTTCGAGTCGGCGCTCGGGTACGCGACCACGCGCGTTCAGTGGGGCAAGCCGATCGGCGGGTTCCAGCTCACCCAGCGCAAGCTCGCGGACATGGCGGTCGAGCTCAACAAGGGGACGCTGCTCGCGTTGCACCTCGGACGCATGAAGGACGAGGGGCGGCTCGCGCCGCAGCACGTGAGCATGGGCAAGCTCAACAACGTCCGCGAGGCGCTGGAGATCGCCCGCGAGGCCCGCACGATCCTGGGTGCGAGCGGGATCACGCTCGAGTACCCGGTGATCCGACACATGAACAACCTCGAGTCGGTGCTGACCTACGAGGGCACGACCGAGATCCACACGCTGATCCTGGGCGAGGCGCTGACCGGGCTCCGCGCGTTCGAGTAGCGCCGCGGCGGGTAGCCTGTCCGAAAACCGAAACCGGAGGTCCGATCCGCGATGGCGCGAGAGCTCGATTGGGCAGTGTTCGAGAAGGCCGTGGAGATCACCGCATCCGCCGTTCGAGGCGCGATGGGGGGCGAGAACAGCCAGCCGGCGTCCTACGCCGGCGACGTGTTCAAGGACGTATGGGTCGCGCTCAAGGCGGCCGTGGAGGAGCTGCCGGAGCGAGGGCGCACCGGCTTCTAGGGCTCGTCACTCGGCGCGCGAGATGTCCCGGATGGACACGATCCCGACGAGCTCGGCGCCGTCCAGCACCGGCAGGTGGCGGAAGCCGCCGTTCAGCATCAGGTCTCGCGCGGTCCTGACGTCGGCCTCGATGCCGACGGTCGTGGGGTCGTGCGTCATCCAGTCGGCGACCGAGTGATGGGCGGCGTCGAAGTCGCTCGCGAGCGCCCGGAGCACGTCCCGTTCGGTGAAGATCCCGGTGGCCCGGCCGTCCTCGATCACGAGCGCCGAGCCGACGTGGTGCCCGCCCATCAGCGTCGCCGCTTCGGCGACCGTGGCGGTGGGTTCGACCGCGACCAGATCCTTGCTCATGATGTCTCGGACCGTCGTCATGCCGTCCAGCAAGCCTAGTCGCCGCCGTCTCGGCAGGGAAGCCCTGCGCGACTGGTACGCGCCACGCCGCGGCGCGTACCCGTGGCGCGGGTCGTACGACCCGTACGCGGTCTGGGTGTCCGAGGTGATGCTCCAGCAGACCCAGGCGGGCCGCGTGGTGCCGGCGTTCCGCTCGTTCCTGCGCCGCTTCCCCACGCTCCGAGCGCTCGCGGCCGCACCGCGCCGGGACGTCGTACGCGAGTGGGGCGGTCTCGGCTACAACCGTCGCGCGGTCCGGCTCTCGGAGGCCGCCCGCGCGATCGTCCGCGACCACGGCGGCCGGATCCCGCGCGACCCGGCGACGCTGCGCGAGCTCCCGGGGGTCGGTCCGTACACCGCTGCGGCGGTCGCCTCGCTCGGGTTCGGCCAACCGATCGCGGTCGTCGACACCAACGTCCGGCGCGTCGTGGCTCGGGTGAACCTGGGGGTCGACGGTCACGACGTGCCGGTGAAAGAGGTGTGGGCGCTCGCCGACGCGTGGCTCGATCGCGACGATCCGACCACGTGGAACCAGGCGGTGATGGATCTCGGACGGGAGGTGTGCCGGCCGAACCCTCGGTGCGACGTCTGTCCGCTCGCGCGCGTCTGCCGGTTCCGCCTCGCCGGATCGATCGCGACTCGCGGGCCCAGGCGGCAGGGGCCGTTCGAGGGCTCCGGCCGGCAGGTTCGCGGAGCGGTCGTGCGAGCGCTGCGTTCGCACCCGTCCCTCACCCGAACGCGGCTGTCGACGGAGACCGGTTTCCCACCCGAGCGGATCGATGAAGCCGTTGTGACGCTCTCGGTGGACGGCCTCGTCGACGACGACGCGGGCGAGGTTCGGCTGACCGTGTGATCCCCTGGGCGTGTAAGTTGACGCTAACGTAAGTCGAACCTACCCTGCTCCGAATGGAGGCCGCGCTCAAGGCCATCGCCGAACCACACCGGCGACAGATCCTGCGCCTGGTCCGGCAGGGTGAGATGACCGCCGGCGAGATCGCCTCGCACTTCGAGGTCACCCGTCCCGCGATCAGCCAGCACCTGACCGTGCTGAAGGAGGCGGGCCTCGTGTCCGAACGCCGCGACGGCACCAAGCGGATCTACCGCTTCCGGCCCGAGGGCGTCGAGGAGCTCCGGGCGTTCATCGAGGAGATGTGGACGGAGCGGCTCGCCACGCTCAAGGATGAGGCCGAGCGCGAGGAGAGGAGGCGGCGTGGCGCAGGTCCTGCGACCGGACGCCGGTGAGCTCGAGGTCCGCATCCAGGCGCGTCCCGAGACCGTGTTCGAGTTCTTCGTCGACCCCGAGAAGATGAAGCGATGGAAGGGCACCGAGGCCGAGCTCGACCCGCGCCCCGGCGGCACGTACCGGGTGGGCGGGATCGCGGGAGGCGCGACCGTGGTCGGCGAGTTCGTCGAGATCGACCCTCCCCGTCGCCTGGTGTTCACCTGGGGTTGGGAAGGTGACGAGGACGTGCCGCCGGGCTCGAGCACCGTGGAGGTGACCCTGACGCGCGACGGCGACGCGACCGTGCTGCGTCTGGTGCACCGGGACCTGCCCGCCGGGCAGGGCGCGAGACACATGGAGGGGTGGGAGCACTTCGTGCCGCGGCTCGTCGAGGCCGCGACCGGACGGGATCCCGGCCCGGATCCCTGGTCGATGTGACGGCCGGCGAGACGGCCGTCGGACGGGAAGGAGGATCGATGGGCGCACCGGTGGTGCACTTCGAGATCTACGGGAAGGACGCGTCGAAGCTCCAATCGTTCTACGCGGACCTGTTCGGCTGGGAGATCCACGCCGACAACCCGATGAACTACGGGATCGTCCACACGAACGCCGGCGACCGGGGCATCGGCGGCGGGATCACCGAGGGCGATGCGCGCGTGAACATCGTGGTCGACGTCGACGACCTGCAGAAGTACCTGGACAAGGCGGTCTCGATGGGCGGCGAGGTCGTCACGCCGATCACCGAGATCCCCGACATGGTCACGTGGGCGGAGTTCCGCGACCCGGCCGGCAACGTGATCGGGGTCTCGCTCGCCGACTCGTGATCCGCCAGATCGCGCCCTACCGGATCGAGCCGAACGCGCTCGACGAGGTGCTGGCCGCGATCGGCGCATTCGTCGATCACATCCGCGCGAACGAGCCGAGGACGACCGGCTACCGCGTGTGGCAGGAGGTGGACGAACCGACTCGGTTCGTCCACCTCATCGAGTTCGAGAACGAGGCGGCTCGCGAGACCCACGCGAACTCGGACGCGGTGAACCGCTTCACGAGCGTCCTGTATTCGACGGTGTCGAGTTCACGACGTTCGAGGAGATCTCGGCGAAGGGGTAGCCCGGATCAGCCCGCCTTCAGAGCGGGGATCACGTCGGTGGCGAACAGCTCGACCGCGCGCGACGCCGTGTCGAGATCCATGCCGGGGTAGTGCAGCCGCACGACCAGATGCACGTCGCGGTCGCCGACCGCCCGGATCGTCGAGAGCAAGGCTCGGGCCACCTCGTCGGGCGATCCGGCCGGCGTGGCCAGTCTCAGGTCCTCCTCGGACGGCACCGCGGGGTCGAGCCGGTCGTGGTCCGGGGTGTCCGCACCTTCCCCCCACGCCTCGTACGTCCCAAGCTGCTGCACGACGCCGCCGCGGATCAGCTGCCACGGGTCGCCGTCGCTCCAGGCGAACGCGTTCTGCAACAGCACGACCATCGGCTCGTTCGGGTCGCGGCCGACGCCGCTCGCGCCCTGCGCGACGAGCTCGAGGTTGCCCCGCACCTCGTCGGGCCCGGTCTCGTCGGTGATGTAGCCGTCGGCGAGCCGCCCCGCGCGGATCACCGCCTTGCGGTCGTACCCGCCGAGCAGGATCGGCGGTCCGCCCGGTCTCACCGGCGACGGGGTGACCTTCACGCGGTCGTAGCGCAGCGTCCGTCCCTCGAACGAGAACCGCCGGCCCGTCCACGCTCGGCGCAGGACCTCGATCGTCTCCTCGGTGCGGGCGCCGCGTTCGGCCCTCGCCGCGTCGAACATCCGGAACTCCTCCCCGCGCCACCCGTTCCCGATCCCCAGGATCAGCCGGCCGCCCGAGAGCAGGTCGACGACCGCCGCGTCCTCGGCCAGCCGGAGCGGGTCGTGCAGCGGCGTGAGGATGACGCCGGTTCCGAGCTGGATCCGTTCGGTCACTGCGGCGAACGCAGCGAGCATCGCGAGCAGCGACGGCAGGTACCCGTCCGAGGAACCGTGGTGTTCGCTCACCCACGCCGAGTCGAACCCGACGCGTTCGGCCAGCCGTACGAGCTCGAGCGTCTCCCGGTACTCCTGCTCGAAGGTACGCTTCGAGTCCGCCGGCAGCTGCGCCGTGAACAGCCCGATGCCGACGCGGACAGCCATGAGCGAGCACGTTACACGGCCCTTCGCGCAGTGCGGGGGAAGATGAGCGCGGTGAGGATCAGGCTCGATGCGCGGTCCCCGCTCCCGTTGTCGGAGCAGCTCTCGGCGGCGATCGCCGAGCGCATCCACCGCGGCTCGCTCGTTCCCGGTGCCCGGCTGCCCACAGTACGTGCGCTTGCCGAACGACTCGGGCTCGCGCCGAACACGGTCGCGAAGGCCTACCGCGCGCTGGAGCGAGATCGACTGATCGAGACACGGGGTCGCTCCGGGACCTTCGTGGCTGCCCGGTTGCCGGTGCGCCCCGAACGAGGCGACGAGCTTCTCGATGAGGCCGCCCGAGCCTTCGTCGCTCGAGCCAGGCATCTCGGCGCCCCCGATGCGGAGGCAGTCTCGGCCGTCCGCCGGGCACAGCGATCGGACGATTGACAGTGATCGGCGCTCCGGAGTAGCTTTCGGCTGGTCCGAGGATGGGAATCATTCTCATTTGCCACAAGAAGAAGAGACGGGCACGAATGATCAGGTTGGGCCGCGCCACCCTCGCCGGCGCCGTTTGCGCGTCGCTGCTCACGGCCTGCGTCTCGTCCGGCTCGGCTGTCGAGAACGACCGCGTCTCCGTCGTGGCGAGCTTCTACCCGCTCGCGGAGGCGGCCTCTCGGGTTGGCGGGAACCTCGTCTCGGTCGAGAACCTCACGCCGCCGGGCGTGGAACCGCACGATCTCGAGCTCGCCCCCGACGACATCGAGACGATCGCGACGGCCGACATGATCGTGTACCTCGGCGGCGGGTTCCAGCCGGCGGTGGAGGACGCGCTCGCGGAGGCGGAGCACGCCGTGACCGTCGATGCGCTGAAGGCGGTCGCCACGAACGCAGCGCCGGCGAGCGAGGCGGAGGAGGGCCTGACCGTGGACCCGCACGCCTGGCTGGATCCAGCGCGGTACGAGGAGATCGTGCGGGCGGTGGCCGATGCGCTCGCCAAGGCCGACCCGGCGAACGAGGCGACCTACGCCGCGAACGCGGATGCCTACATCGCGGAGATCGCCGCGCTGGACGATGAGTTCCGCTCGGGTCTTTCGGACTGCGAGCGCACGACGATCGTGACGAGCCACGAGGCGTTCGGCTACCTCGCGGACGCCTACGGCCTGACGCAGGTGGGGATCCTCGGCCTGTCGCCCGAGGCCGAGCCCGACCCGCGCCGGCTCGCCGAGCTCCGGGACCTGGTCGAACGCGAGGGAGTGACAACGATCTTCGCGGAGGAGCTCGTGTCGCCCAAGGTCGCCGAGACGCTCGCGAGCGAGGCCGGCGTCCAGGTGGCCGTGCTGAACCCGATCGAGAGCCTGACCGACGCACAGGAGCAGGCGGGCGAAGACTACCTCTCGCTGATGCGGGAGAACCTGGACACCTTGAGGAAGGCCCTCGACTGTGCGTGATCCGCTCGCACAGACGCAGACATTGATCGAGGCGAGGGGTGTCTCGTTCGCGTACGGCCGCCAGCCGGTTCTCGAGGACGTCGATATCGATGTCCGCGCGGGCGAGTTCGTCGCACTGGTGGGACCGAACGGGTCGGGCAAGTCGACGCTGCTCCGCGTCCTGCTCGGCTCGCTCGACCCGTCGTCGGGCTCCGTCCGTCTGTTCGGAGAACCGCCGTCGCGGTTCGCGGACCGCGCCAGGATCGGCTACGTGCCGCAGCGTCCCGTCCTGGATTCCGAGGTTCCCGCGACGGTGGAGGAGATCGTCACGGCGGGACGGCTCGCGCGGCGGGGCTGGTGGCGTCCCCTGCACAAGGACGATCACCAGCAGGTCGGTCATGCGCTCGGATCCGTCGGGCTCGGCGAGCTCGCGCGGCGACCCCTGAACGAGCTCTCGGGCGGCCAGCAGCAGCGCGCGTTCATCGCGCGCGCGTTCGCGGGCGAGCCCGATCTGCTCGTCCTGGACGAGCCGATCGCGGGGGTGGACGCCGAGTCGCAGCGCCGGTTCCGGGACTCGATCACCCACCTGATCGAGGAGCACGGCGCCGGAGTGCTCCTGGTCTCGCACGAGCTCTCGGCGGTGGCGTCCGACCTCGATCGCGTCGTGGTTCTGAAGCGCCGGGTCGTGTTCGACGGGTCGCCGGCGGGGCTCGCGGCCTCGGGCGTCAGCCTCGGCGTGCACCCCGAGGACCTGCCGTTGTGGCTCGAGGAGCTCCGCTGATGCCGTGGCCGATCGACGCGCTGCCGTATCCCTTCGAACTCGGCTTCATGCAGCGAGCGCTCGTCGCGAGCGTCGTGGTCGGCGTCTTCGCGCCGATGATCGGAACGTTCGTCGTCCAGAAGAAGATGTCGCTGATCGGCGACGGGATCGGGCACCTCGCCTTCGCGGGCATAGGCGCCGGGCTGGTCGCCGGCGTGTCGCCGATCTGGGCCGCGCTCGTCGTGGCGGTCGGCGGTGCGCTCGGGATCGAGTGGCTCCGTTCGCGCAGGACGGCGTCCGGCGACCTCGCGCTCGCGCTCTTCTTCTACTCGGGGATCGCCGCCGGGGTCGTCCTCGTGAGCCTGGGAAGAGGGTTCGGCGCGAGCCTGCTGACGTACCTGTTCGGCCAACCCCTCACGGTGAACGACCAGGAGATCGCGATCATCGTGGGGCTCGGAGTCGCGATCGTCGCCGCGATGCTGGTGCTCCGTCGGGGCCTGTTCGCGGTGGTCACCGACGAGGACTGGTCCCGCGTCGCGGGGCTGCCGGTCGGCCTCCTCAACACGGTCCTCGCCGTCATCGTGGCGACCTCGGTCGTGGCCGCGATGCGGATCGTCGGGCTCCTGCTGGTTGCGGCCATGATGGTCCTGCCGGTCGCGAGCGGGCAGCTGCTCGCGCGCTCGTTCCGCGGGACGCTGTGGTGGAGCGTGGCGATCGGCGTGGCGTCCGTGGTCGCGGGGCTGGCCGCCTCGAGGATCTGGGGCCTCGCCCCGGGCGGCACGATCGTGCTGATCTCGGCCGCGATCTTCGTCGTCGTCGCGCTGATCAGACGCGCGAGGGTGCCGAAGCTCCAGGCGGAGGGGGCCGGGCTGTGAGCGCCGACCTGCACACGGCCGTGGAGCTCCGGCTCCGAGCGATCGGGCAGCGGTACACGCCGAAGCGCCGGGCCCTGGTGGAGGCGCTCGTGAAGGCGAGCAACCCGGTGGCCGTCCCGGACCTCGCGCGGCGACGCTCGCTCCCGCAGAGCTCGCTTTACCGGAACCTCGCCGTGCTCGAACAGGCCGGAGCCGTCCATCGCGTGATGACGCACGAGGAGTTCGGGCGCTACGAGCTGGCCGAGGACCTGACGCAGCATCATCACCACCTCGTGTGCCGCAACTGTGGCGCGGTCGAGGATGTGACGGTCGCCCCGAGCCTCGAGCGACAGGTCCAGCGCAGCCTCGTCGATGTCGAGGACCGCACGGGGTTCTCGGCGGTCAGCCACCGCCTCGATCTGATCGGGACGTGCCGGAACTGCAGCTAGGGCGTCAGGTACGGGTGGTCCGGGCGCTCGACACCGACGACGTCCGAGGCGTCCACGATGACCTCGCGCCCGATGGGGAAGATCGTCCCGGTCACCTGGACCCAGTCCTCGTTCGCGAACTGCCCCGGCGTGACATTCACCACGCGCACCTCGGCGATCGTCGCGTCGGCGACGCAGCACGTGACCACGTAGCGCGCGAGCAGGAACTCGTCGGCCGGGGTGTCGTCGCGGATCGAGACGAACCCGAGGAAGCTCACCGTCTCGCCGGCCCGCTTGGCGAGCGCGCGCTCGCCCTCGGGGCTGGTCTCGGCGGCGGCCACGTCGATCAGCGTGAGCTCCCCGCTGCCGATGTCGCCGGCCGAGGCCGCGAACCCGGCGCCGGAGAAGCCGGCGCGCTTGCCCGCCGAGAACGTCCCGAGCGTCGTCACCGGCGCAAACAGCACGAGCACCACCGGCACGACCATCAGCCCCATGATCCAGAGCTCGCGCGCGGCCAGCGGCTTCGGCGCGACGACGCGGGCCGACGCGAGCCGGCCGACCGTGGCGGCCGTGAGCAGGACGGCGGCGATCGGGACGATCCAGTCCGTGCGCGTCGATAGGTAGAAGGCCTCACGCCCGCTGATCCACAGGAACCAGAACAGCCCCGCCCACGCGGCGAGCACGAGCGCGCCGGCAAGGCCGCCCGGGCTCCAACGGCGGCGAGGTCGGGTCTCGGCCAGGACGGCGGTTCCCGTACGCGCGACGACGGCGTCGCTCAACCGAACGCCACCCCCACCCACAACGCCCCCACGAACGTCGCGGCCGCCGCGACGATCACCACCGTGCGCGCGAACCCTCGGCGGAACGTCCCCGCGTACAGCGACACGAGCTTCAGGTCCACCATCGGCCCGAACACGAGGAAGCCGAGCATCGCCGACGGACCGAACTGCACGAACGACGCTGCCACGAACGCGTCGGATTCGGAACAGAGCGAGAGCGCGGCCGCGAGCGCCATCATCGCGAGGATGCTGATCGCCTGACGTTCGGCGAGGCCGGTCAGCAGCGACGTGGGCAGGAACGTCTGGATCGCCGCCGCGATCGTCGCGCCGAGCAGCAGGTAGCGCCCCATGAACAGGAAGTCGTTGCCCAGATGCACGAAGAAGCGTCGCCACCGTGCCTCGGGACGTCCGAGCTCGAGCAGGTGCTCGTCCACCTCCTCGGGGTTCGGCTTGAGCAGCTGGTC
Source organism: uncultured Actinomycetes bacterium (assembly GCA_963712645.1). Taxonomy (GTDB): domain Bacteria; phylum Actinomycetota; class UBA4738; order UBA4738; family HRBIN12; genus DASSJM01. The sequence continues at coordinate 182,981 of CAVQIQ010000005.1, read as the reverse complement.
CTTCGAGCGGTTGCCGATCACCCACCCGACCGCGATCGCGACGAGCATCCCGAGGAGGAAGCGGCCGCCGACCATCGTCCACAGCGTGGTCCTGCCACGGAAGGCGACGAACGTCGAGGCGATCACGACGGGGTTCAGGACCGGCGCGGCGAGCATGAACGTCACCGCCGCCGAGGGCATCAGCCCCCGCTGCATCAGCCGGCGCGCGACCGGCACCGACCCGCACTCGCAGATCGGGAACGCGAGTCCGGCCAGCGCGGCCGCGGGCAGCTGCAGAGGCCGCGGGAGCACGCCGAGCTTCTCGAACCAGCCGATCGGCACGAACACCTCGACGAGTGCCGCCGCGAACGCACCGAGCAGCACGAACGGCAGCGCCTGGATCAGCAGCGAGCCGAAGATCACGAAGAACGTGCGGACCCACGCGATCCGCCCGAGGTCGCCGACGCTCACGATCAGCGCGACCGCGACGAGGGTCGCCCCGACGGCCACCACGGTGCGTCGGTCGGCCGGGCGGCGGAGCCCGGTGATCCGGCGCGGCTGGGCGATCTGGGCCATCGGAACGGTTCCTCAGCAGTAGCGGGCGAACGAGACGGCGAACCCCTGGAAGGCGTCCGCCAGCATCCTCTCACCGCTCGGGCCGGAAGCCGACAGGAGTGCATCGACGGCGACCTGCCCCGTCACCTGCTCGTCGCGAAGCACGGCCTGGTCGAGGAACAGCCCGCCGGGCACCGTCGCCGCGACCGCGGGCGCGTCCCCCGGGACGGCCTCCTCGACGGCGTCGACCAGCCCGTCGTCCGACATCGCGAGGCGGTCCGTCTCCGACGACCCGGTGCCCACCACGACGACGAGCGTAGAGCCCGAGGTCGCGCGCTCGGCCTCGGTCACGATCTCGCGGGTCCACCGGTCCATCGATCGGACGCGCCCGTCCAGCACGACCCCGATGACATCGGGAACGTCGTCCGCCCCGTAGCCGGTCGTGAGGTGGACCTCGACGGACAGGGGAGCCGTGGCGCTGTCGCCGATCACCGCGTCGACCGGATCCTCCCCCGGGTACCAGTCGCCCCCGACGATCCCGCGATCGCGCTCACCGGTCGCGACGAGCCCGACGAGCGTCGAGGGGTTCGCGTGGTCGAGATCGTCGGCCAGCGTCGCGATGATCTGCACGGGCGCGTCTGGCCCATACGCCTGCACGACGGCGCCCTCGCCGTTGCGAACGAACGAACCGGTGATGCCGTGCTGCGACGGCAGGCCGCCGGTCCCGATCGTCGTGAGCGTCGCTGCGGGATCGAGCGGGAGCGATCCGGCCGCGCCCCCGAGGGTCCCCGCGCCGTCCACGAGCAGCGACGAGAGGAACGGCCAGTCGCGCAGTCGCGCTTCGAGCTCGGGCGACCCGACACCCTTCCACGCGATCAGTAGGACGAGACGAGGTCGCTCGCCGTCCGCGACGCCCGCGATCGAGGCTCCCGAACGCACCTCGGGGAACGCCCGCTCGAACCCGATGACGTCACTCACGGTCGGCGCGACGCGATCCAGCGTCGTCCCTTCCGGCACGCTCGCACCCTGGGTCACCCCGGTGCCTGCGAACACCAACGGCACACGAGGATCGGTGGATGCGCCGGTGGCGGGCCACGGCGTGCGAAGGCCGTCCACGTCCGTATAGACGGGCGTCCCGGCGGCGACGCCGAGGACGTCGGGCGAGCGCCCCTCGCGGAACCCGTTCGCGATCCCGTCCTTCAGCGCCGCGGGCAGTGGGCAGAACGGGACGCGCAGGACCTCACCGCCCGACGCATCGCACGAGCGACCGGCGCAGGTGGCCGTGAGCACGGCCGCCGGTATCCCGATCGCTGCGAGGACGACGAGCATGAGGATGAGGCGCCGACCGGTCACGATGGAGCCACGCTAACCCTGGTCCGCCGCACCGTGTTGTGATCAGCCTGTTCTAGGAAGGGCATCGCCGATCGCACGGATGACGTCTTCGATCTCGCGCTCGGACGATGCGAGGATGACGTACGCCATCGGACCATCGTGTCCAAGCACGAGAACGTGCGGCCGCTCGGCTGGTGCTGGCGCGATTCCGACGATCCACGAGATGAAGTTGTCATCGGAGCCGACCGGAACCGGACGCGATCCATTCCTCCTCACCGGTCTTCAAGGAGTCGATGAGGTCGACAGCGCTCGTACACGTCGGATCGATCAGAGCGACCTCGAATGCGCGGCATCGGGCCGCGATCTCCTCGTAGCTGCCAATGGGCCCACGACCCGGAGCTCTGGTGCTTCCCACCGTTGGGCAGTGGGGGGAGCGATCGAAGGAGCGTCTCGGAATCTGATTGTGTTGCCGGGAGTCGAACACCCTCGAAAGAGTTCTCGAGGGCGCGGGCGATCGCCTGACCTGAGGGTTCGGAGATGAAGGTCTGCGCGTTCTCCACCCGTCGAGAAGATCAACGATGAGTTCGAAGAACGACAATGGTTCTCCTCATACCAAGCTCGGATCGGGTACTGAAACATCACGGACCCTACTGCCTTTATTTCAACCGGTAGGAAGCCACCGCACCCGCAAGCGCGCCTCTGCAGCGATTCGCCCCGAGCCTTGGGTTGTCGTTCCGGGCGGGGTCGTGTTTCGTATGCGCGCCGATGCCCTCCCGACGTGTGTTCGCCGTGCTCGCCGTCCTGCTCGTCGTCGGCGTGGCGTGCTCGGGCGAGGACGTCCAGCTGGCCGAGCCGCCCAGAACCTCGCCCTCCGTCGCGACCGAGACCGCGGGCAGTACCGGGCCGGCGCCGGGAGCGCAACCGCCGGCCATAGGCGCGAGCCTCGCGTCGATCGCCTGCTCGCTGCCGCACGAGTGGCTGCTCCGGACCTGGCGCGGGAACAGCGAGGACCGGAGCGCCGAGATCCAGATCCTGCCAATCGAGCCGAACTTCGTGGGGTCGGGGCTCCCGCACGTCGGTCCCTGGCCCTACGCGCAGGACATCCCGATGTTCTGGTACGGACCGGGCCACATCGCTCCCGCGGGCGTCGTCGACCGACCGGTCACCCTCGCAGGGATCGCGCCGACGCAGGCGCAGCTGCTCGGCTTCCCCTTTCGCGCGATCGACGGCTCGCCGATGACGGAGGCGATCGCCGGCAACCGGACGCCGCCGCGCCTGCTCGTCACGATGGTGTGGGATGCGGGCGGCCGAAACGTCCTCGAACGATGGAAGAACGACTGGCCGTACCTGCGGTCGCTGATCCCGCAGGGCGCGTGGTACGAGCACGCCACCGTCGGCACCAGCCCGACCTCCACCGCGCAGACGCACGCCACGATCGGCACCGGCGCGTTCCCCGACGCGCACCTGATCGTCGCGCACCGGTTGCGGATCGGCGCGGACCTCACGACGCCGTGGGCGAAGGGTCCCGCGTACCTGATGGAGCCGACGCTCGCCGACCTCTACGACCGTGCGATGGGCAACCGGCCGGTCGTCGGCGAGATCGGGACCGTCAGCATCCACCTGGGGATGCTCGGGCACGGCGCGATGTGGGGCGGCGGCGACCAGGACATCGCCGTGATCCGAGAGCGGATCGGGGCCGACACGCTCGGCGCCGAGGGGTCCGACTGGAACCTGACGCCCGAGCTGATGCCCTACTACCGGTTCCCCGACTACCTCAATCGGGTCGGGGGGTTCGCCAGGGACGTTCGGGCCGTGGACGCGAACGACGGTCGGATCGACGGCAGGTGGCGGACCAACGACATCGAGACGCTCCTGGAGGGGTTCGACACGCCGGCGCGGATCCCGTACCAGACCCGCGTGATCGAGAAGATGATCGGGCGCGAGGGCTTCGGTGCGGACGAGACCCCCGACCTTCTGTTCGTGAACTACAAGATGATCGACTACATCAGCCACGTCTGGACCGTGAACAGCCCCGAGATGCAGGACGCCGTCAAGGGGCAGGACGCGGCGCTCGAGACGTTCGTCGACTTCCTGAACGCGACGGTGGGGCAGGGGCAGTGGGCGATGGTGCTCACGGCCGACCACGGATCGATCCCCGACCCGAAGGTGACCGGCGCCTTCCAGATCGCCGCCACGCCGATCCAGAACGGCATCAACGCGGCGTTCGACACCGACGGCGACCAGACGCATATCGTCCAGCTGATCCAGCCGACGCAGATCTTCATCGACCGGGCCGAACTCAGGCAGAACGGTCACACGCTCGAGGAGATCTCCGAGTGGATCCTCGGGCTGACGAAGGCCGAGACCGCGCAGCCCGGCGTCACGGTCCCGGCCGGCCAGGCCGACGACCTCGTGTTTCAGGCGGCCTTCCCGTCCAAGATCATGGGCCACCTCCCCTGCCTGCCCGAGGCGCGCCCATGAGGCGCCTCGCGCTGGCGGTCGCCGTGGCGCTCCTTGCGGCCGCGTGCACCTCCGACACCGCGACCGAGGTGGCGTCGACGAGGACGACCGCGTCCGGCTCGAGCGACACGACGGCCGAGACGGTGGCGCCGACCGCGCCCGGCGCGCTGGCCGCCGCCGCCTGCGCGATCCCCCATCGGCAGCTCGTGCGGATCTGGCGGGGGACCGATCCGGAGCGGTCGGGGCAGATCGTGTTCGTCCCGCAGGAGCCGAACTTCGTCGGCACGAACTTCCCGCACTCGGGGCCGTGGGACTACCTGCAGGACGTGCCGCTGTTCTGGTACGGCCCCGGCATCATCCCGGCGCTGGGCAGGGTGCAGCGGCCGGTGACGCTCGCCGACGTGGCGCCCACGCAGGCCGAGCTGCTGGACTTCGGTTTCGACGCGCCCGACGGGAAGGCGATCCCGGAGATCGTCCCGAAGACCGACACCCCGCCGCCGCTGATCGTCACGCTCGTGTGGGACGCCGGCGGCCTGAGCGTCCTCGACGCGTTCCCCAACGACTGGCCGGTGCTGCGCTCGATGATCCCAAGGGGTGTCTGGTTCGACCACGCGAGCGTGGGGTCCTCGCCGTCGATCACGCCGGCCACCCACGCGACGCTCGGGACGGGCGCGTTCCCGATGCACACGGGTCAGACCGACGCCGAGTTCCGACTCGGCGACGACCTGGTCCGCGCGGGTGCGCTGGGACCGGTGCTGCTGATGGAGCCGACACTCGCCGACCTCTACGACCGCGCCATGGGCAACCGGCCGCTCGTGGGTGCGCTCGCGAGCGTGACCTGGCACCTCAACATGGCGAGCCACGGTTCGCTGTGGGGCGGCGGCGACCGCGACATCGCGGTGCTGCGCGTGCCGACCCAGGCGGACAACGAGGGTGCCGAGGGCACGACGTGGAACCTCCAGGGCACGTACCAGCCGTTCTACGAGCTCCCCGAGTACGTGAACGACCTGCCCGGACTGTCCGCGTACACGGATGCGATCGACCGGCAAGACGGCGCGCTCGACGGCAAGTGGCGCGACAACTCGATCGAGCAGTTCGAGGGTGGATGGGCGACGCCGGCCCGGATCCCGTATCAGGAGCGGATGATCGAGGAGGTGATCTCGCGCGAGGGATTCGGCGACGACGAGGTCCCCGACCTGCTGTACATCAACTTCAAGGCGATCGACCACGTGAGCCACATCTGGAGTGTGAACAGCCCCGAGATGCAGGACACGCTCTCGTGGCAGGACGAGGACCTCGGGCGGTTCGTCGACTTCCTGGACCGCGAGGTCGGCGCGGGTCGCTACGTGCTGATCGTGACCGCGGACCACGGGGCGCAATTCGACCCGGCGGTCTCCGGAGCGTTCCAGGTGACGCCCACAGAGCTCGAGCGCGACCTGAACGGCGCGTTCCCCGCGACGGGGGATGGTTCCGTGTTCCAGGCCGTCCGCTCGAGCCAGATCTATCTGAACGACGACGTGCTGGCCTCGAGCGGGTACACCAAAGAGGAGATCTCGCGGTTCCTCCTGGAGTACACGCACGCGCAGGGGACCCCGGACGACGCGCCGCCCCCTCCGGCGGCCGAGGCCTCCGAACGCGTATTCTCGGCCGCCTTCCCGGTCTCGCTGCTGCAGCACCTCGAGTGCCTGCCCGAGGCCCGGCCGTAAGGGTCGGCGAGGATCCGTCGCGTATCCTTGGCCGGTCCCACGCTCGCCCACAGCCCGCGTGAGCCTGGGAGGACGAGGGGATCCCGCAGACGATGGCACTCACGAAGGACCGACACGACGCCGCCGTGCAGGTTCCCGAACCCGTGCGGCGGGGCTGGCTGTCGAGCCCGCTCGTCTTGATCGGTGCGATCGCCCTCCTGCTGGTCGCGTTCGGCTGGACCTTCCTCCAGGACCCCTCGATCAGCGCCCCGACTCGCGACCCCGCCTGGTACACGTGGCGCTCGAACCTGATGATGCACGACTACCCCGGTCTGATCGCCGGGGACTGGGGCCCGTTCTCGATGTTCGGCGGCGGGTACCGGGTGAGCGTGCCCCTGATCGGCTCGATCCTGCAGCGGGTCGCCGGGATCGACCTGTACACGTTCAGCGCCTTCCTGATGGTCGGCGTCCCCGTCCTGACCGGCCTCGCCCTGGGCGCGTTCTCGTGGCGGACGCACAAGGATCCGCTGCTCTTCCTTCTGATCATGCTCTCGACGGCGGCCCTGTTCATGACGACGCCGTACGTCGGCTACCTCGACAACATCACGGTCCTGTATTTCCTCTCCCTGATCCTCGCGTTCTTCGCGCCGGCGAGGACCTCGTGGGGCGCGCGAACGGCGATGTTCCTGATCGGCATCGCGGCGGCGTTCACGCACCCGACGACCTGCGTGATCTTCGGCTTCTCGCTCGTGGCCGTGTTCGGGCTGCGCCTGCTGACGAGCCGGTTCCACCTGGGTCCGCCGCTGAAGGAGCTCGGGCCGTCCCTGATGTCGGTCGGCTTCGGGATGATCTTCGGCCTGTCGACGTGGCTGATCGCGCCGTGGGGCGTGAGCGGTTCGCTCGCCGACGCCGCCCTGCCGCCCCCGTACACGAAGGAGGTCTTCCTCGACCGGCTGAAGGGATGGGTCGGCTCGCTCCAACCCGCGATCCTGGTGCCGCTCGTGCTGCTCGCGATCGCGTGGACGATCTGGCGGGCGAGGAGGGACCGCGCTCGTTCGGACGAGTTCGGCACGATCTCGGCGTTGCTGCTGCTGCCGTTCCTCGGCATCCTCGGGTTCGTCGCGGCGACCTACCCGTACTACCGCTTCATGAACGCCACGATGGCGCTGTTCGCGCTTGGCGGGCTCGGCGCGTACGTTGCGATCCGGTGGCTCTGGAGGCGCGAGGGCGTGGCCAAGGTCGCCGGCGTCGTGGCATCGCTCCTGATCGTGGCCTCGTTCGGTTACATCTGGATGCAGGGCCGCGAGATCTCGCACTGGGCCGACCCCGACAGCCAGTGGATCGACCAGCCCACGCGCACCGCGCTCGAGGCGGCGCGCGCCGTCGTCGAGAACGAGCCCGCCGACCGCCCGATCGTGTTCGTCGTGAACTACGAGGACACCTACCAGTCCTACGGCTGGTCCAAGACGTTCACCAACGTCTCGCGCACCGGCCTGCCCGGCGCCGCCGTGAAACGCTCGATGACGTACTTCGGCAGCGTCGAAGACTTCCTCGCGGACCGGCCCACCGTCCTGACCGACCCGACCTACAACAAGATGTCGAGGGCCTTCCACCGGGAGCTCACCGATCTGCGCGAGGAGTACACCGGGCCACCGATCGCGATCCTGGTCCGCCAGTTCAACGAGGGCACGGTGAACGAGGAGCTGCTGGATCAGGCACCGGGTGACCTCGTGATCCTCGGCGACGACGTGGCGGTGGTGACCGGCGAGGGTCTGACGACGCCCTCGGATGCGGCGATCGCGGACGCGCGCGCGGCCGAGGGCGAGGTGGCGGCGTTCTACGCCGATCACCCGGGGATCTTCGGGAACCCAGGGCACACGTTGTGGGTGGTGTTCGCGCTCGCATTGGTGCTGGTCGTGCCGGGGGCGATCGCGGCGCGGTGGTTCGAGCTCGACGACGCGTGGCTGAGGATCGCGCTCGTGCCGGGGATCTCGATCACGCTCATCGTGCTCTCGGGCATCGTCGTGGTCGCGGTCACCCGAGCGCCGTTCGGCGTCGTCCACGGGTGGGCGTCGCTGGGGCTCGCGACGGCAGTCGCGGCCGGGTTGCGGTTCGGCGCGAGGCCGCTCCTGCGCGTGCTGAATGGCTTCAGCGGCTTCTTCAACTCGATGTTCTCCGTCTTCTCGAACCGCGACTTCTCCGTCCTGGTCGGCATGCAGTACCTGGCGCAGATGGGGCAGGGCGTCGTGCAGGGCGCGATCGGCAAGTCGATCGCGTTCGGGGGCGAGAAGGGGTTCGACGTCTCGACCGTCCCGTCCGCCGACTACCTGTTGAAGGTCGTGCTCGCTCTCTACGTCCCCTACACCTTGATCTCGCCGTTCATCGGCGTGTTCATCGACCGCTTCGAGCGCCGCAAGGTCGTCGAATGGACCAACGTCGCTGTGGCCGCGATCATCGCCGTGGTGGCGGTGGTCGCGATGATCCCGCTCGGGAAGGCCACGACCGAGGGCGACGTCGGCGCGACGATCGCCCTCATCATCGGCCTGCTCGCCGCCCAGGCCTGCGTTCGGGTCGCGCTCGCCGTGAAGTCGGCGGCGATGCCCGACGTGCTCTCGGGCAAGGACCTTCTCCAGGGCAACGGGCTCTCGCAGGCCGGCGGGGCGCTGTTCCAGGTGGTGGGGATCGGGTTCGCGCTCGGGGCGGCGGCCGCGCTCCCCGCCTGGCTCGTCGTGGTCGTCGGTGCGGGGCTGCTCGTGGTCGCCGCGTTCGTCGCACGGCACATGCGCCATGCGGAGATCTCGGTGCACGAGACGAGCTTCGGCGCAGAGGCGTCGCAGGTGGTGAAGAACATGGTCGCCGGGATCCGCGAGCTCGTCGCGCGGCCGCCTGCGGCGGTCGGCCTGTCGTCGTTCCAGATGCTCCGGTACCAGTTCTGGGGGTTCGTGCTGTTCACGTTCGCGCTGTACGCGAAGAACCTCGTGCAGGGCGGCGACGCCAGCAACGTCGCGCTCGGACTATCGGGAGGCGGGGGGCTGATCGGCGGCGCCCTGGGCCTGATCCTGGCGCAGAAGTGGAAGGACCGCGTCCCGCCGATCCGCCTGCTGCTCGCCTCGATGCTGCTGCTCGGCGCCGGGACGATCGTGTTCGGCGCGCCGGTGTCGCTGGCCGGGTTCACCGCCCTGCTGTTCGTCGGGTTCTTCTCGTTCTTCCTGGGCAAGATCTCGGCGGACACGATCGTCCAGCAGGCGATGCCGGACGACTTCCGGGGTCGCGCGTTCGCGCTGTTCGACATCGCGTACAACCTCGGGTTCATCGTCCCGGCGCTGATCCTCTCGTTCGTCTGGGTCGAGAACGACCCGGCGCAGGTGCGCACGATCCTGGTCGTATCGGGCGCCGTGTTCCTCGTGCTGACGGCGCTCGTGTGGCGCTGGTCGCGCTCGATACGAGACGAGTTCGCGCCGCAGGACGACCTCGTCGAACAGGAGGTGTAGCCAAGAGATGGAGATGGAGCGTGTCCCCACGCCCGATCCGGTGGCCGAGGCCGCCCAGTACCAGCGCTACCTCACCGGTCTCGTCGGCGACGACGACCCGGCCGAGGTCCAGGCGGGATCCGCCGAGGCCTGGCGCGAGGTGATCCGGAGCGCCGGCGCCCGGGTCGCCGAACGCCCCGAGCCCGACGAGTGGTCCGTGCTCGAGTGCCTGGGCCACGTCACGGACTCCGAGGTCGTCGTCGCGAGCCGGTACCGCTGGATCGTCGCGCAGGACGAGCCGCCGCTCGTCGGCTACGACCAGGACCTGTGGGTCGACCGACTCCACCACAACGAGGACGACCCGGAGGTACTGCTCGAGACGTTCGAGGCGCTCCGGCGCGCGAACCTCGCGCTGTGGGCCCGCTCGACCGAGCAGGAGCGGGCGCGCGTCGGCCTGCACACCGAGCGCGGACCCGAGAGCTTCGATCTCACGTTCAACCTCGCGGCCGGCCACGACCGATTCCACCTTGACCAGGCCCGCCGGGCGCTCGCCGCGCTCGGCTGAGATCGGTCTGTGGCCGGGGCTCGGCCGCCGCCAACGGCTAGGGGTCGGCGATCTCGCGCTCGAACTCGGGGAAATAGCGACCGATCACGCCCACGTCGAACGACGACAGGATCGACTCCTTCGGCTCGCGTTCGAGCAGGAACGCGAAGCAGTCGCGGACGAACGCCTCGGGCGACCGGCCCGCCCCGAGCCGCTCGAGGTCCGCTTCGGACACGGTGACGTCGTGCCCGGTGGTGGCGTCGCCCTCCCGCACGGCCACGTCGAACCGCATCGCGTCCCCGTCCGCCCTGCGCGTCACGGTGACGTCGGCCATCCCGGCGCATCGTACGACCCGGAGCTTCGGTAGGTTGGGCTCGTGCCCGAGGTCCGCAACGAAGACGCCACGCTGTTCTGCGAGGTGGAGGGCGAGGGCGAGCCCGTCACCGTGTTCGCGCATGGGTTGACGAACAACCGCAACGAGCTCGCCGCCTTCACGCCGCTGGTGCCCGGTACCAAGGTGAGGTTCGACTTCCGTGGGCACGGCCGTTCGAGCTCGCCACGGGACCCCAACGCGTTCCGGTTCGAGGACTTCGCGCGCGACCTCGATGCCGCGGCGGATGCGTTCGGCGCGACGGTCGCCGTGGGGACCTCGCTCGGCGCGGGCGCGATCGGGAACCTCGTGTGCCGCGAACCCGACCGGTTCGAGCGGATGGTCTGGCTGCTGCCGGCGGGGCTGGACCTGCCGTTCGGGCTGGCGAACCGCTACCACCTGCTCGCCGAGGACCTGGAGGGCAGGACGCCGCAGGAGGCGCTCGAGACCGTGCTGAACGATCCGGCCCGCGTGGCCGAGTACGTCGAGACGCCGTGGCGACTCGAGCTCGACCGCGTGTTGTGGCAGCACGACCATCCCGACGGGCTCGCCCGCGCGATCCGCGGCGTGGTCGAGGACTGGCCGATCCCGGACCGCGAGCTGCTGCGCGACGTCGCGACGCCGACGATCGTCGTGACGATCGAGGGCGACGAGATCCACCCTGCCGAGCTCGGCCGGATCCTCGCGGACCTGCTCCCGCACGCCGAGCTGATCGCGCTGCGGAGCCAGGAGGAGCTGCTCCGACGGATCCCCGAGCTCGTCGCGCGCGTCTCCGCCTTCATCGCGGGGAACGGATAGCACGGCTCTCGGTGCCCATCCTCGCCGGTGAGAAGACGTTCGAACGCTGATGCGGTTCAGCCCGCTGAGGTGGAGACGGGAGAACGACGCGAGGCGCCTGTCCTTGCGTTGGACGGGACCGAGACCGTGAACGTGCTGCCGCGGCCCGGGGTGCTCGCGACGTCGACCCGTCCCCGGAGCTCCTCGACCAGCTCCTTCGCCAGGTGCAGACCCAGCCCGAGACCACCGTGCGATCGCGTGGCGCTCTGGTCGATCTGATGGAAGCGCTCGAAGATCGCGTCCTGATCGGCCGGATCGATGCCGACGCCGTGGTCGGTGACCCACAGACGGAACCCCGATCGTTCGCTGTCGGCGCCGATCGTGACGGTCGAGCCGTCGGGCGAGTACTCCAGGGCGTTCTCGAGCAGGTACGTCATGACGTCGACGATACGGGCGCGGTCGGTCTCCACGGTTCCCTCGGGAACCGCGACGACGACCCGATCCGATGCGCCGAGCTCCGCGGCGACCGCGCGGGCGGTCTCGGCGAGATCGACGGGCTCGATCTCGATCGGACGATCCCCGTCAAGGCGAGCGGCCGCCAAGATGTTGACGACGAGGCGCTCCAGGCGCTTGGTCTGGCGCTCGGCAGCCTCGAGGAGTTCGGTGCGCATCGCCTCGTCGGTTCCGAGACCCGCCCGCCTGAGGGTCGCGAGCGAGCCGCGGATCGACGTGAGCGGTGACCGGAGCTCGTGCGACGCGGCGCTCACGAAGTCGTCCTTCTTCTTGCCGAGGTCACGGAGCTCCGCCACGGTCTGCTGTTCGAGCGCCAAGAGCTCCGCCAGCCGTCCGTTCCGCCGCCTGAGCTCGGTCGAGATCCGCATGGCGATCGGCAGGATCGCCGCGTACAAGACGAGCAGGCCGACACCCAGCAGCGGGAGCATCCTGGCGACGAAGGCGTCGATGTCCTCCTGGATGGCCTCGTAGTCCTGGTAGAGCTCCGCGACGGCGACGACCGGGCCGCCGGGCTCGATCCGCAGCGGCACGTAGGCGAACAACAGCTTGTCTGCCAGACTGCGCTCGGCGACGTTCTCGGGGTCGTCCAGATCCGAGATGCCGCTCTCCGGGTGACCGGCCACGACCTCGGCCAGCTCCACCGCCTCCTCCGGGAAGCGCTTCCCGACGAGGTCGGGAGCGTCGGAGAACACGATCGTGCCGTCGAACCGCCAGACCTTGACGCGGACGTCGCGGCCGTCGGCCAGGATGCGCTCGGTGACCAGGTCGCGAACGCGAGCCTCATCGTCGCCGGTGATCGGACGGGACAGGTCGAGACCCGACAGCGCGGGAGCCAGGACCGCGGAGGCGACGAAGGCCGCGTGGAACGCCCCGGCCCGCTCCGCTCGCTCGCGTGCATAGCGGATCATCAGGACCATTCCGACGGCACCCACGAGCACGAACGCCGCCAAGCTCGCGACGGCGAACCGGACGACGATGTGCGGTTGTCTCGTGGGCGCGCGCGCGGCACTCGGAGACATCTCAGGTCCTGTATCGGAACGAACTTGTCGGCGCCTGAGGGTGGTCGCGCCTGGGGCGCACGGGAACGAGGAGGCCCGGCTCGTCGGCTAGGCTGCCGGGCATGACCGAGGAACTCTTCGCTACCGACGCCTACGTCCGGTCGTGCGAGGCCACCGTGCAGGAGGCCGGCGACGAGGGTGTCGTCCTGGACCGGACCGTCTTCTACGCCCGCAGCGGCGGGCAGCCGGGGGATAGCGGGGGACTGCGGTGGGAGGGCGGGGCTGTCCGCGTGCTCGACACCCTGAAGCGCGGCGGCAGGCTCCTGCACGAGGTCGACGGCGATCCGCCCGCCCCGGGGATCGACGTCACGGCCGAGATCGACTGGGACCGCCGCCACGCGCTCATGCGCACGCACACGGCGCTGCACGCGCTCTCCGCGGTGGTGTTCCGTGACTACGACGCGAAGGTGACCGGCGGGAACATGGAACCGGGCGTCGCACGGATGGACTTCGAGCTCGAGACGATCGACGCGGAGTTCGGTCGAGAGGTCGAGGAGAAGCTGAACGCGGAGCTCGCGGCCGACCGCCCGGTACGGGTCAGCTTCCTTGCGCGGGCCGAGGCGCTCGCCGATCCGGACCTGATCCGTACGAAGGTGAACCTGATCCCCGAGTCGGTGGACCCGATCCGCGTGATCGAGATCGAGGGACTCGACAAGCAGGCGGACGGCGGGACGCACGTGCGTTCGACGGCCGAGGTCGGGCACGTACGCGTCGCGAGGACCGAGAACAAGGGCAGGGCCTTCAAGCGGATGCGGATCGAGCTCGCCTGAGCGTGACCGATCCGCCCGCGCGTCACGACCTGCTCGGGGGAGCCTCGGCCGCCGTCTCGGCCGTCCTGTTCGGCACCATCATCATCTGGGGTCGATTCGTCCTCGAGCGAGGCGTCCCGGTCGAGACGATGCTGTCGATCCGGTTCGCCATCGGAGCGGTCGCGCTGTTGCTCGCGCTGCTCCTGACGCGTCGGCCGGTGCTGGCGGAGCGCGGCGAGCGGCTCCGGCTGGTCCTGCTCGCGCTGTTCGGCTACGCGATCGAGGCGAGCCTGTTCTTCACGGCCACCCAGCACGGGACGGTCGCCGCCGTGACGCTGCTGTTCTTCACCTACCCCGTCTTCGTGACGGTCTGGGCGTGGGCCCTGGGCGGCGATCTGCCGGCCCGGCTCACGCTCTTCGCCCTCCTGTGCGCGGTCGCCGGAGCGGTGATCGTCGTCGGCACGGGGACCGGTCTGGCGATCGACGGCGTCGGCGTGCTGCTCGCGTTGGTGACCGCCATGACGTACAGCGCCTATCTCACGGGCGTCGACCTGCTGGTCGATCGCACCAACGCGCTCACCAGCGCGATGTGGGTGAGCGCCGGAGCGTCGATCGGGCTGTTCGTCTATGCCAACGTCGTCGGCCATTGGGACCTGCCCGCCGGCGCCGCCGAATGGTGGCCGCTCGTCGGCATGGGCCTGTCGTCCGCCGGCGCCTTCTTCTTCCTGATGGAGGCCCTCGCGAGGATCGGCGCCGTCCGCACCTCCATCGTCTCGGCGATGGAGCCGCTCGCGGCCGCGGTCCTCGGGTTCGTGTTCCTCGACGAGTCGGTCACGATCGGGGTCGCGGCGGGCGGCCTCCTGATCCTGGCCGGCGCCGTGATGGCGAGCCTCGCCCGCACGCCCACCCCGCAGGAGCAGCAGATCCCCTAACGCAGCCGAGCGGCGCGCATCGCGAGGTAGCGCTGTTCGGGCACGCTGGCCGTCATCCTCGCGGCGCGACGGTAGGACTCGCGCGCCGCTTCTCGGTCGCCCGCGAGCTCGAGCAGATGCCCCCGGACGGCCTCGAGACGGTGGGTGTGCGCCATCCGATCGTCGGTGTCCAGTGTGCCGAGCACCGCGAGACCCGCCCGAGGTCCGTCGACCATCGCGACGGCGACCGCCCGGTTGAGCGTCACGACGGGACCGGGCGAGACCTGTTCGAGCACGTCGTACAGGGCGAGGATCTGCGGCCAATCGGTCTCGTCGGCGCTCGGCGCCTCGTCGTGGATCGCCGCGATCGCCGCCTGCAACTGGTACGGCCCGATCGCACCCCTGCCGAGGGTGTCGCTGATGATCCCGACGCCCTCCTCGATCTGCGTCCTGTCCCACAGGGCGTGGTCCTGGTCGACGAGGGGTACCAGCTCGCCGTCGGCGGTGGTCCGCGCCGCGCGCCGGGCATCGGTCAGCAGCATCAGGGCCAGGAGTCCGGCGATCTCGCCCTCTTCGGGCAAGAGCTGTCGGAGAAGGCGCGCGAGCCGGATCGCCTCGGAGGTCAGGTCGGCCCGTTGCAGGGCGGGACCCGCGCTCGTCGTGTAGCCCTCGTTGAACAGGAGGTAGAGCACGTGCAGGACGACGCGGAGCCGATCCTCGCGCTCCTCCTCGGGCGGCAGGTCGAACCGCGCACCGGCCCTCCTGATCGTCTGCTTCGCGCGGCTGATCCGTTGGGCCATCGTCGGCTCCGGAACGAGGAAGGCGTTCGCGATCTCCCCGGTCGTCAGGCCCCCGACCGCTCGGAGCGTCAGGGCGAGCTGCGACGGCACCGAGAGCGACGGGTGGCAGCACAGGAACAGGAGCGTGAGCGTGTCGTCCCGCTCGGCGACCGGTCCCGGCTCGGGCACGTGCAGGACCGTGACCTGTTCCTCGCGACGACGGCGGGCGCTCTCGCTGCGCCACCCGTCGACCAGCCTGCGGGAGGCCACCGTGACCAGCCAGGCTCGCGGGTTCTCGGGCACGCCCTGCTCGGGCCACTGCATCGCTGCGGCGAGCAGCGCCTCCTGGACCGCGTCCTCGCTCGGGTCGAACCGGCCGTACCGGCGGACGAGCACGCCGAGGACCTGCGGCGCCAGTTCGCGCAGCAGGTCCTCGACGCCGGGCGCGTCGACCGATGACATCGGCGTGGTCGTTACGCCGCCGCCTCGGCGGCGACGCGGAGCCCCCGGATGTCGATCTTGGTCATCTGCAGCATCGCCTGCATGGCCCTCGCCGCCCGTTCGGGGTCTTGGTCGCCGAGGAGCTCGCCGAGCGCGGTGGGGATGATCTGCCACGACAGGCCGTACCGATCCTTCAGCCACCCGCAGCGACCCTCCTCGCCACCGTCGGAGAGCGCCGACCAGAGGGCGTCGACCTCCTCCTGCGTCTCGCAGCTCACGAAGAAGGACACCGCCTCGGTGAACGAGTGGTGTGGGCCACCGTTCAGGCCCGTGAACTCCTGCCCCTCGAGCCTGAACGACACGGTCATCGCAGAGCCCGGCTTGCCGGGGCCGGCCTCGCCGTAGCGCGAGACCCCGAGGATCTCGGAGTCGCCGGACGAGCCCGGCCTTGCGTTGAACACGGACACGTAGAACTCGGCGGCCTCCTCGGCCTGGTCGTCGAACCACAGGAACGGGCTGATCTTCGGCATCTCGGTCCTCCTCTTGTCTTGGTGGTGCGGTCCTGTCTTCGTGGTGGTCGCGGTGGGACTCAGTACTCGGGCGGCGCGTCGGCGATCTGGCGCACCTCGACCGGTCCCTCGATGAACGCGACGATCCGCGACGCGATCTCGAGCGCCCGATCCCCGGGCACGTCGACGATCAAGTAGCCGGCCAGCGACTCCTTGGCCTCCGCGAAGGGTCCGTCGGTCACGACCGGGGCCCCGTTCTCGAAGCGGACGGTCTTCGCCTGCGTCGGGTCGACGAGGCCCTGCCCGTCGACGTACTCGCCTGCGTCCCGGAGCTCCTGGTCGAGATCCTGCATGAACGCGATCATCGACCGGATCCACTCCGTCGATCGGGTCTCCATCATCGTGCCCTGGTCCCCGAACATCATGATCAGGTACTTCATCCCGTCACTCCCTTCGTCGGTGCCCGCGCTGGGCTCCTCACGACTCGGTCGGAGCCGCCGAGCGGTTCTCGACATCCGACGCGAGGGAAACCCTAGGCGACGGGCAAGCCTCGAACCATCGCCGGCACGGCGGTGTCATGGGCCGCCGCCGAAAAGCGGGATCCCCTACGGCCCGAGCCCGATCGCCAGGGCCGTGATCGCGACGTAGATCGCGAGCCCACCCGCCACCAGCATCACCCTGAGGGACCGCTGGATCGGCGAGCGGCCGAACGCGTAGTAGGCGATCGGCCCCAGGAGCGGGATCAGGAGGACCGCGAGCATCCAGAGCACTCGGGTCCGGTTGGGCACCGCCTCCTGGCGGACCAGGTCCCACAGCGCGATCGAGATCCACGCCGAGTACAGGATCAGCGGCAGGACGTACGCGTACAGGCCGATGAGCACACCCCACCACGAGGTGGCGAGCGAGATCCCGAGCACGGTGACCTCCTGGGAGACGTCGGGCGACGCCGGCACGTCGAGCGTGCGGGCGTCGCGGATGCGGACGGGTTCGGGGACGGCGGTCTCGGCGATCGCCGGATCTGGCGGGGCGCTCTCGGCGCCCGGCATCTGCTCCTGGTCCGGTGGCGGCGGCTGCGAACGCCAGTCGCCCACGGCGACGTCCCCGAGCGCGGCCTCGAGGTAGCGCTCGAGCGGCCCGAACACCGCCCCGACCGAGCCGCCGGGGATCCGAGCGAACGGCGACCCGCAACCGGCACGCCATTCGATCGCCGGCGGCAGGCTCGAGGAGAAGTCGTTACCCGAGAAGCAGTCGCCGCCCGCCGACGGAGCGCCGAGCGCGAGATCGGCGTCACCCGAGTTCCGAACCAGGTTGTCGCGCACCTCGTTGCCCTGCGTGAGCCAGACGTGCTCGTCGGGCGAGGGGAGGAGCGCGATGCCGAAGGCGTCGTGATCCTCGACGAGGTTCTGCGTGACGACGTTGTGGCGCCCGCCGTTCACGATGATCCCGATCCCGAGCGACGGGTACTCCAGGTCGAACGCGGGCGCGCTCGCGTTGTTGTTGTCGTGCACCCAGTTGCCGGCGATCAGGGCGTCGTGCTGCGGTGCGAGCTGCTCGGAGTCCAGGGTGTTCGGCACGATGCCCGCCAGGTTCTCGCGCCACTCGGAGTTGACGACGAACAAGTCGCCGCCTGCGTTCGTGCCCGAGTACCCCACGGCGTTGTTCTCGGCGAGCACGTCGGTGATCACGGCGTGGCACGGGAAGCACTGGCCGATGTAGAAGCCGGCGTCCGGGTGCCCGCTCGCGTACGAGTGGTCGAACTGCCCGTACCGCGAGTCGTACGCGAACAGACCGTAGTCGCCGTCGTTGAACGCCGTCAGGTACGACCCGCGGTAGCCGAACACGCCCGACCACAGGAACCCGTTCACGAGGTAGTGGCGGGCGGTCATGTTCTCGATCGTGACGCCGTCCGCCTCGATGACCTGGATCCCGTTGTCGAGCGTGAACCTCCCCTCCAGGATCACCCGGTTGCGGTCGAGCCCTCGGATCGTCAGGAACGGCGTCGTCACGACCACCGCCTCCTCGTAGACGCCGGGCGAGATGACGACGATGCCGCCGGGCTCGGCCGCGTCGACCGCGGCCTGGATCGTCGGCGCGTCCTGCGGGACGCGGACCTCGTCCCCCGGGAGCGAGGGCGGCGTCTCGCGACCGGGTCCGACGTCGGAAGCGGCACCCGGGATCGGCGCGTCGCCGACCAGGACCAGGCCGGTCATCCCGACGCCCGGCGCCCCGTGGAGCGAGCAGAAGTACGGGAAGGCCCCGGCGGTTGGGAACGTCTCCTCGAACGCGTCGCCAGGTGCCAGATCGGACGAGGCGAACGCTCCTTCGTCGGCCGTGACGTTGTGCGTGCTCCGCCCCTCGTTCGTCCACTCGATCGTCCCACCCACCGGGATGCGGACGATCCGCGGGACGAAGACGTTGTCGCGCAGCTCGACGTCGCGGTTCGACTCGCCGGTGGAGCCCCAGGCAGGCGGGGCCTGCGACGCGAGCGCGAGCGGGAACGAGAGCAGGATGACGGCGCGCAGGCGTCGGCGCATCGCGGGCGAGGCTAGCACCGGTTCCAACCCCGGCCGTGGAGCGGTACCGTGAGGGTCGGGGCTCGAGCAGCGAGCGCGCACGCGCGACCGGTCGCCCCCGGGGGAGGGTGCATGGCCACCGAACGTCTCACCGCGCTCGACGCGTCGTTCCTGTACCTGGAGCGGCCGGCGATGCACATGCACGTCGCCGGGCTTTCCGTGCTGGACCCCTCGACGCGTCCGGACGGACGGCTACGGTTCGAAGACGTCGAGGCGGTGTTCGCCTCGCGCCTGCACCTCGCGCCTCGGCTGCGCCAGAAGGTGAAGATGGTCCCGTTCGGGCTCGCGTTGCCGGTCTGGGTGGACGACGCAGCGTTCGACCTGGACTTCCACATCCGTCGCGCGGCGCTCCCGCACCCCGGCGGCCGGGTCGAACTCGGCGAACAGGTCCAGCGGATCCTCTCTCGCCCGCTCGACCGGTCGAAGCCGCTCTGGGAGCTCTACGTGATCGAGGGACTCGAGGGCGGGCACGTCGCGACCCTGATGAAGGTGCATCACGCGATGATCGACGGGCTCTCGGGCATGCACCTGACCGCGGCGCTGTTCGACCTGTCGCCGGAGCCGCCCGAGCAACCAGCTCCGCCCGCCTGGTCACCCGAACCCGAGCCGTCCTCGCAGGACCTGCTCCGCGAGGCCACCGAGACCTTGTTCGCCCACCCGGTCCAGGCGCTGATGAACGGGATGGACGCGGTCCGTCGCTCGCCCGCGGTCGCGGCGCTCGACGTGGGAACGGTCCTGTCGGGGTTCCGCAGCATCCTGGACATGGGCGCGCGCCCGGCGTCGCCGCTCGACGTGCAGATCGGGCCCAACCGGCGGTTCGCGATCGCCGACGCGCCGCTCCAGCGCTTCAAGGAGATCAAGGACACGCTGGGCGGCACGGTGAACGACGCGGTGCTCACCGTCGTGGGCGGCGCGCTGCATCGGCTGTTGCGGGACCGGAGGGAGCCGACCCGGGGTCGCACGCTCCGCGTGATGGTGCCGGTCTCGGTGCAGGGCGGCCGCGACGCCTCGCTCGGCAACCGGGTGGCGCCGGCGTTCGTCGACCTGCCTGTCGGGGCGATGGGCCCGAAGCGCCGCCTGGCGCTGGTGCGCGAGGGGACCAGCCACCTGAAGGACTCGATGATGGCGATGAGCGCCGACGCGATCATCGGCCTCGGCGCCTACGCGCCGGGGGGCCTGCTCGCCGCGGCCGCGCGCCTGGCGAGCCGCGGTCCGTGGTTCAACCTCGTCGTGTCGAACATCCCGGGGCCGCCCCAGCCGATGTACATGGCGGGCGCGGTGCTCGTCGCGCAGTACCCCTCGCTCCCGCTCGGTGAGAACTCGGCGCTGTCGATCGCGTGTACCTCGATCGGCGGGACGATGGCGTTCGGCCTGACCGGCGACTACGACGGCATGCCGGACCTGCGGCGGCTCGCGTTCGGGCTCGAGGAGTCGCTCGCCGAGGTCTCGAAGGCCGCCGGCCTCTAGCCGGCCCCAAGGGCTTCGAGCCAGGGTTCGGCGGCGGCGAGCCAGCGTTCGGGCGCCTCCATCTGCGGGACGTGGCCCACCTTCGGAATCAGCCGCATGTCCCAGTCCGGCCGCATCTCGAGCGCCCCCATCGCGAACCCGAGCGGCACCAGCCGATCCTCGCGCCCGTGGATCACGAGCACCGGAGCCTTGACCGACCCGACGATCCAGCGCACGACATCACGTCGCCGGCCGAGCGCGAGAAGCGACCTCGCGGCCTCGAGGAACGCGGGTCCTGCATCGGGGTTCTGCTGGTGGCGGACGAGCTGCTCGACATGGAGGCGGACGAGGTCGTCGGGGATCGTCGACGGGTCCGCCGCGATGATCCGCAGGCCCAGCTCGACCGCGCGCTCGGCCTCCAGGCGCGTGACGCGTTGCCGGGCCGCCCACTCGCCGACCCGGGGGAGCTCGTACAGCGCGAAGCCGACCATCACGATCGGCGCCGGCAGCGACGAGCCGCGCTTCCACGGGAAGACCGAATTCGACAGGACGAGCGCCTCGACAGCCGCGGGCTCGAGCGCGGCCTCGAGCATCGAGATCCCGCCGCCCATCGAGTTCCCGACGAGCACGACATGTCCCCCGCTCGCGACCTCGTCCACGAACCTCGACACGGTGCGCCGGAGGTCGCTGACGCGGCTCCGACGCCCGTCTCGCTCGGTCCGGCCGAAGCCGGGCAGGTCCATCGCGAGCACCCGCCCGTGCCTGGCGAGCCCCGGCGCCACCGCGAGCCACGACAGCAGCGACCCCCCCAGGCCGTGGACGAGCACGAACGTGCGCCCGGGCGGCCCCTCCCACTCGACGTAGTGCACGGGACCGTCCAGATCCGCGAACCGGCTGGGCGGCATCTCGATCCGCATGCGCGCTCGTGACCTCCGGCCGCCATTCTCTACACTCGGGGCCATGCCGATCGTCCGACTGCGGCCGCCGCTCCGCGAACTGGCCGAGGGCCGTCACGAAGTGACCGTCGAGGGCGGCACCGTGGTCGACGTGCTTCGCGAGCTCGAGCGCTCCCACCCGCGGCTCGGCGGCTGGATCCTCGACGACCGCGGCCGAGTCCGCCAGCACGTCGCCGTGTTCCTCGGGGGTGAGCGCGTGGACGGCGACGCCCGCGTCGCGAGCGAGGATCGCCTCGAGGTGATCGGCGCGGTGTCCGGTGGGGCCGCGACGGAGCTGTTGGTCGGGACGAAGAAGGGTCTGTTCGTGCTGCGCGGCGATCGCGAGGGCGAGATGGAAGTCGTGGCTCGGGTGTTCCCCGGCAGCTCCGTCGAGTTCGCGATCCGTGACCCCCGGACGGGCCGGTACTTCGCGAGCGTCACCCACGGGCAGTTCGGACCCCGGGTCTACCTGACGGACGACCCGACCGGGGCCTGGGAACAGGCGAAGGGTCCCCGGTTCCCCGAGGAGACGGACGCGACCCTGGTCCGGACGTGGGTGGTCACGCCGGGCGAGCGCAGCGGCGTCCTTTACGCCGGGGTCGACCCCGCGGCGCTGTTCGAGAGCCGCGACGACGGGATGACGTGGGAGCTCAACCGGCCGCTCTGGGATCAGCCGAGCCGGCCGGACTGGGGGCCCGGGGCCGGCGGCCTCTGCCTGCATTCGATCTGTCCGTGGCCGGGGGAACCCGATCGTCTCGCGGTCGGTATCTCCTCGGTCGGCGTGTGGGTCACCGAGGACGGGGGAGGGTCGTGGGAGATCGGCAACGTGGGCATCGTCCCGCGGTACCTGCCGGAGGAGGCGCGCTCCACCGAGCCGCTCGCCCGCTGCGTCCACAACATGCACCGGTCGCAGCTCCGACCCGAACGGCTCTTCATGCAGTTCCACGGCGGCGTCTACCGCTCCGACGACGCCGCGCGCACGTGGACCAGCATTGCCCAGGGCCTGCCGAGCGATTTCGGGTTCCCGATGGTCATCGATCCGAACGACCCCGAGGCGGCCTACGTGATCCCGCTCAACTCCGACCTCGACCGGGTCTCGGCGGAGGGGCGGCTCCGGGTGTTCGAGACGCGCGACGCAGGCTCGACGTGGACCGGCCGGACCGAAGGGCTCCCGCAGGACGACGCGTACCTCACGATCTTGCGCCAGGCCTTCGCCGGCGATGACCGGACCCCGCTAGGACTGTGGTTCGGCGCGACGTCGGGCGACGTGTTCGGTTCCTCGGATGCCGGTGCGACCTGGCGGGTGGTGGCTCGGGACCTGGCGCCCGTCCTGTCGGTCCGCGCCGCCTGAGAAAGGACACGGGGGCGGCCGGGGGACCGCCCCCTCCTGCCTGGGAAAGCTCAGTCGTCCTCTTCGTCCTCCTCTTCTTCTTCTTCTTCTTCTTCGTCGTCGTCGTCGTCGGCGTCCCCTGCTTCGTCTTCTGGCCCGTCCGCCGGGTCGCTCGCCCCGTCCCTCGACGCCTCGGTGCCGGTCTCCGCGATCTCCCTCGGCTCCACGGCCGAGCTCGCAGCCGCGCCGCGAGTCCCGAGGGGGGGTTCCCAGTCCCACTCGCCGGGGGACTCGTCGTCCCGGCTCGGTTCGAGGATCAGGTCCAGGTCGTCCTGCAGCGTGTCGCGATCCATGCCGCCTCCTCTCGCCCGAACAGGCTCATCGAACCCGAGCCGGGTGGCCGGGGAGCATCCCGGCCGAGACCGCCATGTGAATGTCCGGTGGCGTTCCGTTGCCGGACGCTTCGACAGGCACGGATCGGGGAATACTGGGTATCTCCACGAGGTCTACACGTGTGTCGGCTTTACAGGGCTCTGGGGCGGGGCTAGCATGGCTCGCGGTGGCCCGGGGAGGCCGGTCTTCGTGTGCCCGGGGCCCTATCGACTGAGCACGGTCCCGAAGACCTCTAGGGGCGAAGCACGCTCCGTACGGAGGCTTCGAGGAGGAGAGTGAGTTCATGCCAGAACCTGCACGCCCGCTCGGCACGGATGACGCCGACGACCTCCGGCTCTACCTGGAGGCGGCGGCGCGCGAGCCACTCCTCACCAAGGAGGAGGAGGTCGAGCTCGCCATCCTGATCGAGCATGGCAAGGAGGGGGAGGAGCGCCTGCGCGCCGGCCGCCTGCGGTCCGAGCGTTCGATCATGAAGGCTCGCCAGGAGGTCCGGAAGGCGGAGGCCGCCCGACAGCGCTTCATCATGGCCAACCTGCGGCTGGTCGTCTCGGTCGCCCGCAAGTACCAGGGCCAGGGGCTGCCGCTGCTCGACCTGATCCAGGAGGGCAACATCGGGCTTATGCGCGCCGTCGAGCTGTTCGACTGGCGCCGCGGCTTCAAGTTCTCCACATACGCAACGTGGTGGATCCGTCAGGGGATCACGAGGGCGATCGCCGATCGCTCGCGCTCGATCCGGCTGCCGGTGCACATCCACGACCGGCTGCGCAAACTGAACCGCACGCGGTTCCAGTTCGCCCAGACGATGGGCCGTGAGCCCAGCCGTGACGAGCTCGCGAAGGCGCTCGATACGACGGTCGACGAGATCGACGACCTGACCGAGATGGGCCGCCGCGAGCCGCTGTCGCTGCAATCGCCCGTGGGCGAGGACACCGAGCTCGGCGACCTGATCGAGGAGGTCGACTCGGACGCCGCGTTCAACGAGGTCGAGGACGCCCTGCTCCGTGAGGAGATCGGGACGGCCGTCGATCGCGTGCTCGACGAGCGCGAGCGGCACGTCGTGGCGCTCCGGTACGGCCTGGAGAACGGGCAGCCGCTGTCGCTGCGGGAGACGGGCAAGGTACTCGGTCTCTCGGGCGAGCGCGTTCGACTGATCGAGCGCGAGGCGCTGCGCAAGCTCCGCGATTCGAACCTGATCTCCGCCGTCGCGGCGATGTGACGTCAACGACGCGGACGAGGGGCGCCGGGAGGGCCGGCCCGCACGGCGGGCCGGTCCTCTCGCTTCTCCGCTGATGCCGGGCGTGCCGCGTCGATCCGTCAGCATCGCGTTCGACACAGTGCACCTGGCCGGCGATCTCGCCATCCCCGAGCACGCGACCGCCCTCGTGGTCTTCGCGCACGGGAGCGGCTCGAGCCGGCGATCACCTCGGAACGTGCAGGTGGCCGAGCGTCTCCACGCCGAGCGTCTCGGGACCCTGCTGTTCGACCTGCTGACCGACGCGGAGGCGGAGGATCGCGGCAAGGTCTTCGATATCGCGCTCCTCTCCCGGCGGCTCGAGGGAACGGTCGGCTGGCTCCGGGGCGAGCAGGACACGGGCGACCTCACGATCGCCTTCTTCGGCGCGAGCACCGGGGCGGCGGCCGCACTGGTCGCGGCCGCGCACCTGGCGCCGGACGTCGCTGCCGTCGTCTCGCGCGGCGGCCGACCCGATCTGGCGGGGGAGGCGCTCGAGGCCGTGAGCGCGCCGACGTTGCTGATCGTCGGGGGCGCGGACCTCCAGGTGCTCGAGCTCAACCGGCAGGCGCAGGGTCACCTGCGATGCGAGACGCGGCTCGAGATCGTCCTGGGCGCGACCCACCTGTTCGAGGAGCCGGGAGCGCTCGAGCGCGTGGCCGAGCTCGCGGCCGCGTGGTTCACCGACCACGTCGGCTGAACGCCTACGCCTCCGCGAGCTCCCTCGCCCGGTCCGCCTGCGCGGCGACCGCGTCGGAGATGACGTCCGTGAAGGCCTGCACGTCGGCCGCCGAATCCGGGTCGCCCTTGGGCGGGATCGGTTCGCCGTAGGAGATCGCGACGACCGGTCGCCACGGACGCCGGAGGTGCAGACCCGACTTCGGCCAGCGAGCCTGCGTCCCCCAGATGCCGGCGGGGACCACGGGTGCCTCGGTCGCCAGGGCGATCCGAGCCGCGCCCTTGCGACCCCGCATCAGCCCGGCCTTCGGGTCCGGGTTGACCGTTCCCTCGGGGAAGATGCCGGCCAGCGCGCCGCCTCGGATCGTGTCGATGGCGACATCGAGCGCGCCCTGATCGCGCTGACCGCGGCGGAGCGGGATCTGACGGTACAGACGCAGGGCCCACCCGCACCAGAGCTTGCGGAAGAACTCCGCCGCGACCAGGAACCGGGTCATGCGCCGACTGCGCGAGCTCGTGGTCAGGGCCAGCACGACGCCGTCGAGCGCGGAGACGTGGTTGCCGGCCACGATCGCGGGGCCCGAGGACGGGACCCGGTCGGCACCCTCGACGTGGAGCCGGAACAGGATGCGCCCGAAGAACCCCACGACGGCGATGCCGAACAACCACCATCCGTTCAGGTCGCCGCGTCGAGCCATCCGCGGATGCTACTCGCGAGGGGACCGAACGATAGGATGGCCGCCCCCCCGACACTCGGACGGAGGTGCCCGCTGCAGATCGAAACGTCCGCCTTGCGAGACATCGCCGAGCAGCGCTACGGCGACTTCGTCGACGCGCTCCGCGAGATGGTGAACGTCGACTGCGGCTCCTACACGCCCGATGGCGTGAACGCGATCGCCGACCTATGCCAGGCGAGGTTCGAGCGCGGTGGGTGGGCCGTCGAGCGGATGCGGCACGAACCAACCGGCGAACAGGAGCGGCTCGGCGACCTCGTGATCGGACGGCTCGATGGCGGCGGCCGCGCTCGGGTCCTGATGATCGGCCACACCGACACCGTGTTCGACCCAGGGACCGTCGCCGAACGTCCCTTCCGCATCGAGGGCGACCGCGCGTTCGGGCCGGGCGTGACCGACATGAAGGGCGGTCTGTTGACCGGCTTCTTCGCGGTCGAGGTCCTGCGGGCGGCCGGGTTCGACGGGTTCGGGACCATCACCTACATCTGCAACCCGGACGAGGAGATCGGGTCGCCCTGGTCGCGCACCACGATCCTGGCCGAGGCTGGGCGGGCCGACGCGGCCCTGGTCCTGGAGGGCGCCCGCGAGAACGGCGACGTCGTCTCCTCGCGCAAGGGCGTGCTCGACGTCCGGCTCGAGATCGAGGGGCGCGCCGCGCACGCGGGCGTGGAGCCCGAACGCGGCCGCAGCGCGATCCTCGAGGCCGCCCACAAGACGGTGGCGCTTCAGGCGCTCAACGGCCGCTGGCCAGGCGTGACCGTGAACGTGGGCGTCGTGCACGGCGGCACGCGACCGAACGTCGTCGCCGAACGCTGCGTGCTCGAGGTCGACGTCCGGTCCCCCGAGGAGGCGACGTTCGAGGAGGCCGGGGCGGCCGTCGAGGCGATCGCGAACGAGCACACGGTCCCGGACGTGAGCGTGACGACGATCAGCAACGGGTGGCACCGGCCCATGGAGAAGAAGGAGGGCGGCGCGAGGCTCGCGGCGCTCGCGATCGAGGTGGCGGGCGAGCTCGGGTTCGAGCTCAGGGACGCGGCGACCGGCGGCGCCTCGGACGCGAACACGACCTCCGGCGCCGGCGTGCCCTCGCTCGACGGGCTCGGGCCGATCGGCGGCGACGACCACGGCCCGAAGGAGTGGCTCGACCTGTCGAGCGTGGTTCCTCGAATCTCGCTGCTCGCCGGGCTACTCTCCAGGCTCGAGGGGATCCGATGACCCGGTCCCTCGAGGTCGCCCGACGACGAGGAGAGGTTCGCCGGTGGACATCACGGCCGTCCCGTTCGACAAGCCCGACGATCTGAACGTCATCGTCGGGCAGTCCCACTTCATCAAGACGGTCGAGGACCTGCACGAGGCCTGCGTGAACGTCCCCGGCCTGAGGTTCGGCATCGCGTTCAACGAGGCGAGCGGCCCCCGGCTCGTGCGCCGAAGCGGCAACGACGACGAGCTCGTCGACGTCGCCGTCCGGAACGCGCAGGCGATCGGCGCCGGACACGTGTTCGTCGTCGCGCTGCGCGAGGGGTTCCCGGTCCACGTCCTGAACGCGGTCAAGGCGGTCCCGGAGGTCTGCCGCGTCTTCTGCGCGACGGCGAACCCGCTCGAGGTCGTGGTAGGCGAGACCGAGCAGGGCCGCGGCGTGCTCGGCGTGATCGACGGCTCCTCGCCGGTCGGTGTCGAGACCGACGCCGACGAGGCCGAACGCAAGGAGCTGCTGCGCCGATTCGGGTACAAGCTGTGAGCGAGGTCTCCGTCCCGCAGGGGCTCGCCGAGCAGCTCCGCGAGGCGCACGAGACGTACCGGCACCTCGTCGAGGGCATCCCGGCGGTGTTGTACGTGGACGCGAACGACGACCGCTCGTCGAACATCTACACGAGCCCGCAGATCGAACCGCTCCTCGGCTTCACCGTCGAGCAGTGGCGCGACGACCCGGCCCTGTGGGTCGATCGGATCCACGAGGACGACCGCGAACGCGTGCTGGCGGAGCATCGCGAGTCCGTGCGGACCGGCGATCCGTTCCGGACGGAATACCGGCTGCTCGCCGCCGACGGGCGGGAGGTCTGGATCCGCGACGAGGCGGTCTTGGTCCGTGGCGCGGAACACGACCCGCTCTTCTGGCGTGGCGTCATGACCGACATCACGAGGACCAAGCGCGTCGAGGGCCGGCTCCGCAGGAGCCTGGACGTCCTGCGGCGAACGATGGAGGACCGCCGTCAACTGCTCCTGCGACTCGAGGACGCGCAGGAGGAGGAGCGCAGGCGGATCGCGTCCGACATCCACGACGATCCGATCCAGGTGATGAGCGCCGCCGACATCCGCGCGCAGGTGCTCGCCCACCAGATCGAGGATCCCGCGCTCCGGCAGGAGGCCGAGGAGCTGCGCGACGTGATCCGCTCGTCGGTCGAGAGGCTCCGTCACCTGCTGTTCGAGCTCCGGCCGCCCGCGCTCGACCGCGAGGGCCTCGTCCCCGCCCTGCGCGCCTACGTGGGCGACGCGGACCCCGTGCCCGAGATCGAGGACGCCTTGCCGATCGAGCCGGCCCCCGAGGTTCGAGCGATCCTGTTCCGGATCGCACAGGAGGCGATCGGGAACGCTCGCAAGCACGCCTCCGCGACCCGGATCCACGTGTCGATCGCCGTCTTCGACGGCGGCGTACGGATGGTGATCGGCGACGACGGGCTCGGGTTCGACGTCGCCGTGATCGATTCGCCCGAGCCCGGCCACCTCGGGCTGCCGACGATGATCGAACGCGCCCAGCTCGCGGGCGGGGGTTGCGAGGTCCAGAGCGAGCCCGGCCGCGGGACCACGGTGATCGCGTGGCTGCCCCTCGCCGAGCCGAGCTCGGCGAACGCCGGCTGACCGGGGGCTATTCCCGGGTGGTGACCTTCGAGGCGCGCAGGTACGCGCCCGGCGTGCGACCGCGCGCGCCGGCGAGCCGCCACGCCAGGAGCTGTGTCGGGATCACGCCCACGGCCGACATCAGCGCCCGGTCGAGGTAGCCGGTCGCGACCGCGCGGGCGCCCTTGGGCGCCTCGCCGTCCGGCGTGACCACCATGACGGCGGCACCCGCGTCGACCAGATCGGCCGCGAGGCCGAGGTCGAGGCGCCGGGTCTCGGGTTCGGTGGCCATCACGATCGCGCTCATGCCCGGGCCGGCGAGCTCGAGCGGCCCGTGTCGGAACAGTCCGGCCTCGACCGACTCGGCCATCACCCCGGACTCCTTGAGCACGAGCGCGCCGAGCTCGGTCGCGGCTCGGGCGGGGCCGCGGCCGAGCAGCACGATCACGCCCCGACCGCCGTGCCACGCCTCGAGCTCGACCGCGAGGGCCTCGGGGTCGTCGAGGAGTCGCTCGGCGGACCGCGCCGCACCCTCCGCCGCCGTCCGGGTCCGATCGACCGCGGTGTCGACGCTGTCGCCGGCGAGCAGCCGCGCGAGCCCCGAGAGCGTGGTCATCGAGGCCGCGAAGGTCATCGACGATGGCCCCGACTCGGGGCCCGCCCACGTGTCGAGCTCGATGTCCGCCCGGCGTGCGAGGTCGTTGTTGGTGCCGTTGGTGAGCGCGACGACGAAGGGCCGGGTGCGTTGCTTGGCGAGCTCGTTCACGAGGCGCACGATCTCGGCGCTCTCGCCGGACTGGCTGACGACGACGGCAAGGGTCCTCGCGTTCAGGATCGGCCGGCGGAAGTGCAGCACCTCCGCGGCGTCGACCAACAGCGCCGCGACGCCGCGAGCGGCCAGGTCGTTCACGGCCGGGTAGCAGGCGTCGTAGGAGCCGCCCATGCCGGTGAACACGATCGTCCGGGCCGACTCGCTCGCCTCCCGGATCCGTTCGAGCTCGTCGCGCTGGTCCACGAGCGCCGCGGCCGCCCGCCGCATCGCGTCGGGCTGACCGGCGATCTCGCCGATGAAGCGATCGGACAGGCCTTCGAGCGCTCTCATGACCTCGAGTCTACGGCCGTGGCCGGGACCGGGACCGTGGAGAGCGCGAGGCCCGTGTGTGGGTCGAAGAAGTGGAACCTGCGGGGGTCGATCGACAGGCGGATGGGTGTGCCCGGACCGCACGAGGTCCGAGGATCCACGCGTGCGCAGAAGACGGCGCGTGGCTCCTCGGCCAGGAGCGGGATCTCACCCTCGCCCTCCTGCTCCGAGGCGGCGAGCGTCTCGTCGGTCTCCACCGGGGGCGCGTCGACCGCGAACAGGACGTTGACCTCCGACCCGAGATCCTCGGTGACGTCCGCCATCACGGTGATGGTCGGGAGGCTCGATCCGGACCAGACGGCGGCGTCCTCGAGGTCCGCCGGTCGGATCCCAAGGATCACGTCCCGTCCCTCGATGCCGGTCAGATCCAGGTCGCCCGGGATCGGGATCTCGAACCCCGCGAACCGGACGGCGCCGTCACCGACCGTCGCGCCCACCAGGTTCATGGGCGGCGAGCCGATGAACGCGGCGACGAACAGGTTCGCGGGGTGCTGGTACAGGCGTTGCGGGGTGTCGACCTGCTGCAGCACGCCGTCGCGCAGGACGGCGACGCGCTCCCCGAGCGTCATCGCCTCCACCTGATCGTGCGTCACGTACACCGTGGTCGTTCGGAGGCGTTCGTGCAGCTTCGCGAACTGTCCCCGCATCTGGACCCGGAGCTTGGCGTCGAGGTTCGACAACGGCTCGTCCATCAGGAACGCCACCGGCTCGCGAACCATCGCGCGGCCCATCGCGACGCGCTGCCGCTGACCCCCGGAGAGTTCGGCCGGTTTGCGTTGCAGCAGGCCGTCCAGACCGAGGATCCGGGCGACGTCCTCCACGCGACGCTCGCGTTCGACCGCGGGCGTCTTCCGCAGCTTGAGACCGAACCCGATGTTCTGCTCGACGGTCATGTGCGGATAGAGGGCGTAGTTCTGGAACACCATCGCGATGTCGCGGGCCTTGGGGGGAAGGTCCGTGACCTGCCGATCGTCGATGAACACCTCGCCGGCCGTCACCTCCTCGAGACCGGCGAGGATCCGCAGGATCGTGGACTTGCCGCACCCCGACGGACCGACGAGGACCATGAACTCACCGTCGCCGATCTCGAGCGACACGTCGTCGACGGCCACGACGTCGGCGCCGAACACCTTCGTGACCCCGTCGAGCACGATCCTCGCCATGGCTACCCCCGCTCCGCGCGTTCGAGTCTGTGGTCGAGGGAAGCGTCGGTCAAGGCAGCCTGCAGGCGAGCCTTGGCTCGGCCGTTCGCCCCCAGGCGGTCGAGCCCCAGCAGCGCCGCGCCCAGGACGGGGGGCGCCTCGAGGACGTTCAGGGAGGCGGTGGGTGCGATCTCCCGGATCCCGTCGTCGATCCGGTCGAAGAACGGCGCGAACCGATTGCGGAAGATCCCGCCACCCAGGACGACGTGGACGTCGAGCTTGGTCATCCGGAGCCGGCGGATGGCCGTCCCCGCCATCGCGACGATCTCGTCCGCCTGACGGTCGACGATCGACGTCGCGACCGCATCCCCCTCGGCCGCGGCGGCGAACACGAGCGGGGCCAGCTCGGCCAGCCGGCTCTCGTCCAACCGGCCGAAATACATCGCCTGCATCACCTGCCGGGGGCGTCGGAACCCGAAGTGGGCGGCCACGCCGGACGCCAGGGCCGTGCGGCGCCCCCGTCCGTCCTCGGACCTGACCGCGTGCCACAGCGCCGCCTCGCCGATGTCGGAACCGCCGCCCCAGTCGCCGGCGATCCAGCCGAGCGCCGGGAAGCGGTACGTCCTGCCGTCCGGCGCGACGGCCGAGCAGTTGGTGCCGAAGCCGCAGACGACACCGACACCCCAGGTCCGGTCGGTCCCCGCTCGCAGGACGGCGAACGTGTCGTTGCGGAGCACCGTCTCGCTGGTCCAACCGTGCCGTTGAACCCGGCGCAGGATCGAGCGTTCGTCCGACGGCAGGTCCGCGCCGGCGAGGCAGAAGACGCCGAGGGGGGCGACGGGCTGCCGCCCGGGATCGGCGCCCGCGCTCCGAGAGGCCGCCTCGACGGCCGACACGACGGGTGCGAGCTCACCCTTCGCGCGACCGCCGTCGGACGGCTCCACCCTGGCGGTGCCGAGCAGCGTGCCGTCCCGGGTCACGACGACGGCATCCACCTTCGAGCCACCCCCGTCGACCGCGATCAGGGCCGCCCTCACGGGAGCGCATCCAGCTCGTCGATCGCCGCGAGGCGGACACCGGCTCGCTCGAAGCCCGCGAGCGCGACCGGCACGGCGTCGGCGGTCGCGAGCGGCCACGTGTGCAGGAGGACCACCGCCCCGTCACCGTGCCGCATCGCGCCCGAGACGGCGTCGCTGCCGATCTCGTCCGCGGTCCGCCAGGGTTCCCAGTCCTCGGTCTCGACGTGCCAGTGGACGTTCCGGTAGCCGAGCTCCTCGAGCGCGTGCAGAACCCGCTCGTCGTCGTGCCCGTCACCGAACGGGCAGCGGAACCATGGCGTCGGATCGACGCCCGCCAGCTCGGCGATCGTCTCGCCCGCCTGGCGGACGTCGGCGCGCAGACCGTCGTCCGACAGGAGCGTCATGCGAGCGTGGTACGTGGAGTGGTTGCCGATCAGGTGTCCCTCATCGGCGATCCGGCGGACGAGGCTCGGGTTCGCCATCGCCCACCGGCCCTGCACGAAGAACGTCGCCCGGGCCTGCGATCGGCCGAGCGCATCCAGGATGCGCTCGGCGCCGCCCGGCGCGGCGGATGGTCGATCCGGATGCTCGGCGTCGAACGTCAGCGCGACGCGTGGGCCGTCATTCACGGGTCGTCACCTTCGAGGACCTCGTGTACGCGCCGGGGACGCGCCCCCGCGCGTTCGCGAGCCACCACGCGAGCAGCTGGATCGGCACGATGGAGATCGCGGACGAGAGCAGGCGGTCCACCGACGGGATCCGCACCGCGAGCGCCCCATCGGGTACATCGCCCTCCGACGACAGCACCACGACCGAGGCGCCCGCCTCGACAAGGTCGGCAGCGAGCCCCAGGTCGAGCGCGAGGGTCTCGGGCTCGGTCGCGACGACGATGGCGCCGAGCGCGGGCCCTGCGAGCTCGAAGGGGCCGTGCCGGAACGCGGCGGTCTCGTAGGACTCGGCCGCGACGCCGCATTCCTTCAGCGTGAGCGCACCCATCTCGGCCGCCGCCCGAGCCGGACCCCTCGCCAGCACGACGAGCGTGTCGCGGTCCGCGACGTCGGCGATCCGGGCGGCGAGGGCCTCGTCCTCCAGCACGGTCTCCACCGCGTCGGAGGCCTCGCGGGCCGCCGTCCTCGCACGCCCGACGGGATCCATGTCCGACCCGGACAACGCGCCGGCGACCGCCGTCAGCTGCACGAGCGAGGCCGCGAACGTCATCGTGGAGGGACCCTGTTCCGTTCCCGCCCGCGTGTCCAGGCGCAGATCGGCTCGCGCGGCGAGGGGGTTCGCGAGCCCGTTCGTGACCGAGAGCACCGCGGGACGTTCGGCTCGGTCCTCGAACGCGTCGAGCAGGCGAACCACCTCCGCGCTCTGGCCCGACTGGCTCACGATCACGAGCACGGTGGCGGCGGACAGGACGTGGGTCCGGAAATGCAGGAGCTCCGCCGCATCGATCTGCAGCGCGAGGACCCCGTGGACCGCGAGCTCGTTCACGGCCGGATAGCAGGCGTCGTACGAGGCCCCCATCCCTGTGAAGACGACCCCGCCCCCGGTCCGGCGGCCCGCGTCACGCACGGCCTCGATCGTGTCCAGCTGATCGGTGAGCGCGCGCGCGGCCCGCCGCAGGGCGTCCGGCTGGCCGGCGATCTCGGCGAGGAATGAGTCAGGAAACTTTCCTAACCATTTCATCGCCCGGAGTGTACGATGCCGAACGATGGGTGTGAAGGTGGCGATCGTAGGGGCCGGAAGCACCTACACGCCCGAACTGGTCGAAGGGTTCATCCGGCGGGCCGACCGGTTCCCCGTCGACGAGCTCGCGCTGCTGGACGTCGATCCCTCGCGGCTGGAGGTCGTGGGCGGCCTCGCGCGTCGGATGCTCGACCGGGCGGGGTTCGGCGGGCGCACGGTCCTGACCGACGATCGCGACGAGGCCATCGACGGCGCCGCGTTCGTGATCGTGCAGCTCCGCGTCGGCGGCCAGGCGGCTCGGCTGCTCGACGAGACGATCCCGCCGCGCTTCGGGTGCATCGGGCAGGAGACCACCGGCGCGGGCGGGTTCGCGAAGGCGCTTCGGACCGTCCCGGTCGTGCTCGAGCTCGCCGAGCTCGCCGCACGCAGGGGCGCGCCCGGGTGCTGGTTCATCGACTTCACGAACCCCACCGGCCTTGTGACGCAGGCGCTGCTCGATCGTGACGTCCGCGCGATCGGCCTGTGCAACGTCGCGATCGGATTCCAGCGCCGTTTCGCCGAGCGCTTCGGGGTCGACCCCGAGCGGGTGGAGCTGGAACAGGTCGGGTTGAACCACCTGTCCTGGGTTCGGGCGGTGAAGGTGGACGGGGTCGACCGTCTGCCCGAGCTCCTCGAGACCGACCTCGAGGGGTTGAGCGCGGACGCGGAGATCCCTCCCGAGCTGATGCGAGCGCTCGGGGCCGTGCCCTCCTACTACCTCCGCTACTACTACCGCACCCGGGAGATGCTTAAGCGTCAGGTCGGAGGGACCACCCGTGCCGAGGAGGTGATGCGGATCGAGCACGACCTGCTCGAGCTGTACCGCGACCCTCAGCTCGCGGAGAAGCCCCGGCTCCTCGAGCGCCGTGGCGGGGCGTTCTATAGCGAAGCGGCGGCCCGGCTCGTCGCGTCGCTCGCGTCGGGGACCGGCGACGCACAGGTCGTGAACGTCCGCAACGCCGGATCGATCCCGAACCTCGAGGACGACGACGTCGTCGAGGTCGCCGCGAGGATCGACGCCGAGGGCGCTCACCCGATCCCCGTCGCGCCGCTCGCGCCGGACATGCTCGGGCTCGTCCAGCATGCGAAGGCCTACGAGCGGTTGACGATCGAGGCCGCGGTGACCGGTGACCGATCGCTCGCGCTCAGGGCGCTGCTTGCGAACCCGCTGGTACCCGATGCCGACGCCGCGACCGGTCTGCTCGACGCGATCCTCGACGCGAACCGCGAGCACCTGCCGCGCTTCGCGCGATGAGCGCCACGGCGCCGCGGCTCCTGCGCGACGTACGGATCGACGGGACGGGCAAGGGGATGCCCCGCGTCTCCGACCCGGTGCCATTGCTCGAGGCGGGCAGCCAGGGCTGGACGCTGGACGACCTGGAGCCGCCGTTCATCGTGATCCGGCGTTCGGCGCTCGAACACAACGTCTCGCTGATGGCCGCGTACTGCGACGAGCACCAGGTGTCGATCGCCCCGCACGGAAAGACCACGATGGCTCCGCAGCTCTGGCGGCGGCAGCTCGACGTGGGGGCCTGGGGGATCTCCGCGGCGACGGCGGCGCAGGCCCGGGTGATGCGGGCGGCCGGCGTCCCGCGGATCCTCGTCGCGAACCCGCTCACCGACGCCGCCGCGATCCGGTGGGCGGTGCACGACCTCCGCGATGACGCGAACGATCTCGCGTGCTACGTGGACTCGGAACGAGGGGTCGAGCTGCTCGAGACGGTCCTGCGAGAGGAGACGCCCCCGCGTCCCCTGCCGGTGCTGCTCGAGCTCGGCCACGCGGGCGGTCGCACGGGGTGCCGGGATGCCGAGGAGGCCCTCGCCATCGCGCGGCGCGTCGCGATCTCCCCCAACCTGCTGCTCGCCGGTCTCGCGGGCTACGAGGGGACGATCGCACACGATCGAGGGCCCGCCGCGCTCGAGGAGGTCCGGCGGTACCTCGCCGACCTGCGCGCGCTGGGGACGCGTCTCCGGGCGCACGATCTCCTGTCCCCGGGGTCGTTCGTGAGCGCCGGCGGCAGCGTCTTCTTCGATCTCGTGGTCGACGAGCTCGGCGGTGGTCGATCGGGGGTCGCGATGCCGGTGGTGCTGCGTGCAGGGGCGTACGTCGTGCACGACGTCGGGATGTACGAGCGCTCGTCGCCGTTCGCGCACCGAGCGGTCGAGGGCCGGTTCCGCAACGCGATCGAGGTGTGGGGCGCCGTGCTCTCCACGCCGGAGGACGGGCTCGCGATCGTTGGCCTCGGGCGCCGTGACGTGTCGTTCGATCACGGGTTGCCGCGCGTGCTGAGAGCCCGGCGCGAGGACGCCGTGGACGACCTGGACGGCACCGTGGAGGCGGTCCGGCTCGACGATCAGCACCTGTACTGCCGCGTCGAGGAGGGCACCCGGCTCCGCGTCGGCGATCTCGTCGCCTGCGGCATCTCGCACCCGTGCTCGATGCTCGACCGGTGGCGGCTGATCCCGTTGGTCGACGACGACGACGCCGTCGTTGAGGTCGTCGCCACCTTCTTCTGAGCGGGTCCGAGCGGGTTCAGCCTCCCTCGCCGGCGTCCCGGCGAGCCGAGGGGAGGAGCGCGACGGCCTCGATCTCGACGAGGAGCCCGTCGGCGAGCCGCGCTCCCACCGTGGAGCGCGCGGGGTACGGCGCCGCGAACCGCTGCTCGTAGACGCGGTTGTACGCGTCGAGGTCCGCGATGTCGCTGAGGAACGTCGTGACCTTGACGACGTCGTCCATCGAACACCCGGCCGACGCCAGGCATCGTTCGACGTTGTCGAGCACCTGTCGGGTCTGCTCCTCGACCCCCCCGGCCACGAGCGTGCCATCGGGCCCGAACGCCACCTGCCCCGCCGTGTACGCGAAGGGACCGCCGACGACGACCGGACTGTACGGCGCCTTCGGTTCGGACAACGTCGGGCGGCTGTCGTGCATCCCTGGTCACGGAGACCTCCTTTCGTTCTCACGTTCGTTCGGCATCGGTCCATCGGGGGATCCCGTGTCGCCGATCGTCGAGGCGACCTCGGCTCCGCAACGTGCCCCCTGCTCGAGCGCCTCCTCGACCGACCCTCCCGAGAGCCGTGCGGCCAGGTACCCGGCGTTGAACGCGTCACCCGCGCCGACGGGGTCGACGTCCGGGCGGGGAGGGGGCCGATGCTCGATCCACAGGGTCGTGAGCGCCGCGGCGCCGTCGGCGCCGCGCTTGAGCACCACCTCGCGCGGACCCAGATCCCGGCATCGTTCGGCGAGCGCACGGCCGCCGGGTCCGCCGACCAGCTCGGCGAGCTCGGCCTCGCCGCCGATCAGGACGTCGGCCCGTTCGACGAGCGGTCGGACGAGCTCCCGCGCACGGTCGGATCCCCACAGGCCCCGGCGCAGGTTGGGGTCGACCACCCGCAGGCCGCGCGCGCGTTCGAGCAGCGCGATCGCCGCCCGCTGCGGGCCCTCGCCCAGCATGGCCGTGATGCCGGTGACGAGCACGGCCGAGGCCTGCCCCACCGGCACCCCGTCGAGGTCCGTCGGCTCGAGCGCGCTCGCGGCGGACCCGGTCCGCTCGTAGACCGGCGGGCCGCCCATCGTCTCGCGGAACATCGATCCGGTCGGGCGCTCCGGGTCGCGGCGGACCCAACGGAGGTCGACGCCGTGCGCACGCAGCTCCTCCATCACGAGGTCGCCGGCGGCATCCGTGCCGAGCCGGCTCACCCACGCGGCGCCGAACCCGAGCCGTACGAGCGCGACGCACGCGTTGCTCTCGGCACCGCCGTGGGTGACGAACGGGACCGGGCGATCACGGGTCGGCCCGTGCACCGTGATGACGGAGCGCATCGTCTCGCCGAGCGCGACCACGTCCGGGACGGGCGTCACGCGCCTCCTCCCGCGAGGTCGACGGCCCGCCGGGCGTCGTCCGAGATCCGTTCGAGATCGGACCGCGTCCGCGGCGCCGCGTCGCCGGCGAGCGCGCTCCCGAGTCCGACGCACGCGGCGCCCGCCTCCAACCAGCGAGGCACGTCCTCGATGCCGATCCCGCCCGTCGGGATGAAGCGGACGTCGGGGAACGGTCCCCGCAAGGCGCCGAGATACCGGACCCCTCCGAGGCTCGCGGGGAACAGCTTCACGGTGCTCGCGCCCGCCGCGGCCGCTCCCTGCACCTCGGTCGGGCTGAGCACGCCGGGGACCGTCGGCACGCCGAGCTCTCGTCCCTCCAGCACGATCCGCGGGACGAGCCCCGGGCTGACCAGGAAGGCGGCGCCGGCGCCCGCGAACGCACGCGCCTCCTCGACGGTGCCGATCGTCCCCGCCCCGATCGGCGCTCCCGTTTCGCGAGCCGTGGCGACGGCCTCCAGCGCTCCGGGCGTGTCGGCGGTGATCTCGATCGCGTCGATCCCGCCGGCCCGCAGCGCGCCGACGACGGCTCCCAGGTCGCAGGGCTCCCGGTAGCGGACGATCGCGAGCACTCGGTCGTCTTCGAACGGGGACACGTGCCCTCGCTTGTCTTGACTGGGGAGCCGAGCCGAGCGTAGCATCCTGCCGAATAGTTAGGAAAGTTTCCAAACTCTTTCCGGACTCGAGGGGGCGGCACGGCCGATCACACGTTCGCCGCGGGGACGCCGAGCCTGCTGAAGGCGATCAACGAGCGTTCGGTCCTCGAGTTCGTCCGTCAGATGGGCCCCGTCTCCAGGGCCCAGATCGCCCGCGACAGCGACCTCTCGAAGCCGACGGTGTCCCAGGCGCTTGCCGCGCTCCTTGGTGCGGGGCTGGTCCGTGACGCGGGGCGTTCGAGCGGCGGAAGGGGCCCAGCCGCCGTCCTGTACGAGCTGAACCCTCGGGCGGGGTGGGTCGTGGGGCTGGACGTCGGCCGGGACTTCGTCCGCGCCGCGATCGCCAATCTGGCCGGCGAGATCGTCGCCCGCCGAGACGAGCGGGCTCGGGTCCGGAGCCAACGCACGTTGATCTCGCAGATCGGCGAGGTCTCGCACGCGCTCGCCGCCGAGGCCGGCGTGAAGTGGAAGCAGGTCACGTTCGCCACGGTCGGGAGCCCCGGGGTCTTCGATCCGGTCACCGGACACGTGGCCCTCGCGCACGCGCTCCCGGGTTGGGGGCGGAGCGGTCTCGCGCAGGCCGTCCAGGAAGAGCTCGGGACGAAGGTCGCGTTCGAGAACGACGTGAACCTGGCCGCGCTCGGCGAGCAATGGCTCGGTCTCGGCAAGGGGGTCGAGAACTTCGTCTACCTGCACGTCGGGACGGGCGTCGGCGCCGGCCTGATCCTGCGGGGCGAGCTCTACCGCGGGCACACGGGCGCCGCCGGCGAGGTGGGATATCTCCCTATCGGCGGTGACCCCAGGGACAAGGTCCTGCACCGGCGCGGAGTGCTGGATACGGAGGCCGGCGCTACCGGCGTGGTCGCCGCCGCCCGCCGACTCGGGATGGAGCCGCCGCTGTCGGCGAGGAAGGTGTTCGCGGCCGCGCGCCGGGGCGACCCGATCGCTCGAAGGGTGGTCGAGCTCGAGGCCGACCGGATCGCGCTCGCGGCCGCCGCGATCGTGCCGATCGTCGATCCGGAGCTGGTTGTGCTGGGCGGCGGGATCGGGCGCAACGGCGATCTCCTGCTCGAACCGGTGACCGAGGCGCTCCGAGCGGTGACGCCCTTCTCGGTCCGGCTCGAGGTCTCGCCGCTGGGCGAGGAGGCGGTGGTGCTGGGGGCGGTGTGGATGGCGCTGCAGGCCGCGCAGGACCTGCTCTTCACACGGACGAATGGGGTCGTCGCCACCTGAGGGGCCTTGGGTGGTCGAACGTACCGAGACATGAGAGGAAGGCGGGACGGATGGAGGGGGCGAGGATGGCGATGAGGCGATGGATGGTGCTGCTGGCGGTGTTCGGCGTGATCGCGGCGGCGTGCACCGCCGGTACCGAGGATCAGGGCG
The DNA here is from genome assembly GCA_963712645.1 of uncultured Actinomycetes bacterium. Taxonomy (GTDB): domain Bacteria; phylum Actinomycetota; class UBA4738; order UBA4738; family HRBIN12; genus DASSJM01. Next base: position 143,745 of record CAVQIQ010000005.1, on the reverse strand, counting down.
CGCCGCCGCCGATCGAGACCGGCCCGGACGCGTCGCACGCGCCGGCCACGGTGTCGATGTGGGTGCCGTTCGGGGGTGCCGAGTACAAGAAGATGTCGGTGGTCTTCGACATGTTCGAGCAGGAGTACCCGTGGATCACGGTGGATGTTCGTCCCGGCATCGGGGAGAACGACGAGAAGGTCCTCGCGGCGATCCGTGCGGGGAACCCACCCGACGCGGTGATGTCCTGGTCGCTCGACAGCGTGGGCAAGTTCTGCGCATCGGACGCCTGGCAGGATCTCACCCCGTACATCGAGCAGTCGGGGCTGGACACCAGCATCTTCCCGGAATCGGTCACGCGGTACACGAGCTACGGCGGGAGCCAGTGCGCGCTGCCGTTCCTCACCGACGCGATGGGCCTGTACTACAACAAGGACCTGCTCGCGAAGCACGGCTACACGGAGCCCCCGAAGACGATGTCCGAGCTCACCGAGATGGCCAAGGAGCTCACCGAGTTCAACCCGGACGGATCGATCAAGGTGGCCGGGTTCGTCCCCTGGTTCGGCTACTACGAGTTCACGCCGTTGGAGCTGGCCATCATCTTCGGCGCCGACTACTACAACGAGGACGGCACCGCGTCCGCCGTGGCGTCGGACCCGGACTGGCAGAGGCTGTTCCAGTGGCAGAAGGACCTGGTGGACTTCTACGGCGCGGACAACCTCAAGGAGTTCGTGGCCGGACAGGGTGACGAATGGTCCGAGCCGAACGACTTCCACCGCGGACGGGTCGCGATGATGTTCGACGGGGAGTGGCGCGTCGCGATGATCGAGGACTACGCCCCCGACCTGAACTACGGCACGGCCCCGTACCCGACGCCCGACGGGCAGGAGGGCCAGTACGGGATCGGCCGGGTCGGCGGGACGATCGTCGGCATCCCCCGTGGTTCCGCGCATCCCGCGGAGGCGTGGCTCCTGGTGCAGTATCTGGCCACGAACACCGACGCGCTCGTCGAGATGACGAACATCATCCGCAACGTCCCGACGACGTATCCCGGCGCTCGAGTCGCCCGGGCTCGACATCACGCCGCAGTTCCAGACGTTCCTGGACGTGTTCGCCGACCAGGGCTCGCACTACAAGCAGACGAGCGAGATTGGGATCACCGACCAGGATCTCGTCGAAGCCTTCGGCGCGGACTGGCAGGCGGGCGACGTCGCCGACCTCCAGACGGGCCTCCAACAGACGGCGCAGCAGATCGACGACGAGATTGCCGCTGCGAGCTGATGGGGAGGATCGTCCTATTGCTTCGGTGAGAACGGCCTCGGCGGGGCGAACGTTCGCCCCGCGGCGCCGAGCGCGGGATCGTTCCTTGCGCCGCTACGGCGTCGTCGCGCTGTTCCTGTCGCCGTGGATCATCGGGTTCCTCGCGTTCATCGTCTACCCGATGTTCGCCAGCCTGTACTACAGCTTCACGAACTACGACCTGCTCTCCGCTCCGCGGTTCGTCGGCCTGGAGAACTACACCTTCATGTTCACCAAGGATCCGCAGTTCTGGCAGGCGATGCGCAACACGCTGTGGATCATCGCGGTCGGCCTCCCGCTCGAGATCACGTTCGCGATGCTGACGGCGATGCTGCTGACGCGACCGCGTCGGGGGCATCGGGTCTACCGCACCGTCTACTTCCTGCCGACGCTCGCCCCGCCGGTGGCGGCCGCCCTCGCGTTCGTGTTCATCCTCAACCCATCGATCGGCCCCGTGAACCAGATCCTGCGGGGCCTCGGCGTGGCTCACCCGCCGCTCTGGTTCTTCGACCCGTCGACCTCGAAGTGGGGGCTCGTGTTCCTGGGGCTGTGGGGGGTCGGGCAGACGATGATCATCTTCCTCGCGGGCCTCCTGGACGTGCCGGCGCACCTGTACGAGGCCGCCGACATCGAGGGCGCGGGTCGGTGGCAGAGGTTCCGGTACGTGACGCTGCCGATGATGTCGCCGGTCATCTTCTTCTCGCTCGTGATCGGCGTGATCTACGGTTTCCAGTACTTCACCCAGGCGTACGTCGCGAGCTTCGCCGTCGCGGGATCGGCCCAGAGCTCGGCGGCCGTCAACGTCGGTTCCCCGCAGGGGTCTCTGCTGTTCTACTCGCTGTACCTGTACGTGAAGGGCTTCGCGAACTTCCGGATGGGCTACGCCTCGGCGATGGCGTGGGTGCTGTTCCTGATCACGATGGCCTGCACCGCGATCCTGATCAAGACATCACGACGCTGGGTGCACTACCAGGGAGGGTTCCGATAGCCACCACCCTCGCCCCACCGGCCCGACCGCGCACCGCGGTCACGGTCGTCCCCCGCCGGGTCCCACCGCAGGTGCGCCGGCGCCGGTTCCTCCTGTCGGTGGGCAACCACGCGGTGATGATCGCGGTGGCCATGATCTTCCTGCTCCCCGTCGTCTTCATCGTGCTGACGGCGCTGATGACGGACCAGCAGGTCCTCGGGGCGAACCTATGGCCGAGCCCGTTCCGCTGGTCGAACTTCACCGACGTCTTCCACGCGATCCCGCTGTTCACGTACACGAGGAACACGTTCCTGGTCGCCTCGCTGTCGACGATCGGGGTTGTGGTCTCGTGCATCCCCGTCGCGTACGCGCTCTCGCGGATCCGGTGGAGGGGGCGGGAAGCGACGTTCCTCGTCGTCCTGGCGACGATGATGCTGCCGTTCCAGGTGACCGTGATCCCCCTGTACATCCTGTTCGTGCGGTTCGGGTGGATCGGGACGATGAAGCCGTTGATCGTTCCATTGTTCTTCGGGGACGCGTTCACGATCTTCCTGCTCCGCCAGTTCTTCCTCACGATCCCGTCCGAGCTCTCGGACGCGGCGCGGGTGGACGGCGCCAACGAGTGGCAGATCATGACGAGGCTGATCGTGCCGCTCGCCAAGCCGGCGATCGCCGCGGTCGCGCTGTTCCAGTTCCTCTATTCGTGGAACGACTTCTTCGCGCCGCTGCTCTACCTGGGCGAGAACCCGAAGCTGTGGACCCTCTCGATCGGCCTGTCCGAGTTCCGGGGGCAGTTCCAGACCCAGTGGAACCTGACGATGGCCGCTTCCGTGCTGTTCATGCTGCCGGTGATCATCCTGTTCTTCCTCGCGCAGCGCGTGTTCGTCGAGGGTGTGACGCTCACCGGCGTCAAGGGGTAGCGCGCACGCACCGAACGGCGTGCTCCGAGGCGTCGTCGAACGCCGGCTGCCCGGCGGCCGACACCCACCGCCACCGGTACCGGTCCGCCTTCAGCGTGAGCTTCAGGACGCCGAACGCATCCGCCTGCGCCGCGACGAGGTTGTCGGGCGTCGCGCCGCTCGGCAGGGCGTAGTGGCTCGCGCCGCCGGTCCCGACCACGAACTCGCGGATCCCCGTCTCACGGTCGAGGCCGCCGTTCGGGTCCATGGGGCGCCAGCGCTGGTAGTTGTGCGAGTGACCGTTCAGCACGACATCGGCGCGAGCCGCGTGCAGCAACCGCCAGAGCGGGCCCACCGTGCTCGTCGCGCCGCTCCCGGTGGAGAACGAGAACCGCGGATGGTGCCAGTAGGCGAGGGTGCAGGGGTAGTCCGAGTCGGGATGATCGGCGAGGTCCTGCGCGAGCCACGCGTACATCCGGTTCCCCGGTCCGGGATCGGACGGATCGGCGGCCGAGCCGCAGCCGCCCGCCGCGAAACAGAGCTCGGAGTTGAGCGAGATCAGGTGCCAGCACGGGTCGCCGGGGCACGCGCCGACGTCGTATGAGTAATAGCCGAGCCCGTCCGGTCCCCTCACCGCGTCGCCGAAGTATCGGAAGTAGCCGCGAGGACTGGAGGACGGGTCGTTCGCGTACGGGTGGTTCCCGGGGGCGGGGGCCAGGTTCGGCCTGGCGCGGCCCCAGGTCGGGTCGAAGTAGCTCATGTAGACGGCGAAAGCGCCCACGTCGTACTGGTTGTCGCCGAGCAGGAGCACGCGAGCGAGGTTCGCGCCGTCGATCAGGCGAGCGGTGTCGTCGTACTGGCAGTTCGCCGGCGAGCCCGACCCGTACGGGCGTTCTGGCAGGCGATGTCGCCCGCGGCCGCGATGATGAACCGCGTCGTCCCGGTGCCGGCCGGCTCGAGGCCGTGACGACTCCGCCGGTGTGCGTCTTCGGAGGCCTGGGCGTGGATCACCGCGGCCGCGACCGCGAGCACACCAAGCAGGGCGAGGGTCCTCCGCACGGCGACCATGCTACCGAGGGGGTTGTCTCAGGGCAGGGAGGGCGGGCCATCGCTCGTGACCGAAGGGTTCGCGCCGCGGCCGTTCATCGGGTCCGGAACATCCCCGGGCGGTCGTCCGGGCGCCGTTCGAACCCGTACCGCCGGTAGAACCCCTCGGCGTCCTTCGCGGCCATCAGTCCGATGAACGAGCCCGGCCGAACCGACGCGTCGAGGTAGCGCATCACCGCGTCCATGATGCGCGCGCCCCACCCCAGCCCCTGGAGCTCGGGCACGACGATGACGTCCTGCACATAGAAATAGACGCCGCCGTCCCCGACCACGCGACCGCAGCCGACGGCCCCGCCGTCGCGCTCGAGCACGACCGAGTACAGCGAGCCCGACAGGCCGGCCCGGATGCCGTCTGCGCTCAGCTCGTTCCAGCCGACGCTCGCGCGCAGGCGCCGGTACTCGTCGGGCGTGGGTGCCCGCTCGACGATCGTGATCGTGCTCCCGTCGTTCACCTCGGCAGTGTAGAGGGGCGGTGGCGGCGCCGTGACCTGTCCCGCGCCGCCGCGGGATAGCGACCAGGTCGTGCTCGATCCGGCCGACTTCGTGGGCGGATCGACGTCGGTCGCTGCCCTGCGAGCCTGTTTGGGAGAGGGATGGCATCGGTTCGGAAGGCTCTCTCGCCGGCCGGCTCGTATCCATCTGAGAGATGCGAGCGCGAACGATCGTGGCGGCGGCATGCCTTACGCTGGCCGCGGCAAGCTGCGCCGGCGAGCGGTCTGGACTTGCCACATCTCCGTCGGCCGCCCCGCCGCCGCAGGTCACGTCCGCCTTCCCCGCGTTCGATAGGACCGAGGCCCTCTCGATGTCGGAGCCCGTGCGGTTCCGCGGAGCGGGTGGGGTGCGGCTGGAGGGTCTCGTCTTCGGTTCGGGTGACGTCGGCGTCGTGCTGGGACACATGCAGCCCGGCGACCAATCACAGTGGCTCGGGTTCGCAGCCCTGCTCGCCGACCGGGGGTACCTGGTCCTGACCTACGACCGGCGGGGCGTGTGTCCGGGGGGCGAGCTCGGCTGCTCGGGCGGGCAGGCGAGCGACAGCGCCTGGGAAGACCTGGCGTTCGCGGTCGATCTGCTCCGCGAGCGAGGGGCCAGCCGGGTCGTCGTGGGGGGCGCGAGCCTCGGGGCGATGGAATCGATGTACGCGCTCTCCCGGGGGCTGGATGCCGAAGGCCTCATCTGGCTGTCAGGGGTCGATCTGTACGCGGGCGTCCCCGTGACCGAGCAGGTCCGGAAGGTGCACGTTCCGAAGCTCTTGGCGGCGGGCGAGTTCGACAGCGATGCCGTTGCGCTGCGTCCAGAGGTCGAGCACGCGGCTCCGCCGCCCACCGAGGTCGTCCTCCTCGACACGGGGGGGCACGGCACCGACATCCTCGAGTACGGCGACCCCGTCGCGGCCGACGAGTTCCGGCGGTCGGTGTTGGACTTCCTCTCCGGGGTCTGAGCATCACAAGGGACTCTCACCTTCCGTTCACGCTCCTCTCATCGCCTTCCGTCCATCCTGGTGCAGGCACGAACGAAGGAGGTGGATCGCATGGATCGCAGGACGAGGTGGATCGCCGGGGGCGCGGTCGCGCTTGTGCTCGTCGGCGGTGGTACGGGCGTGGCCATCGCCACCGGAGCGGGGGACACGGACCGGCCCCTTACGGGTTCGACGCTTGACCGGGCCCGCGCGGCCGCGCTGGAGTCCACCGGCGGCGGAACCGTGACGGAGACCGAGGCGGGCGACGACGGCGCCGCGTACGGGGTCGAGGTGCGCCTGGACGACGGGCGGGTGGTCGAGGTCCGTCTCGACGCGAACTTCCAGGTGCTCGGCCACGAGGCCGATGACGACGGATCCGACGACCAGGATGGCTCGAACGACCAGGACGACTCGAACGACGACTGACCGGCTCGGATCCCCGGACGACGGAGGAGGCATGAACGGGCATCGGGGGCTCGTGCGGCGCGACCGGTCGAACGGCCCGCGCCGGCTCGTGCCGATCGTCGCGGTCGCGCTCGTGGCCGCCGCCTGCACGAGCAGCAACGACGCGGCCTCGCCCATGGGCGCGAGCGGGTCGGGGTTCGGCCTCGGGCGGAGCGCTGGCCACGGGCGCAACGGTCACGACGATCCCGCAGCCGGCCGTGCAGGCCCACATCCCGGTCGCTCCCGAGAGCGAGCGGGTCGACCTCGCGATGCCGACGTTCTCCGACCCGACGAACGTCACCAACCCGCTGTTCCCCGTCTCGCTCCAAGACTCGGTCCTGATGCTCGGCCACGTGGACGGGAAGCCGTTCCGGACCGAGGTCACGCTTCTGCCCGAGACCCGGATCATCGAGTGGGAGGGGCAGCCCGTCGAGACCCTCGTGTCCCAGTACAACGCCTTCCTGGACGGGCGCATCGAGGAGGTCGCGTACGACTACTACGCGCAGGCCGACGACGGTTCCGTCTGGTACTTCGGCGAGGATGTGTTCGATTTCCGGGACGGGGCCGTCGTGGTGACCGAGGGCACGTGGATGGCCGGCCGGGACGGCCCCGCCGCGATGATCATGCCGGGGGATCCGCGGGTCGGCGACGTGTATCGAACGGAGAACGCCCCGGGCTTCGTGTTCGAGGAGGTCACCGTGCGTTCGGTCGGCCAGACGCTCCAGGGCCCCACGGGTCCGATCGAGGGTGGGCTCCTCGCCGACGAACTGCACAGCGACGGGAAGACCGAGGAGAAGGTGTTCGCGCCCGGGTACGGCGAGTTCTACACGGCCGGTGGCGGCGACGTCGAGGCCCTCGCGCTCGCAGTGCCGGCCGATGCGCTCGACGAGTCCATGCCGCCGCAGCTCACGACGCTGTCGAACGGGGCGCTCGAGATCTTCGACGGGGCAGGGTCGGGAGACTGGACGGCGGCGTCCGCGACGCTGCGTGAGATGGAGGCCGCCTGGGAGACCTATCGACGTGGCGACGTGCCCAGGCTGATCGAACCCCGGATGAACCTGGCCCTCGCCTCGCTCGCACGCGCCGTTGGGGCCGGGGAGGGGGTCGGGGCCCGCAACGCGGCGATCCAGGTCTCCCGGTCGAGCCTCGACCTCCAGCTGCGGTACCGGCCCCATGCCGAGGTCGACCTGGCGCGCATGGATCTGTGGGCCGCGCAGTTGCTGGTGGACGAGGCGGCGGGCGACGCCGATGAGGTCGGTGCGGATCAGTTCGCGCTCGACTACGACCGCGACCGGATCCGGGAGGCGGTCGACGCTCGAGACCTGTGAGGATCAACACTGAGATTGGCGCGATCCAGGTCGCCGTCGTCAAGGGCGAGCTCGGGGCCGCGGCCGCCGCGGCCGCCGCGGCCGAACGGCTGCGGGTCACGCTCGCCGGCGTGCAGCCGTCGGCTTGACGTCGCCTACCTCGCTGGTTGCCTTCCCCGGGGTTCTGCCGCACCATGCGGGTACGGGAGAAAGGAGGTGGTCCTTGCCGAAACAGCTCGAGACCCTCGAGGTGACTGGCTGCTGAGCCGTCCCTCGCGGGCCGGGGCCACCTGCCCCCGCCCGTTCGCCGGGGAGCCGGCAGAATCCAACCAGTTCACCGACCTCGCGGGTTCCGGTTGGTCGACCGGACGACGCCTCGACCGAGGCTGAAGCGCTCGCGGGGAACGCGTCATCGGACGGGCCGGCCCATGTCGGGCCGGCCCGTTCGCGTTGGAATGATGCGTTCGCTCAGGCGTCGGGGACCGTCCGGTTGGCCTCGAAAACGCTCCGCCAGCCAGTCGTGGTGCCTGCAACCGTCACGTTTCCCGTTCGCGGTCCGTCATACCATTGACGGACGGTCCCGGTCGATGTGACGAGCCACCGCGGAGGAGAACCATGACCGAAGGCGTGAAGACGATCATCTATCCCGTCAGGGACCTCGACACGGCGAAGGCGCCGTTCAACGCGCTCTTCGGGGATGCGCCGGAGTCGGACACGCCCTGCTCCGTCGGCTGGAAGGTCGCCGGCAGGACGTCGGGCTCGGCCCCCAACGGCCACGCCCAGGGGTTGAGCGGTCCGGTGCCCTCCTGGCACGTCGACGACATCGCGAGCAGCGTCCGGGCGCTCGTCGCCACCGGCTGCGAGGTGCTGCAAGACGCAAAGGACGTCGGAGGCGGCAAGCTGATCGCGTGGGTGAACGACGCGGACGGCAACGTCATCGGCCCGCTTCAGCCGGCCTGAGCGTTCGGGTCGGCGATCCACGGAAATGCCCGAGGAGCCCCCGCAACCGCCGGTGCGATCGCGGGCAGATCGCACCGCCGACACGCTGGAGAGGCTGAGCCATGACGTCGACCTGTGGGTCGCCTCGGCGAGCGAGGACGGGCGCGCCTACCTCGTCCCGCTCTCGTATCACTGGGACGGCTCGACGCTGGCGATCGCGACACCGAGCGCGAGCCCGACCGCCAGGAACCTGATCCGTGCCGGCTGGGTCCGCGCGGCGCTCGGGCAGACCCGCGACGTGGTGATCGTCGAGGGCAGGGTCGCGGCGATCCCGATGGGCGCCGACCCGGAGCTCGAGGACGCGCACGCGCGATCGACGGGGTTCGATCCGCGGACGCTCGCGGACGAGTACGTCTACCTGCGGATCGCCCCGCAGGAGATCCAGGCGTGGCGCGAGTCGAACGAGCTCGAGGGCCGCGTCCTGATGCGCGATGGAGTGTGGCTCGAGTAGACCCGCCACCGCTCGATCGGTCCGGGTCAGGAGATCAGAAGTTCTCCCACAACCCGACCACGTTGCCCTCGCTGTCCTTGAAGTAGGCGAAGGCGCCCATCTCGGGGATCTCGGTGCGCGGCTGCACCGTGGCGCCACCTCCCGCTTCCACCTTCTTCAATGACTCGTCGATCGACGTGACGCCGATCGTGATCACCGGGGCAGGCGTGTCACCGGTCCGCCGCATGAGACCGCCGTTGATGCCGCCCGGCTCCGTCGGCTGCCTCGTCGTCTCGTCGATGGGGGTGGTCGTGACGGTCGTGTACATGTTGCCGCCACCCATGTCCATCTCGGTCAGGTCCCAATCGAAGGCGGACCCGTAGAACTCACGAGCCCGGGCCGCGTCGTCGACCGGGATCTCGAAGTGCACGACTTTGTCCATGCCTTCCTCCTTCCCGAGGCCTCGAGAGCCTCTCCGCAGGCTTGTCTCCAACCTACCGCGTACAGCCGGAAGAGGCGATGGCGCGAGCTCCGCGTTGGCGATCGCCAGGTATCCCTGGCTGGGTGCATCCGGGCGGTCGGCGAGCAAGCGCACGGCGCGAGCGAGCCATCCGTTGGCGGAGGAGGTGTCGAGCCTGACAGCGTGCTCGCGGCGGAGCGTGAGTGCCACGAAGGCGGCGCGCTCGACGTCGCCACGCTCCACATACTTGGCGTAGGCACGCTCGTGTGCAGCGATCGAATCGTTCGGGCGGCCCGTCCACCATGCCGCCTTCGCGAACCGATCAAGGTCTTCGGGCTCGAGCGGCTCCTCTCGGTCGACGGTCGTGTATGCCTCGAAAGCCTCTACCCACGACCGGCGTTCGGCTGCGAGACGTGCAGTCTGGAGCGTGCTCTCAGGTGCGGTGTCGGTCGCCACGACGATTCATCGTGGCACGCTGGCTGGAGGGTGGGAAGGGTTCGGGTCTCAGCCGCCACCATCCTTTGCGCGGAGTCACGGAACCCCTGGCCGCAACGCGGACTCGTTTGGGCATGTTAGATGACCGAGTAGAGGCGCCACTCGCCCGGGACTCCCTTCAGCTCGTGCAAGCCCCGGTCCTGGAACTCGATCCCCGATCCCGCCACCAGATCCTTCACTGTCTGCGACACGAGGGTCTCGCCTGCCCCAGCCATCGACGCGACCCTCGCGCCGATATGGATGGCGATGCCACGGAGCTTGTCTCCGACGACGTCACACTCGCCCGTGTGCAGGCCGATGCGGAGGTCCACTCCGATCTCGTGCACGGACCCGAGCACCGCCCGGGCGCACTTGATGGCCGAGGCTGGGGATTCGAAGGATGTGAGGAAGCCATCACCAGCGGTGTCGATCTCGCGGCCGCCGAACCGGCGTAACTCGGCGCGTATGCGGGCGTTGTGCCTCTCGAGGAGATCGGCCCATGCCCGATCGCCGAGCGCTCGAGCTCGCGCCGTCGAGCCGACGATGTCGGTGAACATGACCGTGGCCACGACACGGGTCGGCTCGGCTCCGCCCCGACGGCCGGTGAGGAACTCCTCCACCTCATCGACGATCCCGTCGGTGTCGCCTGCCCACAACAGGAAGTCGTCTCCGGGCAGCTCGACCCATCGTGCCCCCGGGATCCGGTCCGCGAGGTAACGGCCGTGATCCACCTCATTGATGCGGTCACCGATCCGATGCATCACGAGCGTTGGGACGGTGATCTGAGGCAGGAGAAGGCGAACATCGACCGCCCTCGTCATCTCTCCCAGCAGAACAACGGCTCGAGGACTCGCACCGAGACGCATGAGGGTCGCGGACCATTCCAGGAACGCCTGGTCCCCGGCCATGGACGGCGCGACCGTCTCCATCCGCTCCGTCGTCCCCCAGCCCTCCCTCACGGATCTTCGGAAGTCGGCGAATTCTTCATCCGTCCAACCCCAGGGATAGTCGTCGCTCCAGCTTGCCTTGGCGTAGGTCCCACACAGGATCAGGCCACCAATCCGGTCGGGATGGGAGACCGTTGCAGCGATGCACGGAGGCCCCGTATCGGCGTTCCCAAACAGCGTCGCGCGCTCACTCTCGGCGGCGTCGAGCACCGACAACAGATCGTCAACGCGATCCTCCATGGTCGGGATCTCCGTCAGTCGATCGGAGAGGCCGAGGCCTCGAGGGTCCATGATGATCAGTCGGCAGAAGCCCGCGAATCGAGTGAGGAAGCGGTGCACCCTCGGCTCGTCCCAGAGGACTTCGAGGTGCGACACGGAGCCGGGTACGAGCAGCAGGTCTGGGCTGGAGGCTCCGACGACCTGGTAGGCGAGGGCGGTGCCGTCGTTCCACGCGTACGAGGTCTGTGGCCGGTTCACCGCCGAATCGTGAGCCGCCGCATGGGCCGGCGCAAGGGCGCGACGGCGCCTGAATCTTGTTGGTCCGATGAGTTCTCACCCCGAGAGACGTCCAACTGCCATGATGACGACGCACACGCTTGAAACGGCCGAGGTCGACATCGCCCGCGACGTTCACGGCCCGCTGCCCACTGCGGATGGACGCCCACCGCTGTTCATGATCGGCCAGCCCATGGACGCCACCGGGTTCGCCACGATGGCGTCGCACTTCGATCGCACCGTGGTCACCTATGACCCGCGTGGGCTCGGCCGCAGCACACGCAAGGACGGCCGGGTCGACAACACGCCTGAGGTTCAAGCCGGTGACGTGCACGCCGTAATCGAGAAGCCCGCGTTGTCCCGGTCGACATGTTCGGCAGCAGCGGCGGCGCGGTGACCGCACTCGCGTTCGTGGCGGCCTACCCGAACGACGTGACCACCCTGGTTGCACACGAGCCGCCCCTCATCCCGGTACTGGCCGACGCCGAGCTGCCGAGAGCGCCCGCGCCGGCGTTCGGGATGCGTACGAGGCCCGCGGCTCGAACGCCGGCATGGCCGCCTTCATCGCGATGACGTCCTGGCGAGGCGCGTTCACCGACGACTACTTCGCCCAGCCCGCCCCCGATCCTGCCCTGTTCGGCATGCCGACCGACGACGACGGATCCCGTGACGACCCGCTGCTCTCCGATCGGTCCTGGGCGGTCAGCAGCTATCGTCCCGACGTCGACGCGCTGGCCGCGGCGCCGACACGTATCGTGACCGCGGTGGGCGAGGAGTCCCTGGGCACGTTCACCGGACGAACCGCGGTGGCCACCGCCGAGCGCCTCGGGCAGCAGGCGACCGTGTTCCCCAGCCACCACGGCGGTTTCCTGGGCGGCGAGTTCGGATACGCAGGCCAACCCGAGGCCTTCGCGCGCAGACTGCACGACGTTCTAGATAACGCCAACTGATGCTCTGCACTTCACCCGTCCAAGGTGGAGGCGGCGATTAGCCCACCCCTGCAAGGTCAAGAGCAGCGGTCAGCGCGACCAGAGGGCCGAACGCTCATGAAGCTCCGGGGCATACTCCGTGTGTGAACGAATGGCTGCGGATCCGACCAGCGGGAGGCGAGGATGCCGCTCCGATCGCTCGGCTATTCCTCGCCTCAAAGGCAACACTGACATTCCTCCCGAACATCCACACGGACGAGGAGACGTTCTACTTTATCGCCAACATCGTCCTGCGCGATCAGGAAGTCCACGTCGCTGAGACGAATGGTGACATCGGTGGCTTCATCGCCATACAGGGAGACATGGTGGAGCATCTCTACGTTCGTCCGGATCTCCTGCGACGCGGCATCGGTAGTGCTCTGCTCCAGCGGGCCAAAGAGCGGTTGCCGTCGGGGTTCCGTCTGTGGGTCTTCCAGCAGAACGTTCCGGCGAGGCGCTTCTACGAGCGCCACGGGCTCCGGCTCGTCGAGGAGACCGATGGCAGCCGGAACGAGGAGCGAACGCCGGATGCTCTCTACGAGTGGAGGCCCACCAACCCGTGGTCGTGATCCCAGGAACAGCGGCGCCATGGCCGACGGTCCGGTCACTTTCTCGCAACGTACATGGTCTGGGTGTCGCCCTGACCACCTCACACCCTGGTTTGAGGTTGAATCCCAGCATGGCCGCTGCTGGACGGTGGGTTGCGAAGGACGCTCGAGGCGCCGCTACGCGACCGAACCCTCGGCGAGCGTCTCCTCGTGCAGACCCTCGTCGAAGGCGTCGAAGCTCTGCGGCCACGTGAAGGTCGGCCACCGGTACTCGGCGCGGGACTCGGCGACCCGGTAGACGGCCGTGTAGAGCGTGCCGAAGCCGCGGTCGTACGCTCGGCTGAACAGCCCCGGGCGCAGGAAGGCATCGGCGAACTCGTCTACAGTCATGTGAGGACGATGCAGCAGCTCGAGCACGTCCTGCTCGCGCTCGAGCGTGCGGGTCGCGCGCGCGTGCTCCGGCCAGTCGACGAAGCCCTGATGGTTGGTGGCGACCGGCGAGCGGCTGAGGACCGGCTCGCGTTCCGGAGACACGTACGCGGTCACCACGTCGCCGGAGCGGTCGACCATCGTGACGTTGTGCGCAAGGTTGCACGGGAGCCGTGCGAGGACCTCCTGAGCCTCGGCCGACGTTGAGCAGGTCTCGAGCACGTATCGAAGGATCAGGGGGATCCCGAACCCGTCGCCAAGCACGCGGCGTCCCCCGAACGTGAGCGAAACCGCCAGCCCGTCCTCGTTCATACCGTCGAGCACACCCCAGAGGCAGTCGCTCATCGCGATCACTCGCCGGCCGAGGAGGCGGCTGTGCCAGATCAGCCCCTCGAGATGGGAGGGCGAGTAGTCGTAGTTCCGGACGAGCACCGGGTGGCCGGCGCGTGTCCACACGCCCTGCGTGCACGCGGCCAGGTAGGGCGGCGGCTTGTAGATCGAGAGCATCCGGGCTGCGAGGTCGCCTCCTCCCGAGAGCTCCACCAGGCGCTCGTAGACCGGGTACAGCTCCGGCATGTGGGCGCGCAGCATCCTCGCCGACGTCGCGTAGGACGCTCGCGCCTCCTCCCCCTCGGCGAGGAACCACTGCCGGTACGCGGCCCAGTGCTGCTCGAACACGCCCTGCCACTTCGGGCCCGGCTCCGGCTCCTGCATCGCTCGGAAGGTGAACGGGATCAATCGCATGCGCTCATCGAAGAGAACTCGGCGCCTCCCTACAACATCTTGAAGCCGAACGGCTCCGGCACGGGGAGCGACGGAGGCATTTCCTCCTCGACCGGGACGCCGCGGAAGGCGGCCTTGATGCCCGAGATCCAGGCCCGGGCGCGGTCCGTGAGCTCGTAATCGTCGTCCATCAACCGGCCCCTCGTCACCAGGATCCCGAGGTCGGCGCCTTTGTATCGATAGTGGCCCGCCCCCGCGATGCGGAGATAGAAGGCGTCATCACGATCGCCGATCGTGTGCCAATCGACGTCCGGCCGAACGAAGCGCACCCCGCCCGGGTCGAGGTGCCAGCGGCCGGAGGCTGGCGCCGCGGTGATCAGCTCGACGACGTCCTCGCTCTGCTTCATGACGAACTGGGACCACGCGTCGATGCTGGCCGGATTCGTCCATCGCTCGTTCAGCTCATCGACATCGATCTCGTAGTCGACGTCCATGAACTCCAGGAGGTGAAACAGGAACAGTGGCATGTCGCCGTAGGCGACGGCCGTCACGTTGGTGATGCTCGACGCGCCGGTGACTCGGGGGTTCAACTCGCCCAGGTAGAGCTCGCCGGTCGCCGCGTCGGCCAGGAAGTCGATCTCGAAGTAGCCTCGGTAGCCTTCCCGCCGCAGGCGCTCGCCCATGGCCTGGGTGTACGCCCGTGCCTTGCGGCGGTGGGCCTCGGTGAGGACGCCCGCGAAGACGTCGTTGCCGCACCACCCCCCCGGGTACGGCGTCAGCTCCCGGAACCCGGCGAGCTCCGTCATCAGCGGGCCGACCAACGTCCCGTGCCGCGTGACGACGCCCTCGATCGCCGCCTCCCGCGGTTCGATCCGCTTCATCACCTTCAACTCCTCGCCCACCATCTCCGCCCGGTGCTGCGCCCATCCGCCTTCGTCCGCGACGAAGAACGTGGTCTGGCCAGAGTCGCCGTACGCCAGCTGGACGACAAGGTCGTGTCCGAGCCCGGCGCGGTCGGCCAGCTCGAGGAGGTCCCGGTAGCTGGTCGCGCGGCCGAGCACGTTCGGCACGCTCGGGACGCCCGCGTCGTTGCCGAGCCGTGTCGTCACGATCTTCGAGTCGAGCCGGTGCCGGAGCGACGCGGAGGGGAACGCGACCTCCAGGCCGAGCTCGTGCGCCAGGGCCTCCGTCTCCTCGTCGAACATCAGGAACGTGGCCTTGCCGCCCCCCCTTCCTCGCACCCAGTCGACGACCTCCTTGTGCCCGAGGAGGTAGTTGACGATCTCCTCGATCGAGGTGAACGCGCGCGGCTCGCGCTCGGCGGGAACGAAGACGTTCGGATGCTGGCCGTCGAACGAGTCGTAGTAGTTCACGAACCGGAAGTTGCCGACCCATCGATCGATCCCGAGGAGGTTGAAGGCCGTCGCGCTCACGAAGTAGATCGGCGTCTCGTTCGTTCGGAAGTACCGGCGGATCTCCGGGACGCCTCGAAGCGTCGTCCGCGTGTGACCCACCTCCTGCGACCCCCTCGCTCAGCGACGGCCGACCCACGGGGCGGTGCGCCGCGCCCGGATCAGCCGGACAGCCCGCACCAGTCCCGGACGAACGATGCCATGACCTGGGCCGTCTGCACCACCGATGGGAACCAGACCCGTTCGTCCACCCCATGGGCGCCTTCGGCGTACGGTCCGAAGCACACCGCGGGGGTGCGCCCGGCGGCGCCGAGCACGACGGCGTCCGTGGTCCCGGTCGTGGCGACCAGCTCCGGCGGCTCCCCGATGCCGCGCGCGAACGCCGCGGCGAGCGTGGTCACGAGTGGATGATCCTCGTCGAGCTCGTAGCCTTCCGAGGCGAGACCGGCGTACCGGACCTCGGGAGCGGGACCCGAGCCGTCCGCCGAGTGGCGTACCACGGCCTCGATCCGCTCGCGCAAATCGTCGACCGACGTGCCCGGGTACATGGCGATCCGGTACGAGGTCTCGCACGAGAACGGGACGGTCGACGTCCACTCGCCGCCGCGGATCGCACCCACGTTGAGATTGATCGGGTGCGTCAGAGCGTCATAGGGCGACGGCGGAGCGGTGTTGAGCTCTGCCTCGAGGCCTCGAAGCCCGCGCATCACCTCGAAGCTCCGCTCGATCGCGTTGCCGCCGCGGGCCCCGTCGGCCGCGTGGCCGGCCGTCCCGAGCACGCGGACGTGGAACCACAGCACCCCGACCTGCGACGTCGTGATCGCGGCGCCGAACGGCTCCGCGATCACGGCCGCGTCGGCCGTGTAGCCGGACATCACCGTGGCCAGCGTGCCATTGCCCGTGCACTCCTCCTCGACCACCGACTCGATGTGGACCCGCGCCGTGGGCTCCAGGCCCAGCCGGCGGATCGCCCGCACCGCTCCGACGATGGCCGCGAGCCCGCACTTCATGTCGGCCGCGCCGCGCCCGTGGATCCAGTCCCCGTCCCGGGTCGCCGAGAAGGGCGGTTGCGACCATTCGGGGATCGGGTCAGGCGGGACGACGTCGATGTGCCCGTTCAGGATCAACGAGCGACCGCCCCCGTCCCGACCCCACGTCGCGACGACGTTCGCCTTCCCCCCCACGTCCCAGTCGAAGGGGGCGGCGGCGGGATGGGCGCGCAGCCCTTCGGCGTCCATCGGCACGTTGACCGGCTCGAGGCCGAGATCGCGCAGCGCGTCTCGCATCACGGCCTGGCCGGCCTCCTCGTTCCCCAACGTCGTCGGCTGCTCGATCAGGGTCCGAAGGAGGTCTTCGATCGCCACCGCCTCGGCGGCGACCGCGTGGTGGAGCTCGCGCTCGAGCTCGTCCTCATGGGCGAGGACGGTGTGGGCCGGATGCCCAACTCCGTCGAACGCATGCTTCGGAGGTTCGAGCTCCGAGGCCAAAGGCGGGCCGCTCCCGTGGGCGCCGTGATCTTGCGCGTGGGTCGCCATGGCGCGGAGGGTACCAGCCGTCCTCAGTCCGGCCGGAGCCCTGCCAGGACACCACGGACATCACGAACGTCGAGACGGACCTGGCCGGCAGGACCATCGGCGTGACCGACGGATCCACGTACGAGTCCTATCTCCGCGGGACGCTCGAGCTCCCCAACCAAGTTCGATCCCGTCCGTGATCCAGGATCCGTTGATCGTCACATACGAGACCGATGCCGACGCGATCGACGCGCTCTCGGCAGGCGATCTCGACGCGGTGATCTCCGCGCGGCCCGAGCTGCGGGCGGCCGGCTCTCCGTACCGCCGTCGTGAAGTGATGCTCACGGTCCGCGCGGTCGCCGATCTCGGCTCCTCGAACGGGGGACGGACCTTGGAGGTCCAGCGACCACGGCTCCGGAAGGCGCGCATCTTCGCTCGACTCCCACACAGATCCATCGTGCACCAGGTCCGCGACCGGTTCCGTGAGTGGTCGTAGAACAGCCAGCGACACTCATCGTTCGCGCAGGCCTTCATCCGATCCCAGGTGCCGTCGATCCGGGCTGCTGCCACGAGCGTCAGGATCCGCTCGATGAAGGCGCTCGCCACGCCCGTCGACGAGGGCGCGAGCGCGGTCGGAGACGTGACCCGGACCACGACCGGATGCCGGATGGCCACGACGTCAACCGAGCGGCCGGCCGCGCGCTCGGAGGGAGCTCCCCGGGCGCCGACGAGGTCCCGCAGTGCCTCGCGCAATCGCACGAGCTCCCTGAGCTCCGACCGACCGAGCTGTGCCGGCCAGCTCTGCTCTCGTGGCCAGGCGGTCGCCTCCGACGGGGTGGCGAGCGCGTCGCTGCCGGCCTCGATATCCAGCCCATTCACGAACCGCCGCACGAGCTCCAGGTCACCTGGCGCGGCATTGGGGTTGTGCGAGTTGGTGGTCCTTCGCGACCAGCTGATGGTCCTCAAGCGCCAGGTTGGCAGAGCGCGTCTTCGCCGGCGCGACCGCCTGTCATGGCCGCGATCGGCGGGGTCGTTCCTGGAGCTCGGTGGTCCTCGTTCCTCGTCACCCAGCAGACGCTCCTTCGATGGCATCGGGAGCTGGTGAGACGCGCGTGGACCTACCGCCGAAGTCCGTCGGCGGCAGGCATCCGATCCCGATGAGGTTGGAGAGCTGATCCCGCGGATGGGAAGGGAGAACAGCACGTGCGGATGTCTGAGGATGCGAGGCGAGCTCGCCAAGCTGGGCATCCGGGTCTCGGCGACCAAGATCCGGACCTGCTGCGGGCCAACGGGCTGGGCCGGCACCCCGGCGAGACGGCCCGACCTGGAGTGAGTTCCTTAAGTCACAGGCCCACGGCATCCTGGCGCTCGACTTCCTCACTGTGGAGACGGCCATGCTGGAACCCGGGCAGGCCCCCGAGCTCGGTCGCCGCTGAACGAACCCGGCGTCGGCGCGAGGGCCTGTCGAGTCGCCGCTGCTACTCCGTCTCGCTCGTCGCGAGGCCGTAGATCACGAGCAGATCGACGAACATGATCGTCATCGCGTAGAACGGCATCACCGGGAGCGCGAACAGCCAGAAGACGCAGCTGATGCTCGCGAGCAAGATGCCGATCGCCGGCCCGATCCGGGTCCGCGCCAGCACCACGATGCCGCCGATCAGCAGCACGGCGCTCCAACCGAGCGCGACCCATCCCCAGGTCTCCAGCGTGCTGTACAGCAGGCCGCTCTCGTTGAGGTAGCTCTTGCTGTCGAGCGCGCCGAGCCCCCAGAAAAGGTTCCCCACGGCGCCGACCAGCAAGACGATCCCGGCGAACGTGACCCATCCGGACCGCGTCTCTGCCTCCGGCAGCACGGCGTGGTCGTCCTGCACAACGTACGGCTTGGCTGCGGTGGACGTAGCCATGTCCTCTCCTTTCATCCGAACAACCACCGGCCCACACCGGCAGGGCCATCTCCACCGTACGCACGTGTTCGAGCTGCCCTAGGGTCGGAAGGACCGTCGCCGATGGGTCTTCTGGTGCCACGGTTCGCCTACGCCGGAGCCGATCCGGCGTGCCTGGCGGGCGGGTCCCGATCCCAGACGCGAGGCGTGACTCAGCGGATGGGCCCTCGGCGAACCGGTCTTGGCCCCAGCTTGGAGGACGCTCATGCCCGAGGTCTCGAATCACGGCGTCAGGATCATCTAGACGTGTCGGGCGAGGGTCGGCAGCTCGTGCTGCTGCACGACTGGTGCTGCGATCGATCGTCGTGGACCGAGCCCGGATACCTCGACGAACTCGCGAGCGATCACCGCCTCGTCTACGTCGACATCCGCGGCCACGGCGCGAGCGACTAGCCGCACGACGCCGCTGCGCGGGCAGAGCTTGCGGTTGCCAGGCCTCGAACAACCCGGGCGTGCGCCGCGAGCGCCATGCCTTCGCGAGCTCGCGCAGGCGGTCCCGCTCGGTCACGACGACGAAGTCCCAGGCCTGCTGGTTCATCGAGGAGGGCGTCCGTCGCCCCGCCTCGAGGATCCGGTCGAGGTCCTCATCGGGGATCGCCCGGTCCTCGTACGTACGAACGTTCCGGCGGGCCCGGATCGCGTCCCCACGTGTCGAGGTCGCGGACGATAGCCGCTGGGAGCCCGCCCTCTCGTGCCCGAGTAAGCCCCACGCCGATCTCAGCTCCACCGGATCTGCGCCGTCTCTCGCCAAAGATCGAGCAGGTCGGGTTCTCCGTCCATCTCCGATCCGGCCGCGTCTCGCCGGTTCCACAGCAACACGTAGAGCTCCGAGGCGTCGCCGGTCACGAGGAGCTCCGCGTCGTCGTCGATCGGATCGGCCTCGATCCGGAGGCCGGACGGCGCGAACGTCACGCCCCAGCTCCGGGGTTCATCCTTCGCGCGCACGACCATCGACCGCGTCGTCTCGACCGGCAGCGTTCGGCCGGGCCGGTTCGCGAAGCGGAGTAGAAGCTCGTCGATGCCGTCCACCGCGAAGCCGGACGGGAACCCGGTGACATCCCCACCGGCACGCTCCGCGTCGACCCGATGGATCGCGGTCTCGTGGGCCTGACGGCGCGCCCAGAAGGCAAGCGGCGTGGGAGCCTCGAGGAACGTCCAGGTCTCCAGATCGGCTGGAGCCGACGCGAGCGCCTCCACGAGGGCTCGGTGGCCATCCGCGAACCACGCCACCAGCTCGGCGTCCTCGGGCCACCCCCCGACGAATCGCTCGAGGTCGCCGTCGGGCGGCTGGCGTCCGGCACCCCGGACGAACCCGGTCGCCCATCGATGTACGCCGCCAACGTGATGAACCAGATCGCGAAGCGACCAGTCGGGGCAGGTCGGCACCGGCGCGCCCGGATCGGTGAACGAGGCGACCGTCGCCAAGCGTTCGCCGTCCCGTCGTAGCTGCTCGACGTAGTCGGGAACCTCCACGGCAGGAGCCTAGGCCTTGCCGCCCACGCAAGGACCGTCGGTCCTGTGCAAGGATCTGTCGGCATCGGTGAGGTCTCCGACGGCTTCCGCGTAGGCGATCGATTCCAGGGCGCAGAAGGCCATCTCGCGAGGCGTGTACCCATCACCTTGGGCGCGGTCGAGGTCGTCCTCCCGGATGGAATGGAGTCGGATCCGCCAGAGCTGAGCGAGCCGAGTCAGACGACTCCGAGCCTCGGCGAGATCCTCCTCCCCGAATCGGGCCAAGTCACACGGCGTCGTGATGGCCGAGCCGTGCCACTCATCAGGCAGCGACTCGACGCCAGCCAGGTGAGATTCCAACTGCGCGAGATGATCCACCAGGTGGTCTGCGATCCGGCGCATGGCCTTGTGCGGGGTGAAGTCGCGCCCATCCGCTCGGAGAGGTTGCCCATCCCATCGGGTCCATGTCGTTGCGAGCTGGAGGGCCCTGAGCACCATCGCCGTGATCGCTTCCTCCAAGTCTCGGTCGTCGGTGATCGGCCGGTCGATGGTCATCGCTCTCTCACCTCGTTCGGCAGCGTAGGGCCGTCATCTTTCGGGTATTCTCGAACTATGGATCACGAGCCCGATATCGCGACGGTGGCGGGGCTCCTGGCGAACCCGGCGCGGGTGGCGATGCTCGAGGTCTTGTTGGATGGGGGATCGCACCCAGCAGGTGACCTGGCACGCCAAGCGCGGGTCGCGCCATCGACCGCGAGCGGCCACCTCGCGGCGCTCGTCCAGGGTCGCCTCGTCGACGTCCAACGCATCGGCCGACAACGCCGGCACCAGCTGGCGGGTCCCGCTGTTGCCCAGGCGATGGAGTCGCTCGCGCTTCTTGCAGCTCCCCGCCAGGTCTCTTCGCTGCGGCAGGCAACACAGAACGAACACCTCCAACGCGGACGAACGTGCTACGACCACTTGGCAGGGCAGCTCGGCGTGGCTCTCGCCGACGCGCTGCGCGATCGGGGTGCCATCCGTCAGGTCGGTGAGACGTTCGACCTGACCAGGCGAGGGGAGACCTTCTTCGAGGCACTGGGACTCGATGTGTTGGCTGCGCGGAAGCTTCGGCGCGGCTTCACGCTTGCGTGCCGAGACTGGACCGAGCGGCGGTTCCACCTCGGGGGAGCGCTCGGAGCGGCCTTGTGCGCGCGGCTCCTCGAACTCCACTGGATCCGGCGACGCCCCTTGAGCCGAGCCGTGCTCGTGACTGAAGAGGGGCTCATTGGGCTTCGCACCCAGTTCGGGATCGACTGGACGGAGGCGAACGCCACCTCTGACCGCTTCCCGTAGGCGTCGCTCACCTCTCCGTTCCGGTTGACATCCCCAATCAGCTGACACGCCTGATCCGCCAGATCACGAATCCGACGAGCGCCAGAGCCAGCACCAGGAAGATGCTCAGCTCGATCCACTGGAAGGCCCAGAATCGGGACCCTGGTTGATAGACCATCGATGTATGGATCCCGAGGCGTTGCACACAGTGCTCCAGGGCGCCCGAGCTCTTTCCCGAGAGCGGTGAAGCGGCCGCCACCTCCGGGCACCTCGCGGGCAGATAGTCGTACTCCAGACCCCCGCCCGGGACACGACCGCGCCGGTCGCGGAGAGCCCATGAAGCGCATCCGTATCAAGAAGGGGGAGGGTCGCCGAGTGCCTCGCTGGCTCGAGGTCCTTCCGCTCGACCCACGGGACGTCGAGGTCGTCCGGGCCAAGGCGGTGGAGCGGGCTTGTCGAGCAGGCGTGACACCCCGGCATGCATGATCCGCTGCCGCTCGCTCGCCGGATACGCCGGGTGACTTCGTCGCGACGTTCGAAGAGCAACGCTCCCGCTGGTGTGTACCCGTGTCCCCTTGGGAACGCGGGTGGGAACGCGACGCGGCCCCGCACGGCCAGAAGCGGACAGTCTGTCTGGTGCGAGGATACTGGGACCGAACACCCGGCCGTCGACCACATCACGTGCCCGGAGGCGCGATCGAAGACGATCCGGCTCCTGCCGAGCTAGGAGGGAAGATGCGGAAGCGCAGGCTCGGAACCCGCGGGCCGGAGGTCTCGGCCATCGGGCTCGGCTGCATGGGGACGACCTCGTCCTACGGCCCGGCTCCTGACCGACGGGAGATGACCTCGCTCCTGCGGTCGGCGGTCGACCTCGGCGTCACGTTCTTCGACACCGCGGAGGCGTACGGCCCGTTCGTGAACGAAGAGCTCGTGGGCGAGGCGCTCGCTCCGTTCCGCGACCAGGTGGTGATCGCCACGAAGTTCGGGTTCGCGCTCGACCCGGCCGGTGAACGCGAACAGGTCGGCGTGGACAGCCGACCGGAACACATCAAGGAGGTCGCGGAGGGCTCGCTGAGACGGCTCGACGTCGATGCGATCGATCTCTTCTATCAACACCGCGTGGACCCTGACGTCCCGATCGAGGACGTTGCGGGCGCGGTCCGGGATCTGATCCAGGAGGGCAAGGTCAAGCACTTCGGTCTCTCCGAGGCGGCGGCGGGAACGATCCGCCGCGCGCACTCGGTCCAGCCCGTCACCGCGGTGCAGAGCGAGTACTCGCTATGGACCCGAGGACCCGAGGGGGAGGTGTTGCCCACGCTCGAGGAGCTCGGGATCGGCTTCGTCCCCTTCAGCCCGCTTGGGAGGGGTTTCCTTACGGGGAAGATCGACGTGCACACGACGTTCGACAGCGGCGACTTCCGGGCCGCGCTTCCACGCTTCACTCCGGAGGCGATCGAAACGAACCAGGCCCTGGTCGACCTGCTCCGCACGATCGGAGACCGGAAGGGTGCGACAGCCGCGCAGATCGCGCTCGCCTGGTCGCTCGCCCAGCGGCCCTGGATCGTCCCGATCCCGGGGACGACGAAGCTGGAGCGTCTGGAAGAGAACCTCGGCGCGGTTGAGGTCGCACTCACGTCCGAGGATCTCGCGGAGATCGACCGCGCGGCGTCGGAGATCCTGGTGGAGGGGGCTCGGTACCCGGAGCACCTCGAGCGGATGACGGGTCACTGAGGCGTCGGGCGGCGCGCGCGAGCGGCGTTGCTGACCAACGGCGATCTGGGCGAGCTGCTCCGGAGTGCCGCCCGCGAGGAGAAAGATCACCGCCGCAGGGCGCTCGAGCGAGCGTCGAGGGCGTCGCGGTTCTGGCCGGAGGAGCGCCGGACGCTCGACGCCGACCCAGCGTGGGAGTCGACCCCATGCGCCGACCTCCAGATGCACACCACGTGGAGCGACGGCACCCTGCCACTCGAGGACATGGCCGCGGCTTCCAGATCCCTGGGACGGACGTTCGTGGCCGTCACCGATCATTCGCAGGCGCTCACGATCGCGAACGGCATGAGCCCCGCCGAGCTCGCGGAGCAGGCTCGCGCGATCGACGCGATGAACCGCGGGTTCGAGGAGGAGGGCGACGCGTTCCGCGTGCTCCGCTCGATGGAGGTCGATCTGTTCCCCGACCGCACGCTCGACATGGACGACGAGTCGCTCGCGAGCCTCGATCTCGCGCCGTGATCGACGAGGCGTGATCGACCTCGAGTCCGCGGTGGCCCGGATTCACGAGTCGTGGAAGCGAAGTGGGGAGCAGACTCCCGATCTCTGCTCGGTGCCTCGACCGCCACGTAACGAGAAGCCTCAACTGCTTCGTCTCCGCGTCGTAATTGGACCTTCGACCGCGTGGATCGCATGTCGAGGTCAGCTGGCGAAGCAATCCGTCTCTCGCAAAGAAGGGTCAGACCGGTTAGACGTCGATCTAGCAGGTTTGACTGATCTCGGACGTCAGGCCGGTCAACGCGGTGCCCAGCTCCGCGAGCGCGTTACCAACTTCGGTTGCCGCGGCACCGAGACTGCCCGCCGACGAGACACCCTCGAGCGCCGACTCGAGGTCGCCGAACGCCGTCTGCACCTCATCTACCGCAGGCTCGAGTTCGGCACCCACGGCCGGCAAGGCCGCGTCAAGATCGGTCTTCACGTCGGAGACAGCCGACTCCAACGCATCCGTGCCGTCGCTCACCGGGTCCACCTCGGTGAGCGACGTAAGCGAATCCTTGAGCGCGTTCACCTCGTCGCATCCCGAAGTCGCTGCGGTGGGCGTACCGACGTCACCATCGTTGTCGTCACTGCATCCTGCGGCGGCGAGCGCGAGGATGACCATCAGCGGGATGGCGGCGAGCCTGAGACGCGTCATGCGCAAAACTACTGGCCGCTCCGGAGGGCTCACCGTTCTGGCTGCGATCGACGCGAGCCTCTCCAGAAGACGCACGGCGCAGCGAATCGTGTGTCGCAAAGACTGGACGCCACCGTCACTTCGACCTGTCCGGCGCCGCGCGAAGCGAACACCGAAGACTTGTGTGGTAAACGCGGTCTCCGGAGCTCCGATCGAGCCCCTTCCGCGGCCTTCCTACGCCCGCCTCTTCCCGAAGCGGCTGGTCAGAGGCCTCTTTCAGCAGCGGAGGCGGACGGGAATCGAACCCGCCTGGGAGCTCTCGCCCCCACACCGGTTTTGAAGACCGGGGGGCCCACCAGGCGCCCTGACGCCTCCGCTCGCGAGGATAGCGTCGAACCTTAACCGGGCGACCGGCCCGTCTTTGCCCTCCCTTAGAGCGCTGCTCGGTAGCGTCGGGGCGTCCAAGATCGAGGAGGTCGGCATGAAGAAGGGGATCGTGTTGGCGCTCGTGACCGCGTTCGTGCTCCTGGCCCCCGCCGGCATCGCCACGGCGGGACAGAACGACGTGATCCGCCGGGGGTCGTGCAGCGACGCGAGCGACTGGAAGCTGAAGGTCTCGCCGGACAACGGCGGGCTGGAGGTGGAGTTCGAGGTCGACCAGAACGTCTCGGGCGACCGCTGGCAGGTCAGGATCCGGCACGACGGCGACGTCGCGTTCCGCGGTACCCGGACCACCGGGGGCGCGAGCGGCTCGTTCTCGGTGCGCATCGTGGAGAACGACCAGGCCGGCTCCGACGTCTTCCGAGCCAGGGCTCGGAACCTCTCGACCGACGAGGTATGTGTGGGCGGCGCGACGTTCTAGGCGAGGGCGCTCGAGGAGCCCGGCGAGCGATCGCCGGGCTCCTCCGCCTGTGCAGCGGCGCCACCGACCGCCGATACGATGAGGGCGTGGAAGCGGTGTTCTTCGACCTCGACAAGACGATCATCTCGCGCTCGTCCTCGCTCGCCCTGTCTCGCCCGATGTACCGGGCGGGGATGGTCACACGCGGACAGCTCGTGCGCGGAGCGTACGCGCAGCTCGTCTACGCCCTGGTCGGCGCGGACGAGAAGAAGATGGACCGGCTCAAGGAGGGGATGCTCCAGCTCACGCGGGGCTGGGACCGGCACGAGGTCGAGAGCCTCGTGGAGGAGGTCCTGATCGACGTGATCGACCCGTTCGTGTACCAGGAGGCCCTCGACCTGATGGAGCTGCACCGCTCCGAGGGGCGGGACATCTACATCGTGAGCTCGTCGCCGGAAGAGGTCGTCCGCCCGCTCGCGGGGCATTTCGGGGTTGCGGGGGTCCTCGCGACGCGCGCGCGGATCGAGGATGGGCGCTACACGGGCGAGCTCGAGTTCTACTGCTACGGCGACGCGAAGGCGGACGCGATCCGGTCGCTCGCCCAGGATCGCGGGATCGATCTCGAGTCCTCGTACGCGTACAGCGACTCCTCGACCGACCTCCCGATGTTGCGGACGGTCGGTCACCCCGTCGCGGTGAACCCCGACCGGGAGCTCCGCAAGGAGGCCGAGACCCATGGCTGGGACATCCGGAACTTCCGTCGCCCGGTCCGGCTCCGGACCCGGATCGTCCAGACGGCCGCGCACCCCAAGACCCGAGTGGCCGCCGGTCTGGTCGCCGCGAGCGCGGCCGCCGCTATCCTGCTCTGGCTCGTCGTTCGTTCGCGGCTGTCCGGTCGTCGCTCCACCGTGGCGTAGCGCTCGGACGCGTTCGCGCCGCGAGGAGGCCCGGGGGTACGATGGCCGCGTCGCCCTCGGGCGACCGCGAAGGGGGCAGAAACCCACGCGCGTTTGCCGCGGGAGGCATGCTCGGGCCCTGTGGTTCCGGCCGCCGGACACCGAGCAAAGTGCAGACTGCGCATGCTCGCTGCTCCCTTCGCGCACGTCCGGGGCTCTGCGGGGCTAGGCGTCCGGAGGTTCGCGGCGGTACTCGAAGTGCATCCCGTCGGGCACGATGAACGTCCCGCCCCAGACGAACCCCCATCGCTCGAACACGTCCACGAGCCGAGGGTCCTGGTGCGGGATCTGCCCGAACAGGTTCCCCTGCTGCACGTTCAGATCGACCGCGATGCCCCAGGAGTGGTGCGACAGGCCGGCGCTCGGGATCCGATTGAGGTGTCGAGGCGAGTAGCAGCCGGAGTACGAGTGGATCGCGTCCTGCAGCCCCCGGTCGATCAGCTCGTGGACGACGCCGCGCAGCTGGGGGAACAGGGAAACGTTGCAGGTGACCGTCCCGAGCAGCGGGACGTGCTGGGTGTCGATGTTCTGCTTCACCCACGCCGGGTCGAGGTCGAGGAAGCCGGGGTTGCCGGGTTCGGGTCGCGCCTGGAACTCGCCGAAGAGCAGCTTGATCCGGACCGGCGGCAGCACCGCGTCGCCCTGCCGGAAGTACGGCGTGTCGCCGGGGGCGCGGACCTTCGAGGGAGGGTCGGCCGGCAGGATCGGGTCGAGGAGCCGTTCGACGGCAGGGGCGGTCCGTGCGTGATCGGGCACGACCAGCGCGTAGCGGTCCTGCGTCACGGCGATCGACCTGCCAACCTCGCGGGAGACCATCAGCTCGTGCGCGCCGACCAGCTCGTCGGGCAGGATCGCCGCCACCTCGATCCGGACGTCGCCGAACCTCAGCACGGCCCCCGGCCCGAGACCCCGGAGCCGGGCGCTGCTCTCGCCCAGGATGCCCTGGCCGTCGGCGAGCGCCAGCGCATCGGACCGGTCGGCGGGCGGAAGGAACGGCGCGAACTCAGCGGGATCGACCGCAGCGACCTCGAGCGGGATCGCGAAGCCGGGACGCGGGTCGTCCACCACCTCGCTCTGCTCCGACCACGAGCGGTCCAGCCACGTGTTGTCGCTCGCGATCACCACCGAACGCTGGATCCCGTCGAGGCGGCGGACCGCCGCTCGGAACCCGTCGGGCATGCCGCCGGACGTCCAGACCAGGAAGGCCTGGGGTGGCTCGGGTTCGGTGCGTGGAACCGGGGGTTCCGCGATCGAGTTCGGGTCGGGCAGGTTCGCCCACCCCTGGATCGCGAGCGTGAGCGAGGCGCCGAGGGCGAAGCCCATCGCGACGCCGGCCGCGACCCCCGCGGCCCGGCGGCGGCTCATCCGTCCGTCCCGTCCCCGCCGATCGAGGTCGCGATCGCGAGGAGCTCCTCGAGCGCGAGCCCTGGGGCGTCGAGCGAGCGGTACAGGCCGCCGTCGATCCATTCCAGCTGCGACCGGTCGGGGGTGAACCGGCCCCGCACACCGCCGACCTCCACCGTCGATTGCGCCGCCGACGTCGCCGGCGGCAGCGCGCTCGCGGCCTCGAGGTGCAGTCGGATCGTGCCGATGCCGGCGTCCGCGTCCTCGTCGCGCAGGTACAGGGTCACACCGGTACCGAGCCCTGCGTCGACGAGCTCCACGCTCGCGAGCCCGAACCCGGCGGGCAGCGCCGTCGGGAGCTCGATCGGGAACGGGACGGAGGCCCGGGCGGTCTCCAGCGAAACGCGTTCGACGGTCGCGGCGCCGACCCGGCGATGCGTCCACGCGTCGGGCATCGGGAGGCCCTGGACCGGGAGCGCGGCGGCGGCCGCCAGCAGCTCCGAACGCGGCAGGTTGGACTCGAGGTACAGGTCGGTCCCGGCCGCGTGGATCGCGACGCGACGGCCGTGGTCCTGCGACGCCGGCTCGTAGTACGCGACCCCGCCACCGGTGAGCGAGATCTCCTCCGCCTGCACTCCGACGGGGCCGAACGGCGCGTCGCCGTTCCACGAGCGTGTCTCGCCGAGGTTGAGGAAGGCGAGGCCGTCCGCGTACGCGACGAGCGTCCCTCCGGCGTCGTCCCGTGGGAGCACCACCCGGTAGCGGTCGAGCCCGCCGACCATGCTCGGCGCGACGGGCTCGAACCCGGTCGCCCGCCGCACGTCGCCAAGCTCCACGGCTCGAGCGCCCTGATCCTGCGACGAGTTCGTCGCGGGGATGTCGAACACGCCGGCGTCGGGCGTGTCGAGGCTCACGTGGAGCGCCCGCACCGAGAAGACCGAGCGCAGCGAGGGCTCGTCGGGCAGGCCGAACCGGAGCGCCCAGCCGTCTCGCTCGGCGCCGGTCGCCGGGTAGACATCCCAGCGCAACGGGAACCAGTTGCGTTCGTCGAGCCAGATCCGGACGCGATCGTTCGGGAAGAACGGCCGCCAGTCGCCGCCGATCGACAGGAACGGGAACAGCGGCTCGGCGCGCTCGAACGGGACCTCGACGCGCACGGCCGGCCGGCCGAGCACCGTACCGCGACCGAGCACGGTCAGCCGATCGGCGTCGGCCAGGGTCGAGATCGGGAGCACCAAGTCGGTCGGCGTGGGCGCGGCGGTCGAGAACGGCAGGCGGTTGCGTACGACGGACTCGCGCTGGGGGCAGGTCGCCGTCGGGCACGGCGCCGGCCCGGCCGCGTACCACGTCGGGCCGTCCACCACGAGCCTCAGGTCGGTCGGCGTGGCCGCCATCGGGTAGTCGGTGCGGTCGACGACGTCCAGGCGGAAGCGTTCGGGCGCCTCGAACGACACGCGCATCGTCAGGTGGCGTTCGGGCACCTCGGGGGACAGGTGCCGCTCGTCGATCGCGAACGTCGCCTGGTACGCGTCGAGCCGCGCCGCGGCGGCCGAGATGCCCTCGGTGACCTCGGTGGCGGCGAGCGCCGACCCGGTTTCGGGCCTCTGCCAGGGTCCGCCGACGACCAGGCTGCCGATCAGCGCGCCCACGACCAGCGCCGCGGCGACGGGGGCGAGCCGCGGGAGGATCGAACGGCGCGGGGATCCGGCCGGCCGCACCACCCGCAACCGCGAGCGAGGGCGCTCGGCCTCGGCGCCGACGGCGGTCATGACCTTGTCGACCAGGTCGGGGACGGCGGGGGCGACCTCGAACCGCGCGGCCTCGCGCAACCGATACGCGCCGCGTTCGAACGCGCGGCACTCGGCACACGTCTCGAGGTGCTGCTCGAGCGACGCGCTCGCCCGTGTCGACAGCCGCTCGCCGTCGATGCGCGCGGACAGGAGACGCTCGGCCTGCTCGTGGTTCACCGTGCCTCCTCCTCGACCGCGAGCGCGTCCATCATCGCTCGACGCGCCCGGTGCATCCGGCTCTTGATCGTCCCGACGCGGACGCCGAGCACGTCGGCCGCCTCCTGGTACGACAGGCCGAACACCTCGACGAGCATGAACGGCTCGCGATGCTCGGCCGAGACCGCGTCGAGCGCGGCGTGCAGCTCGACGCGCGCCTGCGGGTCGGTGGTCGTCCCGGCGATCGGGGTGACGCGTTCGACGTAGACGTTGCGCGCCTTGATCTGATCCATCGCGCAGTTGCGGGCGATCCGGAAGAGCCAGCTCGTGAACTTGGAGTCACCACGGAACCCGCGGAGGAACCGGAAGGCGCGCAGGAACGCCTCCTGGGTGACGTCGTCGGCCAGCGACCGGTCGCGCGTGAAGTGGTACGCGAAGCGCCAGACGTCGGCCTGGTACTGGCGAACGAGGTCCTCGAACGCGCCGAGGTCGCCCTCGCGTGCTCGCGTGAGCGTGCGTGGGTCCGGATCGTTCACCCTTTCCCTTCCCGTTCGGCTGTCCTCGTGGCCGGCCACCCAGCGTAGCCCCGCACCGGCACGCAAGCAGGGTTCGGGCGCGAGCGTGCGCCGGGGCGCCTCCCTCCCGAAGCTTCCGGTCCTCCCTTGCTGACCGACCCGGGACCGGACGGGTTCCCGGCGTGCTGGAGGAGGTCTGGGAGAGGGGTCGGTGCGTGCCTAGCTGGTGCGACGTGCCGAGGGGTGCTCGAGGCGCTCGGCCAGGCGTTCGGCGCGCTCGGCGGCGGCATCTTGCAGCCCGGCGGAAACGGCGCCGGTGATGGCGAGGAGCTCGGATTCGACCCTGCCTGCCAGGCGACCGGAGCCGCTGCGGCGCAGCAAGCCGTCGAGTCGCGCGATCGCGCGGTCCAGGCGGCTCAACGGGTCTCGCTCGCGGCGCTCTCGCCACTCGGACAGGTGCACGAGCGAACCCATGCCGCGATCGTAGACCCCGGGTCTGACACTTCCTCGGAACCTGTGCTCGGAAACGATGGGCTAGGCTGCCTGCGTGTGCGGGATCGAGGTCGTGATGCGCGATGCTGAACGGTGAACGGGTGGTGCTCCGCCCGATCCAGCGGGGGGATCTGCCTCGACTGTGGGAGCTCGTCTCGGACTTCGAGGTCGCGGTCCTCGGGAGCCCGGGCCCGCTCGTGCCCAGCTCGCTCGCGCAGTTCGAGGCGGGCTTCGACCTTGACCTGACGAAGGACCACAAGGATCGCGCCTATTTCGGGATCGAGGTGGACGGCGAGCTGATCGGGGAGGCCGGCCTCCACCGGATCGACCACTTCAGCCGCTCATGCGAGCTCGGCATCGGGATCGGCCGGGAGTTCTGGGGCAAGGGGTTCGGGCAGGACGCGGTCCGGACGCTGGTCGACTACGCGTTCGAGCACCTGAACATGAACCGGGTCGGCCTCTACGTGCTGGCGGAGGACCCCCGGGCCGTCGGGGCGTACCGCAAGGCTGGGTTCGTCGAGGAGGGCAGGATTCGGCAGCACGCCTGGGTGCGAGGCCGGTACGAGGACGAGCTCGTGATGGCGATCCTGCGCGAGGATTGGACGCCGCGGACCTAGTGCTTGGCGTACCCGTTCGCGCCGAGCAGGTGCAGCGAGACGTACGGCTCGTCGCCCACCACCCACGAGTCGTGGCCGGGACCGATCGAGAACAGGTCGCCCGGCGTGAGCATGCCCTCGGTCCCGTCGGCCATCTTCACCGCCGCGCGGCCGGACACGACGAGCCCCACGTGCTCGACCTGGCACAGCGCCTCACCTGCGGGCTTGCCGACGTGCTCGGACCAGATCCATCCGGGCTCGTAGCTCGCGCGTCCGATCGTGACGCCCCCGATCGTGACGAGCTCGAACGAGCCGTGCTCGAACGTCCGCGTCTCGTCGGCCCGCTCGAACCTTCGGATCTCGATCCCGGTCACGGGGCTCCTTTCGGCGTGGGTTCGGTCGGAGCGGGCGTGCGCTCACTCGGCGAAGCCGAACTGAACCGCTCGAGCGTGCGCATCTCGTGAGCCGATCGATCGCCGCCGTTCGGCCGGGCGACTACGCCGAGCCCTCGACCTTGCGCTTGAGGACCTCCATCCGCTTGCGGCCCTGCGGCTTACCCGACAGCGCGAAGACCGGGGGGAGCAGCACCGCCGCGAGCCCGCGCATCTTGACGAACTCGACCCGATGCGTCACGTCGGTCCCGCCGCCGTTCGGCGTCAACGTGTAGGTGTGCGCGTACTCGCCCTGCGGATCGCTCGAACGGAACGCGAACCGCGTGATCGGTTTATTCTCCGTGATCCGGCCCTCGTTCTCGTGGTGCTGGTCGCCCGGGATCACCCCCGCCGAATGGAACCGGCTCCCCACCGCGTTCGGCTCGCCCTCGAGCCACTCGATCCGGTAGGGCTTGGGCGACCAATCGGCGTGCTTCGAGAGGTCGGCGACCCACGGCCACACGGCCTCCGGCTGCGCGTCGATCCTCACCGTGAACTCACCCGACGTCACGATCCACCTCCCGATCCGGTGGGCCGACCCTAGCCCCGCCCTCCGCGGGCGGTCAACGTCAGCCCCAACCGAGCACCTCGACGCTGGCGGTGCGTGTCGACTCAGTGCGTCGAGTGGTTGATCGCGCCGAGCGCGTTCACCTGCCCGTGGCCGTTGAACGCGTTGTTCCCCGCGCCGCAGGTGCAGACCTGCGTTCGGCGTGCCGATGAGACGCCAACGCGCCGCGGCCCGGCCCCCGAAGGAGCCGGGCCGAGGCGGATCCGCGGCGACGGATGCGTGATTACTGGCTGGCTGCCAGTGCGTTCACCAGCCCCTTGCCGTAGAAGCTGTTGCTGCCGATGCCTCCCGAGCAGAACTGCAAGGGAGCCTCGAAGAACTCGACACCCGGATCGTGCCCAGCTTGGCAGGGCATCCCGGTCGCGGTGTTGCGCAGCATCGCCACCACGGCACCCTGCGGCATCGAGGGATGCGCGGCGCGGATGAGCGCGACAACGCCGGCCGCGTGCGGCGCCGCCATCGACGTACCGTTCAGCCAGGCGTAGAAGTTGCCGTCCGCGTCCACGACGAGCCGTCCCAGTGCCGCTTCGAGAGCCAGGTCGCCCGCCGTCGAGAAGTACGGTGAGAGGACTCGTCCGCGATTGGGATCGAACGAGGGGGTCTGGAACCGGGAGCCCCCGGGCGCGGTCACGTCGGTGATGTTCCCGTAGGTCGAGTACCACGCCAGCAGGTTCTCGGCTCCCGTCGCCGTGACGACCACCACACCCGGGATCTCGGTCGGCAGGACCACGCAGTTGTTGTTGACCGGTCGCGTCGTCGCCGCACCGGGCGGGAAGTCTGGGCTGATCTCGTCGAGGATGGGTGGTTCAGGTCGATGCCCTCGTTGCCGGCGGCCGCGACCAGCACGACCCCCGCTGCTCCGCGTAGCGCGCAGCCTTGGAGATGGCCTGCACGATCGCCTTCTGCTCCTTGTCGTTGCGGCAGTTGAACGGCCACGGATCGGCGAAGAAACTCATGGTCACGACGTCGAGGTGCTGGTCGCCCGCGTACCTGAGGGCATCGACGACCGACTGCGTGAAGAAGAACCCATTGGCCGTTCCGGCCTTCAGCACCACGATCGTGGCCACCGGGCCTAGGCACACGCCTTCGGCTCGGGCAAGGTCGCGTTCCGCGCATCCCCTCCGAGATCGACAAGACGGTCCGAACGGCCGACCGGGGACTCCGAGCGACCCTCGCCCGACAAGAACGTCGAATCGGTCGCCCTGGTGATTGTCCGGTGCCTGGGCGACCGCGTACTGTTCGCCCACGCGGTTCGCCGCTACTCCCCGGAACCGATCTCCCTCTCGTTCGTCGGCTCTTCCCCCTGGACGTGGAGCGAACATGGAGGAGGTCGCGCGGATCGTGCTCGCGCTCGAGACGCCGGACGTGGCCGAGGAGGTCATGCACTTCCTCGATCGCACAGGTCGCGCCCGTGTCGTCGGGACCGCCGTCGACGCTGCGCAGCTCGCGGAGGCCGTTCGGCAGCTCGAGCCGGACGCCGTGGTCGCCGCTCCCTCCCTCGTTCCCTCGCGCGGGACGCTGAACGGCAGCGCGCTGCTCGCCGTCGATACGAGCCAATCGGTGGGGGCGCTGCGCCGCGCCATCCGTGGCGGCGCGACAGGCTTCTATCTCTGGCCGGCCGAGCGCGAGGAGCTCGCGCTCGCCGCCGCACGCGTCGGACCCAAGCCGGACGAGACGACCGGCGAGCGGGCGCAGGCGCTGGCGGTCTACGCGCCGCGTGGCGGGGCCGGTGCGACGTTCGTCGCGACGCACCTTGCGGCCGCCTTCGCCAAACGCGATCGTCGATGCATCCTGATCGATCTCGACGTGATGTTCGCCGACGCCTCGGCCGCGATCGGCGTTCCGGCCGACGAGGAGCTCAGGACCATCGCCGACCTGGCGCCGCTCGGCGACGAGGTGGCATCGCAGCACGTCGAGGAGCTCGTCTGGCGCCACCCAGCGGGGTTCGGGGCGCTCCTCGCACCCGGTGACCGGCAACGGTTCCCGCGGATCGGCGCCGAGACCTACGGCGCCGCGATCTCCGCGGCGCGGCGATCCTGCGACGTCATCGTCCTCCACGTCCCACGTGCGCTCGACGACGTCGCCCGGGCCGGGCTCGAGGCTGCGGATCGAGTGCTCGTCGTGCTCGGGCTCGACGTGCTCTCGTTCCGAGATGCCAAACGAGCGATCGAGGTCGCGGCGCTGGACGGGCGTTGTTCGTTCGTGGTCAACAGGGCGGCCAGATCCGAGATCACGCCGAACGACGTCGAACGCGTCTTCGGGCAGCCACCGATCGCCGTGATCCCGTCGGATCGTGCCGTCGGTCGAGCCCAGGACCACGGTCGTCTGGTGCCGATGCGCGGGCGGATCGGACGAGCGCTCGACCGGCTCGCGCGACAGGTGCTGGAGGCATCGTGAATCGGACGGATGCGCTCGTGGACGTCCGGCGGAGCCTGCACGAGCGGCTGATCGGCCGGGTGGATGCCCGACTGCTCGACGCGATGCCGCGCGCCGAGCGTCGGTTGCGGGTGCGGGAGGAGGCGCTGTCGCTCCTTCGGGAACAGGGCCACATGCTGCCGCAGAGCGCACTCGCGGACGTGGTGAACGCGGTTTCGGATGCGGTCGTCGGGATGGGTCCGATCGAGTTCCTGCTCAAGGACCCCGAGGTCACCGAGGTGATGGTGAACGGGCCCGACGACGTCTACGTGGAGCGGAAGGGGCGGATCGAGAGGGTGGCGGACCGTCTGTTTGAGGGGGAGGAGGCGGTCCTCCACGTGATCGAGCGCATCGTTGCACCTCTGGGTCTCCGGGTCGACGCAACGTCACCTTGGGTGGACGCGCGACTTCCGGACGGCTCTCGGGCGCACGCGATCGTGCCGCCTCTTTCGCTCTGCGGTCCCGTCTTGAACGTGCGGAAGTTCTCATCGATACCCTTCGGGCCTGGCGATCTGCTCGCGCGCGGGACGATCGGGCCCCGCATGCTCGCGTTCCTCGCCGCGTGTGTCCGCGGACGCATGAACATCGTGATCTCGGGGGGGACCAGCTCGGGCAAGACGACGCTGCTCGGTGTGCTCTCGTCCTTCGTCCCGTCCGAGGAACGCCTCATCACGATCGAGGACGCCGCCGAGCTACGACTCGCCCAGCCCCACGTCATCGGTCTGGAGGCCCGTCCGGCGACCGTCGAGGGTCGCGGCGAGGTCACGGTCCGAGATCTGGTTCGCAACGCGCTCCGGATGCGACCGGATCGGATCGTCGTCGGAGAAGTTCGCGGCGGTGAGGCCCTCGACATGCTCCAGGCCATGAACACGGGACACGATGGTTCGCTCTCGACGGCGCACGCGAACTCGGCGCGTCACGCGCTCTGGCGCCTCGAGACGATGGCGCTGATGTCCGACGTCGATCTCCCCGTCGCCCATGTCAGGGCGCAGGTCGCGTCGGCCATCGACGTCGTGGTGCACACGGCTCGTCTCCGCGACGGACGACGCGTGGTGTTCCAGGTGGCCGCGGTCGACGAGCTCGACGGGGCGGGTGATCCGGTCGTCGTCGAGATCTTCGGTTTCCGACCTCGGATCGGGCCCGAGGGCGCATTCGTGTGCACGGGCATCACGCCACGGGTCGCCTCGTCGCTCGCCGAACGCGAACAGGATCTGGACCCCCGGCTGTTCGAGGCGGGCATCGACGCGTTGGAACCGGCGTGATCCAGGCGATCGCCGTCGCCGGGCTGGTCGTCCTCTCGACGACGCTCCTCGCACGCGTCATGGTCGCCGAACGCTCGAGGCGCCTACTGAGCAGGCTCGTGCCCGATCGCGAGTCGGCCGTCCCGACGTTCCGGGTGCCGAGGAGCGTCCTCGTGTCGATGAGCCTCGTCGCGGCATGGTTCGTCGGCGCCCGTGTCGCCGGCGTCGTCGGTGGGCTCGCGGCGACCGCCGTCGCGCTCACGGCACCACCGATGGTCGCCCGACGCCGGAAGCGGCGCCGGGAGATCGCCACGCAGGAGCGCCTCGCCGAGGCGGTCTCGCTGGTCGCCTCGGCGATGCGCTCCGGTCGTTCGCTGCATCAAGCGATCGAGCTCGCCGCGACCGACCTGGATCCCCTGCTCGGGTCGACGTTCCGCAGGCTCGCCGATCGGACCGGGCTCGGCGATCCGATGGACGAGTCGATCGATGCGTGGGCAGGCGACGTGGGAGGTCCCGACGCGCGGCTCGTCGCGGGCGTGCTCAAGCTCCATCGGCAGACGGGAGGCTCGCTCGCCGCGAGCCTGGAGAACCTCGCGGGGACGCTCCGAGATCGCCGGGCATCCGCTCGCGAGCTCGGATCGCTCACGGCGCAGGCGAGGCTGTCGGCAACGATCCTCGGGTTGCTCCCCATCGGCTTCTTCCTGTTCCTGTCGGTGATCGCTCGTCGAGATCTCGAGGCCGCGTACGAGACGCCGACCGGGGTCGCTGCGATCGGGTTGGGCTTCGCCTTGCAGGGGGCCGCGTACCTGTGGATCCGACACCTCCTCCGGGTCGAACCGTGACCGCGACGATGGTGGCGATCCAAGCGGGCTTCGGGACCGCGGTCGCCGTCGCGGCGATCGGGCTCGGGCGGGCCCCGGATCCGCTGGCGTCGAGCGCGATCGTCCGGGTCGGGCGCCCCGCGATCGGGAACGTGTTCGAAGTCGTCGGGGGCTGGCCGATCCTCCGAAGGGTTCGGCTCTCACGGATGACGATGACGCGGCTCGATCGGAGCGGCGCCGATCGGAGCGAACGACAGGTCGTGGCGTCGAAGGCACTCGTTGCGGCCACGACGATGTTCGCGGTTTCGGCGGTCGTGTCACCGGTGCTCGGTGTTGCGGCGGCGCTGATCGCCTGGCGCGTCCCCGATCTCGCGCTCGCTCGGCTCGCCCGCCGAACGCTGGCCGCGGCCGACCGCGAGATCCCGGTGCTGTTGGACCTGCTGGCGGTCGCGACGTCGGCGGGGCTCCCGCCCCAACTCGCCTTCCGTCGTGCCGTCGAGGCCGCCACTGGGCCCCTGGCCGACGAGCTCCGCTCTGTGCTCGATGCCAGCGACCTCGGCGGTCGGTGGCGCGACGAGCTGATCGTCGTCGGCGACCGCCTCGCGCTCCCCGACCTCAAACGGCTGCTCGGCGCGCTCGCGCGGACCGACTCGCTCGGGTCGTCGCTCGCCGAGGAGATCGGGCATCTCGCCTCCGACGTACGCGAGGTCCGGCGCACGGCCGCCGCCCAACGCGCTCGAACGGCGCCGGTGAAGATGCTCTTCCCGCTCGTGTTCCTCGTCCTCCCCGCGTTCCTCCTCCTGACGGTGGTCCCGGTCTTGCTGACCACCGTGCGTTCGATCGCCTGAGAGGAGGTGAACCGGGATGCTCTTGTCCTGGTACGTCCGTGCTCGCTACGTGCGAGCGCGCCACCGGCTGTCCGAGGAAGCGGGGCAGACGACGGCGGAGTACGCGCTGGTGATCCTCGCGGCCGCCGCGGTCGCCGTCGTGTTGATCGCGTGGGCGCGATCGTCGGGCAGGCTGCCGGCGTTCTTCGACTCCATCATCGATCAGGTTGCCGGAAGTGCCGGCTGATCGCATGCGCGAACGCGGTTCCGCGGCGGTCGAGTTCGCGCTGCTGTTGCCGATCCTGCTCCTCCTGCTGCTGGCGCTCGTGCAGGTCGGGGTCATCGCCCGCGACTCCCTCGTGCTCACGCAGGCCTCGCGTGCGGGCGCGCGCGAGGCCGCCGTCCAGGGGACGAAGGATGCGGTCGACGAGGCGGTCCGCGCGGCCGCCGTCGGTCTGGATCCCGATCGGATCAGCGTGGTCGCGACGTGGAACGGAGCTCGCGGTGCCCCCGTGACGGTCGACGTGGCCTACGAGGCGCCGGTCGCGTCGCTGCTGGCCGGATGGTTGCTCCCCGCATCCGTGTCGCTCCGGGCGAGCGCGACGATGCGCCAGGAGTTCGCGTGACCGCCGACCGGCTCCGACACGTCTCCGTGGACGCTCGTGCCTCACCGACCTCTCGGCCGGGGAGCGATCGTGGCTCGATCACGCTGCTGAGTGCGGCGGTGCTGGCGGCCTTGGTCGTGCTCGCGATGGGCGCCTCGGATGTCGCCCGGGTGCTGCACGCAGCGTCGCGGGCGCAGACGGCGGCGGACGCGGCAGCGCTCGCCGCCGCCCAAGCGCTCGCGATCGACGAGGAGGGCTCCGAACCGGCAGCGCTCGCCGGGGAGTACGCCGAGCGGAACGGTGCGGTGCTCGAGACGTGTTCGTGCGAGCGCGGGACATTCGA
The DNA here is from genome assembly GCA_963712645.1 of uncultured Actinomycetes bacterium. Classification (GTDB taxonomy): domain Bacteria; phylum Actinomycetota; class UBA4738; order UBA4738; family HRBIN12; genus DASSJM01. The sequence goes on along the minus strand of CAVQIQ010000005.1, from coordinate 105,360 downwards.
GGCGACGGTCAGCGTCCGCCTGCCCGTGGGCGACCTGTTCCTCGTCGCCGGGGACCGGTCGGTGCAGGCTAGGGCTCGGGCCCAGGTCGACCTGCCCGCTCCCTGACCTCGTCGAGGCCGACCCCGCCGCCGTCGGGAGGCGGGTGTACGATGCCTCGACCATGGCTGCCATGCGACAACGGCTCCCGGTCAAGCGAGGCCGTCGCCACCTGTTGGCGACGGTGGACTACTCGCTCGCCAAGCGCGCCCTGATCAACCAGGTCCGGACCGGGCTCGCCTCGTGGACCGACATCTGCGACGCCCATCCCGAGCTGATGCGGGCCGCCCAGCATGTGGGCGAGCCGACGCGGAGGGAATGCCCCGTCTGCCACGACGCCAAGCTCAAGCTCGTGACGTACGTCTACGGGGACGGGCTCAAACACGACAACGGGCGCGTGTGGCCGCTCGACGTCGGGCTCGACATGGCCGCCGACCGGCCGGGCTCCTGGTGCTACGTGGTCGAGGTCTGCACCGAGTGCCACTGGAACCACCTGCACGAGGCCTTCGTGGCCCGCGCCGGCTGATCCGAGGACCTCCGAAGTCTCCACGGGAACTCAATGACGTCTCCGCAGGTCGCGGAGGGGGAAACTGCGCACCTTGACTAGACTTGACGACGAGTTGGCGGTCGAGACCGCGCCCGCGCGCGCACCCAAGGGTCGTAGGCACGCCCCCACCAAGAAGCGGAAGGGATTCAAGGCCTGGCTCCGCCGCTGGTGGTGGGTGTTCGTCATCGTGCCCCTCGTCGCCGTCATCGGCCTGCTGCTGACGCTGTTCTACGTCTACTCGCAGCTCGAGCTGCCCACGACGCCGCCGCCGCTGCAGACGACCTACATCTACGATCGCCACGGCCATCAGATCGCGACGCTGCACTCGACGGTCGACCGCACGATCATCCCGCTGTCGAAGATGCCACTGCAGCTCCGGCATGCGGTCATCGCCGTCGAGGACAAGGGGTTCTACGAGCACCCCGGGATCGACGTCACCGGGATCTTCCGCGCGGCGTGGACCGACCTCGTCACCGGCGAGATCGTGCAGGGCGGCTCGACGCTCACCCAGCAGCTCGTCAAGAACGTGTACGCCGGCCAGTACAAGGAGGATCCGAAGACCGGCGTCGAGACCTACGCGGTCCCGCCGAGGACGCTCGGGCAGAAAGTGCGCGAGAGCCTGCTCGCGATCAAGGTCGAGCGTGAGTTCACCAAGGACGAGATCCTCGCCAAGTACCTGAACACCGTCTACTTCGGCCGAGGCGCGTACGGCGTTCAGGCCGCGGCGCAGACGTTCTTCCAGAAGGACGCCTCCGAGCTCTCGGCGCTCGAATCCGCGCTGCTCGCCGGGATGATCCAGAGCCCCTCGTACTACGACCCGGTCGAGCAGGAGGAGGCCGCGCTCGAACGGCGGAACTACGTGCTCGAGCAGATGGCGTCCGAGGGCTACCTCACCCCCGAGCGCGCGGCACAGCTCGAGGACCGGAAGATCAAGGTGGACCCGATCGGGGTCGGCCTGAACTTCCCGGCCAAGCTCGGCTACTTCCTCGACTACACGCGGCGCGCCCTGATCGATCGGTACACCGAGGGCCAGGTATTCAGCGGCGGGCTGCAGGTCACGACGACGCTCGACTCGCAGATGCAGCGCTACGCCGAGGAGGCCGTCGCCAACCGCCTGGACACCCCGGGCGACCCGGCGGCGGCGCTCGTCGCGATCGACCCACGGAACGGGGCCGTCCGGGCGATGTACGGCGGGAGGAACTTCGACGTGTCGAAGGTGAACCTCGCGACCGGCGACGGCGGTTCGGGACGGCAGGCGGGCTCGGCCTTCAAGCCGTTCACGCTCGCCACCGCGATCGAGCAGGGGTACTCGCTCAGCTCGCGCTGGCACGGCCCGTCATCGATCACGATCCCCGACCCCGCCTGCTACACGGACGGCGCACCCTGGGAGCTCTCCAACGCGGCCGACGAGGAGAGCGGCGACTTCACCCTGCTGCAGGCCACCACGTATTCGGTGAACACCGTCTTCGCGCAGGTCGCGTCGGCCGTGACGCCTGAGGCCATCAGGCAGACGGCGACCCGGATGGGGATCCGATCGCCGCTCGAACCGGTGTGCTCGATCACGCTCGGGACCCAGGCGGTCACGCCGCTCGAGATGACGAACGCGTACGCGACGCTCGCCGCCCGCGGATGGCGGCACCGGGCCTCGCCGCTCGAGCGGGTCGACACCGCGGACGGCGGGACCGACCTGCAGCTTGGCGGGCGCGGCAAGCTGGTCCTGCGCCAGAACGACGCCGACCTCGTCACCTACGCCCTGCAGAGCGTGATCCAGGGCGGCACGGGCACCGCGGCGGACATCGGTCGTCCGGCCGCCGGCAAGACCGGCACCGCGCAGGAGTACCGGGACGCCTGGTTCTGCGGGTACGTGCCGCAGCTCGTGACCTGCGTGTGGGTAGGCTACCCACAGGGCGAGATCTCGTTGACCAACGTCGAGGGGTTCTCGGCCGTGTTCGGCGGCACGATCCCCGCGCTGATCTGGCACGACTTCATGTCGCAGGCCACCGCGAACATGCAGATCAAGGACTTCGCCCCGCCTTCGTTCGAGGGCTACACGCTGGGCGCGCCGACCCCGCCGCCGCCGCCGGCGCCGTCGGTGACCCCGTCGCCCTCTCCCGAGCCGAGCCCGTCCCCGTCGCCCGAGCCGAGCCCGTCCCCGTCGCCCGAGCCGAGCCCGTCCCCGTCGCCCGAGCCGAGCCCGTCCCCGTCGCCCGAGCCGAGCCCGTCCCCGTCGCCGTCGCCGACCACGTCGCCGCCGGCGCGCGCTCCCCGAACGCCCCGCGCTGCTCGAGCTCGAGCTGACGCGGGGACCGTCCGCCATTCGCGTGCGGAGCCGGGTCGTTGGCCGGTTCCGGTGTGTCGTCGCTCGAGAACTCCCGTGCCGCCGGCACGGCGCCCATCGGCAACGAGGCGACCACGGTCGTGCCCCTGCCGGGTGCCGAGTGCACCATGAAGGTCCCGTTCGCAAGCTCGACCCGTTCGCGCATCGAGGCGAGACCGACCCGTCCGCTCTGCAGGTACTCGCGGGCCCTGCCGGCGTCGAAGCCCTCGCCGTCGTCGACGATCTCGACGCGGAGCTGGCCGCCGGTCGTCTCTACCGCAACCGTGACCGAGACCGGGTGCGCGTGCTTGGCCGAGTTCGACAGCGCCTCCTGGACGACGCGGTAGGCCAGGGTCTCGAGGTCCTGTGGGATCTCGCCGTTCGCGCGGCCCGAGAACTCGGTGTGGACCTGGTTGTCGCGCCCGAACCGGTCGACCGTCTCCCGGAGCGCCGGGATGAGGCCGCGCTCCTCCAGGAGCGGCGGTCGGAGTCCGGACATCAGCCGCCGGAGATTGTCCGCCTCCTCCGAGAGCTCGGAGCGCACCTTGGACAGGACGCCGAGCCCCGCGTCGATCTCCCCGGCCTTCAGCATCAGGAGCACCGCCTCGAGCGACAGCGATGCGGCCGAGACCCCCTGCACCGGCCCGTCGTGCAGGTCGCGAGCGATGCGGTTGCGCTCCCCCTCGATCGCCGCGTTGGTCCGGCGCATGATCCGCGTCCGGTCCTCGTCGCGGTCCTGCAGGAACTTGAACAACGAGCGGATCGTCTGGTCGGCCACCCGGGCCGCCGTCACGTCGCGGACCAGAAGCAGCCTCCGGGGTGGGTCGCCGGGGATCTCCGAGGTCCTCGATTCGAGGTAGATGGCGTGACCCTCGCGATGGAGCGTCCCCTGCCCGGTCACCGGGAGCGAGGCGAAGTGCTCGTCGGTCTGGATCGAGGCGGCGAGCGCACTCCACGGGTGACCTTCGACGAGCGACTGCGGGAGCTCGACCATCTTGCAGAAGGCGCCGTTCGCGCGGACGACGACGTCGCGGGGGTCGAGCTCGACGATGCCGTCGACCGCGGATTCGAACACGGTGCGGAGGCGTTCCTCGGACTCGCGCAGGGTCTCGTTCGCGCGCTGGAGCCGTGACAGGGCCATGTCGGTCTCGCGGAGCGCGGCCTCCTTCTGGTCGAGCGCGTCGTGGACCGCGCGCTGCGACTGCGTCCCTCGGACCTGGTTGACGAGGATGCGGAGCGCGACCGCCGCCGCCAGGACGCCGATCAGGAGCGTGGCCTGGCCGTCGTCGATCATCGAGCTGCGCCTGTCGACCGCGACCAGGGCGAGGGCGGCACTGGTCGCGGCGACCGACAGGGTCGTGAGGACGGCCCTGCCGTACCGCGCCGGACCCTTGCGTCGTTCGGTCACCCTTCGGGGGACGACGCTGACGAGCGCCGCGAGGAACAGGGCGGCGAACGCGATCGGCAGGTCGACCTCGGGCCGTCCGACCTCGAACGATGCGCTCAGCCACAGCTTCGCGAACCCGTACACACCCACACACATCCCGCAGACCGCGAGGAACATCCCGAGGTGCGCGACGTTGGGTCGTGCGAGCGCCAGGGCGCCGTAGGCAGAGGCGCCCAAGGCGATGATCAGCGCGAACTCCGCGGGCGACGCGGCGCTCGTCGGTCCCGCCGTCGAGTCGGGGCGCAGGGACAGGAACAGCATCGTGCCGATCGCGGCGGTGAGGAGCGCGACGTCCGCCGCGATCTCGCGGCGGTCCTCACGGGCGACGTGGTCGCGGAACTCGATCGCCACGGCGATCAGGAACAGCACGCCCGCCGCGAGGAAGCCTGCATCGTAGGGCCCGAGCCTCGGAGGTTCGGATCCGGTCGCGTCGGTCACCAGGAACGTGGCGCTCACGACCGCGATGGCCGCGAGCCCCAGACCGAGCGACGGGGCGCTCCGCCACGCCTCCGGGTGCCGGCTCCGGAGCAGGATCACGATCGCCGAGAGGAGGCAGGAACCCGCGACGACGGGGGAAGGGATGTCGGCCGGCGAGCCCGAACGGCTCGACGCCGCGTAGGCGAACGCCACGCCGCCGCCCGCGACGAGGAGGACGAAGGGCGCGAACCACGGAGCCCTGCGCTGTGTCTGCGTGGACATCGCTCGAACGACCATCATGCAGCAGGCGGGCTCGCGCCTCCATCACCCGACCGGGGTCATCCGGAGGACCGGTCCTAGGCCGTCCGGCGGGTATCGCGGTAGCCCGGTGTGACTAGTCCACGAGCGGGACCGTCGCGCCGGGCACGGGGACGGCTACTCGATCAGGCGTCGACGGAGCGCCTCGGCGACGGCCGCCGTTCGGTCCGAGGCGCCGAGCTTCTCGAAGATGTGCTCGAGGTGAGTCTTCACGGTGTCGGGCGAGATGTACAGCCGCTCGGCGATGTCGCGGTTGGTGTGTCCGAACGCGAGCAGCTGCAGGACCTCGATCTCGCGCGCGGTCAGGGTCTCGGCCCGGCGGTCCCGCTCCTTGGCCTGCGAGAGCTCCTCGGCGAGCGCCACCACCAGCTGAGGGTCGATCACCATGTTGCCGCCGGCAACAAGCCGGACGGTCTGGATCAGGTGCTCGGCGTCGCGGGCCTTGAGGACGTAGCCGCGAGCACCGCTCCGGACGGCCTCCACTACGAACTGCCGGTCGTCGTAGGCGGTCAGCATGATCACCCCGGTCTCGGGGTGGGTATCGCGGATCTTCCGGGCGGCCTCGAGACCGTCCATCTCGGGCATCCGGATGTCCACCAGGGCGATGTCAGGTACTTCCTTGGCGACCAGGTCGACCAGTTCCTGCCCGTTGGCGGCCTCGCCTACGACCTCGATCCCGTCCGCCATGTCCAGGTACCTGCGGAGTCCCTGCCGTACGAGCGAGTGGTCGTCCGCGATCGCTACCCGAATCGTCACGCTTCCCCCTCCGGACCTCGACGGCGTGAAGCCCATCCTATATGGACGCCGGGACGCCTCAGAAGATGTAGTACCAGTTGACGGTCAAGACCGAGAGGATCCCGAGGCCGGCCGCGCACACCACCAGCGCCGCCGATCGTGGGACCCGGAGCCGCTCCAGGCCGAGTGCCAGGCCCCAGAAGGCCGGGAACAGGGGCAGGACGAACCGGGGCATCGACATCAGCGGGCGATCCGGGAAGACGAAGGTCAGCGGGATCAGCAGGGCGCTCCACAGGTAGACGCCGTAGGCGGGCCGCAAGCGCACGAGCGCGTACACCGACGCGGCGAGCATCGGGATCACGATCAGCCAGTCGATCAGCCAGTAGCCCCCGTTGAGCTCGTCGAGATAGCGGAACGCGTCGCCCGTGCCATCCCACAGCGTCGCCCACGGCCACGAGAACGAGCGTTCCCAGTTCGCCTGGAACGTCACCGGGGCGAGCCACTCGCCCGCCCGGAGCCACCAGGAGCCGACGTAAGCGAGCAGCCCGCAGCCGGTGGCGGCCGCCGCGAGGAAGCCGGGCCATGCCGGCCCGCGCCGTTCGACGCGCTGATGCAGCGCCTCGATCACCAGGGCCGGCGCGATCACGATGCCGATGCTCCGCGTGAGTGCCGCCAGCGCCCCCGCGGCGCCCGCGACCGCCCATCGCCGCCGACGCGCACCCCAGAACGCGGTGACGGACAAGAGGAAGAACAGCGACTCGCTGTAGGGCATGAGGAAGAAGTGCGCGGTCGGGAAGACGCACATCAGCAGCACGGTGGTCCGTGCTGTGCGTTCGGACAGCTCGGACGTGGTGAGCAGGTAGGTGACGACCAGGCCGCCCCAGAAGGCGGCGTTCGACACGATCGTCGCCGCGGCGAAGGGGTGGCCCCCGAGCGCGAACGAGAGCCCTCGGATCGCGAGCGGGTAGAGCGGGAAGAACGCGGCGCTCCCGTCCCGGAGCCGGTAGCCGCCCTCGGCGATCCTGAGGAACCACAGCGCGTCGAACCGCTCCCACGCCGTGAACGCGTTGTGCCATCCGGGGTCGAGCGGGGGTGCCGGCCAGCCCGGCACGCCGACGGCCCGGATCGGCGGGAACAGCGTGACGCCCACGACGCCGATCACGAACATCGCGATGCGGAGCCCGATGAACGCGAGCATGCAGAACCGAACCGCGCGGAGGATCCGCTCTCGATCCTCCGTCGGTTCGGCCATGGCGTCACGCGGGGAGGTGCGCTCGCACCTCGCCCGGGATCGGCAGCAGCGGCTCGGGTTCGGGTGGGGGCTCGCGCCGGCGGATCCACTCGATCACGCAGAGCACGAGGATCGCGGCCCGCCCGAGGATCGCGAGCTCGAACACCCACGTCGGGATGTCCGCCAGGCCGCCCCGTATCCCGTTGGCCGCCCCGAGCCATCCGAACTCGGTCAAGAACACGACCACGTCGATCGTCTCGAACGCGATGAACAGCCGCAGATTCGGGAGCGCGAGCGCGAACCACGGGAGCAGCCACAGGCTGAACTGCGGCGAGTACACCTTGTTCGAGAGCAGGAACACCACGAGGATCGGGAACCCGAGTGTCCATCGGGCGAACCCCGGGTCGCGCTTGGCCTTCACCACCCAGATCACGACGACCCACCCCACGAACAGCAGGAGCGAGGCGACGTTGATCAGGCTCGTGTTCTCGCAGCCCTGTCCCGTCGCGAGCTTGCACGCCGCGTTCCACAGGCTGTTCCAGCTCGCGGGGCGCGACTTGCTGTTCTGAAAGAACTCGAGCCAGCCGGTTGTCCCCCAGATCGCGAACGGGAGGTCCAGCACGACCCAGGTGCCTGCCGCAGCCCACAGGAGGTGGATCCCGCGGTCCGGCTCCCGGCCGCGGAACCGGCCGGCGATGAAGGGGATGATGAACAGCGCCGGGTACAGCTTGGCCGCGGCGCCGAGCCCGAGCAGCACGCCGGACCAGACGTCGCGTCTGCGGAAGTACGCGAGGGTGGCGGCCGTCGCGAGCGCGACGGCGAGCAGGTCCCAGTTGTTCGTCGCCGCGAGAGCGAGTGTCGGGGCGAGCGCGAAGTACAGGACGCGGCGCCCAACCATGATGTAGAGGCATAAGGCGATCCAGAACGCTGCGATCCACACCGGGATGGCGTTCGCGATGAAGAAGCGCGTGTTGCTGGGGCCCGACGCCCACGCGGCGAGCCGCATCGTGTACATCGTGAGCACCGGGTACTCGTCGCAGGTGCTGTCCTCGGCGACGCCTTGGCACGGGTCCAGGTAGGGGAGGCGGCCACCGGTCAGCTGCTCGCTCTGGATCAGGCCGACCAGGTCCGTATAGCACCCGCGCGTGAACGCGCGGCCGTCGTTCCAGTCATCGACGACGCAGGGGAACTTGAACGCGAGACCGACCGCGAGGGTGCCGGCGACGAGGAGGAGGACCACGCCGATCCCGATCGTACGCGTGGGAGCAGGCACCGGCCGATTATCCCCGCCGGATGTCGGCAAGGGTTGGATGCGAGCCGGCCCGTTCGCTCCCATCCGGCCTCTCGATCAGGTGAGCACCTCCGCGTCCGCCGGCTCCAGGTCGCGGCTCGCGGGCGACACGGCCGTCCGGGCACCTCGGATCCACCCGATCACACACAGGACCAGGATGAGCGCGCGGATCGCGACCGCGAGCTCGAATACGCCGACCGGCAACCCGGCGACCCCACCGTCGACGCCGAGGTAGCGGCCGAACCACGAGAAGCGCGTGACGAACACCCCCACGTCCGCGAGCTCGAACGCTGCGAACAACCCCAGCCGGGGGAACGCGAGCGCGAACCACGGGAGCAGCCACAGGCTGAACTGCGGCGAGTAGACCTTGTTGGTCAGCAGGAACAGCACCAGGATCGGGAACCCGAGCGTCCACCGCGGGAACCCGGGTTCGCGGCGTGCCTTGAGGACCCACACGACCGCGACCAACGCGACGAACATCCCAACGGAGGCCACGTTCACCAGTCCGGTGTTCGTGCACGTCTGGCCCGTGGTGCGTTCGCACGCCAGGTACCAGAGGCTGTCCCAGTCGGCGACCCGAGCGGCGTTGTAGCGGAAGAACTCCCACCACCCCGTCGGTGCGAGGAGCGCGAAGGGGAGGTTCACCGCGATCCACGTCCCGGCGGCGGCCCACGCCAGCCTGAAACCACGATCGGGTTCCTTCCCACGCAAGCGCCCGGCGACGAAGGGGACCACGAGCAGCATCGGGAAGATCTTGGCCGCCGCCCCGAGCCCGAGGAGCACCCCCGACCAGCCGTCCCTGCGGCGCAGGTACGCCAGCGTGCCGACCGTGGCGAGCGCGACCGCGAGCAGGTCCCAGTTCATCGTCGCGTAGAGCGCGAGCGTGGGGGCGATCGCGAAGTAGAGGACCCGATCGCCGACGAGCAGGTACAGGCAGAGCGCGATGACGAACGCGGCGATCCACATCATGATCGCGCTCGCGTAGAAATAGCCGGTGGTGCTCGGGCCCGAGATCCAGGCGGCGACCCGCATCGCCCACATCGTGAGCACGGGGTACTCGTCGCATTCGGCCCCGGTGTCTGCGCACGCGTCCAGGAAGGGGAGCCGGTCCCCGCTCAGCTGCTCGGTGGCGAGCTGGTGCACGTTGTCCGAGTAGCACAGCCGCGTGTACTGGCGGTTGTCGCCCCACTCGCCGGACGCGCACGGCGCCTTGAGGGCGTGACCCAGCACGAGCGTACCGGCGAGCAGCGCGAAGACGGTCCCGAGCCCGATCCGTCGAACGGCGTTCGGCATCCGGCTGATTATCTCCGGGCGCGCCGCTCGCAACGCCGCCGGCGCCCGAGGCCATGGATCGAGGCCATGGATCGACGCCGGAAAAGGCGGCGGGGCCGCCGAGGGGGTGGCGGCCCCGCCTTCACGTCCGGCCAGACCCTTGATGTGGCTCCGCCGGTGGGGGGGCGCCTCGTGGGCGCCCACCCGTTCGTGCCGTCCCTGTATCTTCGGCACGCGCCGAGGTGGGCCTGAGCGTCCTGCGGAAGGAACTTGCGACGGCCCATCCGAGGTAGCCCGCTCCGGCACGGCGCGCGACCGAGGCTCCCTATGCTGGGGTCGCGGGACCACCACGATTCGGATCGAGGAGGCGCGCCGATGGCCGACCTGATCTACTCGGCGATCACGTCGCTCGACGGCTACGTCGCGGACGAGGAGGGCAACTTCGACTGGGCCGCACCGGACGAGGACGTCCACGCGTACGTCAACGATCTCGAACGTCCGATCGGCACCTACCTCTACGGTCGGCGGATGTACGAGGTGATGACCTATTGGGAGACCGCGCACACGGTCCCCGACCAGACGCCCTCGGTCCTGGACTATGCGGGGCTCTGGCAGGCGGCCGACAAGGTCGTGTACTCGACGACGATCAAGTCGGCGTCGACGGCGAGGACGCGGATCGAACGAGACTTCGACCCCGAGGCGGTCCGGGAGATGAAGGAGTCGGCGGATCGCGACCTCTCCGTGGGCGGACCAGGCCTCGCCGCCAGGGCGATCGAGGCCGGGTTGGTCGATGAGCTCCGTTGGTTCGCCACGCCCGTCGTCGTGGGCGGCGGCACGAGCTGGCTCCCCGACGGCGTCCGGCTCGAACTCGAGCTCGCGGACGAACGCCGCTTCGGCAGCGGCGTGGTGTTCCTCCGCTACCGCATCGGGACCTGAGGGCGAGCGACACCCCGACCGTTCGGGGTTCAGACGCTCGCGGCCTGTGCGTGTCCTTTCTTGCCCGGGAGTCGACCTTCGCCGACTCGACTCGCTGACTCTAGGGCAGTCCTGCGGAAGGCCGGATCCCGCCGGCCTTGGCTAGAGTGGCCGCGATGACGACCGTGCTCCTGTTCCATCATGCGCAAGGGCAGACGCCCGGGTTCCTCGCGTTCGCCGACGAGCTGCGTGCGGCCGGCCACACGGTCCACGCGCCGGACCTGTACGAAGGTAAGACGTTCGGAACCGTCGACGAGGGCGTCGCCAATGCCCGGCAGGTCGGGTTCGGGGAGATCATCCACCGCGGCTCGCGGGCGGCCGAGGAGCTGCCCGCCGACATCGTCTACGCGGGCTTCTCGCTCGGGGTGATGCCCGCGCAGTCGCTGGCGCAGACGCGACCAGGTGCGCGAGGGGCGATCCTGTTCCACGGAGCACTGCCAACCTCCGAGTTCGAGGCCCCGTGGCCCGACGGCGTGCCGCTCCAGATCCACATGATGGATGCGGACCCCTGGGCGGAGGAGGATCGACCCGCGGCCGAGGCCCTGGTGGAGGAGATCGAGGGCGCGGAGCTGTTCGTCTACCCCGGCTCGGGTCACCTGTTCGCCGACCCGGGTTCGGACGACTACGACGAGGAGGCGGCGGCCCTGCTCAAGGAGCGCACGCTCGCCTTCCTGCAGCGCGTCGGGTAGTCCGACATCGAGCTCAGAGAGGTTGAGCGCCCGACTTCGAGGAAGGGCGGCCGAGGTGACCAAGGTATCGGGATCGGCCAACCTCCCTGTCTGGTCCCGCCGATCGCGTTGACGGACCTGGAGGACGGGGTCGCGGAGTCGAGTTCTTGCGTGAGCACGAGGTCCGTTACGTGTACGAATGCTCCTCGTCCGGGAACGTCCCGGCGGCGACGTCGGCGGCGAACGCCGTCGCGGCCTTCGCGATCTCGCCGCGCAGGTCGACGTAGGCGCGGGCGAACTTCGGCACGCGCTCGGAGAGCCCGAGCAGGTCGGGGGAGACCAGCACCTGGGCATCGGTCCCCGGTCCCGCGCCGATGCCGATCGTGGGGATCTGGAGGGTCTTCGTGAGCTCGGCGCCGAGCTCGGACGGCATGGCCTCGAGCACGATCGCGAACGCGCCCGCCTTCTCGAGCGCGAGCGCCTGATCGGTCACCCGGGCTGCCCCCTCGCCTCGGCCCTGCACGCGGTAGCCGCCCATCGCGTGCACCGACTGCGGCGTGAGGCCGACGTGCGCCATCACGGGGATCCCGAGCTCGACCAGCGTGTGCACGAGCTCGACCTGCCCGCCCTCGATCTTGACGGCGCCGGCGCCGCCCTCCTTCAGGAACCGTCCTGCGTTCCGAACGCCCTCCTCGACGCTGACCTGGTAGGAGAGGAACGGCATGTCGCCCACCACGAGCGCGTTCGTGACTCCGCGCGCGACCGCGCGCGTGTGGTGCAGCATCTCGTCCATCGTGACGGGCAGCGTGTTCTCGTAGCCGAGGACGGTGTTGCCGACCGAATCGCCGACGAGCAACACCGGGATCCCGGCCTCGTCGAAGATCTTGGCGGTGGGGTAGTCGTAGGCCGTGAGCATCGCGAAACGCCTGCCCTCGGCCTTCCACGCTTGCAGGTCGCGGATCGTGATGGTCATCGCTCGCGCCTCCTTCGTGAGTGCACGGCAGCCGTTCCCAGCAGTCTACCCGGGTGCTGGCGGGACCCCGGAACGCTCCCTCCGTGTCACCCGCGGGTGCTAGGGTCGCCCGACCAGCGAGCGGCTAGACTGGGCGTCAGCCACACATCCTGCTCCCCCGGTGGGGGCCGTCCAGACCAGAGGAGGTGGAGAACTGAGGCAGTACGAAGGCATGCTCATCCTGCCCGCGGAGGCCGACGAGTCGGTCGTGTCCGGGGCGCTGGACCGCATCACCCGCGTCGTCGGCGAGGCGGGTGGCCGGGTCGGCAACGTCGATCGCTGGGGCCGACGGCGTCTGGCATTCGAGATCGAACGGCAGGCCGAGGGCTACTACGTCGTGGTCGAGTTCACGGCGGATCCAGAGGTCCTGACCGAGCTCGAACGGACGCTGCGGCTGGCCGACGAGGTCCTGCGGTTCAAGATCGTCGTTCGCGGCGAGGCCGCGTAACGAACAGCGACTTCCCCCTCCCCGGCACGCCATCCGACGGGGAGCGGTCACGGAACGGAAGGTGATGGAGATGGCGAGCGAGAACCAGGTCACCATCGTGGGCAATCTCACGGACGATCCCGAACTGCGCTACACGCCGAACGGGGCCGCCGTCGTGAAGTTCCGCGTAGCGGTCAACCGCCGCTACAAGGACGAGTCGGGCAACTGGAAGGACGGCGAGACGTCGTACTTCTCGGTCAACGCCTGGCGGAGCCTGGCCGAGAACAGTGCCGAGACCCTCACCCGGGGCACGCGGGTCGTCGTGACCGGCCGGCTGCAGATGCGCTCCTGGGAGACCCAGGAAGGCGACAAGCGCACGGTGGTCGAGATCGAGGCCGACGAGCTCGGTCCGAGCCTGCGTTGGGCGACCGCGAAGGTCGAGCGCCAGGGTCGCTCGGGAGGTTCGAGCGACTGGACGCCCGCCACGGTCGGCGCTCCCACGGCAGACGAGGAGACACCGCTGGATGCCACCTAAGACGAAGAAGCGACCCGCCAAGCGGGAGAAGGACGACAAGGGCTGGCAGAAGAAGCAGAAGCGCAAGGTCTGCATCTTCTGCAAGGACCGGATCGAGTACGTGGACTACAAGGACACCGCGACGCTGCGGCGGTTCGTGTCCGAGCGCGGCAAGATCCGCGCTCGCCGGGTGACGGGCAACTGTTCGCAGCACCAGCGCGACGTCGCCACCGCGGTCAAGAACGCCCGCGAGATGGCCCTGCTGCCCTACTCGACGCGATGAAGATCATCCTGCAGAAGCCCGTCGACAAGCTCGGCGTCCCGGGAGACATCGTGGACGTGGCCGACGGCTACGCGCGCAACTATCTGATGCCCCGCGGGCTCGCCGTCAAGGCGACCAGGGGCGGCGTCAGGCACGTCGACAGCCTCAAGCGCGCCCACAGCACCCGCGTGGACGCGGCCAAGGCCGAGGCCGAACAGGTCGCCCAGCGCCTCACGGCGTCACCCGTCACGGTCGCGGCGCACGCGGGCGAGGAGGGCCGGCTGTTCGGCAGCGTCACGCCGAGCGACGTCGCCGAGGCGATCGAGGCCCAGACCGGGGTTCGGGTGGACCGGCACGACGTGACGATGGACGAGCCGATCCGCTCGGTGGGTGTGCACGAGGTCAAGGTGCACCTGTTCGCCGAGGTCGACCCGGTGATCTCGGTCGAGGTCACGGCTTCGAAGGAGTAGGGCCACGGTTCACCCGACCTCGGCGGTCGCGCCGAGGTCGGGTCCGGTAGGACCCCGTACCGGTTCCCGCAGGGCATCTGTGAGCGACCGCTCGACCGAGACCAGGATGCGCCGGCGGTCGGCGAGCTCCTCCTCGAGCCGCTCGCGGTGGAGCTCGAGGTACCTGCGGACGACCCCGGGATCGTCGGCGGCCAAGATCGCGCGGATCTCCGCCCTCGGCATCTCGGCGCGGCGAAGCTGGACCGCCGCTCGCACGCGGGCGACCCGAACGCTCATCGCGGGGCGGGCCTGCTGGGTTCGAGCATCACTCCCAGGCCGGCGGCGAACAGCAGGATGCCGGGCGGGATCCCGATGACCGTCAGCATGAGGATCCCCCCGTGACGAACAGGATGGAGCCGATCAACACGGCGCCGAGGCTCGGCAGGTCGGGCCCGACGGACCCTGACCCGCTCGAACCGCCGGCACGGTTCGCCGGTCCCTCGTTGACGCTCTGCATGGCCGTCCTCCTTCGCCGTTGCCACGACCTGAAGACGAGGCAGCCCGTGCGGCCGTGACAACCGCGGCGGTCGGGTTGCAGGGTTGGGGCGGTGTCACAGCGAAGGTCGCCATCTCGTCTCACCTGAGACGATGGAGGATCGGCGTGCGCAGGAGGCACGGGTGAGCGACCCGTACGAGGAGTTCCGGCCGCTGATGTTCTCGATCGCCTACCGGATGCTCGGGAGCGCGAGCGAGGCGGAGGACATCGTGCAGGAGGCCTTCCTTCGCTTCCACCGGGAGTCGACCGCGGGCACCGTGATCGACGCCCCGAAGGCCTACCTGTCCACGGTCACGACCCGGCTCTCGATCGACCATCTGCGGTCGGCCAGGGTCCGCCGCGAGCGCTACGTCGGCACCTGGCTGCCCGAACCTCTGGTGACCGACACGGAGTCCGATGCCGCCCGGCACGCCGAGGCCGCCGACTCGCTCTCGATGGCGTTCCTCCTCCTCCTCGAGAGCCTCTCGCCGGTCGAGCGAGCGGTCTTCCTGCTCCGCGAAGTGTTCGACTACGGCTACGATGAGATCGCCGACGTGGTGGGCAAGAGCGAGGACAACTGCCGGCAGATCGCCGTCCGCGCCCGCCGCCGCGTCGAGTCGCACAAGCCGCGGTTCGAGGCCTCACGCGAGCGACGAGAGGAGCTCGCGCGCCGGTTCTTCGCGGCGGTCACGGACGGCGACACCGATGGCCTGCTCGCGTTGCTGGCGGCCGACGTGGTCGCGTACGGCGACGGCGGCGGCAAGGCGCCCGCCTTCCCGAAGCCCGTCTACGGACGCGATCACGTGGCCCGTCTGCTGTTCCGGGCCGCGGAGCGAGGACTGCAGCGGGGCGTGATCGGGGCCCGATACGTCGAGATCAACGGGCAGCCCGGGGCGATCTTCGTCGACCCCGAGGGTCGGCCGTTGGCGGTGGTCACGCTCGACATCGCGGACGACCTGGTCCAGACGGTCCGGGCCGTCAGCAACCCGGAGAAGCTGCGCCACCTGACCGGGTGAGCCTCGCTCGGCCGATCGCCGTGGCCTCATCGGCGAACGCGGCGCGCTGAGGTCGGGGTTCGATCCGGGCGGGTCCGCGACCTTGCGCCAGCGCCTCGACGCCCTCGATGCCGGCGAAGACGGTCCGGGTCCTGCTCGCCCGGGACGACCGGTCGCGTTGGGGTTGACCGCCGTTCCCGGGCGGCTCGCTCCGGGCGGCCCGGCGCCACGCCCGACCCGGGGCCGCCCCTGGACGCCCGACCTCCACCAGGAGAGAATCACACCCGTGTGATCCCGATGTCGGCGGGGGGCGATACACACCTATCCACAGGGTTTTCCCACTGGGGAAGCGCAGGTGGAAGGCACAGTGACAAGGAATCTTCAGGCACGACCAGCGGATCGGGTTTCCCCACGGGTTTTCCGCTGGGAGCGGAGGCTCCGCGGGGCTAGCGTTGCCCGCCGGTTCCGTCGGTGTTCGAGGGGGGAGCAGGGTTGGTGAGGGCTGCGGACGACGTCCGGCGGATCAGACCGGAGCGGGTGCCCCCTCACAACCTCGAGGCCGAGGAGTCCGTCCTCGGCTCCATGATGCTCTCGCCCGACGCGATCGCCGACGTCATCGAGATCGTCCGCCCCGCCGACTTCTACCGGACCCCCAACGCCAAGATCTTCGACACCCTCCGCGAGATCTACGGCCGGGGCGACCCCGTCGACGCGATCACCGCGGTGGAGGAGCTCAAGCGCCGGGGGACGCTCGAGGAGGTGGGCGGCCATCTCGCGATCTCCGACCTCGTCGACCGGGTCCCAACGCCCTCGTCCGCCGCGTCCTACGCCCGGATCGTCGCGGAGACCTCGCTGCTCCGCCGGCTGATCGGCGCGGCCGCCGACATCATGGACATGGCCTACTCGGCCCCGGAGGAGCCCGAGCACGTCGCCGACGTGGCCGAGCAGCGGATCTACGAGGTCGCGCGGCATGGCGAGAAGGAGCAGGTCGCCTCGCTGCACGAGCTCGTCGACGAGGCGATGACCGACCTCGAGCGGATCCAGAACCGCGAGTCTGCCTTCGCGGGCGTCCCCACTGGGTTCCGCGACGTCGACACGCTCCTGTCGGGGATGCAGTCGGGGAACCTGATCGTGATCGCGGCGCGTCCGGGGGTCGGCAAGTCGTCGTTCGTCACCAACGTCGCCCGCAACGTCGCCGTCGACGCCGGGCTGCCGGTCGCGATGTTCTCCCTGGAGATGTCGCGGTGGGAGATCGGCATGCGCTTGCTCTGCGGCGAGGCGCGCGTCCCGTGGGACAGCATCCGCAACAAGCGCGTGGGTGCGGAGGACTGGTCGCGGATCGCCCAGGCGGCCGACAGCCTGCACGAGGCTCCGCTGTTCATCGTCGACTCGGGCAACGTCACGCTCGTCGACATCCGTGCCAAGGCCCGAAGGCTCTCCGCGCGCCGCCAGGGGCTCGGCATGATCATCGTCGACTACCTCCAGCTGATGTCCCACACGCGCCGCGTCGACAACCGCCAGCAGGAGATCGCCGAGATCAGCCGTGGCCTGAAGATGCTCGCCAAGGAGCTCGAGATCCCGGTGATCGCCGTCTCGCAGCTGAACCGCGACCCCGAACGCCGTCAGGACAAGCGCCCGCAGCTGTCGGACCTGCGGGAGTCCGGCGCGATCGAGCAGGACGCGGACGTCGTGATGTTCATCCACCGCGAGGACGCCGACCCGGCCAAGAAGGGTCTGGCCGACCTGATCGTCGCCAAGCACCGCAACGGCCCGACCGACACGGTGCCGCTCACCTTCCTGCCGCACCTGACGCAGTTCCGCAACCACGCCACCGCGGTGACGTGACCGTCGATCGCCGCCGCGTCCGGGCGCTCGCCCGCCGGCTCGAGCGGCACTTCGGGGAGCTCGCCCCGCCGCGGGCCTCCGATCCGCTCGACGAGCTGATCCTGACCGTGCAGTCCCAACACACCAGCGACCTGAACGCCGAGCGCGCGTTCGGTCTCTTGCGTGGCCGGTACCCGGCGTGGGACGACGTGGTCCGAGCGCCGACCGGCGAGCTGGCCGACACGATCCGTTCGGGCGGGCTCGCCAACACGAAGGCCGCCCGGATCCAGGCGATCCTGCGCGAGATCCATCGGCGCGAGGGGCGGTACGACCTGTCGAGCCTTGCGGCGCGCTCGGACGCCGAGATCGTCGAGTACCTCTCGTCGCTGCCGGGCGTCGGGCCGAAGACGGTCGCGGTCGTGATGGCCTTCGCGTTCGGCCGCGAGACGATCCCGGTCGACACGCACGTGCATCGGGTGGCCACACGGCTCGGCCTGGTCCCGAAGACCAACGCCGAACGCGCGCAGCGGCTGCTGGAGGAGCTCGTGCCCGAGGAGCTGAAGACGCCGATGCACGTCGGCCTGATCAGGCTCGGGCGCGAGATCTGCAAGGCGGGCCGGCCCCTGTGCGAGGACTGCCCGCTGTTCGAGCTGTGCCCGACGGGGCCGGTGGTGCTCGGCGTGGTGCGTCAGCCGAGCTCGTAGTCGAAGCCGTAGCTCGCCTCCGTGCCGCGGGACGCCTCGAAACCTCCGTCCCCGCGGATCCCTTCGAGCTCCTCGTAATGTTTCCTCGTGCATCGACGTCACCTGGAACCACCCTCGTGCCTTCGTCATGGCAACCTCCTCGGCGCGTCCGGCGAGGAGAGGTACCCCCTGGAAGCGTTCGTGGAATCACGGTGTGCGAGGCGGAGGACGTCCATCCGATGGAGCGGGCGAGGGGAATCGAACCCCCGTTTCAAGCTTGGGAAGCTTGCGTTCTACCATTGAACCACGCCCGCGCGTGCCGCCCGCCGGAGCGAACGGGCCCTTAGTCTAGCGAGCCACGCGGACCGCGTTTCGAGGCCACCCTGCTAGCCTCCGATGCCCCATGACGCAGCCGGATCCGGACCTCTGGCCGCACGTCCTGTCGAAGATCGCCGCCGGAACCTCCCTGGATCGCGACGAGGCGGCGGGGGCGATGCGCGGGGTGATGTCGGGGGAGGCGACGCCCGCACAGGTCGGCGGCCTCCTGATGGCGTTGCGCACCAAGGGCGAGACGGTCGAGGAGATCGAGGGGCTCGCGGACACGATGCTCGGGTTCGCGCACCCTGTCGCCCCGCCGGTACCGGTCGTCGACACCTGCGGGACCGGCGGGGATCGCAGCGGGACGTTCAACATCTCGACGGTCGCGGCGCTGGTCGTCGCCGGCGCCGGCGTCCCCGTGGCCAAGCACGGCAACCGGGCCGCGTCGTCCATCTGCGGCTCGGCAGACCTGCTCGAGGCGCTCGGCGTCCGGATCGACCTGGACGCGACCGGCGTCGAACGCTGCCTGGCCGAGGCCGGCATCGCGTTCATCTTCGCGCCGGTGTTCCACCCCGCGATGGGTCACGCGGGCCCGGTCCGCCGCGAGCTCCGCGTCCCGACCGTCTTCAACTTCCTCGGCCCGCTCACCAACCCCGCGCGACCGTTCGCGCAGGTCGTCGGCGTGTCGGACGAACGCATGCTGCCGCTCCTCGCGCAGGTGCTCGCCCGGCGCGGGACGAGGGCGAGGCTGTTCCGGGCGCTCGACGGCCTGGACGAGCTCACCACGACCGGTCCGTCGCTCGTCTTCGACGTGGAGGACGGCGAGCTGCGCGAGTCGATGCTCGATCCGGCGGACCTCGGGCTCGCCCGGTCCGAGGTCGTGGACCTTCGCGGCGGCGACCCCGAGGCCTCGGCGGCGATCGCCCTCGCGATCCTCCACGGCGAGTCCGGGCCGCGCCGCGACGTCGTGCTGCTCAACGCGGCGGCCGCGCTCGAGGTCTCGGGCAGGGCGGGCTCGCTCGACGAGGGGCTCGCGATGGCGGCCACGTCGATCGATTCGGGCGCGGCGCTCGACGTGTTGGCGCGCTGGGTGTCGTCCTCGGGGAACGGGTAGCATCCGGCCGCGATGATCCTGTCCGACGTCGACATCCGCAAGGAGCTGGCGGCGGGCCGCATCGAGATCGATCCGTTCGATGACGCGTGCGTCCAGCCCTCGTCCGTCGACCTGCACGTCGACCGCCAGTTCCGCGTCTTCGCGAACTCGCGCTACCCGTACATCGACGTCCGCCGCGAGATGCCGGACCTGACGGAGATGGTCGAGGTCGCCGATGATGAGGCCTTCATCCTGCACCCCGGCGAATTCGTGCTCGGATCGACGATCGAGCGGGTGGCCCTGCCCGACGACCTGGTCGCCCGTCTCGAGGGCAAGTCGAGCCTCGGGCGCCTCGGGCTGCTGATCCATTCCACCGCCGGCTATGTCGACCCGGGCTGGGACGGGTACCTGACGCTCGAGCTATCGAACGTCGCGAACCTGCCGATCACGATCTACCCGAAGATGAAGATCGGGCAGATCTCGTTCTTCCGGCTGAGCACGCCCGCCGAGGTTCCCTATGGGGCGACGGGGACCAAGAGCAAGTACCAGGGCCAGCGAGGTCCGACCGCCAGCCGGTTCTTCGAGGAGTTCGGCGACCGCCAGGCCTAGCGGGCGCCGGCGTCGCCCTCGTTCTGGACCGGCGGCGGTGGGAACGCCGGCGCCTGCGGCGCGTCGGTCGTGTCGTCCTTCGGGTCGGCGGACCGACGTTGTGCCTTGGCCTTCAACGCGCGGTACCAGGCGTCCTCGTAGGCGTCCTCGTCCGGCTCCGTCGGGGCCCTGTGATGATGGGTCGACATCGCTTCTTCTCCTGTCGTGAACCCTCTCGCTAGTCGCCGGATCCGCTCGTACGGAGCGTTTCGACCGGCTGCAGGCCCGGCCCGATGCCCATCGAAACCGCCGCCATCGCCGCCTGCGTGCGGTTGGTGACGCTCAGCTTGCGGAAGATCGCGGCCAGGTGTGCCTTCACCGTCTTCTCCGACAGGAACAGCGCGCGAGAGATGTCTCTATTGCTCCGGCCCTCGGCCAGGAGCGCGAGGATATCGGTCTCGCGCTGAGTGAGCGACCCGGCGGTGCGCACCGACGGGGTTCCGTCGTTCGCGACGCCGCCATCGATCGACTCGAACAGGTTCTGGATCACCTTCGGCGACAGGACGTTGCCTCCGCCGGACAGCGCGACGTTGATCGCCTGTTCGAGGTCCTCGGGGGTGGCGTCCTTCAGCATGTACCCGGCCGCGCCCTCGGCGAGCGCACGGCGCACGTAGTGCGCGTGGTCGAACGACGTCAGCATGATCACGGGCAGATCCGGCCAATGGCTCTTCACGTTGTGCAGCAGCTCGAGGCCGTCGGAGTCAGGCATGCGCACGTCCACCAGCGCGATGTCGATCGTGCCGCCGGCCAGCTTCTCGAGCGCCTCGGTTGCGCTGCCTGCCTCGACCACCTCCGCATCGGAGAAGCACTCGCGGATCACGTGCCCCATCCCGCGGCGCACCAGCGCATGGTCGTCGACCACGAGCACCTTCACGGGCTTACTCCTTGTCCGTAGCGGGGCAGCCTCGCGACGACCCGCGTTCCCTTCCCGGGCGCCGATCTGACGTCGAGTGTGCCGTGGACGTCGGCGACCCGCCGACGCAACATGTTCAGGCCCAGGTGACCGGCGGCGGCCTCGTGTTGCGAGCTCTCGAAACCCCGACCGTGGTCTTCCACGCTGACCTCGACCGAACGATCGGATGCGAGGACGCGCACGGCGACCTCGCCACCGTTCGCGTGCTTGGCGGCGTTCGCGATGCCTTCCCGGATCACCGATGATGCGGCCTCGAGCACGGACGGCGGCACCTCGGCCAGGTCGCCTTCGATCGACCACGTGGCCGGGAGCTGCCAGCGATCCAGGACGCTGCGCAGCAGCTCCTCGATCGGCTGTACCGTCGCCGGGGCGACCTCCGTCAGGTTCGCGAGGACACCGCGGATCTCGTCGAGCGCCCACCGCAGCTCGCGGACCGCCTGGCGAAGCGCCTCGGCGGCCTCCGACGGCGCGATCTCGGCGCGATGGGCGAGTGCCTCGAGCTCGAGGACGGATGCGGTGACCACCTGCGTCAGCCCGTCGTGGATCGCGTACGCGAGGCGGGCCCGGTCGCTCTCGACCTGGCCGACGAGGTCTGGAGCTTCCTCGAAGACCTCATCGGGTCGTCCGAGACCCTCGGCGGACGTGGCCCCGCCCCGGAGCGTCATCGCTTCCACCGTCCTCCGTCCCTGTGTATGGCCTTCTCACGGTGCCCCGCCGGCTCGGTTCGTGGTTGCATCGGCGCGCACCTCCGGTCGTTCCCCCCCAGCCAGGGGATGCCGAGTCTGTTCGTTCTAGTTCTCATTTCGGTCGTTCGGGGCGGCGGCTTGAACCCGCCGCTCACGGGCGCGGGCCGCCAGGCACCCGCCCGGGCCCCAAACCACCTGCTCGTGAGGGGGAGACCCTGGGTCAGGGCTGTTGGCCGACCACCGAGCGCGCCAGCACCTGCGCGAGGTCGAGCACCTCGGTGCGCCCGCCGCGGGCCCGCTCGCCGTCATCGAGCATGATCAGGCAGTACGGGCAGGCGACCCCGACGGTGTCGGCGCCGGTTGATGCGGCCTCGTCGGCGCGCTCCTCGTTGATCCGCTTGCCGATGCGCTCCTCCATCCACATGCGGGCCCCTCCGGCCCCGCAGCACAACGCGCGGTCCCCGTGACGCGGCATCTCGACCGTCCGGACGCCCGGCACCGCCTCCAACGCCGCGCGAGGATCGCGATAGACACCGTTGTGGCGCCCGAGGTAGCACGGGTCGTGGTACGTGAGGGTGGCGGGGACCTCGCCGTTCGGCCGCAGACGCCCCTCTGCGACCAGGCGCGCGAACAGCTGCGAGTGGTGGATCACCTCGAACCGACCGCCGTAGTCGGGGTACTCGTTACGCAGGGTGTTGAAGCAGTGCGGACAGTTCGCGACCACGTTCGTGACGCCGACGCCCGAGAGCGTCTCCACGTTCTGCTCGGCCAGGGTCTGGAAGAGGTACTCGTTGCCGATCCGGCGCGCGGGGTCGCCGGTGCAGAGCTCGCGCGGCCCGAGGATCGCGAACGACACGCCGGCACGCTGCAGCAGCTGCACGACCGCCCTGGAGATCGACGTCGCCCGGTCGTCGAACGCCCCCGCGCACCCGACCCAGTACAGGTACTCGGGCGACTGCCGGCCCTCCTCGATCACGCGGACGTCGAGACCCTTCGCCCAGTCCGCTCGCTGCGCTTGCGGCATGCCCCACGGGTTGCCGGCCGTCTCGAGATTGCGGAGCAGGGCCCCGGCCTCGGCCGGGAACCGAGACTCCGCCATAACGAGGTTGCGGCGCAGGTCGACGATCGTGTCGACGTGCTCGATGTCGACCGGGCACTCCTGCATGCAGGCGCCGCATGTGGTGCAGGCCCACAGGACCTCCTCGTCGACGATCTCGGGCACGAGGGGGACCGGTTCGAGCTCGGTCTCGGTCGCCCCGGCTTCCAGGATCTGCGGCCCCCGCTCGAAGAGGTGATCCCGCAGGTTCATGACCAGGAGCTTGGGCGAGAGCGGCTTGCCAGTGTTCCACGCCGGGCACGCTCCCTGACATCGCCCGCACTCGGTGCACGCGTACAGGTCCAGGGTCTGCTTCCACGTGAGATCCGTGATGGTGGCCGCGCCGAGGTGCACGTCGTTCGCATCGGCGCTCTCGAGATCGATCCGGAGCGGGGTCAGGGTGCCCCGCGGTCGGGTGCTCGCGAAGTAGACGTTGATGGCGCTCGTGGCGATGTGCAGGTGCTTCGAGTACCCCAGATAGACGAGGAACCCGAGGATGATCGCGACGTGGACCCACTGGAGGGTCCACGTCGAGGCCCGCTGCCACCCATCGGACATCCAGGAGAACAGGGAGGACGCGGCCGTCGACACGGGCGTCCACCACCAGTCCGGCGCGTACCCGACGGCGATCCTGGCGCCCAGTGCGAGGAACAGCGTGACGATGATCAGGAAGATCAGGCCGAGGATCCGGTAGGCCTCCCACCGATGGCTCCCGACGAAGCGCTCGGGGCGCTCGAACACCCGGATGCCGACGGCGATCGCGATCCCGACCAGGACGCCGGCCGCGAACACGTCCTGGACCAGGCCCAGTCCTCGCGTGCCGCCGATCACGGGGAGCTCGAACGTCGGGTCGACCAGTTGTCCCATGACCTCGACGATCGTGGTGAGCAGGATCAGGAACCCCCAGAAGATCAGCGCGTGCATCAGGCCGGGGAGCGCGCGTTGGAACAGCTTGCGTTGCCCGAGGACCTCCGTACCCTCACGAGCGACGCGGCGGGGGACGTCACCGCTGCGCTGGACCGGGCGTCCGAGGCGCACGAGCCGCGTGAGGAGTCGTGCCCGGCGGGCCGCGAGCCCGCCCGCGATGCCGATCAGGAGCGCCAGGACCGCGGCTCGAGCGACCATCGGCGGGAGCATACCCGGCGCCTCCGGATGCTTGGCAGGGCGACCGCAGCGGGGGGAGCCCGCTCCGCCCATGACCGAAGACGTCCTGCGCGAACCCCCGACGACGTAGAACCCTTCAGCTCTCGGGAATACCTTCTCCCAGGCACGAGGTTGATGCGAATGCGCTCAAGGTTCTATATTCTGAGCGACTGAAGAACGTCGAGCGAAGGAGGCAACCCGAATGGCACGTGCGGTGGGGATCGACCTGGGGACGACGAACTCGGTGGTCTCGGTGCTCGAGGCCGGCGAACCCGTCGTCATCCCGAACGCCGAAGGCTCCCGCACCACCCCCTCGGTGGTGGGGTTCGCCAAGAACGGCGAGATCCTGGTCGGCGAGGTCGCCAAGCGCCAGGCCATCACGAACCCGGATCGAACGGTCCGGTCGGTGAAGCGACACATGGGCGCGAAGGACTGGGGCCCCGACGTCGACGGCAAGAAGTGGACCCCGCAGGAGATCTCCGCGCAGATCCTCGGCAAGCTGAAGCGCGACGCCGAGGCGTACCTGGGCGACTCCGTGAACCAGGCCGTGGTCACGGTGCCCGCGTATTTCGACGACTCGCAGCGCCAGGCCACCAAGGAGGCCGGACAGATCGCGGGGCTCGAGGTGCTCCGCATCATCAACGAGCCGACGGCC
The DNA here is from genome assembly GCA_963712645.1 of uncultured Actinomycetes bacterium. GTDB lineage: Bacteria > Actinomycetota > UBA4738 > UBA4738 > HRBIN12 > DASSJM01. The sequence continues at coordinate 80,852 of CAVQIQ010000005.1, read as the reverse complement.
GCGGCGCTCGCGTACGGGCTCGACAAGCAGCACGACCAGACGATCCTCGTGTTCGATCTGGGGGGCGGGACGTTCGACGTCTCGCTGCTCGAGATCGGCGAGGGCGTGTTCGAGGTCAAGTCCACCCACGGCGACACCCAGCTGGGTGGCGACGACTGGGACCAGCGCGTGATCGACTGGATGGTCAAGGAGTTCAAGAACAACTATGGGATCGACCTCGGGACCGACCGTATGGCGCTCCAGCGCCTCAAGGAGGCCGCCGAGAAGGCGAAGATCGAGCTCTCGCAGGTGAGCGAGGCCACGATCAACCTGCCGTTCGTCTCGGCCGGCGCCGACGGCCCGCTCCACCTTGAGATGAAGCTCACGCGCAGCGAGTTCGAGCGCATGACCGAGGATCTGGTCCAGCGCACGCGCGAGCCCTTCGAGCTCGCGGTGAAGGACTGGGGCAAGAGCGTCGAGGCGATCGACCACATCATCCTGGTCGGCGGGTCTACGCGGATGCCGATGATCCAGGAGCTGGTCAAGGAGCTCACCGGAGGCAAGGAGCCGCACAAGGGCGTGAACCCGGACGAGGTCGTCGCCGTCGGCGCCGCGATCCAGGCCGGCGTCCTCAAGGGTGACGTGAAGGACATCCTGCTCCTGGACGTGACGCCCCTGACGCTCGGCGTCGAGACCAAGGGTGGCATCTTCACCCGCCTGATCGAGCGCAACACGACGATCCCGACCCGCAAGTCGGAGATCTTCACGACGGCCGACGACAACCAGACCAACGTCGAGATCCACGTCCTGCAGGGCGAGGCGGAGACCGTCTACTCGCCGGGGGTGCGCTCGCTCGGCAAGTTCATGCTCACCGGTCTCCCGCCCGCACCGCGCGGGATGCCGCAGATCGAGGTCGCCTTCGACATCGACGCCAACGGCATCGTCAACGTGTCCGCCAAGGACATGGCCACCGGCAAGGAGCAGGCGATGACGATCACCGGCGGCACGGCGCTGTCCAAGGAGGACATCGACCGCATGGTCCAGGACGCGGAGAAGTTCGCGGCCGAGGACCACACCCGTCGAGAGGCCGCCGAGGCGCGTAACCAGGCCGACCAGCTCACGTACCAGGTCGACCGTTCGGTCGAGGAATGGGGCGAGAAGGTGCCCGAACCCGACCGGGAGGAGCTCAAGAGGCTCAACGAGGAGCTGAAGGAGTCTCTCAAGGGCGAGGACGTCGAGAAGATCAAGGCCGGGACCGAGGCCGTGATGCAGACGTTCCAGCGGATCGGCCAGGCGATGTATCAGCAGACGCCGCAGGGACAGCAGACGGCGGCCGCCGCGGCCGGCGGCGCGCCGGGCGCCGAGACCGAGGGCGAGAACGACGTGGTGGAAGGCGAGATCGTGGACGAAGGAGGAGAGCGATGAGGGATCGCATCATGCTGTGGGGAGACCAGCTGCCCGACATCCGGCTGTTCGACGATCGGTTCGACCGTCTGATCGAGCGCACGTTCGGCCGAGACCGACGAGCCCGGTGGATGCCCGCTATGGATGTCTACGAGACCGACGAGCAGATCGTCGTCACCTTGGAGCTTCCGGGGATGCGCGCCGAGGACGTCGAGGTATCCGTCGAGGACTCGACGCTCACGGTCGGCGGCGCCCGCGAGTTCTCCTCCGAGGTCGAGCAGGAGCGCTACCACCGGATCGAGCGCCGGTACGGTGCCTTCAGCCGCGCCGTCACCCTGCCGCCGCAGGTGGACACGTCCAAGGTCGACGCTCGCTTCTCGGACGGGGTCCTCACGATCGAGATCCCGAAGGTCGAGAAGGCCGAGCCGACCAAGATCACGGTCAAGGCCGACTCGTGACCGAGCACGACCACGACGTTCCCGAGGAGCGCGAGCCGAAGGTCCGCGTCGTCGACAAGCGCCGGTACCGCGACGGGAAGGATGCGGGGGACGCTCGTCCCCCGCAGCCCGGCGCCCCCACGCCGACCGACGAGCCGGACGAGCTCGCGCGCGCCAAGACGCAGGCCGCCGAGTACCGCGACCACCTGCAGCGGCTCCAGGCGGAGTTCGAGAACTACCGCAAGCGCATGACCAGGTCGCAGGAGCGGCTGGTCGACGCGGAGCTCCAGCGCTTCGTGCAGGGGTTGCTCGAGGTCCTCGACGAGTTCGACCTCGCACTGATCGCCGCCGAGCGGCAGCCCGATTTCGAGGCGTTCCGCAAGGGGGTCGAGCTCGTCTACGCGAAGCTCGCCGAGACCCTTCGGGCCGAGGGGCTCGAGCGGATCGAGGCGGAGGGCAAGGCGTTCGACCCCAACGAGCACGAAGCGTTGATGCAGACCGGCGACGGTGAGGGCGACCCGCACGTCGCGGAGATCTTCCGCCAGGGGTACAAGCTGCGGGGCACCGTGATCCGTCCCTCGAGCGTTCGCGTCGAGCGCGCCTAGCGCGAGAGGAGCTGCGGTGAACGGCGACGTGCGTCGCGAATGGTTCGAGAAGGACTACTACCAGGTGCTCGGCGTGGCGAAGAACGCCACCGCTGCCGAGATCAAGAAGGCGTACCGCAAGCTCGCCCAGCAGCATCACCCCGACGCCAACCCCGGAAACAAGGACGCGGAGGATCGGTTCAAGGAGATCTCTGCGGCCAACGACGTGCTCGGCGACGAAGAGAAGCGCAAGCAGTACGACCAGGTGCGCGACATGGCCTCGTCCGGGTACGGGGCCGGCGGGTTCCCCGGCGGCGGCTCATCCGGCGGCGGGTTCTCCGGTGGCTTCCCCGGCGGCGTGCGGTTCGAGGACCTCGGCGACCTCGGCGACCTGTTCGGCGGGCTGTTCGGTGGGGCGGGACGCGGCGGGGGTGCACGAGCGTCGCGCGGCACGGATCTCGAGACCACCGCGACGATCACGTTCGACGACGCGATGCGGGGGACGACCGTGCCGGTCCGGATCCAGGGGCCCGCCCCCTGCGAGACCTGTCACGGCAGCGGCGCTGCGCCGGGCACGAGCCCGACGACCTGCCCCCGATGCGGGGGTTCGGGCGCCGTCGCCGTGAACCAGGGGCCGTTCCAGATGAGTCAGACCTGCCCCGTCTGCCGCGGTTCGGGCCGCGTCGTCGAAACGCCGTGCCCGACCTGCGGCGGCAGCGGCAGCCGGCGCCGCACGCGGACCTTCCAGGTGAAGATCCCCGCCGGCGTCCAGGACGGTGCCCGGATCCGGCTCGCGGGCCGGGGGGAGCCCGGCCCGGCGGGTGGCCAGCCGGGCGACCTGTTCGTGCGGGTCCGCGTGCAGCACCACGCCTTCTTCGGGCGGGCGGGTCACGATCTGACGCTCGAGCTGCCGGTCACCTACCCGGAGGCGGCCCTGGGTGCGGAGGTCCGCGTCCCGACGTTGAACGGGCCGGTCACGATGAAGGTTCCCGCCGGCACGCCCAACGGCAAGACGTTCCGTCTCAAGGGGAAGGGCGCTCCCAAGCGCGGAGGTCACGGCGACCTGCTCGTCACCACCCGGGTCGAGGTGCCGCGGAAGCTCTCCCGGTCCGAGAAGGACCTGCTCAAGCAGCTGCGCGAGAGCGAGAAGGAGTCACCACGCCGGCGTCTGGGCGTGGAGACGTGACGAGGAGCGAGTCGTGAGCGACATACCCGAACGAGGATCGGAGCGCGAAGGGAAGCGCGGCGCACGTTCCGAGGAGCGCGCCGTGTACATCATCAGCGTGGCGGCCGAGCTCTCGGGTGTGCACCCCCAGACACTCCGCATGTACGAACGGCGCGGGCTCCTTGCGCCCAAACGGACATCCGGCAACAACCGCCGGTACTCCGAGCGCGACATCGCGCGCATCCAGATGATCCAGGAGCTGACCCAGCGCGAGGGGATCAGCCTGGCGGGCGTGAAGCTGTTCATCGAGATGCGGGAGCAGCTCGCGCAGATGCGGCGTCGAACGGAGGAGCTCGAACGGGAGCTGCTCGCTCAGGTTCGACGGCGCCGGTCCGGTGCAGAGATCGTCCCGTTGCGCAGCGTCCGATCCTTCCTGTGGGAAGAGGAAGACACCCCGTGATCGAGCTCCGCGCCGACCGGATGCTCCTGCGCGGGTTCCGCCCCGACGAGGTCGACCTGGCCGTCGAGCGGATGCAGTCCATCCCGCCGGCCGAGCTCGACCGCGACACCCTGCGTGAGCGCCGCGAGCGCATCGAGCGTTCGGGCGAGCGCGGCGGCTGGGAGATCATGCTCGCGATCGAGGCCGACGGGCGCCTGGTCGGCGACGTCCAGGGGCGATGCCCGCGCTTCGCGTTGCCGCCCGGGGTGTGGGAGCTCGGCATCGAGCTATGGGACGCGGCCGACCGCGGCCGAGGGTTCGGGACAAAGGCCGTCGCGCTGCTGTCGGGATACCTGTTCGAGCGGGAGGACGCGATCCGCGTCCAGGCCACGACCGACCTGGACAACGCGGCGATGCGCCGGCTGCTCGAAGCGCTCGGGTTCGGGTTCGAGGGTGTGCTGCGCGGGTTCATGCCGGACGCTGGCGGAGCGCCCCGTGACTACGCGATGTACGGGCTGACCGAGGGCGCGTGGAAGAACGACGCGAGGGACGCATGGACCCGAACAAGCTGACGATGAAGTCACAGGCCGCGCTCGAGGGAGCGCGGCAACAGGCGCTGGCGCGCAGCCAACAGACGATCGAGCCCGAGCACGTGCTGTTCGCGTTGCTCTCGGATCCGGAGGGCATCGTGTTCCCGGTCCTCCACGGCCTCGGGGCGGCACCCGGGACGCTGCGGGACCAGGTCGACGTGGCCCTGGACCGGTTGCCGAAGGTGTACGCGCAAGGGGTAGAGGTCCGCGTCGGCCCCGCGGTGAGCCGGGTCCTGGACGCTGCCTTCCGCGAGGCCGAAGCGCTCGGGGACGAGTACGTCTCCACCGAGCACCTGCTTCTCGGGCTGCTCGAGGACGGTTCGGGCGCCGCGAGGATCCTTCGAGACGCCGGCGTGGAGCGCGAGGCCCTCCTGGGCGTGCTCGCGCAGGTGCGTGGGCGCCAGCGCGTCACCGACCCGAACCCCGAGGACAGGATCCAGGCGCTCGAACGCTACGGGCGCGATCTCACGGATCTCGCGCGGCACGGCACGCTCGACCCGGTGATCGGCCGGGACGACGAGATCCGCCGCGTGATCCAGGTGCTCTCGCGCCGGACCAAGAACAACCCCGTCCTGATCGGCGAGCCGGGCGTCGGCAAGACGGCGATCGTGGAGGGGCTCGCGCAGCGGATCGTCTCGGGCGACGTCCCGGAGTCGCTGAAGGACAAGCGCGTCGTGGCGCTGGACCTGGGCGCGATGATCGCGGGGTCCAAGTACCGCGGCGAGTTCGAGGACCGGCTCAAGGCGGTGCTCCACGAGATCGCGGACTCGGAGGGGCAGATCGTCACGTTCATCGACGAGCTCCACACGATCGTGGGCGCCGGCGCGGCCGAGGGCGCGATGGACGCGGGCAACATGTTGAAGCCGATGCTCGCGCGCGGCGAGCTGCGGGCGATCGGCGCGACGACCCTCGACGAGTACCGCGAGCACATCGAGAAGGATCCGGCGCTCGAACGGCGGTTCCAACCCGTCCTGGTCGGCGAGCCGAGCGTCCAGGACGCGATCGCGATCCTGCGCGGGCTGAAGGAGCGCTACGAGGTCCACCACGGCGTCCGGATCCAGGATCCGGCGTTGGTGGCCGCCGCGGTTCAGTCGGACCGGTACGTCACCGGCCGGTTCCTGCCGGACAAGGCGATCGACCTGATCGACGAGGCGGCGAGCCGCCTGCGGATGGAGATCGACTCGGTGCCGATCGAGATCGACGAGGTCGAACGCCGGATCATGCAGCTCGAGATCGAGCGTGCGGCCCTGCGCAAGGAGAGCGACCCGGCGTCCCACGAACGGCTCGAGCGTCTCGAGCAGGATCTGGCCGACCTGCGGGAGCGGTCCTCAGCGATGCGCGGCCATTGGCAACAGGAGAAGGAGCGGATCGACCGGATCCGGGCGCTGAAGAGCGAGATCGAGGCCACCCGCGGCGAGTTCGAGCGCGCCGAGCGCGAGGTCGATCTCGAGCGCGCCGCCGAGCTCCGGTTCGGCCGGCTCGTCGAGCTGGAGCGGCAGCTCGCGCAGGAGAACCGGGGTCTCGAGGAGGTCCAGCGCGAGCTGAAGATGCTGAATGAAGAGGTCACCGAGGAGGACGTCGCCCAGGTTGTCTCGTCGTGGACCGGCATCCCGGTCGCCCGATTGATGGAGGGCGAGATGGCCAAGCTCCTGCATCTGGAGGAGGCGCTCCACCGCCGGGTGGTGGGCCAGGGCGAGGCCGTCTCCGCCGTCGCCAACGCGATCCGACGCTCCCGTGCCGGGCTGTCGGATCCGATGCGACCGATCGGGTCCTTCCTGTTCCTGGGCCCGACCGGCGTGGGCAAGACCGAGCTCGCGCGCGCCCTCGCCGAGTACCTGTTCGACGACGAGCGCGCGATGGTCCGGATCGACATGAGCGAGTACCAGGAGCGCCACACCGTGTCGCGCCTGGTGGGGGCGCCGCCCGGGTACGTCGGGTTCGAGGAGGGCGGCCAGCTCACCGAGGCCGTCCGCCGCCGTCCCTACTCCGTCCTCCTGCTCGACGAGATCGAGAAGGCGCACACGGACGTGTTCAACATCCTGCTGCAGCTGCTCGATGACGGGCGTCTCACCGACGGGCACGGGCGGACGGTCGACTTCCGCAACGCGATCGTCATCATGACCTCCAACCTCGGCGGCGGGATCTTCCGGGACACCGGGATCTCGGCCGACAAGCGCCGGGAGGCCGTCCTGGAGGACGTGCAGGGCTTCTTCCGTCCGGAGTTCGTGAACCGGATCGACGAGATCGTGGTGTTCGAGCCCCTCACGACCGAGCAGATCGGCGAGATCGTGGACATCCAGATCCGCCTGCTTGCCGAACGCCTGGCCGAGCGTTCCCTCGGGCTCGAGCTGACCGATGCGGCTCGAGACCTCATCGCCACCCGCGGCTACGACCCCGCGTTCGGGGCCCGGCCGTTGAAGCGGCTCATCCAGCGCGAGATCCAGGACCCGCTCGCCGTGAGGCTGCTCTCCGGCGAGATCGGCGAGGGAGACACGGTGCTCGTGGACGCCGATGGGGAGTCACTGGCGTTCAGGGCCGTCTCCGCCCTCGACCCCGCCCGGGGCCAGCCCGACTGATCCGGCCTCGACCCGGGGCCCGGCCTCACCTCCTGGGGCCGAGGTTCCGGAACTGCCCGCATGAACCCGTGGCTGAGGATCAGTCGCGCTCGCGCTCGCGGCCGCCGCCGCGTCGCCGATGCCGTCCGTGACGGGACCGATGGGGTCTCGTCCCGACGCGTCCGCGCCCGGCGTCGCAGGGTTGGGGGGCGCAGCGAGGCGTCGTAGCGTGAGGCCGTGAGCGACTCGGGCGCGAACGCCGATCGACCTCGACTCCTGCGGCGCAGCCGGGACGACCGCGTCATCGGCGGCGTCTGCGGAGGGCTCGGTCGGTACCTCGGGGTGGATCCGGTACTGCTGCGGATCGCGATGGTGATCCTGGCGATCGCGGGTGGCGGCGGGATCTTGATCTATCTCGTCGCGTGGGTGCTGATCCCTCCAGAACGCGAGGGTGAGGATCTCGGCTCGGGGAGACCGGAGGGCGCCGACACGACGAGGCTGATCGTCGGCGGCGCGCTGATCGCGATCGGGACGATCCTGCTGCTCAACCTGTCCATCCCCGCGCTCGGCAAGTACTTCTGGCCCCTCGCGTTGATCGCGGTCGGCGTGGCGGTCGTGATCCAGGCCTCGTCCCGGCGATGAGCGCGCCGGTACCTCTGCCGCCACCACCTGCGGCCCCAGCGGCCCGATGGGCGGGACGTCTGGTGCTCGGGCTGGTCCTGGTCCTGTTCGGCGTGGGGTGGCTTCTCGAGGCGCTGGGCGTCGATGTGCCGTGGGACGTCGTGTTTCCCTCGGTCCTGATCGGCATCGGGATCATGCTCGTGTCGTCCGCCCGATCGGGCGCCGGGCAGATGGGGCTCATCGTGGCTGGGATCGTCCTCACGATCCTGCTCGTCTCCGGGACCGCCATCGATATCCCGCTCGGGGGTGGCGTGGGCGATCGCACCGTGCGTCCGAGCGCGGGGCGCATCGAGCCCGAGTACGAGCGCGGCATCGGCAAGCTCACCCTCGACCTGACCGGGGTCGCCCTCGGGGCGATCGATGTTCCCCTCGATGTTCGGGCCAGGGTTGGGATCGGGCAGCTGGTCGTGATCGTCCCGGCGGATGCGCCCGTCCAGGTGGTCGCCCGGGCGGGCATCGGCAACGTGAGGATCTACGGTCAGGAGGAAGCCGGGTTCGGCGCGGAGCTCTCCGCTCCCGCCCCCACGGAGGCGCTCGCGATCAGGCTCGAGGCGACCGTGGGGATCGGGGAGGTGCGCATCGACCATGGCTGACCCGGGTCTCAACCGAACCGCGTTGATCGCGGGCGTGTTCTTCATCGCGGCCGGTGTGGTCTTCCTGCTCGAGCGCCTCGGGGTCTGGGACGTCTCGCTCAGGGTGCTGGGGCCGGTCCTCCTGATCACGCTCGGCGTCGCGATCGTCCTCGGTGGACGGGCGCATCCGCCGGCGTCCTAGGCGGATCAGGCCCGCGGCGAACGCCTCGGGTCGTCGCACTGCGAGCGAGGGGCTAGGCTTCGCGTCGACCTCTTCAGAAAGGAACGACCGTGGGCTGGACCCTGGCGATCATCGGCGGGATCATCGTGCTGGCCGCGATCTTCGGCGTCGCCTCGTACAACCGCTTCGTTTCGCAACGTCAGCTGATCAAGGACGCGTGGGCGAACATCGACACCGAGCTGCGCCGCCGGTATGACCTGATCCCCAACCTCGTCGAGACGGTCCGCGGCTACGCCTCGCACGAGCGGACGGTGTTCGAGAACGTCACGCGCGCCCGCGCGGCCGCCGCCTCGGCGACGGGTTCGCCGGCGACCCAGGCCGCCGCCGAGGGGCCGCTCGTCGCGGCGCTGCGACAGCTGTTCGCCGTCGTCGAGAACTATCCCGACCTGAAGGCCAACCAGAACTTCCTCGCGCTGCAGCAGGAGCTGGCCAACACCGAGGATCGCCTGCAGACGTCGCGCCGCTTCTACAACGCCAACGTGCGCGACTACAACCAGCGCGTGAAGCAGTTCCCATCGGTGATCATCGCCTCGACGTTCAACTTCGAGGAAGAGGAGTTCTTCGAGGTCGAGGATGCCCTCCGCGAGGCGGGCGCGCCGCAGGTCGCGTTCGGCGGCGAGGGACCCGGCGTGACGTTCGGCGGCCCCGAGATCCCGCCGGCCGCGGCCCCGCCCGCGCCGGCGGCCGAGCCCTCTGGGACCCCGCCACCGCCACCCGGGACGCCCGACGCGTAGCGGCTAGCGGCTCGGGACCTCGGCCGGCTCCGAGATGAGCTCCGGCGCGGGTCCGCACCCCTCGAGCATCGTCGCGCGGCGGACGTCGCCGGTCAGCAGCGTCCACACGATCGCCCACACGAGCGCGACGCCGCCCATCGCTAGGGCCGTGGTCCTGGCGGTGAAGGCGTCGGCGAGCCAGCCCGTCAGGATGGCGGACAGGCCGAACGTAAGCGTCACCAGCATGCCGTCGACGGCGAAGATCCGTCCCCGGATCCGGTCGGGCACGACGCGTTGGAGCCCGTACGACGAGAGCGTCCACTGTGCGCCGCCGCCGACGTGCGCGACGAGGACCGCGCCCATCGCGAACACGAGCGCGGGCGCCAGGCCGAGCAACGCGTACCCGATCCCGAACGTGGCCAGCGCACCGCCGATCGCGCCGAACAGCCGGCGGTCCTGCGGGCCGGCGAGGGACCTGCCCAGGAACGGGCCGATCAGCGCTCCCACGCCGCGCGCCGCCATCAGCAGCCCGAGACCGATCTCGCCCGCATGGAACCTGCCGAGCGCGAGGATCGGCAGGAGCACGAGCACGCCGCCCGCAACTCCCCAGCCGAACTTCACCCCCAGGAGCGCGAGGACGCGATGGTCTTTTCGCGCGTACCGCACGGTCTCGACGGTGTCCTGCCGGAGGCTCGGGCGTTCGTGGACCGTCCGGTCCTCCGCGAACGTGGCGTGGATCCCGAGGATCAGCAGGGCCGAGAGGACGAACGAGCCCGAGTCCACGACGATCGCGACGTCGGACCCGAACACCCCCGCGACGACCCCGCCGAGGGCTCCGCCGACCGCGAGCATCGTGCCCCACAACGACCCCGACAGGGCGTTCGCGACCGAGAGGTCCCGCTCGTCCACCAGGTTCGGCATCGCCGCCATCGAGGCGGGCTCGAACGCGGCCGCGAACACCGCGGTCGCCGCCAGGAGCACGTAGACGAGCCACACGAGGTCCTCGGTCCGCACGACGAGGAAGCCGAGGACGAGGACCGCACGGGCGAGGTCGCACGCGATCATGAGCCGTCGCCGGTCGATCCGGTCCGCCAACACCCCGGCGAACGGCGAGGCGAGGAAGTACGTGAGGTCCTGAGCCGCGATCGTGAACGCCACCGCGATCGCCTGCCCCGTCAGGTCGAGCATCAGCCCGAACAGGGCGATCAGCAGGAACCAGTCTCCGCCCAGCGAGATCACGGACGCGAGGTACAGCCGCCGGAAGTTCCGGTTGTTCCGGAGCAGCGAGACGGAGGCCCGAAAGCCGCCCTGGGTCTCGACCGGTTCGCGCGGTTCCACGTCGATTTGCAAGACTACTGGCGACGGACACGACCGAAGGAGGCCGACGGATGGGGCTCGACGGGGTCACGTGGTTCCGGCAGGCGGCGTTCCGGTGGCAGGGAGGTGGCCCGGTCGTGTACGTCGACCCCTGGGGCGTGCAGGACGACGTCCCCGCCGACGTCATCCTCATCACCCACGCGCACTTCGATCATCTCCAGCCGAGCGAGATCGAACGTCTGCGCACGGCCTCGACCACGATCGTGGCTCCACGCGACGTCGCGGACGAGCTGACCGGCGACGTCACCGCGATCGAGCCCGGCGGCACCGTCGAGGCAGGCGGGCTCAAGGTGCAGGCGGTCCCGGCCTACAACACCGTGGAGGAGCGCCTTGACATGCACCCGAAGGCGAACGGCTGGGTGGGATACGTGTTCGAGTTCGGCGGGCGGACCTTCTACCACGCCGGCGACACCGACGCGCTGCCGGAGCTCGAGAGCCTCGACCCGGACGTGGCGATGGTGCCGATCGGCGGGACCTACACGATGGACTGGGAGGAGGCGGCCGGGTTCGTCAAGGCGATGGAGCCACGGATGGCCGTCCCGATGCACTACGGCTTCGTCGTGTGCTCGCCGTCGCACGCCGGGCGGTTCAGGAAGGGCGCGCAGCCCGTGCCTGTCGAGATCTTGGAGCCCACGAACCCGTTCGAGCAACCATAGAGCCGAGAGACGAGCCAAGAGCAGAGACAAGAGCAGAGAGGGGAGTGACGAGATGGCGCTCGGGTACGACAGGCCGCTGTACATCCTGGCGTTCGACCATCGAGGTTCGTTCCAGAAGAAGTTCTTCGGCGTCACCGGCGAGCCGAACGAGAAGGAGACGGCGCGGATCTCCGACGCCAAGCGCGTGATCTACGAGGGTGCCCGACGGGCCCTGGACGAAGGCGTCGAGGCGGAGGCCGCCGGGGTGCTGGTCGACGAAGAGTTCGGGGCCGACATCGCCCGCGACGCGAAGACCGCGGGGTTCCGGCTGGCGATGCCGGTCGAGAGGAGCGGGCAGGAGGAGTTCGACTTCCAGTACGACGAGGACTTCGGCACGCACATCGAGTCGTTCGACCCGAACTTCTCCAAGGTGCTGGTCCGCTACAACACCGAGGGCGACCAGGCGATGAACGAGCGCCAGGCCGGCCGACTGAAGAGGCTCGGCGACTGGCTGCACGAGCACGGGCGGCTGTTCCTGTTCGAGCTGCTCGTCCCGCCGACGCCCGAGCAGATCGCGGCCGCGGGCGGCGACGAGCGGGGCTGGGACTCGAAGGAGCGGCCCAAGCTGATGAAGGCGTCGATCGAGGAGCTCCAAGACGCCGGCGTCGAGCCCGACATCTGGAAGATCGAGGGCATCGATCGGCGCGAGGACTGCGAGTTGATCTCGGCCACGACACGGCGCGACCGGCGCGACGGTGTAGCGTGCGTGGTGCTCGGCCGCGGGGCCGACGACACGGCGGTCGATCACTGGCTGCGGATGGGTTCGGGCGTGCCGGGTTACATCGGGTTCGCGATCGGCCGCTCGATCTGGTGGGATCCGCTGAAGGGGTTCGTCGACGGCAACCTCGGGCGCGAGGAGGCCGCGAAGCAGATCGCCGCCAACTACCGGCGGTTCATCGATGTCTACGACGAGGGGGTGCGGGGGGCTCAAGGAGCGAGCGCGTAGCGCGACCGGTAGTCCCCCGCGTGAACGAGGGGATGCGGGGGGCTCGAGGAGCGAGCGCGTAGCGCGAGCGGTCGTCCCCGCGGAAGGAGGGAGGAGTGGCGATGGCGGTCATCAAGACGATCGACCTGGTCGGCGTGTCGTCTGAGTCGTGGCGGGACGCGGCCCATCAAGCGCTGGCCGAGGCGGCCAAGACGATCCGAGCCATCGAGTCGATGGATATCCTCGGCACGTCGGCGGTCGTGGCGGACGGTCAGATCTCCGAGTACCACACGCAGGTCCGTATCAGCTTCCGCATCGAGCGCTCGTAGCCGATCCGCGGTTCGGGGCGCGCCGACGTCGCGGATAGACTGACCGCATGCCGGCCTCCGTCGTCGTCGGGACCCAGTGGGGGGACGAGGGCAAGGGCAAGGCGACCGACTACCTCGCCGACCGGATGGACCTGGTCGTCCGGTACCAGGGCGGGAACAACGCCGGCCACACGATCCTCGCCGAGGGGCACACGCTCAAGCTCCAGCTGATCCCGTCGGGGATCCTGTACCCGCACATCACCTCGGTGATCGCCGACGGCGTGGTCGTCGACCCCCGCGTCCTGCTGGACGAGCTGGACGGGCTCGAGGCCGTCGGAGTCGACCCGTCTACGCTGGTCGTCTCGGGCAACTGCCACATGATCATGCCCTATCACCTCGAGCTCGAGCGGGTGACCGAACGGTTCCTCGGCAAGAACGCGCTCGGGACGACCAAGCGCGGGATCGGGCCCGCGTACGGCGACAAGGCGGCGCGGATCGGGCTGCGGATCCAGGACCTGTTCGACGAGAAGATCTTCCGCGAGAAGCTCGACGTCGTCCTGCGCGAGAAGAACCAGATCCTGACCCGGATCTACGGGCGGCTCCCGTTGGTCGCCGGGACGATCGTCGACGACTACATGCGCTACGCGAAACGGCTGCGGCCGCGTGTGACCGACACGTCCAGGCTCCTGCACGACGCGCTCCGCGGGGGCAAGGAGGTGCTGCTCGAGGGCGCGCAGGGCACGATGCTCGACCTCGACAAGGGGACGTATCCGTTCGTCACGTCGTCCAACCCGGTCACCGGGTACGCGCTCGCGTCCGCGGGGATCGGGCCGCGCGAGGTGGAACGCGTCATCGGGATCACGAAGGCGTACGTGACCCGCGTGGGCGCGGGCCCGTTCCCGACCGAGGACCGCGGACCGGGCGGCGACCGGCTGGGCGAACGCGGGCAGGAGTTCGGGACGGTGACCGGTCGCAAGCGCCGATGCGGGTGGTTCGACGCCGTGATCCTTCGGTACGCCGCCCGAGTGAATGGGCTGACCGAGCTGTTCGTCACCAAGCTCGACGTGCTCTCGGGGTTCGAGACCGTCCGGGTGTGCACGGCGTACCGGGCCGAGGGCGAGACGTTCGAGGACGTGCCGCCGCATCAGTCGCTGTTCCACAAGGCGGAGCCGGCCTACGAGGAGCTCGAGGGCTGGGACGAGGAGATCGGCGCGGCCACCTCCTTCGGCGATCTGCCCGCGGCGGCACGCAAGTACCTGGAGCGGATCCAGGAGCTCGTCGGCGTGCAGGTCGGCGTGGTCTCGGTCGGTCCGGGTCGCGAACAGAGCCTGACCGCGGGCGTCGTGTGAGCGGATCACGGTGGGACGGCGATCGTCCCGCCATGTTCGCGCGATGAGGGTCCTGGTCGTCGGCGCGGGGGGGCGCGAGCACGCGCTCGCGTGGCGGCTCGCCCGCGACCCGGCCGTGGAACGTGTCCTGGCCGCCCCGGGGAACGCCGGGATCGCGCGGGAGGCGTCGTGCCTCGGTGTCGCCGCGGACGACGCCGACGGCCTGCTCGCGCTCGTCGAACGCGAACGCGTCGACCTCACGGTCGTGGGCCCCGAGGGTCCGCTCGTCGCCGGTCTCGCCGATCGGCTCGCGGCCGCGGGGTACCCCGTGTTCGGACCCTCGGGCGAGGCCGCGCGGCTCGAGGGCTCCAAGGGGTGGGCGAAGGATCTGTGCGAGCGCTACGGGATCCCGGCGGCCGGGAGCCTGAGCGCCGCGACGATGTCCGAGGCGCTCGGCGCGCTCGACGAGTTCGGGTCCCCGTACGTGGTGAAGGTCGACGGGCTCGCCGCGGGCAAGGGCGTCGTGATCACCGAGGAGCGTGACGAGGCCGTCCGGGCGCTCGAGCTCGCCCTCATGCAGGGCGAGTTCGGCGACGCGGGGTCGTCCGTGGTCGTCGAGGAGCACCTGAGCGGCCGCGAGGTCTCGGCGTTCGCGCTCGCCGACGGCGCGACGGCCCTGCCGCTCGGGTTCGCGCAGGACTTCAAGCGCGTCGATGACGACGACGCCGGCCCCAACACCGGGGGGATGGGCGCGTACTCCCCCGTTCCCTTCGTCGACGAGACGATCGGCGAGCGGATCCGGACCGAGATCCTCGAGCGCACCGTCCGCGCGCTGGCGGTGGAGGGCGTTCCGTACCGCGGCGTCCTGTACGCGGGTCTGATGCTCACGGACGAGGGTCCGAGGGTGCTCGAGTTCAACTGCCGCTTCGGCGACCCGGAGACCCAGGTCCTGATGCCCCGGCTCCGATCCGAACCCGCCGAGCTGCTCCTCGCGTGCGCCCGGGGCGACCTCGGGAACGCCCAGGTGCACCTGCGGCCCGGGGCCTGCGTGACGGTGGTCCTGGCTTCCGGCGGCTACCCCGGGGCGTACGAGACCGGGTTCGTGATCGAGGGTCTCGACGCTGCCGAGGGCGTGGAGGGCGCGACCGTGTTCCATTCGGGCACGGCGAGGCGGCAGGGTAGAGTGGTCACCGCGGGAGGGCGCGTGCTGTCGGTGAGCGCGACCGGGGCCTCGATCGCCGAGGCCCGGGACCGCGCGTACGAGGCGAGCGCGCGCCTCTCGTTCGAGGGGATGCGTCACCGCAGGGACATCGCGGAGCTGGCGGCGAAGGAGGAGCGGACATGAGCGAACCGGCACCGCTGGTCGGCGTGCTGGTCGGTTCGGCGGCCGAGCTCCCGCTCATGCAGCAGGCCACCGCGATCCTGGAGAAGCTCGAGCTCCCGCACGAGATCCGCGTGATGTCATCGTCGCGAAGCCCCGACCTCGTGGACGAGTACGCTCGGACGGCGTTCGACCGCGGGTTGAAGGCCCTCGTGTGCACGACGGGGATCTCCGGGCACCTCGCCGCGGCGGTCGCGGCCCGCACGATCGTGCCGGTGATCGGCGTGCCGATCGCGACCGACCAGATGGGCGGCGAACAGGCCCTGTACGTGACGGCGCAGATGCCGAGCGGCGTGCCGGTCGCCGCGGTGGGCGTCGACTCGGCGATGAACGCGGCCGTCCTGGCCGCCGAGATCGTCGGGGTGGCCGACCCCGACGTCCAGAAGCGGCTCTGGCGGTTCAAGGACGACCTTGCGGAGGGGCTCCGGCTGTGAGCCTGCGCTCCGCCGTGCCGTCCGACGGTGGGCCGCCGTTCATGCGTTCGCTTCGGGAGCCGCTCGAGCCCTCCGCGGTGCCATGATCCCGCGGTACGTCCTGCCGGAGATGGCCGCGGTCTGGTCCGACGACGCGCGGCTCGGTCACTGGCTCGAGATAGAGATCCTCGTCGCCGAGGCCCTGGCCGGACTCGGCGTCGTCCCGGACGCCGACGCGCGCGAGATCCGGGCGACGGCGTCGTTCGACGCCCAGCGCGTGGCCGAGGTCGAGCGCGTCACCAGGCACGACGTGGCCGCGTTCGTGCAGGTCGTCGCGGACTCCGTGGGGCCGGCCGGCCGCTGGGTGCACTTCGGCCTCACGTCCTCGGACGTCCTGGACACCGGTCTCGCGCTGCAGCTGCGCGACGCGAGCGACCTGCTGCTCGAACGGCTCGAACGGCTGCTCGCCGTCGCCAGGCGGATGGCGCTCGCCAACCGGGACGTCGTGATGGCCGGCCGAACGCACGGCGTCGTCGCGGAGACGACCAGCTTCGGTCACAAGGTCGCGCTCTGGACGTTCGAGCTCGACCGCGACCGCGAACGGTTGCGGCGTGCGCGCGAGGCCGTGAGCGTCGGCGCGATCAGCGGGGCCGTCGGAACCTACGCGCAGGTCGATCCGCGCATCGAGGAAGAGGTGTGCGCCAAGCTCGGCCTGCGTGCCGCCGAGGCCTCGAGCCAGATCGTGGCGCGGGACCGGCACGCCGAGCTCATGGGCGCGCTCGCGATCACCGGCTCGACGCTCGACGCGATCGCGACCGAGATCCGTCACCTCGCCCGGACCGAGGTCCGCGAGGTGCAGGAGCCGTTCACGAGGGGGCAGAAGGGTTCGAGCGCGATGCCCCACAAGCGGAACCCCGTCCGCTGCGAACGCGTGACGGGGCTCGCCCGGGTGATCCGCGGCAACCTGCAGGCGGCGCTCGAGAACACCGTGCTGTGGCACGAGCGCGACATCTCGCACTCGTCGGCCGAGCGCGTGATCCTGCCCGACTCGACGATCGCGCTCCACTTCATGCTCGCCGAGATGACCGAGGTGCTCGAGGGGCTCGAGGTGTACCCCGAGCGGATGCGGGCGAACCTGCGGGTCGGCGGCGGGTTGGCCTTCTCCCAGAACGTCCTCCTGGCGCTCGTGGACGCGGGGCTGCCGCGCGACGAGGCCTACGCGATCGTCCAGGATGCCGCGGCCAGGGCGTGGGACGAGGGTGCGTCGTTCCGCGACCTGGTCGCCGCGGATCCCCGCGTGCGCGAACGGATCGGTGATCGGCTCGACGAGCTCTTCGACCCCTCGAACGCGCTGCGGAACCTCGACGTCGTCTTCGACCGCCTGGAGAAGGTCGAGGTCCGACAGGGATGAGCGGCGCCGCGGCCCGGCTCCACGGACAGGGCAAGGTCCGCGACATCTACGACGTCGGCGACGACCGGGTGCTGCTCGTCGCGACCGACCGCATCAGCGCGTTCGACGTGGTCCTGCCAGACCCGATCCCGGACAAGGGCCGCGTCCTGACGGGGCTCACGCTGTTCTGGCTCGAACGCACGACCGATGTCGTACCCAACCACCTCGCCAGCGCCGACCGGCGCGACTTCCCCGAGCCGTTCCGCAGCGAGCCCGCGCTCGCCGGCCGGGCGATGCTCGCCACCAGGGCGCGGGTGATCCCCGTCGAGTGCGTGGTGCGCGGCTACCTCACGGGTTCGGGGTTGAAGCAGTACCGAGCCGAGGGTCACGTCTGCGGCGTCGCGTTGCCGGAGGGGTTGGACGAGTCCTCCAGGCTCCCCGCCCCGATCTTCACGCCGACGACGAAGGCCGCCGAGGGTCACGACCTGCCCCTCACGTTCGAGGAGACGGTTGACGTGGTCGGCCGCGGGCTGGCCGAGCGACTCCGCGAGGTCTCCATCGCGCTGTACGAGCGCGGCGCCGAGGTCGCGGCCGAACGCGGGATCCTCCTCGCCGACACGAAGTTCGAGTTCGGGTTCGCGGGCGGCGAGCTGATCCTGATCGACGAGGTGCTGACCCCGGACTCGTCCCGGTTCTGGCCCGCCGACGGCTACCGCCCCGGACGCGTCCAGCCATCGTTCGACAAGCAGTTCGTCCGCGATTGGCTGGATGCGAGCGGATGGGACCACGAGCCGCCCGCGCCCGACCTCCCCTCCGAGGTCGTCGAACGCACGTCGCTCAAGTACCGCGAGGCCTACGAGCGGGTCGCCGCATCGCCGTTCGACCACTACCGGCACCTGAGCGGTGTGACCACCGGCGACGACGCCGAGACCGACGCGGCCGCGCTCGAGCGTCTCCGACGGGAGCACGCGTGAACGTGCGCTTCGAGGTCCTGGTCCAGCTCAAGCCGGGCCTGCTCGACCCCCAGGGCAAGGCGGTAGAGGGATCGCTGCCGGCCATGGGGTGGACGAACGTGAGCGGCGTGCGCGTCGGCCGGCAGGTCGAGCTCACGATCGAGGCCGAAAGCGAGGAGGCCGCGCAGGCGCAGGTCGAGGAGATGGCCGCCCGGCTCCTGTCGAACCCGGTGATCGAGGAGTTCCAGGTCCTGCGGGCCGAGCAGGTAGGCCGTTGAGCGCCACATTTCCGTTGAGCGCCACATGAGCGAAGGGCGTCGGCCGAAGATCGGCGTCGTCACGTTCCCCGGGTCGCTGGACGACCGGGACGCGCTCCGCGCGGTGCGCTTCATGGGCGGGGAGGGCGTCGGGCTGTGGCACGCCGATCGCGATCTCCGCGGCGTGGACGCGGTGATCCTGCCCGGCGGGTTCTCCTACGGCGACTACCTGCGGTGCGGCGCGATCGCGCGGTTCGCGCCGATCATGGACGAGGTGCGGGGGTTCGCCGAGGCCGGCGGCGCCGTCGTCGGGATCTGCAACGGGTTCCAGATCCTGTGCGAGGCCGGGCTGCTGCCGGGCGCGCTCATCCGGAATCGGCAGCTCCGCTTCGTGTGCCGATGGGTGGACGTCCGCGTCGAGACCTCCGCCTCGCCGCTCTCGGCGGAGCTGGTCGCGGGGGAGATCCTGCGGGTCCCGATCAAGCACGGTGAGGGGCAGTTCGTCGCGTCCGCCGGCGATCTGGACCGGATCGAGCGCGACGGGCTCGTCGTCTTCCGATACTGCTCGCCCGAGGGCGCGACCGGCGAGCCGCACAACCCCAACGGCGCCTCGAACGCGATCGCAGGGCTCCGCAACGAGGCGGGCAACGTCGTCGGTCTGATGCCGCATCCCGAGCACGCCGTCGACCCGGACGTCGGCGCGATGGGCGGGCAGCCGATGTTCGCGTCGTTGCTGTCGTCCACGGTCGCCCGCGTCTCCGCCTCGTGAGCGCGTCCGAGCCGCTCCACCGGCAGCTCGGGCTCACCGACGACGAACTGGGGTCGATCCGTTCGACCCTGGGCCGCGAGCCCAACCGCAACGAGCTCGCGATGTACGCCGCGATGTGGTCCGAGCACTGTTCCTACAAGTCCTCGAAGATCCACCTGCGCGGCCTGCCGACCGAGGGTCGCTCGGTGCTCGTCGGCCCGGGTCAGGACGCCGGCGCGATCGACGTGGGCGACGGCATCGCGGTCGTGTTCAAGCTCGAGTCGCACTCGCACCCCTCGGCGATCGAGCCCTACCATGGCGCCGCGACCGGGGTCGGCGGGATCGTGCGCGACGTGATCTCGATGGGCGCCCGACCGATCGCGCTGCTGGACCCGCTGCGGTTCGGCCCGCTCGACGAGGAGCGGAACCGGTGGTTGTTCGAGGGCGTGGTGGCCGGGATCGGCGGCTACGGCAACTGCATCGGCGTTCCGACGGTGGGCGGCGAGGTGCAGTTCGCGCCGGCCCACACGGCGAACCCCACCGTGAACGTGATGTGCGTCGGCGTCGCGCCGGCCGAGCGGCTCGTCACGTCGGACCGCGAGGTCCACGAGGGCTCGTTGCTCGTCCTGTTCGGCGCGGCCACCGGTCGCGACGGCATCGGCGGGGTGTCGGTGCTGGCGTCCAACACCCTCGAGGACGGGGCCGAGGAAAGCCGCCCGAGCGTGCAGATCGGCGACCCGTTCGCCGAGAAGCTCTTGATCGAGGCGTCGCTCGAGCTCGTCGAACGCGACCTGCTCGAGGGGCTACAGGACCTGGGCGGGGCCGGGATCACATGCGCCGTGAGCGAGTCCGCGTCCCGGGCCGGGCTCGGCGCCGAGCTCGACCTGGGCGCGGTCCCGCTCCGCGAGCCCGGCCTGGAGGCGTTCGAGATCCTGACGAGCGAGTCGCAGGAGCGGATGCTCGCGATCGTGCATCCCGATCGGCTCGGCGACGTTCGGGCCGTGTGCGAGCGGTGGGGCCTCTCGACCGCGGTGATCGGCCGGCTCGCTCAAGGCGGCGGCCTCCGCGTGACGTTTGGCGGCGCCGCGGTCGCCGATGTCCCGGCCCGATCCCTGGCCGACGAGGGGCCGGTCTACACGCGCCCGATGGCGGCTCCCGCCGAGGTCGAGGACGCGATCGCGGACGACCCGACGTTCGCGACCGTGACCACGCCGCCCGACGAGGCGTTCCTCGCGGTGCTCGGGTCGCCGAACGTCGCGAGCAAGCGCTGGGTCTGGGAGCAGTACGACTCGATCGTGCAGGGAGGGACGGTGATGCCGCCCGGCGCCGATGCGGCGCTCGTGCGGATCGAGGGCACCTTGAAGGCGCTCGCCTTGTCGACGGACGGCAAGGGCCGGTTCGGCGCGCTCGATCCCTACCTGGGCGCAGCGCACGCGGTCGCCGAGGCGGCGCGCAACGTGGCCTGCGCCGGGGCGACGCCGCTCGCGATCACCAACTGCCTGAACTTCGGCAACCCCGAGCGGCCGGAGGTGATGTGGCAGTTCGCGCAGTCGGTTCGAGGGATCGCGGACGCCTGTCGCGCGTTCGAGACCCCGGTGACCGGCGGGAACGTGAGCTTCTACAACGAGTCCGGCTCGTCCGCGATCTGGCCCACGCCGGTGATCGGGATGCTCGGGCTGATCGAGGACCACCGGCTGGCGGTCCGGGGCGGGTTCACGGGCAACGGGTCGTGGATCTACCTGCTCGGCGAGACCTTCGCCGAGCTCGGGGGGAGCGAGTTCGCCGAGGTGGTGCTCGGGTCGGTGGCGGGGCGCCCGCCGGCGCTGGATCTCGAACGCGAACGGCGGCTCCACCGGCTGCTGATCCGGGCGGCCCGCTCCGATCTGCTCGAGAGCGCACACGACTGCGCGGAGGGCGGGATCGCGATCGCGCTCGCCGAATCCGCGATCGCCGGTGGTGTCGGCTTCGCCGTGACGCTGCCGGGGGACCAGCCGGGACACGTCGGCCTGTTCTCCGAGTCGGCGTCGCGCGTCGTGGTCTCGGTGGCGGCCGAGCGGGCGACCGAGTTCGAGGACGCGGCGGCGGAGGCCGGCGTCTCGTTCTCGCGGCTCGGCGAGACGGGCGGGCCCGGGGTCGTGTTCGACGGGCTGTTCGAGATGACCGTGGCCGAGATCGCGGCCGCGCACGAGGACGCGATCCCCAAGCTCCTCGCCGGGTGAACGTCCCTGGAGGCTCGCAGGTCCGGTGCTAGCATCGGGCCGGGTGGGTGCCGAGGATCCCAAGGAGGAGTGCGGCGTCTTCGGCGTGTGGGCGCCCGGCGACGATGTTGCGCGGCTGACCTACTTCGCGCTCTTCGCCCAGCAGCACCGAGGCCAGGAGGCGGCCGGGATGGCGGTCTCCGACGGCGAGCACATCCTGGTGTTCAAGGAGCTGGGGCTCGTCTCCCAGGTGTTCGACGAGGCGACGCTCTCGACGCTCCGCGGCGACCTCGGGATCGGGCACAACCGCTATTCGACGACCGGTTCGACCACGTGGGAGAACGCCCAGCCCGCGTTCAAGACGGACGGCCAGCGTTCGCTCGCGCTGGGGCACAACGGCAACCTCGTGAACACGCTCGAGCTCGCGGAACGGGTCGGCGCCGGGGGCGCCGCGACGACCGACTCCGACCTGGTCGCGACGATCCTTGCCCGGCATCCGTCGGAGGACCTCGAGTCGGCGCTGATCGACGTGCTCCCCACGCTCGAGGGAGCGTTCTCGTTCGTCGTGATGGACGAGCGGAGCCTGTTCGCGGCGCGCGATCCCCACGGCCTGCGTCCGCTCTCGATCGGCCGCCTGCCGAACGGGTTCTGTGTGGCCTCCGAGACCTGCGCGCTCGACATCGTGGGCGCGACGTTCCTGCGCGACGTCGAGCCCGGCGAGCTGGTGCGCGTCGACGAGCGCGGCGTCGTCTCCTCACGGTTCGGGCAGGCCGAACGCAGCGCGCTCTGCATCTTCGAGTTCGTGTACCTCGCGCGCCCGGACTCGAGGCTCCGCGGCACGACGGTGCACGAGGTCCGTCGCGAGCTGGGGCGGCGCCTCGCGCTCGAGGCGCCCGCCGAGGGCGACCTCGTGATCCCGGTCCCCGACACCGCGCATTCGGCCGCGTCGGGGTACGCCGAGGTCTCCGGGATCCCCTACGGCGAGGGCCTGATGAAGAACCGGTACGTCGGCCGCACGTTCATCCAGCCGTCGCAGTCGCTGCGCGAACGCGGCGTGAAGCTGAAGCTCAACCCGATGCCCGACGCGGTGCGCGGCAAGCGCCTCGTGGTGATCGACGACTCGATCGTCCGCGGCACCACGACACGCCAGATCGTCCAGGCGCTCCGCGAGGCAGGTGCGACCGAGGTGCACACCCGCATCACCTGCCCGCCGATCCGGTGGCCGTGCTTCTACGGCATCGACATGTCGACCCGCCAGGAGCTGATCGCGGCCGACCTGGCCGTCGAGCAGATCAGGGACTACGTCGGGGCGGACTCGCTCGGGTACCTGTCGCTCGGGGGCATGGTCGCCGCCACCGGGCAGGATGCCGGCTCGTTCTGCCGCGCGTGCTTCGACGGCGAGTACCCGATCCCGATCCCCGAGCGCGCCGGCAAGTTCCTGCTCGAGCACCCCGCGAAGTCGTGAGCTCGGAGGCGTACCGGCGGTCCGGCGTCGATCTAGAGGCGGCCGCGAAGGCGGTCGGGCTGATCCGTGAGCTCGGCGGCGCGGCGACGCGGCCCGAGCTCGTCGAGGGCGTCGGAGGGTTCGCCGGGTTGTTCGAGATAAGCGACGGCCGGTTCCTCGCCGCCGCGACGGACGGCGTCGGCACGAAGCTCGAGATCGCGAGGCGCTCGGGCCGGCTCGACACCGTCGGGATCGACCTGGTGGCGATGTGCGCCGACGATGTCGTCTGCACCGGCGCCGAACCCCTGTTCTTCCTGGACTACCTCGCCGTGGGCTCGGTCGACGCCGAGCGCGTGGCCGCGATCGTCGCGGGGGTCGCCGAGGGTTGCCGACGGGCGGGGTGCGCGCTGCTGGGCGGCGAGACGGCGGAGCACCCCGGCGTGATGGCCGATGACGCGTTCGACCTCGCTGGGTTCTGCGTCGGGGTCGTCGAGGAGGAACGGCGGCTCGGGCCGGACCGGGTGCGGGAGGGGGACGTGCTGATCGGCCTCGCCTCGTCGGGGGTGCACGCGAACGGCTTCTCGCTGCTACGGGACGCGCTGCTGGTGCGTGCCGGCTACGCGCTCGAGCGGATCGTGCCGCCGTTACGCCGCCCGCTTGTCGATGAGCTCCTCGAGCCGACGGCGATCTACGCGCCCCTCGTGCTCGAGCTCGCCCGCGAGGGCGTGCTGCACGCTGCCGCGCACGTGACGGGCGGCGGCATCGTCGAGAACCTCCCGCGCATCCTCCCGGAGGGGCTCGAGGCCGACGTCGCCTGGGGATCGTGGCCCGAACCCCCGGTGTTCGAGCTGCTGCGCGCGCAGACCGGCGCGACCGAGGACGACCTGCGTTCGACGTTCAACCTCGGCGTGGGGATGGTGCTCGTCGTCCCGCCCGACCGGGCCGAGCGCGCGATCGCGCACGCGGGCGGGTCGGGTTCCGCGGCGTTCCCGATCGGACTCGTTCGTCCCTGACCAGCGGGTCGGGGGCCGGCGTTGGTGCGGACTGACTAGCCGCCTGTCGTCCACCTGTCGGGGCTCTCGTCCGGCCGGGGGAGACCAGCCGGTCCGCACAAACCGCCCGCAAGGCCGATGCATCCTGGCCGAACGCTGCCGATACCGTTCCTACGATGATGGGCACGAAGACCACATCGCGGGTCCTGGTCGTCGACGACGAGCCACAGGTCGTCTGGATGCTCCAGTTCAGCCTGGAGGCCGAGGGGTACCGGACCCTCTCGGCTCCTGACGGCAGGACCGCGCTGGACGAGGTCCGCGACCACCACCCGAACGTCGTCCTGCTCGACATCATGATGCCCGTGATGGACGGCTGGGCCTTCCTGGAGGAGCTGCAGATGCTTCCGGCCACCGAGCGTCCCCGAGTGATCGTGGTCTCGGCGCGCTCGAGTCTGCGAGACCGCGCGAAGGCGGCCGAGCTCGGCGCCGACGCGTTCGTCGCCAAGCCGTTCAGCGTCGACGACCTGCTGGTCGTCCTGCACGACGTCGAACAGGCGGTTTGACCGGCCGACGCGTCAGACCGTCAGGCCCGCATCCCCGAGCACCCCGAGCAGCGGTTCGAGCAGCTGCGTGGGGACCGCGACCGTGAGCACCTCGCCGTCGGGTTGGTCGATCTGCCGGAACACGGCGCCCGCGGCCTGCACGATCACCGCGCCCGCGGCCGTGTCCCAGGGCGCGAGGTGGAGCTCGTAGTAGGCGTCGACCTCGCCGCAGGCCACCGCGCACAGATCCATCGCCGCCGAACCGCTCCGCCGTATGTCCGCGATGCGATCGATGAGCCGCCCGAGCGTCTCGGCCTCGCTGACCCGCATCCCCGCGTCGTACCCGAACCCCGTGGCCACGATCGAATCGGCGAGCGCGATTCGCGCCGACGGCCGTGTGCGAACGCCGTCGCGTTCGGCCCCGCGCTCGGCCACGCCCAACGTGGTCCGGCCGAGGGCGTCGATCACGACGCCGACGC
The DNA here is from genome assembly GCA_963712645.1 of uncultured Actinomycetes bacterium. GTDB lineage: Bacteria > Actinomycetota > UBA4738 > UBA4738 > HRBIN12 > DASSJM01. The sequence goes on along the minus strand of CAVQIQ010000005.1, from coordinate 56,062 downwards.
TCGGGCGGTCGTCGACCTCGATCCCGATCGACACACCGAAGCCCGGATACCCGCGCACGTAGCTCGCCGTGCCGTCGAGCGGGTCGAGCACCCATCGCACGCCGGACGTGCCGGCCAGGTCCGTCCCTTCCTCGCCGAGGATCGCGTCGTCCGGCCGCGCGTCGAGGATCCCCTCGACGATGGCGTGCTCGGCGGCCCGGTCGATCTCGGTGACGAGGTCGCCCGCGGCCGACTTCCGGTCGATCGCGAACCCCCCGCGGAGCCCGTTCCGCTGGATCTCCGCCGCTCGGTGCGCGAGCCGCACCGCGAGCGTGCGGAGCTCGTCGAGCAGCTCGACGGACCGGGTCGGGCTCAGGGCTCGATGACCTTGCCGAACCGGACGTCGCGGGCCGGGACGCGCGCGATGGTGTCGTCCTTGCGCCGGACCACGTACGTCGCAGCCTCGTGGTCGTAGCGCTCGAGCATGCCAACCGCCTCGCCGACGTACCCGTTCGGCAGCTCGAACTGGAACGACACGCGCTTGCCGAGATCCTGCGGCGTCACGAGGTTCCGGTCCTTCACGAGCCGGAGGATATCGGACCGGTCAGCGGGGCAGAGCGTCCAGGCGTTCGCGCGACTCGAGGAGCTCGACCAGCGCGCCGAACGCCCGCCCGACGGTCGCGCCGTCGAGCACCCGGTGATCGAACGTGAGCGAGATCGTGCACGCGGGACGAGCCTCGACCGCGCCATCGATCACGAGCGCCCTCGCGGCGATCACGCCGAGGGCGATCGTCACCGCGTGGCCGGGGTTCAGCAGGGGTGTCCCGAACTCGGAGCCGTAGCTGCCGGTGTTCGTGACCGCGATCGTCGCGTCCACGGTGTCGTCGCGCGTCAGGGCGTTCGAGCGTGCCGCGGACGCGAGGCGTGCGATCTCGGCGGCGATCTCGGCGATCCCGAGCGAACCGGCGCCGGCGAGCACGGGGACCACCAATCCCCTCTCCGTGTCCGTGGCGATCCCGACACGTACGTCGTGGAACAGGAGGATCCGCCCGCCGTCCCATCTCGCGTTCAGCATGGGATGGTCCCCGCACACCTCCGCGAGCGCCCGGACGAACACCGGCAGGGGCGAGACGCCGAGGCGGGCGCGAACGGCCTCGAGCGCCGTGCAGTCCACGGTCCGGAACGTGGTCACCTGCGGGATGGCCGCTACCTCCGTGAGCCGGTCGGCGATCGCCCGCCGGGTGAGCGACACCGGGAGCTCGGTTGCCGCGGTCACTCGCCGGACGCGATCGGGTTGATAGCCGGTACGTGCGAACGCCTCGACGTCCTCGCGCGTCACCCGACCGCCCGGACCGGCGCCCGGGACCATCGACAGGTCGACCCCGAGGTCCCTCGCCAACTTGCGCACGGCCGGCGTGGCGGTGACCGACGTCGCCGCGGCCGCCCCTTCGACCTCGAAGGTCGCCAGCGGCGCCCCGACGGCGAGCGTTTCGCCCGCCGCGACATGGAGCCGCGCCACGCGGCCGGCGAACGGCGCCGGCACCTCGACCGTCGCCTTGGCCGTCTCGATCTCGACGAACGGCTGGTTCATCGAGACCGTGTCGCCCTCGGCGACGAGCCACGTGCTGACGATCGCCTCCTCGAGGCCCTCGCCGAGATCGGGCAGGGTGAAGACGCGCTCATCCATCAGTAGGCGACCACCTTGCGGACGGCGTTCGAGATCCGTTCGACGCTCGGGAGGTAGCGTTGTTCGAGGGACGCGGGCGGGTAGGGCACGTCGGGGCCCGTGACGCGCGCGACCGGCGCCTCGAGGTGATCGAACGCGTCCTCGACGATCCGCGCCACGATCTCGGCGCCCATCCCCAGCGTGAGCGGCGCCTCGTGCACGACGACCGCACGCCCGGTCGACCGGACGGCTTCGCCGATCGCCCCGACGTCGAGCGGGACCAGCGATCGGAGGTCGAGGACGGCGGCCTCGATCCCGCCCTCGGCCAGGGCGGTTGCGGCCTCGAGGCATCGGCCCACCATCGCGCCGTAGGCGATCAGGACGCAGGCCCCGCCCTCCCGCACGACCCTCGCCTGTCCGATGTCCGGTCCCTCAACGGTCAGGTCGCCCTCCTCCTTGGACCAGTAGCGGCTCTTCGGCTCGAGGAAGATCACGGGGTCGGGGTCGTCGATCGAGCGCCGCAGCAACCGGTAGGCGTCGAGCGCCGTCGACGGCACCACGACCTTCAGCCCGGCGGTGTGCACGTAGTAGGTCTCGGGGCTCTCGCCGTGATGCTCCTTGCCCCGGATGCCGCCGAACGACGGGATCCGGATCACGGCGGGCACCCCGACCCGGCCTCGGGTTCGTTCGCGATACTTCGCGAGGTGGCTGATCACCTGGTCGAGCGCGGGGTACGAGAAGCCCTCGAACTGCATCTCGGCGATCGGGCGCCACCCGGCTATCGCGAGCCCGACGCAGATCCCGGCGATCCCGGCCTCGGCGATCGGCGTGTCGAATACGCGCTCGCGGCCGAACTCGGCCTGCAGGCCCTCGGTCACGCGGAAGACTCCTCCGAGCGCACCGACGTCCTCGCCGAACACCAGCGTGCGGGGATCGGCGGCGAGCGCATCGCGGAGCGCCGCGTTCAGCGCCGCGACCATCGTGAGCTCAGCCATCGCCGAGGAGCTCCTCGCGCTGGCGGAGCAGCGTCGGCGGCGGGTCGGCGAACGCGTGGTCGAACATCTCGGTCGCGGGCGGCTCTCCGAGCGCGGTGAGTTCGGCGCGCACGTTCGCGACCCAGGCCTCCGCCTCGTCGTCGCACGAGCGGACGAACGTGTCGTCGATCGTGCCGGCGTCCAGAAGGTGCGTTCGGAAGCGGTCGATCGGGTCGCGTTCGCGCCAGGCGGTGACCTCCTCCTCGTCGCGGTAGCGGGCGGCGTCGTCGGCGGTCGAGTGCGAGCCGATGCGGTACGTGACCGCCTCGATCAGCGTGGGGCCCTCGCCCGCTCGGGCACGTTGGACCGCGTCCCGCGTGACGGCGTACACCCCCAGGACGTCGTTGCCGTCGACGCGCACACCGGGCATGCCGTAGCCGGCGGCCCGGGCCGCGATCGGCGCCGCGAACTGCCGGTTCGACGGGACCGAGATCGCCCACCCGTTGTTCTGGCAGAACAGGATCGCGGGCGCGCGAAAGACGGCGGCGAGGTTCGCGCCCTCGTGGAAGTCGCCTTCGGAGGCGGAACCATCCCCGAAGTACGCGAGGGAGCACGCCGTGTTCCCGTCGAGCTTGGCGCCCATCGCCCACCCGACGGCGTGGACGATCTGCGTCGCGACGGGGACGCAGATCGGCGCGAACCTCGTTGCGATCGGGTCGTACGGCCCGCCGTGCCACGTCCCGCGGTGGTACTGGAGGTACTCGACAACGTCGACGCCTCGCACGACCGCCGCCGCGAGCTCGCGGAACGACGGGAACACGAAGTCGTCGGGGCCGAGCGCGAAGGCGCTGCCGACCTGCGCCGCCTCCTGGCCCTCGAACGGCGGGTAGACCGTGAGTTCGCCCTGGCGTTGGAGGGCCCAGCACTCGCGGTCCAGCCGTCGCGAACGGATCATCAGCCGCAGGAGCTCGCGGCGCTCGTCCTCGGACAGCCCCACCTCGACGTTCCCGACCGCGGTGCCATCGGGCGCGAGTAGCCGGACGATCGGGGCGTCGGTGGACGCGGTCTCGGTCATGCGGGGCGGCCTCCGGCGTGCACTGGCGAGCGGGGCCAGGGGAGCATATATACACTCGAACGCCGTGGTCCCGTCGGCCGAGCTCCGCGTCTACCAGCCGCTCGAGGCGTTCCCGCCGCACGAGCAGGCGCACTGGGAGCGGCACATCGTCGACGGGCGTCTGTGGCTCGGACCGCCGAGGTACCGGCAGGAGGTGACCTCGTCGGGCGCGGGGATCCTGGTGCCCGTGGGCGAGGACGGTGCCTACGTCAAGGTCGTCGAGGGCCGATATCACGTGTGCCCGTGGCGGACGACGCTCCGCGTCCTCGCCGGCATGCTCTCGTTCCGCGAGGCGGCCGTGTTCGACGACCCGTCGATGTTCGTCACGGACGCGAGCGCCCGCCGAGCGGCGCGGGAGCTTCGCCGGCTGCGACGCCGCGAGCCGTGGCAGGTCTCGACGATCATGCACAGCCCCTGGCACGTGCCGGTGCGGTGGTTCGTCCTGTTCGAGGACGACGAGCGGCGGCTCCTGGAGGTCGACGGGCACCACCGGCTGTCGTACCTGACGACGACGCGGAAGGCGCTCCGCCGCGCCGAGGAGGCCGTGCCGGTGCTCCGGCAGTCCGAGCTCGGCCCGATCGGCGAGCTCGTGGTCGAGATGCACCAGTGGCTCGCGCTGTTCGACGCGAGCTCCATCCTCGAGCTCGACTACGGCGGGCTGTGCGGGATGCTCACGTGGGACGAGATGGACGACGACCACAGCGCCCGGGACATCCACGACGCGCTCAAGGCCCTGTCCGAAAAGGAGTTCCCACGCTCGGCCGACCTGTACCAGTCGGTGCTGGTGCGCTCGGCGGAGCTCCGCGCGCACGAGGGCCTGAACTGACACCGCGCGTGGCCAGGGGCAGAATCGAACTGCCGACACCGCGGTTTTCAGCCGCGTGCTCTGCCAACTGAGCTACCTGGCCTCCAGAGCCGAACGCCGGCCCCGCGGCCGGCGCCGACCTCCGCGCGCCCGACGGGCTTCGATCCCGCGATCTCCGCCTTGACAGGGCGGTGAGGACGGCCGGACTCCTCTACGGGCGCGTGTGCTATTCGGTTGTGTGCCCCCAACGGGATTCGAACCCGTGTCGCCGCCTTGAAAGGGCGAAATCCTAGGCCGCTAGACGATGGGGGCTCCCGGTCGCGCCGCACCCCGCCCCCGGCCCGGGGGCAGCGCCGGGAAGTATAGCCGCCGTTCCGTCCTGCCCTCAGTCGGTCCGGGACGTTCCGGAGCCTGTCGCCGGGCCGCAAGTCCACGCCGCTGGCGCACTCGAGGACGTGTCGGATGCCGAGGCTCGGGAGCAGGAGCCTCCCCGGCCGAACCGGCCGGACGGACCGGACGACCAGGTCTCGGTCCAGCTGTACCGCCGCGACCGGGAAGCGCATGCCGAACGTGTGGATCGATCTCGTGCGCTCGAGCAGCAGCGCCTGATCGACAGCCAGCATCGGACGTCCGCGGAGTCCACGCATCCGTTCTCGCCGGGTCTGGGGGACCATCACGCGAAGGACCAGGCCCCGCGGACCAAGCAATCGCCGCGCTCGCATCGAGCGACCGTAGCGCCACGCGACGACACTCGTATGGCTCTCATCTCGGATGGCTCTCGATCGGTGGGGCGGGCAGGATTCGAACCCGCGACACGAGGGTTAAAAGCCCCCTGCTCTGACCAGGCTGAGCTACCGCCCCTGGTGCCGAAGTCTACGGGGTGCGGGAACGGCGGTAGTGGTTCGTGATCGGCAGACGCCGGTCGCGCCCGAACGCCTTCGGCGTGATCTTGATGCCGGGCGCCGCCTGTCGCCGCTTGTACTCGGCCCGGTCGATCATCTCGATGACCCGCTCGACGAGCGTGGGGTCCAGGCCGCGTTCGGCGATGATGTCTTCGGGCGCCCGATCGTCCTCCACGTATGCCTCGACGATCGGGTCGAGCACCTCGTACGGCGGGAGCGTGTCGGTGTCCTTCTGGTCGGGCCGCAGCTCCGCCGACGGGGGTTTGTCGAGGACCCGCCGCGGGATCGGCGGCGGCTCGGCCGCCCCCACCGCGTTCCGCCACCTCGCGAGCTCGTACACGAGCGTCTTCGGGACGTCCTTGATCGGCGCGAACCCCCCCGCCATGTCTCCGTACAACGTCGCGTAGCCGACCGCGTACTCGCTCTTGTTGCCGGTGGCCAGGACCAGGGAGCCGAAGCGGTTCGAGATCGCCATCAGCAGGTTGCCACGGATCCGCGCCTGCAGGTTCTCCTCGGCGACCCCGGTCTTGCCGTCTCCGAACGTTCCGCGAAGCGTGTCCAGGTAAGCCGCGAACGCGTCCCCGATCTCGAGCACGTCGAGTCGGATCCCGAGCCCGGCGGCCACCTGCCTCGCGTCCTCGAGGCTCTCGGGCGAGGAGAAGGGGGACGGCATCGCGAGCGCACGGACCGCCCCCGCGCCGAGCGCGTCCGTCGCCAGGACGGCGACCAACGTCGAGTCGATCCCTCCCGACAGACCGAGCACGACCTCCTCGAACCCGTTCTTGCGGACGTAGTCGCGCAGGCCGAGGACGAGGCCGAGGTACACCTGCTCGGGATCCTCGGGCCACGGCGGGCGCTCCTGGGCGCTCGAGATCTCGCCGTCGATGTCGACGACGAGGAGGTCCTCCTCGAACATCGCGGCGTGGTGAGCGAGTGATCCGTCCGGCCGGACCACCACGCTGCCTCCGTCGAAGATGAGCTCGTCCTGGCCGCCGACCGCGTTCACGTAGACGATCCACGAGCCGGTCTCGAGCGCACGCTCCTTGCAGATCTGGACGCGCTCGTCGGCCTTCCCGCGGTGGAAGGGCGAGCCGTTGATGTTGAGGATGACGGGCGCCTTCCGTCGCGCGTACTCGTCGAACGGCGGACCCGGCATCCACGCGTCCTCACACACCGACAGCCCGAGCTCGGAGCCTGCGACGCGGATCTGGCAGGCGGCGTCGCCCGGCGTGAACGTCCGCGCCTCATCGAACACGCCGTAGTTCGGGAGCTTGATCTTGTGATACCGCGCGATCACCTGGCCGTCACCGATGACCGCCGCCGCGTTGTGGATGCCTCGCTCGGTCCGGTCGACGAACCCGATCACGATCGAGGCTCCGCCCGCCGTCTTCGCCGCGAGCGCGTCAAGCGCGGTCAGGTTGTCGTCGACGAACGAGGACCGCAGGACCAGGTCTTCGGGCGGGTAGCCGGTGATCGCGAGCTCGGGGAACACCACGACGTCGGCGTCGGCCTCCGTCGCCCGGGACGCCCAGGCGGTCAGGAGGTCGACGTTGCCGGGTAGATCACCGACGGTCGTATCGACCTGTCCGAGCGCGATCCTCACGAGAGTCAGCCTAGACGGGGACGGGGGCTACTCGATCCCGCCGATGTCGAGGTTGTAGGCCTCCCAGACCAGATCCGATCCGAGCTGGCGATGGCGCACGATCTGACCGAGGAGCCGCTGGAGGTCGTCCCTGGCGTCGTGCAGCGGCCACGCGGGTCCGACGGGCGTCGTCTGGAGCCTGGTGATCAGGGCCTTCGCGCGCTCGCGCAGCACGGGGTGTTCCTCGCGGAGCGCGTCGATCTTCGTGGCCAGGTGGGGTGCCTTGGCCGAGATCTCGTCGTACAGACCCTCGGGCCGCTCCGTGATCTGGATGTGCTCGTCGATGGCGTGCGCGAGGCCCTCGAGCCGGAGCAGGACCTCCTTGGTCCACTCGGGCTCGCGCCCCACGGCGGGTCGCGAGCTCGCCTGCTCGACCTCCACCAGCGCTTCGCGAAGGTCGGCGCGCCGGCGGGCGGTCTCGGCGAGGGTCGGGCTGAGGTCGTCGTCGCGTTCGGGCATCCCGAGCACCTTAGGCGGCCAGCGGCTCGCCGAGCAAGCGGGGCCGACACCCGAGCGCGACCGCCGCGCGCTCGGGACCAGGCATCGGCGTACACTCGTCGCCCCGCCCCGAGGAGGGAACATTCGTGTCGCAGGTGCTTGATCTGAGCGCCGAGATCCTGAGGCCGTACGCTCCCCGGCTCCTCATCCGTTGGCTCGCCGAGCAACCGCATCGGTCGTTCCGAACGCTCGACGGCTCGATGGTCTTCGTGGACATCTCCGGGTTCACGAAGATGTCCGAGCGCTTGGCGCGCCACGGGAAGGTGGGTGCCGAGGAGGTCTCCGAGGTCCTCGGGGCCATCTTCTCCAAGCTGCTCGCGGTCGCCTACGGGGAGGACGGCAGCCTCCTGAAGTTCGGTGGCGACGCGCTCCTGCTCTGGTTCTCGGGCTCCGGGCATGCCCAGAGGGCCGCCACCGCCGCCTACGGGATGCGGGCCACGCTGCGCAGCGTCGGTCGCCTCGACACGACCGCTGGCAAGGTTCTCCTGCGGATGTCCGTGGGGGTGAACACCGGTTCCTTCCATTTCTTCCTCGTGGGCGAGTCGCATCGAGAGCTCATCGTCACGGGTCCGGCGGCGAGCCGAACCGTCGAGATGGAGTCCACCGCGACAGCGGGCGAGATCCTCGTGAGCCGGGACACCGCCGCAGCCCTGCCATCCAAGGCCCTCGGACAGCCGAAGGGCGAAGGCATCCTCCTGCGCAGTTGGCCGGCGACCCTACCGTTCGAGCGTGACGACAATGAGGTCCCCAACACCTCCATCGATATCGCCGAGGGGATCCCGGTGACGCTGCGGGAGCACTTCCTGTCCGGCGCGGCCGAGCCTGAGCACCGGACCGCGACGGTCGCCTTCGTCCACTTCGATGGCGTGGATGACCTCGTGGTGAACCGGGGCGCGGACGTCGTTGCCGCCGGCCTGCACGAGCTGCTCGCCTGCGTCCAGCAGGCGGCGGAGGACAACGGCGTCACCTTCCTCGGGACGGACATCGATCACGACGGCGGGAAGGTCATCCTCGTCGCGGGCGCGCCGAGCGCCCTCGGCGACGACGAGGGCCGGATGCTGCTCACGCTTCGCTCGGTCATCGACGCGGACACGACACTGCCGGTCCGGATCGGTGTGAACAGGGGCCCCGTCTTCGCTGGCGACATCGGGCCCGGGTATCGGCGGACATACACCGTGATGGGCGACGCCGTGAACCTGGCCGCGCGCGTGATGTCGATGGCGGTGCTGGGCCAGATCCTCGCGACCGGTCCGGTCCTCGACGCGTCGTCCGTCGCGTTCAACGCCGTCGCCCTCGAGCCGTTCATGGTCAAGGGCAAGAAGGATCCGGTCCACGCTTTCATGGTCGGTCACTCCACCGGCAGCAAGCCGGAGACTCTCTCGCGGGAGTTCCCCCTCGTCGGGCGCGACGCGGAGATGGAGGTGTTCCGCCGCGCGCTGCTCGAGCTCCGGGGCGGGCGCGGCTCGGTGATCGAGCTCGTCGGGAACGCGGGGATGGGCAAGACCAGGCTGTTGAGCGAGTTCCGAGCCGAGGCGCCGGACCTCCCGCAGCTGGTCTCGGGCTGCGAGCTCTACGAGTCCTCGGTCGCCTACCTGCCGATCCGGCGCCTCCTGCGGCTGTTGCTCGGGGCCGGGCAGGACGCGTCCGAGCTCGCGCGCCGGCTGCGGGGGGACGTGGCCCGCCGGGCGCCCGAGCTGCTGCCCTGGCTGCCGTTGCTCGCAACCGTCGCCGACGCCGAGGTCCCGATGACGCCCGAGGTCCGGGACCTCGGGGAGGAGTTCCGCAGGGCCAAGCTCGAGGAGGTGACGGTCGACTACCTGTCAAGCGCGGTTTCCGTCCCGACCGTCGTCGTGACCGAGGACGTCCACTGGATGGACGAGGGATCGGCCGGCTTGCTCCGGGCCGTCGCCGATCGGATCGCGGAGCTCCCCTGGCTGGTCTGCGTTAGCCGCCGCGACGAGGAGACGGGGTTCGTCCTGCCCGAGGCGCCCCGCTGCACCTCGCTCAAACTTGCCCCGCTCACCGAGGACGCGCTTGGCAGCATGATCGACCACGCAACCGAGGACGCGCCGTTCCCTCGGCACGAGGTCGCCGAGCTGAGTGGCCGTTCGGGTGGCAACCCGCTGTTCCTGCAGGAGCTGCTCCACGCGGCCAAGAGTGCGGGGACCGTCGAGGGTCTCCCAGACTCCATCGAGGGAATGATCACCGCCGAGATCGACCGATTGGCAACCGCGGACCGCCGGGTGCTCCGCGTCGCATCGATTCTCGGCATGAGCTTCGACGCGGCTCTGGTCGAGACCCTCTTGGAGGAAGAGACCGCCCCGGAACGTTATCCCTGGAAACGGCTTGCGCAGTTCCTCGACGACGAGGAGCAGGGGAGGTTTCGGTTCCGGCACGCGTTGATGAGGGACGCGGCCTACGAGGGCCTCCCGTTTCGGCGCCGGCGCGAGCTCCACGCGCGGGCGGGCGCGGCGATCCTCGACATCGGCGCGCGACGACGGGTCCGAACAGGCCGAGCTGCTCTCGCTCCACTTCTTCCACGCGCAGCGGTTCGAGGACGCCTGGCGGTTCTCGCGCCTGGCGGCGCAGCGGGCCGCGGACCTGTACGCGAACGTCGCCGCGCGCGCCTTCTACCTTCGGGCGCTCGAGGCGGCCGCTCGGCTGTCGGACCTGGATCCGCGTGACTACGCGGCCGCAAGCGAGGCGCTCGCCGACGTACGGATGCGGCTCGGCGAGTATCGGGCGGCCGAGGCGGACTTTCGAAACGCACGCCGACGCCTCGCGGGGGAACGGACGGCGCAGGCGCGCCTGCTGTTGAAGGAGGCGCTGGTCCTGGATGTCGAGGGCCGCTACCAGCAAGCGCTTCGAACGCTGACGCGTGGTACCAACCTGCTGGCAGGCGAGCTCGGGACCCCCGCGGTCGGGCTGCGGGCGCAGCTGGCCGCGCACTACGCCGGGATCCGGTGGGCGCAGGGCCGCCCCGAGGACGCGATCCGCTGGTGCCGAATGGCGCTCGCTGACGGCGATGACTCAGGAGAGCTGGACGCCTCGGCGCACGCCCTGTACGTGCTCGACGTCGCCGAACACGCCCTCGGGATCTCGACCGGCGAGCAGGCCTCGGAGCGGGCGCTCGAGCTCTACGAGCGGCTCGGCAACCTCGCCAAGCAGGGGGACGTCATGAACAACCTCGGGTACTACGCGTACTTCCGGGGCAGCTGGGACGAGGCGGTCGACCGCTACCGACAGGCCCGGGACCTGTTCCTTCGGACCGGCAACCTTGTGGATGCGGCCATCGACGACACCAACATCGGAGAAGTGCTCGTCTTCCAGGGCCGCCTGGATGAGGCCGCAGCTCAATTGGGTGATGCCCTGCGCATCTTCAGGGCCTCCAAGGTTCGGCCTCTGGAGCTGTTCGCATTGACGCTGCTCGGGGCGACGGCGTCGCGAGCCGGCAGGTTCGAGGAGGCCGAGGGGATGTTCGAGGAGGCAGAGGCGCTGGTGAAGGAGGTGGGCGACGAGCATGCCGCCGACGTCATCGGCCTTCGGGCCGAGTCCCTGATCCTGCAGGGGCGGCGGGACGAGGCCCTGCCACTCATCGACGGGCTCATGGCTGCGCTCCCGCGATCGCACGCCTCCGTGCCACTCCTGCTCCGCGTGCGGGGCTACGCGCTCGCGCAGGGCAACGATCCGGGGGCGGCCGAAGCCACGCTTCGAGAGAGCCTTGCCGCTGCGCGCGCCCTCGGGGCCGACCACGACGTCGCGTTCGCCCTCGAGGCGCTCCTTCGGTCGGGCCTGACCGACGGACGGACCACCGACGAGATGCGGCGCGAGCGTGACGAGCTCGCAGATCGGCTCGGCATCATCGAGGCCGCCGACGTGCCGCTCCCGGCGCGGGTGTGAGTTCGGTGGAGCCGCCGGGCTCGCGCCCGGCGGCTCCGACGATCGGATCAGTGCTTCGCGTGCGGGTCGTTCGAGTCCATGTAGCAGCACCGAGTGTGAGCGTCGCCGGATTCGTGGCCCGTCGAACTCGACTCGTCACCAGTCACGTCACGGGATCTTGGTCCACCCGTCAACCGTGCTGCAGAGCGGGACGTCGTGAGGTGTCTCGACCTGCGTGTCGGGATTGATCAACGTCTTGCAGAAGGGGAATGGACCCGGGAAATTGACCGGCAGGCAAGGCGATGGCCCGTAGAAGTCCGGGAACGTCACGTCGATGGCTCCGCCGCCGCTCGGGGGGATGATCGTCACCGTGCCGGCGAGGAAGTTGTTGCCGACGTTGGTCGCACGTGAGCTGGTTCGTCTCGATGATGAGGATCGTGCCGGCCGGGGCGCTCACCGTCGACGTGCCGTTGGGGAACGTCGCCGTGCACGGGTCGTCTGGCCCGCCGCAACTGGGGTCGGTGTTCGTGATCGCGAACTCGGTGCTATCGCCCGGAGAGCGGCTCCGGCTCGTGGCCTGCAGCTGGTAACCGGAGCTCGTCGGCGTCGATCGTCAGATCCGAGAAAGTCGCGATGCCGGATGACGTCGGCTGCGTCAGCGTGCCGTCCGGAACGCCGTTGAGCTCGGCCCGCCCGTCGGGTCGAGCTCCCGATCGTCATCGTGACGTCCGTGTCCGTCGGCCACGGGGTTGCCGAACTGCGTCCTTCACCTCGACCTTGACGCCGCCGGAGCCGCCGGTGCAGCCCTGGCCGTCTGCGTGCAGTCGCCGCCAAGGCTGTCCCCGTTCGGGCGCGTCGAACGTCACGCTGGCTAGGGGCCGCCCGGCATTACGTTGAGCGACGTGTCAGCGTCGCTGCCCACCTGTGTCCCGTTGAGCGAGACCGTCACTAGTTCGTTGGTCACCGTCCCCGGCACGGTCGTGGGCGCCTTGACTGCGGATCGTGGAGCTCGAGTCTCCCGGCAGTGTTGGGATGGTGCAGGTAAGCACTCCGTTCTGGATCGGAGTCGTCTCCGAACACGGGTTCAAGGCCTGCATCGATCGTCCAGTCAAGGCCGGGCGGGAGTGTGTCCGAGACGACGACGTTAGTTGCGTTGCCGCCGGTCGGGCCGTTGGACACAGTGATGTTGAACTCGGCGTCTTCCCCCGCCGAGATCGGGGAGGCGACGGGGGTCTTGGTGACGGAGAGTTCTGCCGCATTGCTCTCCGAGACCACACGGAACAGCGTGTCGTTCGTCCCCAGTGCCGAGCCCAAGGTGCTGGCGACCGGGCTGCCTGCCCCCCCACCCCTGAGGGCCACCGAGGTAAGCAGATTCTTGGGGTGGAGACGGATCTCGTCGAAGATCGACTTCCCGGTCCGGTCGATCACCATGCGCGCTCTCGTGCCGGACCCCGAGATCGCTTGCGTCACGGTGTCGACCTTCGTTCCATCGAGGAAGAGGTCGGCGACCGCGGTGGCATTCGAAAACCCCTGGAGATCGAGTTCCGCGCGGTCGATACCGACGCCGGGCGCGTCGATCCCGGTACCGAGCTTGAGTCGCAGCGCCCAGTTGGGAGCGTCGACGCGGCCACAGTTCAGGAACTTGACCCCGAGCCCGTTGTCTTTCAGGCCCACCTGATTGAGCGCGAAGGAGGTGCTACCACCGGTGAGATTCACCCACGACGGCCCGGTGAGCGAGGTCACGGGGCACGATCCGTTGATCAACTGGGGAGTGCCTTGCGTGTAGCTCGTCCCGGCGCGCGTGTCGAACCTGAAGTACTTCCCGTCCGTGTCGAGGTGCAGTCGCAGGACGCCGACCTCGGCTCGCACCGGGGCCGAGCTTGCCGCCCCACCGGGCACGAGGATCGCGCCGAGCAAAGCCATGATGCCGATCAGCAGTCCGATCCTCCCCCGTCTCTTCCCCCGTCGCTTGTCTGGCATGTGTTCCGCTCCCTTCTCGTTCGTTGAGCACACAGCCTGCCTGCCGTGCCGAGAGGCTGACCACACGAACCGGGAGCCCCCTAAGCGGCCTAGGTCGAATGGCCGACGCACCCTATGCCTGTTGCTCGCGGCACGTCAACCCGCAGGTGAGGGGGCGCGCCTACGTCACAGGATCGGGAGGTACCGCTCGAGCTCGTACGGGGTCACGTACGACTTGTAGGCGTCCCACTCCTCGCGCTTGTTGCGGATCAGGAACTCGACCACGTGGTCCCCGAGCGCCTCGCGGAGGACCTTGGAGCCGTTCGCGAGCTCGATCGCCTCGTGCAGGTCCGCGGGGAGCGATCGGATCCCGGCCGTGAGCCGCTCGTCCTCGCTCATCTCGTAGATGTTGTTCGATGCCTCGGGAGGCAACTCGAGCTCCTGCTCGATGCCGGCCAACCCGGCACCGAGCATCGACGCGAACGCCAGGTACGGGTTGCAGGCGGGGTCCGGCGAGCGGTACTCGATCCTCGTCGCCTGCTCGTTGCCCGGCTTGTACTGCGGTACGCGGACCAACGCAGAACGGTTGCGCCGCGCCCAGCACACGTACACGGGCGCCTCGTAGCCGGGGACCAGGCGCTTGTACGAGTTCACCCACTGGTTCGTGACCAGCGTGATCTCGCGTGCGGCGGACAAGATACCGGCGATGTAGTGCTTCCCGAGGGTCGAGAGGTGATACTCGTCGCCCTCGCCGAAGAACGCATTGCGGTCGCCGGTGAACAGGGACTGGTGCGTGTGCATCCCGCTGCCGTTCACGCCCTGCACTGGCTTGGGCATGAACGTGGCGTAGATGCCGAACTCCTGCGCGACCTCCTTCACGGTCAGGCGATACGTCATCACGTTGTCGGCCATCGTGAGGGCGTCCGTGTAGCGCAGGTCGATCTCGTGCTGGCTGGGCGCCACCTCGTGGTGGACGTATTCGACCGGGATCCCCATCGATTCGAGGTACGCGACCGTGCGCTTGCGCCAGTCCGTGGCGAGGTCGAGCGGGGTCTCGTCGAAGTAGCCGCCCTGGTCGAGGAACTCGGGTTGGTCGACACCCTTGAAGTAGAAGTATTCGAGCTCGGGCCCGACGTAGAAGGTGTAACCGAGGTCGGCGGCCCGCTTGAGCTGCTTCTTCAGGACGAACCGTGGGTCGCCCTCGAACGGCGAGCCGTCGGGGTTCAGCACGTCGCAGAACATCCGGGCCACCTCGGCCTCGGTCTTCCACGGGATCAGCTGGAACGTGGAAGGGTCGGGGACGGCGACCATGTCCGATTCCTGGATGCGGCTGAACCCGTCGATCGACGAGCCGTCGAACCCCATCCCCTCGGCGAACGCGCCCTCGAGCTCCTGCGACGTGATCGTGAAGGCCTTCAGGAACCCGAGGACGTCGGTGAACCACAGCCGGATGAAGCGGATCCCGCGCTCCTCGATCGTGCGCAGGACGTACTCGACCTCGTCGGAGTGCGCCATGGGCCGAGGGTAGCCGAGGCTCCCTCGCCCACCGTTACGGCGCGGTTAATTCGGCGCATCGGGCGCTCCGGGCGAGCCGGCGGGGCTACCGTGGCGGGGTGCTGGATCTCTGGTCGCCGGCGCTCGAGCGGTACCTGGCGTCCGCGCCCGACCCGGCGCTGGCCCGCGTGTCGCTCGCGCGCGTCGCCGAGCACGCGGAGGCCCGCGCGGCCTTCGCCCGGCCGGAGGCGCTCTCCACCGCCGTCCGTCTGCTGGGGTTCTCGACGGCGGCCGCGGATCTGCTGGTCGCGCACCCGCAGGAGGCCTGGGCGCTCGCCGACGTCGCCGGGCGCTCGCGTCCGGAGCTCGACGCCGAGCTCGCCGAGGACATCCAACGGCTCGGTTTGCCGGACGGCCTGCGGAGGTTCCGCCGGCGGTCGATGCTGCGCGTCGCGGCCCGGGACCTGTCGTCGGCGCCGTTCGAGGAGATCGTGGCCGAGATCACCGCGGTGGCGGAGGCGTGTCTCGCCGCGGCGACCCGCTCGGTCGCCCATGAGGGTCTCGCGATCGTTGCGTTGGGGAAGCTTGGAGGGGCGGAGCTGAACTACGCCTCCGACGTCGACGTGGTGTTCGTCCACGAGGGGAGCGGGCCCGGGCGGCAGGAGGCGGCCGAGCGCGCGAGCGCCGCCCTGGTCCGCTCGCTCGCCGAACCGACGGCCGAGGGGATCGCGCTCCGCGTCGATACCACCCTCCGCCCCGGCGGCGCGCGCGGTTCGCTGTCGTGGTCGCTCGAGGCCATGCGCGGCTACTACGCGACGCAGGCCGCCGCCTGGGAACGCCAGGCTCTGATCAAGGCGCGCCCCGTCGCGGGCGAACCCGCGCTCGGGACCGCGTTCGTCGAGGCCGTCGCCCCGTTCGTGTTCCCCGAGGTGCTTCCCGAGTCGACGATCGACGAGGTCCGCCGCGTCAAGGTCCGCCTCGAGGAGTACGTGCGCGCCGCGGGCAAGGCAGGCGTCGAGGTCAAGCGGGGTCGGGGCGGGATCCGAGACGTGGAGTTCGCGGTCCAGCTCCTGCAGATCGTCCACGGCCGCCGGGACGAGCGCCTTCGCGTGCCGAACACGTTGCGCGCCCTCGAGATCCTGGCCGACGAGGGCTATGTGGGACGCGACGATGGGGCCGCGCTCGGGCGGGCATACCGGTTCCTTCGGACGCTCGAGCACCGTCTGCAGATCGTGCGAGACCTGCAGACGCACGAGCTCCCCGCCGCCCCCGCCGCCCGAACCGTCCTCGCGCGCTCGCTCGGCATGGGCGGCGAGGACGAGCTGCTCGCCGAGTTCGAACGGCAGACCTCGCTGGTCCGGGAGATCCACGAGCGCTTCTTCTACCGGCCGCTGCTCGAGTCGTTCGCCGGTCCCTCGACGCCTCGACCCGGCAGGGACCGGGAGGCGACGGTCGAGCTGCTGGGAGCGCTCGGGTTCGACGGGCCGGCGGCGGCGTACGGGGTCCTCGCCCGGCTCGTCGAGCCGTCGACCCACCTGGGCAAGGTGCTCGGCCACGTGTTCCCCGTCATGATGCCGGCGCTCGCGCTCGCGTCCGAACCCGACGCGGCGCTCGTTCGCCTCGAGCGCGTGGTCGCGGCGACGGCGGGGGACGGGAGGCTCGCCGACGCGCTCGCGAACGACACGCGGATGGCGGTGCGGCTTGCCCACGTGGTGGCGGCGAGCTCGTTCGCGACCGATCTCCTCTCGGGTCGCCCCGAGCGCATCCGCGCGCTGCAGGAGGGAGCCGAGAGCGGCGACGCGCAGGCGGCCCTCGTGTCGGTGGCGGCGCGGTATGCGGCCCGGGAGCTCGATCCGCGTCGGACCGGCGAGGAGCTCGCGGCGGTCGCGGACCGGGTCGTCGCCGACGCGCTCGAGGCGGCCGAACCCGACCTGCCGTTCGCGGTGATCGGGCTCGGCAAGCTCGGGGCGCAGGAGCTGAACTTCGCCTCCGACCTGGACGTCGTCTTCGTCTACGAGGGGGAGGGCCCGGACGAGTTCCGGCGCGGCGCCGAGCTGGGCGAACGCGTCCTGGCGGGGATCCGTGCTTCCGCGTGGGAACCGGACGTCGACCTGCGACCGGAGGGGCGGAGCGGCCCGATCGCGAAGTCGTTCGCGGCCTACCTCGAATACTGGGAACGCTACGCGGAGACCTGGGAGTTCCAGTCGCTGCTGCGGTCGCGGTTCGTCGCCGGAGACGAGGGGCTCGGGCGCCGGTTCTGCTCGTTCGCGAGCGACTTCGCCTACCCGGACTACCTCCCCGTCGAACGAGTCGGCGAGATCCGCCGGATGCGCGAGCGGATCGAACGGGAACGGGTGCGGCCGCGCGAGGCCTCGAGGTTCCACTTCAAGCTCGGGTACGGGTCGCTCGCCGACGTGCAGTTCGCCGTGGAGCTGTCGCTGATGCGGTTCGGGGGATCGCACCCCGAGATCCGCACCCATCGGACGCTGGACGCGATCGAGCGGCTCGCGCGCCTCCGCCTGATCGAGGACGGTGCCGCGCTCGCCCTGAGCGAGGCGTTCGTGTTCCTGTCCGACGTCAAGGACGCGCTCGAGGTCGACCGGCGCGTCCACGCCGAGGCGATCCCTGCAGCGCCTCAGGAGCAGCTCGCGCTCGCGCGACGGCTCGGTTTCGAGGAGTATCCGCGGCAGACGCTCATGGAGGAGTACCGGCGGATCACGCGCCGGGCGAGACGAGCGATGGAACGGGTGTTCTACGAGGAGGAGTGATGACGTGCCGCGCCGACTGATCGCGTCCGGCTCACCGTTCGAACCCGTGATCGGCTTCTCGCGCGCGGTGGTCGAGGGACGTCACGTCCTGGTGGCCGGGACGGCACCGATCATGCCCGACGGTGGCGATCCTCCGGCGGACGCGTTCGGACAGGCCCGGCGGGTGCTCGAGATCATCGTGGCCACGCTCGCCGAGGCGGGGGCCGGGCCCGAGCACGTCGTGCGCACGCGCACCTATCTGACCGACGCGGGCGACTGGGAGCAGGTCGGACGGGCGCACGGCGAGGTGTTCGCGGACGTCCGTCCGGCGAGCACGATGATCGTCGTGAGCGGGTTCCTCGACCCGCGCTGGCTTGTCGAGATGGAAGCCGACGCGATCCTGCCGGCGCCGAACTAGATCCGGTCGATCGCGCGGGACTCCATCCGCGGCCCGAACGCGGGCGCAGGGATCCCGCTCAACTCCAGGAGCCGTTGCACCCGGCCGCGATGCGGCCGGTAGGGCTCGAGCAGCTCGAGCATCCGTTGGTCCGAACCGCGCGGCTCGCGCGCGAGCGCCCACGTCACGATGTGCGGAACGTGGTAGTCGCCGACCGATACGGCGTCCGCGTCGCCGAACGCGGTCCGGGCCACCTCGGCCACCGTCCACGGTCCGACCCCGTGCACCGTCGACAGACGCTCCTCGGCGGCGTCGAGCGGGAGCGCGGCGGTCTCGTCGATCCACGCCGTTCGGGCGCACACCTGACGCAACACGTCGGCGCGGCGGCGCTCGACGCCGAACGGGTGGAACCCGTAGTAGGGGAGCGTGGCGACCCGTTCGGGATCCGGAGGCAGCGTCAGGCCGAGCGGGCCGGGGGCCGGTTCGGCGAGCGCGGTCACGAGGCGGCGGTACGCACGGCGAGCCTCGTTGCCGGTGACCTTCTGCTCGAGGATCACGGGGAGCAGCCGTTCGGTCACCAGGCCGGTCCGAGGGATCCGCAGGCCGCGATGGCGGCGCCACAGGTCCCGCACCAACCCCCTCGCCGGCTCGAAGCCCGAGTCGTCGTCCTCGGCGCCGCACCAGGCGGCGGCCCGGTCGAGCACCCAGGCGGCGCCCGGCCCCCACGCCTCGACGTCGATCCCGCCCGCGGTCTCGACGAACCGGACCGACACGGATCCTTCGGGGGTGCGCGAGGCGCGTTCGACCATCCGGTGCGCGGTCCGCATCGTCGGATCCCCGCGCCCGCGCTGCATCGGCCCGAGCGTCTGCTGGATGTCTATCGGACGTTGTGTTCGCACTAGCCTCGTCGCCACGCCTGTCAGGTTAGGGGGCGAGGCTGCAGACCGCTCGCTCGCTCGAGCTCAGCGAAGCTTGAGACCGGAGCCGTGTCGCCGTGGTTTTTGTGGGTGTGTCTTCGGGTAGATCGCCCGGTCGGGTACGGGGAACTACAGTTAGCCTGGGATCGAGGTTCGAAGTCGCCGCCTTCCTCCCAAGCGTTTGCCACGCACTGCGGGCAGCCTGGGAGACCGTGATTCTTGGGATGACCCCGACGGCATCTGTTTGGATAGCGTTTGAGCACCGCGACCGCCTGCCGCTTCTTGATAGAGCCGAGCTTGAACCACAGCATCACGGCGATCGCCTGTACGTGCTCGCGACGATGAGCCCTGAACGCCCATTGCGGCTTTCGTGACCAACGGTCCTGTGTTGGCTTTCGAAAGGCCCATAGATCTTGCCGAGTCCCGCGACCGCCCGTTGGAAACGTTCGAGCGGCTCCTTGTTCGCCTGGTTGATGACCGCACATCCGAAACGCAGCCGCCTCCGTCCAGCCGAAACCTTCCCTCGCCGTCGAAGAAGCCGGCAGCCCAGGCAAGTTCCTCCCTGTTGGGTTGGAACGACTATGGCGACGCTAGCAAGACCCGCTGACATCGCATCATGAGAACTGGGGGGTCGGCCGTCGAGGCCGACCCCCCAGTTCAACTGGCCGTCGCGCTTGTCACAGGTCGTAGTACAGCGAGAACTCGTAGGGGTGCGGCCGCAGCCGGACCGCGTCGAGCTCGTGCAGGCGCTTGTATTCGATCCAGGTATCGATCACGTCCTGGGTGAAGACGCCGCCCTCGAGCAGCCACTGGTGGTCGGCCTCGAGCGCATCGAGCACCTCCTCGAGCGAGCCGGGGACCTGCTTGACGGTGGCCTTCTCCTCGGGCGGGAGGTCGTACAGGTCCTTGTCCATCGGCTCGGGCGGCTCGAGCTTGCGCTTCACTCCGTCGAGTCCCGCCATGAGCATCGCCGCGAACGCCAGGTACGGGTTGCACGAGGGGTCGGGTGTGCGGAACTCCAGACGCTTGGCGCCGGGGTTCTTGAAGTACTGCGGGATCCGGACGCAGGCGCTCCGGTTCCGCTGCGAGTACACCAGGTTGATCGGGGCCTCGTAGCCCGGGACCAATCGTCGGTACGAGTTCGTCGTCGGGTTGGTGAAGGCCAGCAGCGACGGCGCATGTGCGATCAGCCCCCCGATATACCAGCGCGCGGTGTCCGAGATTCCGGCGTAGCCGACCTCGTCCCAGAACAGGTTGTCGTCGTCCTTCCACAGGCTCTGGTGCGTGTGCATCCCCGAGCCGTTGTCCTGGAACAGCGGCTTCGGCATGAACGTCACGGTCTTGCCGGCGTGCCGGGCCGTGTTCTTGACCACGTACTTGTACTTCATGACGTTGTCCGCGGTCGCGAGCAGCGTCGAGTAGCGCATGTCGATCTCGGCCTGACCGGCGGTGCCGACCTCGTGATGATGCACCTCGATGCTCAGGCCCACCTTCTCCAGGTTCAGCACCATCTCCGAACGCAGGTCCTGGTAGTGATCCATCGGAGGCAGCGGGAAGTACCCCTCCTTGTACCGGGGCTTGTAGCCGAGGTTCGGCTCGCCGCCCAGCTCGCGTTCACGCCCCGAGTTCCATACGCCCTCGATCGCGTCGAGGTGGTAGTAGCCCTCGTGCTGGTTCTGGTCGAAGCGCACCGCATCGAAGATGTAGAACTCGCACTCAGGGCCCCAGAACGACGTGTCCGCGATGCCGGTCTGCCTAAGGTAAAGCTCGGCCTTGCGGGCGACGTAGCGCGGGTCGCGCGTGTACATCTCGCTCGTGACCGGGTCCTTCACGAAGCAGTGCAGGTTCAGCGTTGGGTGCTGCGTGAAGGGGTCGAGGTACGCGGTGTCGGGGTCGGGAACCAGGAGCATGTCGGACTCCTGGATCTCCTGGAAGCCTCGGATCGACGACCCGTCGAACCCGAGACCGTCCTCGAAGCTCTCCTCGGAGAGCTCGTGCATGGGGATGGAGAAGTGCTGCATGAGGCCGGGCAGGTCCGAGAAGCGCAGATCCACGATCTCGGTGCCGGACTCCCTGGCGAGGGCCAGGACCTCCTTCGGCGTCGTCATCCTTCGCGTCTCCCCTCTCGCCGGCGTGCGATGGCCCAGGGTACGAGCGCGCGGCAGCGGCCGCGGTCTCCGGAGCGTTAACTCTGCGTTACGGGATGGGAACGGTCGGCTCGGGTATCCGCGCGGGCTAACCGGACCCCGTCGCGACGCCGCCCGACGCCGGCTCCCAGTCGCGGATGATCGCGGCGCCCTTGGTGATGAGCGCGGCCGCGCCCCCGATCTCGATCGCCCGGCCGAGCGGTGTCCGGAAGAACGGATGCCGAAGGATCATCGGGGTGGCGAGCAGGAGCCCGCTCGCGGCGAGCGAACGGACCCGCCGGCCCGCGGGCGAGGCGAGGAACGCGCGGCTCTGGTCCGCGCCGCGTTCGATGGCACCCCCCAGCGCGTCGAGCAGCTGGCCGAGCTCGGCGGTGGCGTTCACGACCGGACCTTACCTCCGAGGCCGGTCCATCAAACGAGGCCAGCTGCTCGAGCGCCCGACGACGGGCCCACGAAGAGCGAAGATCTAGACATCCGCGGCGCGGTACCCGACGCCGCGCACGGTCTCGATCAGGCCCTCGTGCGCAGGCCCGAGCTTCGCGCGGAGCCGGCGGACGTGGACGTCGACCGTCCGCGTCCCGCCGTAGAAGTCGTACCCCCAGACCTCCCGGAGCAGCGCCGGCCGGGTGAAGACCCGCCCCGGGCGTTCGGCGAGGTACCGCAGCAGCTCGAACTCCTTGAACGTCAGATCCAGCGGCGCGCCCTCGATGCTCACCCGATACGTGCTGGCGTCGAGCGCGATCGGCCCGAGCCGGATCGTGGTCTCCTCCCCGCCCCCCGTCCGCCGACTCGTGAGGGCGAACCGCAGGCGGATCTCGCCCTCGGGGGCGCCCGGGAACAGCACCTCGTCCGCGACCTCTTCCCAGTGGAAGCGCTCGACGTCCCGGCGTTCGATCACGGCGAGGATCGGGATCCTGGGATCGCGTTCGCGGAGCGCACGGAGGACGACGTGCCCCTGGCTGGGGTTCTCCGCCGCATCCACCAGCACCGCGTCGGTGCCGAGCGCGAGCGCCTCCCCGACGGCCGCCACCGAGAGGTGCTCGACCTTGAGATCGAGCAGCAGCATCGGGGCGGCGGGAAGGACCTCCGCCGGCGAACGATCGGTGAGCATCACGACGCGGATCACGGCCCACCGAGCGTACAAGCGGGCTCGCCGCGGCGATAGCCTTGCGTCGCGATGCCACGCGTGACCGTTCGGCTGTTCGCGGCCCTCCGTGAGCTGGCGGGCTCCTCCTCGGTCGAGGCAGAGGGGGCCACCGTCGGCGAGGTCGTCCAGGCACTCTCCGCCCGATACGGCGAGCGATTCGCAGGGATCGCCCGGGTGGGCTCGGCCGTGGTGGGGGGCGAACGTGCCGACCCGGCGACGCCGCTCACCGAGGGCCAGGAGGTGGCCCTGCTGCCCCCGGTCTCGGGGGGCCATGTTGCCTCATCTCAGGATGTCCTCTGAGCGTCCACCGGTTGCCTCACCAAGGATGTCCTCGAACGCTCCCTCCAGGAGAAGGTCTCCTTGAAGGGGTGATCGGGTGGGTTGCTCACCTCCTTCCCTCGGTCGGTCTTGGTCCGGTGAAGCTCCAGCAGCTTGCCCGGCACGCCGTGAGCCGCCGCTTCAGCTCCGCCGGGTTCAGTCCCAGGTAGGTCCTGGTGAGCTCCGCCTTGACCTCGGGTGCCACCTCGTGGGAGGCGAGCAGGCGCTGGTATGGAGTTCGGGCCAGGTCGTACCGCTTGGTGACCTTGGCTCCTCGGCGGGTCTTGTGGACCAGTCGCATCTGAGGCTGGAAGAAGTTCACGTAGTGACGCAGGTGGCCGTAGAGCTTGCGTAGGACCTCGAGCTCGCCCGGCGTGTCGTAGCGGGCGTAGCCGACCTGCTGACGTACCACCGGCCAGTTCTTCTGCTCCACGAAGCAGTTGTCGTTCTTGCGGTAGGGACGGGACCGGGTGAAGGTGATCCCGCGCTCGGCGCAGTATCTGACCAGCTGGTGGTTGATGAACTCGCTCCCGTTGTCCGAATCGATCCCGAGCAGGGGGAACGGCAGCGACCGCTCGATATCGAGCAGGGCCTCGAAGCACCAGCGCTGTGCCTTGTTCGGCACGGCTCTGACCTCGGTCCAGCCCGTGGCCACGCAGGTCAGGTCCAGGCTCTGGCAGAACTCCCCGAGCGGGTTGCCTCCGTCGTGGGCCACCAGGTCGACCTCGCAGAACCCGGGCCGAGCATCGTCCCACTCGGCGAAGGTCCGGATGGGGATCTGGCGCTTCAGCAGGCTCCCAGGCTTGGTGCCCGATCGTCCGCGCACCTGCAGCCGAGCTCGCTCCGGAGCAAGGATCCGATCGATCGTGGCCGCGGAGACCCGAAGCAGCTTGTCCCGGACCTCCGGCTCGATGCGGATCTCCCCGCATCGCTCCAGGGCCTCGACGATCTGGGGCATGAACGGGGCCAGACGCTTGCCGGCCGGACCGTTCAACGTGGCCCAGATCACCCGCAGCGGCTCGAGCACCTCCGGACCATAGATCCTGGGCCGGGGCGGCCTGGGGGGCCGCTGCGACGGAGCGATGGCCTGCGCCAGGGCCCGCCGCGCGTGCCGGCGGGTCCACCCGGTCAGGGCGCACAGCCGTCGAGCATCTTGCCCTTGTCCTTCTTCGAAGCCTTCGCGTAGCGCCCTGCCATCTGCTTGGTGACCGCCTTGCGTTCTGCCATCTGAAGACCCACCGCACCCCTCCTCCGGGGCCCGAGGGCCCGAGAGGAGCGTCAGCCCTTCGAGGACATCTCCACATGAGGCAATGAACCGCTTTCGAGGACATTTCTGGTGAGGCAAGTCGGGGGCTATCGGCGACCGGGCCGACCCTGAGATACTGCCCCCATGTCCATGCGCTTCCAGCGCCTCCTGCTGGTCGTGAATCCGGTGGCCCGCACGATGTCCAAGCCCGTCCTGGCCGTGATCGAGAAGGCGCTCTCGGCCGACTTCCGGCTGGAGGTCGCCGAGACCAAGGAGCGCGGCCACGCCTCGGAGCTCGCCGCCCAAGCCGTGGACGAGGGCATCGACCTGGTTGTCGTGTTCTCCGGCGACGGGACGATCAACGAAGCCGTCAACGCCCTCGCCGGCACCGAGACCGCGTTGGGCGTGCTGCCGGGCGGCGCGACCAACATCCTGGTGCGGGCCCTCGGCCTGCCGCTCGATCCGGTCGAGGCGACCGGCGTCCTGATCGCGAAGGCGCTCGACGACCACGCGTACAAGCTCTCGCTCGGCGTTGCGGACGGCCGGTACTTCGCCGTCAATTGCGGTGCGGGCGTGGACGCCGCCGCGATGCGCCGCCTCGATCAGCGGTTCCCCAAGACCAAGTCGAAGTTCGACAGGGCCGCGTTCCGCGCCGTAGCGCGAGAGCTGTTGGTGAGCTACGCGGGCCGTTCCGCCGACCTGGAGGTGCGGATCGACGACGGGCCGCCGCTCCCGTCCCTGTCGGCGATGGTGGGACGGACCGATCCGTACACGTACTACCGGGATCGGGGGATCCGGATGACGCCGGAGGCATCACTCGACTCCGGTCTGGACGTACTCTCGGTCCGCAAGCTGGCCCGCCGAAGCGTCCCGAGGATCGCGTGGCAGGTGTTCGGCTCGGCCCGCCACGTCCACGGGCGGGACATCGACTACGTGCACGACGCGCGCCACGTGCTGGTCACTTCGCAGACACCGTTCCCGGTCCAGGTCGACGGGGACTCGCTCGGAGACCACCTGCGCCTGGAGGTCGACCTCGCACCCGAGGCGCTCTGGGTCGTGGCCTAGCTCCTCGCGGCCGACCTCGCCCCGTCCGCGCTCGCGCCGTGTTCGGACCCGCCACCGCGCACCTGGATCCCGCACTCCCACTTCGACAGGCCGGCCCACCTGCCCTCACGCTCGTGTTCGCCCGGGAGCGACAGCCGGGTGCACGGCGCGCAACCGATCGACGCGTACCCGAGGTCGTACAGCGGGTTGTGGGGGAGCTCGTGCTCCCTCAGGTACGACCAGGTGTCCCGGCGCGTCCACGTGGCGACCGGGTTCACCTTGACGATCCAGCTGCCCGGTTCGAGCTCGTACCGGTCGACGATCGGGGCCGTGGCCCGGGTCGGGGACGAGTCGCGTCGGAACGCGGTGATCCACGCCTCGCGGCCGCGAAGTGCGGCGAGCATCGGCCGCACCTTGTTGATGTCGCAGCACCGCTCGGAGTCGCGCTCGTACAAGCGGGGACCGAAGGCCTCGCGCTGCGTCGTGGGGGTGTACGCGCCGGTGAGCTCGACCACGTTCAGGTCCAGGAGCTCGGTTAGCCGCCGCTTGAACGCGAGCGTCTCCTCGAAGTGGAACCCGGTCTCGAGGAACAGCACGGGCACGTCGGGCCGGATCTGCGTCGCCATGTGCATGACGCAGGTCCCCTCGGCCTGGAACGCGGAGGCGAGCGCGATCTCGCGCAACCCCGACTCCTCGACCGCCCAGCGCACGATCTCGCGCGGGTGCGCCGGTTCGAAGCGGGCGTTCAGCGCACGGAGCGCTTCGTCGGAGAGCAGGTTCTCGGGCATGAGGGACCTCGGTGTGGCGGTGCACGGAGTATAGGTCCGGGGTCGGAGTCGTTCGGCCCGCGGCTATCCTGTGTGGCCGTTCACCGCGACGAAAGGCTGATGCCCATGCCCGACGACACGACGATCGCCCCGCACGGTGGCGACCTCGTCGACCTGCTCGTCCCCGAAGGTCGGCGAGAAGCCACCCGAGCCGAAGCGGACCACCTCCCCAAGCTGGTAGTCAACGCCCGCGAGCTCTCCGACCTGGAGATGCTCGCCGTCGGGGCCCTGTCCCCACTGACGGGGTTCGTGGGCGAGGCCGACTATGTATCCGTCCTTGAGACGATGCACCTGTCGAGCGGCCTGGCCTGGGCGATCCCGGTCACGCTGTCCCTCACCGACGACGACGTGAAGCGGATCGGCGCCGGGAACTCGGTCGCCCTGCTGCCGTGGGAGGGGGGCGCCCCGATCGCCGTCGTCGACGTCGCCGAGGTCTTCAAACGCGATCGCCAGAAGGAGGCGCTCGGCGTCTACGCGACCGAGGACCTCGAGCACCCGGGCGTGCAGGCGCTCCACGACGCGGGCGACTTCTGCCTCGGCGGCACGGTTCGCGCGCTCGCTCTGCCCGAGCACGACGACTTCCTGGCGTACCGGCTCACGCCCGCGCAGACGCGGGCCGCGTTCGCCGAGCGAGGATGGAGGACCGTGGTCGGCTTCCAGACCCGGAACCCGATCCACCGCGCGCACGAGTACCTGCAGAAGTGCGCGCTCGAGATCGTCGACGGGCTCCTCGTGCACCCCCTGGTGGGGGTGACGAAGGACGACGACGTGCCGGCCGACGTGCGGATGCGGTGCTACGAGGCGCTCTTCGAGGGCTACTACCCGAAGGACCGCGCGATGGTGTCGGTGTTCCCCGCCGCGATGCGGTACGCCGGGCCCCGGGAGGCGATCTGGCACGCGATCTGCCGCAAGAACTACGGCTGCACGCATTTCATCGTCGGCCGAGACCACGCGGGCGTCGGCGCGTACTACGGGACATACGAAGCCCAGCGGATCTTCGAGGAGTTCGAGCCGGGTGAGCTGGGCATCACGCCGTTGATGTTCGAGCACTCGTTCTGGTGCAACGCGTGTGAGGGCATGGCATCGCCCAAGACGTGCCCACACGACGAAGGGTCGCGGGTGTCGCTGTCGGGCACCAAGGTGCGCGAGATGCTCCGCGCCGGCGAACGACCGCCGGCCGAGTTCAGCCGCCCCGAGGTGGCCGACATCCTGATCGAGGCGATGCGCGAGCGGTAGGAGGCTCCCGTTGCCCGCTCACCGGCGCCCTTGATAGCGTCGTGCACCCCCGGGCGGCGGCCGAGACCGATGAGGGGAGGGGCCCACGACCGCTCGAAGCACCGCGCTCCGCGCCTTCCTCGCGCTCACCCTCACCGCCGCCGCGTTCGGGGTGGTGCCCGCGCTGGCGGGCACCAAGGACGAGCTCGACGCCGCCAAGGTCGAGCTCGCGAGGGTGCAGGCCGAGCTCGACCGCGCGACTGCCAAGTGGAACGAGGCCGAATCCCGCCTGGACACCACCCGTGGCGAGATCCTCGACACGCGGATCCGGATCGGACGGCTCGAGGCCCGCGTGCGCGCGATCGAGACCCGTCTCAACCGCCGAGCCGTGCTCGCGTTCACGAACGGTCCGGCGAGCACGATCGACCTCCTGCTCTCCTCGGGTTCGTTCACGGACTTCACCGATCGGCTCGAGTTCCTCGGGTCGATGGCGCAGGAGGACGGCGACCTGATCCTCGATCAGGAGGTCACCCGGGAGGAGCTCCGGCGCGAGCGCGACAGCCTGTTCGTCCTCGAGGAGCGTCAGGCGAGCGTGGCGGAGGAGCTCGGCGCGATCCGGGAGAGCATCGACGCGCAGCTCGGGCGGATCTCCGATCGCGTGGCGGAGCTGACGGCGAAGTACCGCGAGGAGATCGCGGCTTCCAAGGAGCTCGTGATCCTGGGCCAGACGCCCAACCCCGACGGCTCGCTACAGGTATGCCCGGTCGCCGGGCCGAACTCCTTCGTCGACTCGTTCGGCTGGCCGAGGGACGGCCACTCGCATCAGGGGATCGACATGATCTCGCCGTACGGGACGCCGGTCGTCGCCGCCCACCCGGGGAACGTCACGTACTCCTCGAGCTCCTCGGGCGGCCTCCAGGCGTACGTGTACGGCTCGGGCGGCTACTCGTTCTACGCGCACCTGTCCGGCTACGGCAGCGCGAGCGGCACCGTCGGGGCCGGGACCGCGATCGGGTACGTCGGGAGCACGGGCAACGCCGGCTCGACGAACCACCTGCATTTCGAGTGGCACCCGGGCGGGGGCGCGGCCGTGGACCCGTATCAGATGCTGCTCGCGGTCTGCTGAGCACGGCTCGCCCTTGCATCCGTCACCGGTAGCGAAGCGCCCGGCGCGCTACGATGCGTCCTCATGAGCGAGCCGAGCGGGAACCGACGGATCGATCGGATCCGCAGGCCCGAGTTCGTCGAGGGCCTGGCCGGACTCTCGCTGGAGGACCTTCGGGCACGTCGCGACGAGTGCTACGCCGAGCGCGAATATCTGTCGCTCCTTCGCCGGCTCGTCCAGGGGCGCGCCGAGATCCTCAGGGCGGAGCTCGAGCGTCGCGGGACCGGCGGCGAGGGAGGCAGCCTCGTCGATCAGCTCTCGACGATCCTGTCCTCGGATAGCCAGGGACCGTCCCGAGGTGAGGCCGTCAAGGTCGGTCTGCCCGAGGAGGAGATGCTCCTGGCTCGCCGGCGGGTCGAGCGGTTGGTCGCCGACGCCGAGATCTCCGACCCGGGCGCGCTCGACGACGAGCGCCTGGCCGCCGCCGTGGACCTGCTGGTCGGCGAGGAGCACGAGGTGTCCCAGGCCCGCAGCGACGTTCTCCAGGTGATGGACGCCCTGCAGGAAGAGCTCAAGCGCCGGTACCGGGACGACCCATCGCTCGTCCTCTCCTGACCCACCCCACCCCCGTCCTGACCCACCCCACCCGTCCTGACCCACCCACTCGTCCTGACCCACCCGTCCTGACCCACCCACCCGCCACACACGCCGTCCCGACCCCACGCGCCTGGCCCGGGGCATCGGTCGCAGATCGGCCCGAACGGTTGCGTCGAAGGACTATCGGCCGAGTGGGGCGGCGGTGGGCCCTGGTGTCCTACTGGCCGTCCCGCCGGGGTGAGCCCGGCGGACCAGGCGATTTGGGCCGCCGGGCCTATAGACCCGCTTCGGCCGAACCGGCAGGCTCTTCCCCGACTTGCGCACCACCGTGCGCTAACGTGCTGCCCCGACCGATGAGCGAACGAGACCTTCCCGGGCACGGCTCCGGGGTCCAGACGGACCCCGAGCTGCCGACGGTCCAGCAGCAGCTCATCGTCTTCGCTCGGGAACTTGGGGAGCTCTACCGCCTCGAACGCTCCCGCAACGCCGAGCTCGAGATGGTCCTGCAGAGCCTGCAGGACACCTATCTCGCCACGATGAAGAGCCTCGCGACCGTCATCGAAGCCAAGGACCAGACGACCCGCGGCCACCTGGATAGAACCCAGGTGTTGGGGCTTGCGCTCGCCCGGCGGATCGACCCCGAGCTTGCGCGCTCGCCGACACTCGGGTACGGGTTCTTCCTCCACGACATCGGCAAGGTCGGGATCCCCGAACACATCCTGTGCAAGGCGGGTCCGCTCTCGATCGACGAGTGGACGGTGATGCGCAACCATCCGATCATCGGTGCCCAGATCGTCGCGCCGATCGCGTTCCTGTCCGACACCGTCGAGCTGATCCGCCATCACCACGAGTGGTTCGACGGGACCGGCTACCCCGACGGGCTGGCGTCCGAAGCGATCCCGCTCGGCGCGCGCGTGTTCGCCGTGGCGGACTCGTTCGACGCGATGACCAGCGACCGTCCGTACCGCGGCTCGATCGGGGCCGAACGCGCCCTCGCCGAGCTCCGGAGCGGCGCCGGGACCCAGTTCGACCCCGAGATCGTTCGCGCGTTCGTCGACATGGTGGAGCGCGATCCGCCCGAGGACGACGAGGAGTTCGGGCACGCCCTCAGGCACGCCATCTGACCCACCGGATCGGCCGAACCCCGCTCGGCTCGCTAGGCTTCGTGTGTGCCGACCGCCGCACCGCTCGTCCGGGTCGTGCGTTCGGGTCTCGTCGAGAGCGTCCACCTCGGTCACGTGGTCGTGTGCGATCCGCGAGGCCACGTGCTCGCCGCCCTCGGCGACCCGGACCGCCGCGTGTTCTCGCGCTCGTCGATGAAACCCCTGCAGGCGGCCGTGTCCTTGCGACGGATCGCCGAGCCGCTCCCCGACGAACTGATCGCCGTCATGTGCGCGTCGCACAATGGGGAGCCCGTCCACGTTCGGCTCGTCAGGCGACTCCTGCGAACCGGCGGGTTGTCCGAACGCGAGCTGGGGTGCCCCCCGGACCTGCCGATGGAACCCGAGGCGCGTCGGGCGGCCGCCGGTCCCCGCCGGATCACCCACAACTGCTCGGGTAAGCACGCCGGCATGCTCCTCGCGTGTGAACGCTCGGGCGCCGAGCTCGCGAGCTATCTCGAACCGTCCCACCCGCTCCAGCGCGAGATCGTGCGCGCGGTGCGTTCGGCAACCGGCGTCCAACGACCGGCGGTCGGGGTCGACGGGTGTGGCGCGCCGGTCCACGGGCTGCCTCTTCGCGGCATGGCGACGCTGTTCGCAAGGCTCGCGAGGCCCGAGCGGCTCGGCCGACTCGGCGAGCGCGCCGCCCGGGCCGTCGCGGCGATGCGGTCGGCCCCGTACCTCGTCGCGGGGCGCGGCCGTTCGGACACACGGCTGATGGAGGCGGTCCCCGGCCTGGTCTGCAAGGTTGGGGCCGAGGGCCTGCACTGCGCGGCCGTCCTCGACGCCGGGATCGGGGTCGCCGTGCGGATCGATGACGGAGGCGACCGCGCCGCCGCCCCCGCGCTGGTCCGGACCCTCGACCTGCTCGGCGTCCTGGACGAGGGACAGCGCGCCCGGCTCGCGTCCCTGGCGGCACCTCCCGTGCTCGGTGGCGGCCGGCCCGTTGGCCGGTTCGAGGTCGGGTTCCGGCTGCGCCGCCGATCCGGCTGAGCGCCTTCGGCTGCGTTCGGAGCGCCCTCCCGTACGATTCCTGCATGGGCAACGGCATGGGCAACGGTCGAGGCACCATGGAGCGCGCGGCGAAGGGGCGCCCGCCGGCCGGCGACGCGCCGAGGATCGCCGTGGTCAGTCTGCACACGTCCCCGCTCGACCAGCCGGGTTCGGGCGACTCGGGCGGGATGAACGTCTTCATCCGGGCGGCGGCCGAGCGCCTGTCGGCGGGCGGCCTCCAGGTGGACGTCTTCACGCGCACACGAGACGAGCGTCGTCCCGAGGTCGAGGAGCTCGGGAACGGCTCCCGGCTGATCAACGTGCAGGCCGGACCGAGTGCCCCGGTGCCGAAGGACGAGCTCCCGAGGTTTCTCCCGGAGTTCCTCGGGGGTGTGCTCCGGCGGGCTCGGGCGGAGGGGTCGGACTACGATCTGGTCCACACGCATTACTGGCTCTCGGGCTGGGTGGGGCGCAGCGCCCGCGAGATCTGGGGCGTCCCGCTGGTGGCTTCGTTCCACACCCTCGGCAAGGTGAAGAACTACTCCCTGTCGCGCGGCGAGCGCCCCGAGCCTCCTGACCGTCTGTCGGGCGAGGAGCTGGTGATCGCGGACGCGGACCGGCTCGTCGCGGCCACGCCGGTCGAGGCGGCGCAGCTCGTCGGCCTGTACCGGGCCGAACCCGATCGCATACGCATCGTCCCTCCCGGCGTCGATCACGGCCTGTTCTTCCCTCGAGACCGGAACAAGGCCAAGGCGCGGCTCCACCTCGCGGATCTGCGGCTGCTGCTGTTCGTGGGACGCCTGCAGGCGCACAAGGGGCCCGACGTCGCCGTCCGGGCGGTCGCCGAGGCGATCGCCCGTGACCCGGCCGGGACGCGCGACGTCGTGCTCGCCATCGTCGGCGGTCCGAGCGGCACCGACCACGGCGCCGAGGTGGCCCGGCTGATGGATCTCGCGTCCGCGCTCGGCGTCGGGGAGCGGGTGATCCTGTTCCCGCCGCAGCCGCAATCGCGGCTGCCGGACTTCTACGCGGCGGCCGAGATGGTCCTCGTCCCGTCCAGGTCGGAATCGTTCGGTCTGGTGGCGCTCGAGGCGCAGGCGTGTGCGACGCCGGTGGTCGCGTCGGCGGTCGGCGGTCTCCGCTTCGTCGTCGAGGACGGGGTCACCGGGCATCTCGTCGAAGGCCACGACCCCGGTGACCACGCGGAGCGGATCCTCGCGATCCTCGGCGATCCGCACGAGCGCCGGCGGATGGGCGAGACGGGCGTCCTGCGCTCGCTCCGCTTCTCGTGGGACGCCACCGCCGCCGGCATGCTCTCGGTGTATCGCGAGCTGCTCGACGGCCGTTTCCCTGCCTGATCGTCGCGCGCCGCACCCACGTGCGTTCGGTCGCCGCGTTCCGTCCATGGTTCGCCGCGTTCCGTCACGGTTCGCCACGTTCCGTCATGGTTCGCCACGTCGAAGCGAGGGTTCGTGACGAGCCTCGCTTCGTGGAGTCATCATGGAATACCTTGCGCCGCAACGATTCCGACCGATGCGTGCACGGACGTTCGCGTTCGGGACATGTTCTTGTCACTCTTTCCATCACGCGATCTACCTGCGCATATGTACCGTGACCAGCGCGTTCGTCGGGTTGACCCGCCCTTGCGGCGCCGGTACATTTCGCTCGCTCCGAGCAGCCGGAGCGGCCGAATCAGGGAACCGAGGCCGGGACCCCTGGGAAAGCCGTAAGGCCGACTGGGCGCACCTGCTCGTACGGTTGGGACAGCTAACTAGCTGTGCGGGTGGGGAGGCTCGGGAGGCCCCAAAGCCCAACGAAAGGGTGCTACGGCCAGGAAACCAAGACGGCTGCGAGAGGTTGCTCGGAGCACCTGAGCCCGAGGGGCCAACGGTGGCTGGGAGCTTCGGCTTCCGGCGAGCCGAAGGTCCCTCGGGTTCTTCCTTTTCCGCCGGTCCTTCCGCCAGCCCGCCGTTCCGCCAGAGCGCCCGATCCCGCGCCGAGCACGGGCCTTGTTCGCCCGCCGGCGCGCGGCTACCGTTCCCGGGTCATGGCCG
The DNA here is from genome assembly GCA_963712645.1 of uncultured Actinomycetes bacterium. GTDB lineage: Bacteria > Actinomycetota > UBA4738 > UBA4738 > HRBIN12 > DASSJM01. The sequence continues at coordinate 23,236 of CAVQIQ010000005.1, read as the reverse complement.
CCCAAGCAGGAACTCAGACCAACGAGCGACGCGGGCGGATCGTGGGCGTCGCGATGCGGCATTTCGCGGAGCGCGGCTACCGGGGCGCGCACGTCGAGGACATCGCCGCCGAGGTCGGGGTGGCCAAGGGGACCGTCTTCCTGCACTTCGGGAACAAGGAGGGGCTGTTCCTGGCCGTGTATCGGGAGGCAGTGGGACAGCTGCCCTCGTGGCTCGACGCGCCCGCCGATGTCGTCGAGTCCGGGTTCTGGGCCGTCTTGGACCACTGGCTCCGTCGGACCGAGGAGTTCCTCACCGAGCAATGGGTGGCCAACCGCGTCGCGATGATCGGGCGGTACGACACCGGTCTCGGGCTCCGGCGCCCGATCGATCGGCTCATGCGGAGCGAGGATCCCTACGGGACGCTCGAGTTCGTCGAGTTCGGGGTCCGCCACGGCGAGATCCGGGAGGACGTCGACGTCGAGATGATCGCCTCGATGCTCGACTGGGTCGCCGAACGCTTCCAAGACGCCCTCGGTAGCGAGGAGCTCGATCCGGGTCTGGTCCACCGCAAGCCCTACCTCCCCGAACGGCGCGAGGCGAGGATCGGCGAGTTCCTGGAGCTCCTGCGCACGGGCATCTCGCCGGCCCGGGCGACCCATGAGTGACGAGCTCACCTGGGCCGACTACTACGCCGAGAACGAGGACCGGGAACCTCGGGAGCTGCTGCTCGAGGCGCTGTCCAGGTTCGGGTCCGGTCCGCACGACGCCGTGGATCTCGGGTGCGGCTCCGGGATCGACACCCTCGCGATCCTCGAACGAGGCTGGCGGGTATTCGCCACCGATGCCGAGGCCGAGGGCATCCGCCGGCTGCGATCTCGGGTCCCGGCCGAACTGACGCCCGCGCTCCGAACGACGGTAGCTCGGATGCAGGAGGTTGAGCTCCCCGAGGCCGACCTGATCTGGGCCGGCTTCAGCCTCTTCTTCTGCCCCCGGGGCCGATGGACGGAGGTCTGGCGGAAGGTGCGCAACGCGGTGCGTCCCGGCGGCCGCTTCGGGGGCCAGATCCTGGGCGAACGAGACACGTGGGCGCCCGACGAGGAGACGTCCTCGTTCTCGCTGGCCGATACACGTGCTCTGTTCGACGGGATAGAGATCGAACGCTTCGATGAGGAGGAGAAGGACGGCGATGCGTGTTCGGGACCGAAGCACTGGCACGTCTTCCACGTGATCGCCCGCAAGCCCGGCGGCACCCTCGACGGGTGACCGGACGGCCTGTCAACATGGGCCTCGATCGCGGCACGTCGGAGGCTGAACGTTGACCCAGCAGCACGATCGCAAGGTGGCCTTCCTCGGCGGCGGCCGGATGGGCGAGGCCCTCGTCTCCGGGCTGATCCGCTCCGGGGGTCGGAGCGCGGACGAGATCATGGTCACGAGCCGCCGCGAGGAGCGCTCGCGGGAGCTGGCGGCGACCTACGGGATCGCGTCGACGCTCTCGAACCCGGACGCGGTCGCCTGGGCCGATGTCCTGGTCCTCACGGTGAAGCCGCAGGATATGGAGGTCCTGCTGTCGCAGATCCGCGAGCACGTGACCCACGAGCACCTGGTCGTGAGCTTCGCGGCGGGGATCCGGACGTCGTTCGTCGAGAAGCACCTGCCCGACGGCGTCCGGGTCGTCCGGGTGATGTCGAACGTGGCGGTCCTCGTCGACGAGGCGATGTCGGTGGTCGCCGCGGGCTCGAACGCCGAGGACCGACACCTCGAGGTGGCCGAGGAGCTGCTCGGCTACGTCGGCAGGGTGATCCGGCTGAAGGAGGTGCACCTCGACGCCATCACGGCCACCAGCGGCAGCGGCCCCGCGTACTTCTTCCTGCTCGCCGAGGCGATGATCGAGGCCTGCATCCTGCTCGGCCTGTCGAGGGACGTCGCGACCGAGCTCATCATCCAGACGATGCTGGGGTCCGCGAAGATGCTCCGCGACACGGGCAAGCACCCGGTCGAGCTGCGTGAGATGGTGACCTCGCCGGGCGGGACGACCATCGCCGCGATCCGGCACCTCGAAGAGGCGGGCGTCCGCGCGGCCTTCCTGAACGCGATCGACGCCGCGCGGCATCGGAGCGCCGAGCTCGCGCAGGGCGGCGACGAGGACGAGGCCTGAGGAACGCGGGACCGAGGGGAGAAGGAAGATGGGCCGAGGAGATCGAGCGAGGGTTCGCTGGGCGCACGATCGCGAGCGGAAGAAGAAGGCCGCGGAGAAACGCCAGGCCGCGGTGCGTGGGGCCGAACGCAAGAGCTCGAAGAAGTAGGTCAGGGCACCGAGAGCCATCCGTCACCGAACGCGGCGGTGAGCTCGGGCGATGACACCGACAGGTGCGGGAGCGATAGTCGCCCGACCCTACTCGTCGGTCAACGCGTCTACATCTGCCCGAGCCGGTTCCGCAGGATCCCGATCCCCTCGGCCTCGAGCTCGACCTCGGCGCCGGGCCACACGCGTTGTTCGAACCCCGGGATCTCGAACGGGCCCGAGGCGAACGTCTCGCCGGGTTCCAGCCGCTCCTGCTTCGACGCCCGGGAGACGTCGCGGAGCAGGCCGAGCGCCGTGCCGTTCAGGTTCCCCTTGACCCATTCCTCGCCGTCGATCCTGACCGTGACGAACGCGGTCTGCGGGTCGAGCTCGTCCGCCGTCACCACGCACGGGCCGATCGAGAGCGGGACGCCGCGCGGGGTCGGCATCGGATCGCCGTTCGCGCGCCGCGCGAGCCAGTCACCCACGAGCGTGTAGCCGAAGACGACCGAGGGCGTCTCCTCGGGCGTGATCGCGTCGTCCACCCCGCGCCGCAGGACCGCCGCGATCTTCGGATGGAACTCGAGCCAGCCGGCGCCCGCCGGCCACGGGATCTCCTCGTCCGGCCCGAACGCCGGCCGCCCGCCCTCGACGGCGTCCGTCGAACGGAGCGCGGTCGGCAGGAGCGCCGCGAGCAGACGTGGCCGTTCGACGACGAAGGCGTCTGCCTCGTCGCGCTCGAGGGCTGCCCGGGCGGCATCGAGCACCGTTCCCCCGTTGCTCCTGACGAGCCGCTCCATCGTCTCGGGGAACGCGGGGTGGCCGAGCAGGCTCGGCAGATCCACGACCTCCCCTTCCCGGAGCGCTCCCAGTCGCCGGTGCCCCCGCCGGTCGAAGGTCACGAGCTTCAAGGGAGGCCGATGATACGCCGGGCCGGGCGCCGAATCTCGGTATCGATCGGCCAGTTCCCCGCAGCCTCCGACTTGGGGGAGGCCGGCTCCGGCGGCTACGATTGAGCCCCAGATCGACCAGGTCACGCCCCGTTTTTCCACGCACAGGAGGCACTCCATGGCAGAGGAAGGGTTCCGCATCACCTACGCGACGATGACGGCCGACAACGAGGACCTGCACAAGGCTTACGAGCAGGGCATCGAGGTGGCCCGGTCCTGGCTCGGGCAGCAGCATCCGCTCTTCGTGAACGGCGAGCCGCGCGAAGGCTCCGGGTACAAGGCCGCCCATTCGCCGATCGACGGCACGCTGATCGGCGAGTTCGCCTCGGCCACGCGCGAGGACGTCCGCGACGCCGTCGCGGCCGCCAAGGGCGCGTTCCACGACTGGGCCGACCGCCCCTGGCAGGAGCGGGTCGCGATCATCCGCAAGGCCGCCGACATCATGTCCGATCAGCGCAACGAGCTGTCGGCGCTGATGGCGATGGAGGTCGGCAAGAACCGGCTCGAGGCGCTCGGCGACGTGGAGGAGTCCGCGGACCTGCTGCGGTGGAACGCCAACGAGGTCGAGCAGAACGAGGGCTTCCGCACGCCGATGCAGTCGCTCGGCTCGCCGGGCGAGTATTACGACGTCCTTCGGCCGTACGGCGTGTGGGCCGTGATCAGCCCGTTCAACTTCCCGATGGCGCTCGCCGCGGGCCCGTCGTCCGCGGCCCTGGTCGCGGGCAACACCGTGGTGTTCAAGCCCGCCCACATGGGCGTTTTCACCGGGCTGAAGTTGTACGAGGTCTACATGGCGGCCGGCGTCCCCAAGGGCGCCTTCCACTACCTCTCGGGTCCGGGCAGCGTGGTCGGCGACGAGATCGTCAACCACCCGGATGTGGCGGGGATCACCTTCACCGGCTCGTACGAGGTCGGGATGGGGATCTACAAGGGGTTCGCGAAGGACTTCCCCAAGCCCGTGATCTGCGAGATGGGCGGGAAGAACCCGACGATCGTGACCGACAAGGCCGACCTGGACAAGGCGGCCGACGGGGTGCTGCGGTCGGCGTTCGGGTTCGGCGGGCAGAAGTGCTCGGCCAACTCGCGTGTGTACGTGCATCGCAGCGTCTACGACGAGTTCGTCCGCGCGCTCAAGGAGAAGACCGAGAACGTCAAGATCGGCGACCCGCTCGACCGCGACGTGTACCTCGGTCCGGTGATCGACGAGGGCGCGGTCAGCACGTTCGAGGAGGCGTCGAACGAGGCGAAGAAGAACGGCACGGTGGTCACCGGCGGCGAGCGGCTCACCGAGGGCGAGCTGGCGAAGGGGACGTTCGTCCAGCCCACCGTCGCCGAGATCCCGCTCGACTCGTGGATCTGGAAGAAGGAGCTGTTCGTTCCGTTCGTGGCGGTCGCGCCCTACGACGACCTCGACGAGGCGATCCGTCTGGCCAACGACACGGAGTACGGCCTGACGGCCGGCTTCTACAGCGAGGACCGCGCCGAGATCGACCGGTGGCTGAGCTCGATCGAGGCCGGCGTCGTGTACGTGAACCGCCGGGCGGGAGCGACCACGGGCGCGTGGCCCGGCGTGCAGCCGTTCGGCGGCTGGAAGGGTTCGGGCACCAGCGGCAAGGCCGGCGGCGGCCCCTACTACGTGCAGCAGTACCTGCGGGAGCAGTCGCGCACGGTGATCGAGGAGTGAGCACGGCCGAGACGCTCGACCTGGCGGCCGCCGAGGCGCCCGCGCTCGTCACCGAGGTCCCGGGGCCCGAGGCGCGGGCGCGGATCGAACGCGACCACAAGGTCACGAGCCCCTCGCTCCCGCGCGCGTACGACTTCGTCCCCAAACGCGGCGCCGGCTCGGTGGTCGAGGACGTCGACGGCAACCTGTTCCTCGACATGAACGCTGGGATCGCGGTCACCTCGACGGGCCACGCGCACCCGGAGGTGGTCGCGGCGATCCAGCGCCAGGCCGAGGAGCTCCTGCACTACTCGGCGAGCGACTTCTACCTGCCGATCTACTCCGACGTGTGCGAGGAGCTCGACCGGATCGCGCCGTTCGCCGAGGGCGCGCGGAGCTTCCTCACGAACTCGGGCACCGAGGCGGTCGAGGGCGCGATCAAGCTCGCCCGCTACGCGACCGGCCGGCAGAACATCATCGCGATGATCGGCTCGTTCCACGGGCGATCCCTCGGCAGCGTGTCGCTCACCGCGAGCAAGTCGAAGTACCGGACCGGGTTCGGCCCGCTGCTGCCGGGCGTGTACCACACGGTGTTCGGCGACGTGCGGCACCTCGAGATCCTGTTCGAGCGGCTCGTCTCGCCGACGGAGGTCGCCGCGGTCGTCGTCGAGCCGATCCTCGGCGAGGGCGGCTACGTGCTCCCGCCCTCGGGGTGGTTCGGCGCCCTGCGCGAGCTCTGCGACCGGTACGGGATCGTGCTCGTGGCCGACGAGGTGCAGTCCGGGATGGGACGGACCGGGAAGATGTGGGCGATCCAGCACTTCGGCGTCGAGCCGGACGTCGTGCTGGCGGGCAAGGGCATCGCGAGCGGCATGCCGCTCGGCGCGATCATCGCGCGGGACAGCCTGATGACCTGGGACGTGGGCGCGCACGGATCGACCTACGGCGGCAACCCGCTCTCCTGTGCTGCCGCGCTCGTGACGCTCGCGCTGATCGAGCACGGCCTGATGGACAACGCTCGCGAGGTGGGCGGCGCGCTGCTCGACGGGTTGCGCGCGATCGGCGAACGCTCCCCGTCGATCACCGACGTCCGTGGGCTCGGCATGATGATCGGCGTCGAGTTCGATCGCGCCGAGACGATGCACGCGGTCGAGCAGGCGGCGTTCCGCAAGGGCCTGCTGGTGCTCGGCTGCGGCGACTCGGTGATCCGCTTCTGCCCGCCGCTGGTGTTCGAACGCGAACGGGTGGGGACGGCGCTCCGGCTCTTCGACGAGGTCGTCGCCGAGGTCTCGGGCGCGACGGGCTAGCGTATGCCTCCGCTCGGCGTCGACAGCCTCACGTTCGACTGCCGCGATCCGGCGAAGGTCGGGACCTTCTGGGCGGCCGTGCTCGGCTACGAGGTCGTGGAGCTCGACGACGACGGCGCGGACATCCGCGACCCGAGCGGCGCCGGATGGCGGATCATCTTCCTCGTCGTCCCCGAGGGGAAGTCGGTGAAGAACCGCCTCCACCTCGACCTGCGACCCACGGGTTCGATGGCTGAGGAGATCGAGCGGGTGCGCGCGCTCGGCGCCTCGGAGCACAGATACGTGGCCGAGGATGGGAGCTTCTGGACCGTGATGCTCGACCCCGAGGGCAACGAGTTCTGCATCCTGCGCGGACCGCAGGACGGCTGGAGCCCGCAGGGATGAGCAAGCTCGCCACGATGGTCGACGCGGTCTCCGAGCTGGTCCGCGATGGCGACACCGTGGCGATCGAGGGCTTCACCCACCTGATCTGCTTCGCGGCCGGGCACGAGATCATCCGTCAGCGCAAGCGCGACCTTACGCTCGCGCGCATGACGCCGGACGTGATCTACGACCAGATGATCGGCGCCGGCGTCGCCCGCAAGCTGATCTTCTCGTGGCTCGGCAACCCGGGGGTCGGATCGTTGCATGCCGTCCGGCGCCGGATCGAGCAGGCCGACCCCGAGCCCCTGGAGATCGAGGAGTACTCGCATTTTGGGATGGTCTGCCGGTACGTCGCCGGCGCGTCGAACCTCCCGTTCTTCCCGATCCGCTCCTACTACGAGAGCGACATCCCCTCGGTCAACCCGAACATCAGGCCGATGCGGTCGCCGTTCGATGACGGGACCGAGGTCTACGTGGTCCCGCCGCTGCGCCCCGACGTCACGATCGTGCACGCGCAGCGGGCCACGGACACCGGCGATACCCAGATCTGGGGGCTGCTGGGGTGCCAGAAGGAGGCGGCGTTCGCGGCCGAACGCGTGATCGTGGTCTGCGAGGAGCTCGTGGACGAGGCGGTCGTGCGTCGCGATCCGAACCGGACCGTGATCCCGGGGATCGTGGTCGATGCGGTGGTAGAGCAGCCCTTCGCCTGCCATCCGAGCTACGCCCAGGGCTACTACGACCGCGACAACGCCTTCTACCTCGCGTGGGAGCGGATCTCCAAGGACCCGGAGGCGCTCGAACGCTGGCTGAAGGAATGGGTCCATGGGCTCGAGGGCCACGCGGAGTACGTGGCCCGGATGGGCGATCGCTGGGAGGGCCTGAAGGCCGGGGAACGCCTGTCCGGCGAGGTGAACTACGGTGACTACTCGTGAACCTCGGGACGCTTCGATGAGCGAGGACGGCTACACGAAGAACGAGATGATGATCACCGCGAGCGCGCGGACGCTCGCGGGTGAGCGCGTCTGCTTCGTCGGCGTCGGGCTGCCGAACATCGTCTGCAACCTCGCGCAACGCACGGTCTCGCCCGAGCTCCAGCTCGTGTACGAGGCAGGTGTGTTCGGCGCGCGGCCGGAACGGCTCCCGCTCTCGATCGGCGACCCGACGCTCGTGTCCGGTTCCACGGCCGTCACCTCGATGTTCGAGCTGTTCGCCTTCTACCTGCAGGCCGGCCTGATCGACGCTGCCTTCCTCGGGCGGTGCGCAGATCGATCGGTTCGGGAACCTGAACACCACCGTGATCGGCGACTACGCGTCGCCGAAGGTCCGGCTCCCCGGGTCCGGCGGCGCCTGCGAGATCGCGATCCACGCGCGCAGGATCCTCGTCATCATGCGGCAGGCCAAGCGCTCGTTCGTCGAGGAGCTCGACTTCAGGACCTCGCCCGGGCACTCGGGCGATCCGGCGCACGATCGCGCGCGCGGATGGTTCGGAAGCGGGCCCACCAGCGTGGTGACCGATCTCGCGACGTTCGGCTTCGACGAGGAGACCGGCGAGATGACGCTGCTGACCGTGCACCCGGGCGTCACGGTCGACGACGTGCGCGCGAACATGGGATGGGACCCTCGCGTCTCCGAGACCGTCGGCGAGACCCCGCAGCCGACCGAAGACGAGCTGCGGCTGATCCGGACCCAGCTCGACCCGCTGGGCATGTACACGTCGTAGCGATGGCGGACACCGACGGCTCCCACGGGGACGAGGACCTGCCCGACGTGCGAGGCGAGCCCGAGCCCGACTGGGTCGAACGCATCCGGCGTGGTAGCGAGGAACGCGCGGAGCGTCTGAGGTCGCTCCTCGGCTCGGGTCCGCCGACGCGAGAGGCGGTCGAAGGTGAGCCGAACCCGGGAGTGGGCCAGGCGGCCGCCTCGGCGGACCGGCCCGCAGACACGCCGGAGGCGCCGGCGTGAGCCACGTGTTCCATCGCGTCCTGTCGCGACGGCTCCCGGTCGCCGTGCGCGCCGAGGGCGTCTGGATCGAGGACGCCGAGGGCAAGCGCTACCTCGACGGCGCCGGCGGTGCGATCGTCGTGAACGTCGGCCACGGCGACCGGTCGCTGGTCGATGCGATGGCCGAGCAGTCCGCGCGGACCTCCTACGTCCATGGGACGGCGTTCACGACCCAGGCCCTCGAGTCCTACGCCGACGCGGTCGCGCCGGTGCTGCCGCTGGACGACCCTCGCATCTACCCGGTCTCGGGTGGGAGCGAGGCGGTCGAGACCGCGATCAAGCTCGCCCGCGCCTTCCACCTCGCCCGGGGCGAGGACTCCAGGACCCTGGTGATCGGTCGGCACGCCTCGTACCACGGCAACACGCTGGGGGCCCTCGACGCCGGCGGCAAGCAGGCGCTCCGGCGGCCGTACGAGCCGTGGCTCGGGCGGTTCGAGCACGTGGACGCGGCATACGAGTTCCGTTGCCCGAACCCCGATCACCCCGCCGACTGCGGCCGGTGGCACGCCGAACGCCTCGACCGCGCGGTCGTCGAGGCCGGCCCGTCCACCGTGGCGGCTTTCATCGCGGAACCGGTGGCCGGCGCCACCCTGGCCGCGGCGGTCCCAACCGACGACTACTGGCCGGCGATCGCCGAGGTGTGCCGCCGGCACGGGGTGCTCCTGATCGCCGACGAGGTGATGACCGGTTTCGGGCGGACCGGACGATGGTTCGGCGTCGACCACTGGGGCGTCCGGCCCGACGTGCTGACGGTGGGGAAGGGTTCGACCAGCGGGTACTTCCCGTTCGGATTCGCGGCCTGCACGAGAGAGGTGTTCGAGACCGTGCGCCGGACCGGGTTCGTCCACGGGTTCACGTGGTCGCACAACGGCGTGGGCGCGGCGGTCGCCCACGCGGCGCTGCGGCGCCTGTTCGAGGACGACCTGGTGGAGGCGAGCGCGCGCCAGGGTGAGCGGCTGCTGAAGTCGCTCTCGTCGGCGTTCGAGGACGATCCGTCGGTCGGTGACGTCCGGGGGATCGGGCTGATGGTGGGGGTCGAGCTCGTCGCCGACCGGCCGAGCCGGACGCCGTTCCCGCGCGAACGGCAGGCGACCGAGCGGGTCGTCGCGGCGGCCCGGGAAGCGGGACTGCTCCTGTACTCGAGCACGGGCCACGTCGACGGGCGCGACGGGGACCTCGTGATGCTGGGGCCACCGTTCGTGATCTCCGACGACGAGTGCGAGCTGGTCGTCGAGCGTACCGCCGCCGCGATCGCATCCCTGCGGACCGCGTGAGCGGCACCGCGGGCCTCGTCCTGTGCCCCGAGGCGCGGATCTACGATCACGGCCCACAGCATCCGCTGCGCCCCCAGCGGGTCCTCTATACGTGGGCGCTGATCGAGGCGTGCGGGCTCCTCGAGCGGCCGACCGTCTCCCGGCTCGCGTGTCGCTCGGCGGACGACGCCGAGATCGGCCTCGTGCACTCGGGCGCCTACATCGAGGCGACCAGGAAGGCGGGGCACGGCGAGGCGGGGGACTGGGGCCGATTCGGGTTCGGGCCCGGCGACAACCCGATCTTCCCGAACATGCACGAGGCCGGCGCGCTCGTGGCCGGTGCGTCGCTCGTCGCGGCCGAGGCCGTCCGCGACGGCTCGGTGCTGCACGCGTTCAACGCCGCCGGCGGGCTCCACCATGCGATGCCGGCGCGTGCGTCGGGATTCTGCGTGTACGACGATCCCGCCGTCGCGATCGCGTGGCTGCTCGAGCACGGCGTGCATCCGATCGCGTACGTGGACCTCGACGTCCATCACGGCGACGGCGTTCAGGCGATCTTCTACGAGGACCCGCGGGTGCTGACCGTCTCGATCCATCAATCGGGCGCGACGCTGTTCCCGGGGACGGGCTTCGTCGACGAACGCGGCGCGGGCGCCGCCGAGGGCACCAAGGTCAACGTGCCGCTCGAGCCGGGGGCCGGCGACCGGGCCTGGCTTGCGGCCTTCGCCGAGATCGTGCCGCCCGTCGTCCGGGCGTTCGCGCCGCAGGTGCTCGTCACGCAGCTCGGGTGCGACACGCATAGGACCGACCCGCTGGCCCAGCTCCGGCTCTCGACCGCCGCGTATCGGGACACCGCGTCGGCGCTCCATGCTCTCGCACACGAGGTGACGGGCGGACGATGGCTCGCGACCGGCGGCGGTGGCTACCAGTGGGCGACCGTCGTCCCGCGCGCCTGGACGCTCGCGTTCGCCGAGATGTCCGACGCCGAGCTCCCCGACGCGCTGCCCGAGTCCTGGATCGAGCAGGTCGAGTTCGACATCCGTGCGGAGGTCCCCGCCACGTTCTCCGAGGCCCCGCTCGACCGGGACGCGCTCGACGGCGGGACCGAACGGACGATCGAGGAGGTCAAGCTGACCTGCTTCCCGTTCTTCGGTCTGCTTCCGTGAAGGCGTAGCCTGGACGCGTGGGCGAGTTCGGACGGAGCGGGCCACAGCTGCCGCACGACGAGGAGTCTCAGAAGGAGCATCTGAAGGAGGTCGAGGAGGACCTCCACAACGCGCGTGAGGCGGAGCGCGTCGTGAAGGCACACCCGAAGACGGAGCGCCCGTGGTGGAAGTTCTGGGCGAAGGGTTCCGGCTAGGCCGAGCCGCCCGAAGCCCGCTCGACCAGCTGCTGGATCGTCAACTCGACGCGTCGCGCCCTGGTCTCGGGCCGTTTGGCGTCGGTGATCGATCGGACGTACTCCCGCTTGTGCGAGAAGGAGAGGCCCTCGAACGCCGCGCGTGCCGAGTCGTTGCGCGCGAGCGACTCCGCGAGATCCTCGGGCACCTCGACCTGTCGGGGCGCCTCATCGTTGCGGACGACCACGGTGAGCGTGTCGCCGACCGAGACGCCGGCCACGGCCATGATCGCCTTCTGAACGCCGAGCACCGCCCTGCCGCCCATGCGGACGATGGAGCCGCGGTAGGGAACGCCGTCGAACGTCACGGCCACGGGGATCCGGCCCTTCCCGCCGAGCGCCTCGACAATCTCGGGCGGGACCTCGACGAGGTGTCCCCCGCCTCCGCGATCGCTGGAGCGGATCGGAGCCCGGAACGTCGCTTCCGACACGGTCGGAGCCTATCGTCGCGCCGATCACCGGTTCAACGAACGAGTGATGACGTGGGCGGACCGCCCCGACCAATGAGGCCAACGTGCAACTAGACCGTCGCCGAGCACCTCGAGGCGATCACCCAGCTCCGTGAGATCGATCGCGTCCCTGGCCCCGTCGGGATCGATCACGACGAGGCCCTCTTCGGCGTCGGCGAACAGGAGCCAAGACCCGTGCCAGCTGGGTGGGAGGCCTTTGCCCGCGGGCACGCGGTAGACGGCCTGTCCGCGTTGGTCTCCCGCCCGAAGGACGAACACGGTGCTGGGTTGCGGCGGCTCTTCCCGAGTGAGGACGTACGCGACCGCGCTGCCGTCGGCGGCCGCGACCTGGTCGCCGAACCCGGCGACGGACCCGTCGGTGAGCGCGGATGCCTTGGCGAACACCGAGCCGTCGTCGCGGAGGATGACCGCGTGCCAGTCGCTCGACAACAGTTCGATCAGTCCGCCGTCGAGCGGATAGATCGCCGGGTACCCGCGCAAGCCAAGCAGGTCGGCGCTCGCGAGCCGAACGGTGGTGGATCCGTCGGTACGCTCGAGGATGCCGTCCTTGTCCCAATACAGGAGTGTGCCGTGATCGTCCGTTGCCCTCGCGTCGGCTGCCTCGAGCGGGATGTCGGTGGCGAGGGTGATGAGCCGCTCTCCGTGGGGAGAGCGCACCCGATAGGCGAAACGACGGTGCTCGAGTAGGCGAACGGTGATGAGGTTCCCGGACGCCGACCATAGTTCGGGCCACTCGTTCGTCGCGACGCGCCGTTCGGGGCCGCGACCGGCCGCCACGAACAGGTCGCGGGTGCGGCGAACCTGGAACGCTACCCCTCGTGCACCGACGACGATCCCGGAGAGACCGTTCGCCGACGCGAGATCGAACGTCGACCGAGATCGCCAGATCACCCGGCGATCGCGGTGGACGACGACGTGGTGATGCCGCAGGTCCACCCATCGCCCCGACCCCCGATCCAGGAAGTACGCGTCCGAAGGGATCGCCGGCGGTGCGTGCGGGTGGACGGCGGGAACCACGAGCACCTTGCCGCCTGGCAAGATGACGAAGCGCTGCTTCTCGGTCGGTACGACCACCGGCCAGGGAGGCCCCTGGCGACCATGCGGGGGGCCGTGGACGTCGCCGCGCGCCGGGGCGGTTGCGAGCACCAGCACGAATGCGAGAGGAAGCGCGATCGTGCGCCTTTGGGCCATCTCCGAAAGGACCGCAGCATCACCGCTCGGGTTCCGGGTCGGGCCCGTTAGCCTCCCCCCGCGCGGACCGCCGCGAGATGGTGCCCATGCCCCAGCGGTACAGGGGCGGGGTCAGGACGCGGAACGCCTGAAGCGCAGCGAGCGCTCGGGGGATCGAGATCTCCGGCGCCGTGCCCTTGCGGACGACGTCGACGATCAGCTTCGCGACGTCGTCGGGATCCAGTCGCACGAACGAAGGTCCCGTCGCCGGGAAGCCCTCGGTGGGCGAGTAGCCGGGGTTCACGCTCGTGACCAGGATCCCCTTCCGGCCGAGTTCGTGGTACAGCGCCTCGCCGAACGCGACGACCGCGTGTTTGGTCGCGCCGTAGATCGCGGCCCCGGGCGTCGCGAACCGACCGGCGAGCGACGCGACGTTCACGATGTGCCCCCGCCGCCGCTCGAGCATCATCGGTAGGAACAGCTTGGTGCCGAGGACGACGCCCCGCAGGTTCACATCTATCACGCGGTTCAGGTATTCGATGTCCGTGGTCTCGAAGGGGCCGCCGCCGCGGATGCCGGCGTTGTTGATCAGCACGTCGCACCGTTCGAACGTGGTCGCCACCCGGTCGCGAAGCTCGGTGAGTTGGTCGAGTTCCGTCACATCGCAGCGGACCGCGAGGGCCGAACCGCCCTCCGAGGCGATCCGCCCGGCGAGCGCCTCGAGGCGCTGGAGCCGGCGCGCGGCGAGCACGACGCGAGCGCCCGCCCGGCCGAACCGGAGCGCGGTGAGCTCGCCGAAGCCCGAGGACGCGCCCGTGACGACCACGACCGATCCTTGGAGCTCCACGTCAGGCCTCGTCTCGGGTCATCGCCGCGCTCCTCGTACGATGGGATCGATGGACGTTATCGGATCGCACGCCGCTCGCCTGCCGGCCCTCGACGACCGATGGACGCCGGGCAAGGTCGGGCGCGAGGAGCTGATCGAGGGCTTGCGTTCGGGCGCCGTGGCCGGACCTGAGATCAGCCATCCGCTCGACAACGTGCTGCGCAACATCCGGCTGCTCCACGAGGGCGATCCCGACAAGCAGTTCGGGATGACGGGACTCCAGAGGCTCGATCCCGGTGTGATCCTCGACCTCGTGGGTCGGGCGGCGGGGTTCGAGCCCGATCGAACGGCCACGGCGGGCCCCGTCCCCGTCGATCCCGAACGCGTGCTGGACGCGTGCGCTCAGGCCGGAGACCGGTTCGCCGACGCGATCCGGCGCCGTGAACGGGTGATCCTCGCGACGGGTCACCCGGTGGGGCTCGCTCACCTGTACATCGAGGTCGGGCGGCTGCTCCGCGCCGGCGGCGCGACCATCATCGAGCCGGCCGACGGGGAGACGTGGCACGACGAGGATCGTCCCCATCCGTGGCAGATCCGCTACCTCGAGGGCGTCGCCATGCTGACGGACGAGGCCAGCGCTCGACACACCCACGCCGGGGACGCGATGGATCGGATGCTCGACGACGCCACGCCCGACCTGGTGTTCGCCGACCACGGGTTCGCGGGCGCCGCGATCGAACGCGCGGTCGATGCCGTGTCGATCGCCGACGTCAACGACCCCGCGTTGCTCGTCGCGCAGGCCCAGGGCCGGACCCGCACCGTGATCGTCATGGACGACAACGTCGCTCCGCAGGCGTATTGGCCGTGCTTCCAGGCGATCGCCGCTCGCCTCCCCTGACCGCACCTCGGGGCGGGCGGCCCGCCGGGCGCCCATGCCTCCGCGCGCGCGTCCGGACGTGGGGCGGATAGGATGAACCCCATCGTGACCATCACACCCACTCCAGAGGCACGGTTCGAACGCGTGAGCGGAGCCACGGGCTCCATGACGACCATCGAGACCAGCGAGAGACGGCTGTCCGGACGCGGGGTCTCCCCCGCCGGATAGACGCACGCACGCGTGCGACCCGGCCTCCGGGTGGGGGAACCCGGAGGCGGAAGTGAACGAGCACGAGGCGCTCGTCGACCAGGCGGTGCGAACGAAGCACACGGTGCTCCTGATCGGCGGCATGGATACCGGGAAGACCACCCTCTCGCGGGAGCTCCTGGGGGCTGCGCTGGCGGCCGGCCGGCCCGCGGCGCTCCTGGACGCGGATGTTGGACAGAAGACAGTGGGGCCACCTGCGACGATCTCGCTCAAGATCGTTCGGAGCCCGGAGGATCTCGAGCCCGAACCGCTCGCGACGCCGGACGCGCTGTACTTCGTCGGCTCCACCTCGGCGCAGGGTCACCTCCTGCCCGTGGTGGGCGGCGTGGCCTCCCTGCACGAGCAGGCGAAGCAGCTGGGTGCCGACTTCATCGTCGTCGACTCGTCCGGGTTGGTGTCCGGGATCACGGGGCAGACGCTCAAGTACCACAAGGTCGAGGCGCTCCGCCCCGACCTGGTCGTGGGGCTGCAGCGCGGGGAGGAGCTGCTGCCGCTGCTCGGCGTGATCCAGCGGTTCTTCGCCACCGAGGTCGTGCCCCTGGGGATCCATCCGAAGGTCGTCCCGACGACGGTGGACCTGCGGGCCGAGAACCGAGAGCGATCGATGCGCCGATACTTCTCGGGCGAGCTCCATCGCTTCCGCGTCAAGCCCACCGTGTTCATGCCGGCGCTCCCGCCGCTGTTCGAACCCGCCGACCTCGATCGGTTGTTGGTCGGGCTGTCCGACGGTGCGGGCGCGTACCCGGGGATCGGCTACCTCGAGCACCCGCCGGACGAAGGCGTGCTCAGGCTGATCTCGCCGGTGGCAGAGGGCCCCAAGGCGCTTAGACTGGGGTCCGTCCGTCTGGATGCTTCCTTCCGCGCCAAGCGGGTGGACCTCCGGAACCTGTTCGGATCGGAATAGGAGTTCGCTGCGTGCCGTCCTTGGTCAAGAAGCGTCGCAAGAAGATGCGGAAGAAGAAACACAAGAAGCTGCTGAAGAAGACCCGCTGGCAGCGTCGTCAGCAAGGCCGCTAGGAGCCGCGTCGGTGCGCGTGGCGGTCCCGGTCCGGGCCCGTCCGATCGCGGTCCTGCTGCTGGCGGCCATCGCGTTCGTCGCGTGTGGCGGGCCTCCGCCCCCGGATCTGTCGGGTTCGCACGCCGTTACGTTCGAGTCCCGCGACGGCGTCACGTTGGAGGGCCGTCTGTTCGGTGACGGCTCGACCGGCGTCGTGCTGTCGCATATGCAGCCGGCCGACCAGCGTTCGTGGTTCGCGTTCGCGAACCGACTCGCCGACGCGGGGTACCTCGTCCTCACGTACGACTTCCGCGGGTACTGCCCAGGTGGCCAGGGCGGGTGCTCGCAGGGCGAGCTCCAGATCGCATCGATCTGGCAGGACGTCCTCGGGGCGATGGACTTCATCCGGTCTCAGGGTGCGACGACGGTCGCGCTCGTGGGCGCGAGCATGGGTGGCACGGCGTCGCTCGTCGCGGCCGGTCAGGAGGGATCGGACGTGGCGGTGGTCGTCACGCTCTCGGCACCGACGTCGATCGAGGGGCTCGACGTCGACGCCGCCCTGCTCCAGCGCGTGGACGCGAACAAGCTGTTCATCGCGGGCGTGGGGGACGCGTCCGCCGCGGCGTCGGCCGAGCAGCTCTACGAGATGGCCCCGCCGCCGAAGAAGCCCGAGATCGTCCCCGCCGACGACCACGGCACCGACCTGCTGACGGGCTCGCGGGGAGAAGCCGTTCAGCGCATCATCGAGACCTACCTCGAGCAGTTCGCGCCCGCGTAGGCGTCAGGGCGATGCTGCGACGCTCGGGAACGGCGTGCCCTCGACGGGCCCCGGGAACGGAGCCTGGTCACGGCTCGCGAGCGCGATCTGGTAGACGGCCGCGCCGATGATCAACGCGAACAGCACGACGATCGTGATCAGCGTGAACCGGCGCATCGCCGGAGGCTAGCAGTCGCATCGAGAGCCGGGCCTCTGTTCGGCCCTCGGACGCTTCCGTGCGGGAGCGGCCCAGGCCGTTGGCGATCAGGTCGTTCCAGGCCAGCATGGCTCGTCGACGGGCAGCGCCCAGCGACGCCCGAGATGGCGGGGACGTTCCGCGGGTCCGGGTCAGGCGGGGAGCGTGAGCCCCGCCTCGCAGAGCTCGCGGTTACGGGAAAGGATGCGACGCAAGGCCTGGTCGTCGTCGAGGTGGTCGCGGAGATCGATCTCGAGCGAGATCGCCCCGCGGAACCCGCGCGCCGCGAGCGCCTCGAGGAACCGGCCGAGGTCCAGGACGCCCTCGTCCAGGGGCAGGTGCGAGTCCCAGCCCTTGCCCGCGTTGTTCGACAGGTGGACATGGGCGAGCCGGTCGCCGAGCCGGGTCACGGCCTCGACGGGGTCGACGCCCGAGACCGCGAGGTGGCTCGTGTCCAGCGTTACGTCCGGAAACCCCTCGAGCTCGTCGAGCGACTGCCGCGCGTGGAATCGAGCCACGCTCCGCCCCCGGACGCGCAACGGGAACATGTTCTCGACGGCGACCCGCACGCCGCGGTCGATCGCGATGGCGGGGAGCCGTTCGTCGAGCCAGCGCCGGTAGGTCGACTGCCACCGGTAGGGCGGGTGCACCACGACGAGGGGCGCATCCACGCCCAGGGCGAGCTCGATCGCGCGGTCGATCTTTCCGAGGGGGTTGCGGCCCCAGACACTGCGGGACATCAGGAGGAACGGCGCGTGGATCGCCAGGACAGGGAGCGCGTGGTCCTCGCAAAGCGCTCGGACGCGCGACGCGTCCTGGGTGTCGGGATCGTTCGTGACCATCAGCTCGACCCCGTCGAAGCCGGTCCGCGCGAACAACGGGAACGCGACGTCGATCGGCTTGGAGAAGACCGAGATCGTCGAGCAGATGATGGGGGGACGATCGTCGGGCACGCCGCGATGCTAGCAGCGGTCCCCGCCGCCACGGCTATGCTGCGGCCTATGTGGGTGTTCCCCCTCGCGGCGGCGCTCGTCGCCGTGCTGTTCGCGGCGGCGCTCGTGCGTCGGTACGTCGGCGGCCGTCGGCCGTACGAGCTGGTCTGGGCGCTCGCGCTCCTGATGTATGCGGGGGCGTCCCTCGCGGTGGCGTTGGGCGTCGCGAACGGATGGACCTCGGGAGAGTTCCGCGTCTACTGGGCGCTCGGCGCCGTGCTGAACGTCCCGTTCCTCGCCGCCGGCGAACTCGAACTGCTGTTCCCTGGTCGCGGCGTCCGATGGACGCTGTACGTGCTGCTCGCCTTCATCACCGCCTACACCGTCGCGGTCGTTCGCACCGCGGAGATCCACACGGCGGCCCTCGCGCAGGACCTGCCCTCGGGCAAGGAGGTCTTCGGCGACGGCACCGCGGCGCACCGGCTGCCGCAGGTCGTCGCGATCCCCGCGTACCTCGTCCTGCTCGGCGGGACCCTCTGGTCGGCCTGGCGCATGCGCGGCCGGCCCGAGCTCCAGGACCGGTTCTGGGGCACGCTCCTGATCGCGTTCGGCGCGACGATCATCGCGGGGTTCGGATCCGCGTTCGCCGCGCTGGGCTATCTCGTCCCGTTCTCGATCGCGCTGCTCGTCGGCATCTGCGTGATGTTCCTCGGGTTCATGCGCGCGGCGCGGCGACGCGATCTCGCACCGACGAGACGCGATCTCGCACCGACGAACTGACCCATCTCCGCGTCGAGGTGATCCGCCGGGCAGGGCTCCGCGAAGGATGCCGTGACCGCACCTGCGAGGGGAGGTGACCCACCCGCAGGGCCGGAGGGTCCGGCCTGCGGAGCGCAGCGGTCCCCGTGGAACCACACTCCCACGAAGGAGGAGATCCGTTGCCTGGAAAGCGCATCCGCACGCGTGCGCTCGCGGCGGCGGCGTCGCTCGCGGTGGTGGCCGGCCTGTTCGCGCTGGCACCTCTGACGGGAGTCGCCTCCAGCCACCGCGAGGCACCGCTCGTCTCGGCCGACCCTCAGATCGACACCACCGACGTGTGGGCGTTCGTAAGTGAGGATCGGCCGGACACCGTCACCCTGATCGCGTCGTGGATCCCGTTCGAAGAGCCGGCGGGAGGCCCGAACTTCTACGCGTGGGGGGACGGCGTCCGCTACGACCTCAACATCGACAACGACTACGACGCCAAGCCCGACGTCACGTACCGTTGGGTGTTCTCGAACCACTACCGCAACCCGAACACCTTCCTGTACAACACGGGCCCGGTCACGTCCCTCAACGATCCGGATCTGAACTTCCGTCAGACATATGACCTGATCCGGATCAACCGTGACAACGGCACGCAGAAGACGGTCGTGAACGACGCCGTGTCGGCCCCGTCCAACGTCGGCGCCGCCTCGATGCCGGACTACAACAGCAACCTGTTCGACGCCGCCACGGTGGAGTTCGGCTCCAGGCCCAGCATGACGTGGGCCGGGCAGTCCGACGACGCGTTCTTCCTCGACCTGCGTGTGTTCGACCTGCTGTACGGGGCGAACCTGAAGGAGGTCGGCGACGACACGCTCGCCGGGTTCAACGTGAACACGCTCGCCCTGCAGGTCCCCAAGACCGATCTGGCTAAGGGCGGCAAGGCCGATGCGAATCCGATCATCGGCATCTGGAGCACCACGTCGCGCAAGAGCACTCGGGTCCAGTTCGGCGACGAGTCACAGCAGAACCAGGGTAAGTACGTCCAGGTCTCGCGCCTGGGCATGCCCCTGGTGAACGAGGTCGTCATCCCGGTGGGGCTGAAGGACTACTTCAACGCCTCCAAGCCCACCCAGGACGGCGCCGCCCTGGGCCTGGTCCAGGACCCGGAGCTCCCGCACCTGCTGAACGCGGTGTACGGGCTCGACGTCCCGGACTCGGACCCGAACACGGCCGGCATCCAGCGGGCCGACCTGATCTCGGTCTTCCTGACCGGGGTCGCCAAGCTGAACATGCCTGAGGGCGGGACGCCCAGCGAGATGATCCGCCTGAACATGTCGATCCCGCCGTGCTCCTCGACGTGCTCGAGGCTCGGCGTGCTCGGCGGTGACCTCGCCGGCTTCCCGAATGGTCGCCGTCTGTCCGACGACATCATCGACGAGTCCCTCCGCGTGGTCCTCGGGGTGCTGCTCCCGAACCACCAGGCGATCGCGGACACGATCGGTGACGGCGTGGACGCCAACGACGTCCCGTTCAACACGCAGTTCCCCTACGTCGCGTACCCGCACTCGGGTTCGGACGCAGACCCCCACTGACGGAGCGACGGGGCCCGGCCGACCGGCCGGGCCCCGCCCTCTCGACCGCGCGGAGGTGCCACGGATGAGTGCCATCGGCAGGGTGGCGGCGGTGACGGCGATGGCAGTCGCGCTGCTGGTCGCCGGCGCGGTCGTGTTCGTCAGTGGCACGGGAGACGCCGTCGATCCCGCGGCGCGCCCTACCTCCTCGTCGGCCCTGCTGCTCCCGACGCCGAACGCGGGTTCGCTGGACGGCGCGATCGCGTCGCTCCAGCAGCGTCTTCGTGAGATCCCAGGCGACTGGCGCGGCTTCGCGCAGCTCGGGCTGGCCTATGTCGCCCAGGGGCGCGTCACGGCCGACCCGTCGTGGTACCCGAAGGCCGAGGGCGTCCTGCGCCGCTCGCTCCGCCTACACCCGGACGAGAACGTAGACGGCGCGCTGGGGATCGGCGCACTGGACCTGGCACGGCACGACTTCGCTGCCGCGCTCCGGCAGGGCCGCCGGGCATCCGAGCTCGACCCGTACTCGGCCGACGCGTACGGCGTGATCGGCGACGCGCTGCTCGAGCTCGGTCGGTACGACCGCGCCTTCGAGGCGTTCCAGATCATGGTCGACACCAGGCCCGATCTCGCGTCGTACGCCCGCGTCGCATACGCGCGCGAGCTCCTCGGCGACGTCTCCGGAGCCGAGCGCGCGATGCGGATGGCGTTCGATGCGGCCGGGACGCCTTCGGACTCCGCGTGGACGGCGTACCAGCTCGGCGAGCTCGCGTTCGGCTCCGGCGACGTGGGCTCGGCCCGAGGGTGGTACGCACGCGGCCTGGACCTCGATCCCGCGTACGTCCCGAACCTGGCCGGGCTCGCGAAGGTGGCGTGGGCGCGCGGCGACGACGAGCTCGCGCTCGCCCGCTTCACGGAGGTTGTCGCCCGCTACCCGTCGGCCGAGTTCGTCGTCGCGCTCGCGGACCTGGACCGGGCGACGGGGCGGCCGGCCCTCGCCGACCAACAGGAGGCCGTCGTGGCGGCGATGCGCGACCTCGCGACCGCCAACGGCGTGAACGTCGATCTGGAGCTCGCGCTCTTCGACGCCGACCACGGCGATCCCGAGGGTGCGCTCGTGGCCGCGCGAGCCGAGTGGGCTCGCCGGCGGAGCGTCCACGTCGCCGACGCCTACGCGTGGGCCCTGTACGCGAACGGGCGGTACCAGCGGGCTTCGGCGTTCGCGGAGCGCGCTCTCGCGCTCGGGACCCGGAACGCGCTGTTCCTGTTCCACGCCGGGATGATCCGGCTCGAGCTCGGGGACGAGACCGGCGCGCGGCGGTACCTTTCACGGGCGCTCGCGACGAACCCGAACTTCTCGATCCTGCATGCGGACGACGCGGCGCGGATCCTGTCGCGGCTGGGGACGGCGACGCTGGAGTCGGGACGATGAGGCGGCCGCTCCGGCGGGCGCTGCTCCTCTCGGGTGTGGTCGCCGCCGTCCTGTCGGCGCCGGCCACCGCGATCGCGCACCCGCTCGGGAACTTCACCGTCAACCGGTACGCGGGGATCGAGCTCACCCCCGGCGAGGTACGGATCGACTACGTCGTCGACATGGCCGAGATCCCGACCGTCCAGGTCCGTCCGGAGATCGACGCCGACGCGGACGGAACGATCAGCGACGCGGAAGGCGCCGCGTGGGCCGCCCTCGCGGCGCCCGAGCTGCTCGCGAACCTCACGCTGACGGTGGACGACGCGGCCGTGCCACTCGATGTCGTGTCGTCCTCGATGCGGTTCCGGCCGGGCCAGGGCGGGCTCGACATCCTCCGGCTCGAGGCGACGTTTGCGGGATCCGTCGCGTCCTCCGGCAAGCTCGCGTTCGCCGACGCGAACTTCGCCGACCGCATCGGCTGGAGCGAGGTGACCGCGGCCGGCACGGACGGGACCGCCGTCGCGCGTTCGAGCGTTCCCGCCCGCAGCGTGTCGAACGCGCTCCTGTCCTACCCGCTGGACCTGCTGGCGAGCCCGCTCGACGTCCACGAGGCCGTGCTGTCGTTCCGTCCGGGGACCGGCGCGCCCGCGGCGGCCGCAACCCGTGGCGTCGAGGCGAACGCGTCCCGGCCCGACGTGACGGCCGGGGCGTTCGCCCGCCTCGTCGAGCGGACGGGCCCATTCATGCTCGTGGCGCTGCTGCTGGCCTTCGGGTTCGGGGGGGTCCACGCCTTGGGCCCGGGCCACGGAAAGACGTTGATGGCCGCCTACCTGGTCGGCGCCGGAGGACGCGCCCGGCACGCGATCGCGGTCGGGGGCTCGGTCGCGGTGATGCACACGGCGTCGGTGCTGGCGCTCGGGTTCGTCGTACTGACGGTGACCGAGGTCTTTGCGCCCGAACGCGTCTACCCGTGGCTCGGCCTGGGCTCCGGCCTGATCGCGTTCGCGCTGGGGGCGAGCCTGCTCGTGGCGCGGCTCGGGTCGTGGAGCGGCGGCCATGACGCCGAGCACCGTCACGCGAACGCCGACGGATCGGCGGACCACGGACACGCCCATCCGCACCCGCCCACGAGCGGGCCGCTCTCGCGGAAGAGCCTCACGGCCCTGGCCGTGGCCGGCGGCATCCTGCCGTCGCCGACGGCGCTGGTCGTGCTGCTCGCGGCCGTCGCGCTGGATCGGGTCGCCTACGGCCTTGCGCTGATCGGGGCGTTCAGTCTCGGGCTCGCGACCGCGCTGGTGGTCGTGGGGCTCGTCGCGCTGCGCGCCCGCGATGTGGTCGCCGGGAGGATGTCCGGCAGGACCGCCCGGCTGGTGCCCGTGCTCTCGGCCGCGTCGATCGCGCTGCTGGGTCTCGTGCTGACGTTCCGGGGGTTCGTGCAGATCTGACGGCCGTCCCCGGAGGTGCCTCGGTGGACCGTGGTGCTCGCTATGCGGTGAGCGACGCGCGCCAGCTCGGACCGTCCGTGTTCGGGACGATCGGGTGCGAGCCGATGACCTCTTCGGTGATCCAGATCTCGTCGAACCGGGCGATGTCCACCTCGACCTCGAGCAGCAGGGTCCCGTCGTCGGGCCAGAACATCTCGCCGACCGGCGTCCACTCGCCGTTGCTGCCAAGCCACAGCTGGTACAGGCGGCCGGGGGCGGGCTCGGGACAGTATTCCGCGGCGATGTAGAGGCGGCGGATGTCCGGAGCGGAGACCTCGACCATGCCACTGTCCGGGGGGGTCTGGCCCTGCGGCGCCACGTTGACCGGCGCT